>NZ_JAJAEG010000005.1:387553-399479 GCF_047445655.1 Lentzea alba
CCCACCAGGTGTGCAAGGTCGTCAGCACGTGTGAACGTCGCGCATCCGGGGTGTCGCCGAGGTCGACGTCCGTCAGCTCGACGAGTCGGTCCAGCCGGTACCGCACGGTGTTGGCGTGGATGTGCAACGCCGAGGCCGTGGCGCTGAGCCGACCGCCGTTGTCCAGGTAGCACAACGCCGTCGCCACCATCTCGTGGTGGAACGTGCTCTTCGGGTCGAGCTGCCCGAGCAGTGAGTCGGCCAGCGTGCCGGCGAGCGCCGGGAACGCCGCGAGAGCGGTCTCACCAGCGAGATCGGTCAACGGCCGCACTCCTGTCGCGCCCCGCGCTGCCGCCAGCGCCTGCGTGCACATCGAGTACGTGGTGCGCAACGACTTCAGCGCTGTCGCGGGCGACACGACCAGCAGATCGTCCGACCAGGTCGGCGCCGCGTGCGTGAGCCCGGCCAGCCGTCCCTCGACCAGCCCGTACACACCGCCGAACGGCTGGAGCCGCTGTTCCAGCGTCCGCGCGTGGCTCGGATCCGTCACGGCCGACACGACGCAGTGGTAACGCCCGTCGGCGCGCAGACCGGCCCGGGTCAGCTCCGAGGCGTCCGGAACGTCGCCGGACACCAGCAACCTCCGCAGCAGCAGGGCGTTCATGTCCCTGGCTGTGCGGGACAGTTGGAGTTCGGCCGTGTGATAGCCGCTGATGATGTGGCGCTCGACCGCGCCGACGTAGCGGTCGACGTCGATCATGAAGTCCAGGATCGTGCCGTCGTCGACGCCGAGCGACCGTGCCAGTTCGACACTCGCCCGGATCAGCTCGGTGCGGCCCGCGTGCACACCGCGCAGCAGTCCCGCCATCGACACGCCCTGCGCCGCACGATCAGCACCCAGCGCCAGGGCGGCGGAGAAGTCGCCGTCGTCCGGCGACCCGCCGCGTTCCAGGTGGGAGATCCCCTCGGCCAGCAGGAACGCGATGTGGCGCCGGTTCTCCGCCGCGGGCAGCCGGGCGACCTCGGGTGAGTTGTCGCGGGCGGCTTCGACTACCCGTTCGACGACCTTGTCGTCGGCGGCGACGGCTTCGAGCATCTGCCGCACCAATGTGGACATCCCGGGCACATCGCCTCCGGAAGCTCGGTTGTGGGACGGCCACAACGCAGCCGTCGCCGCTTGGTGGCGAGGCCCTATCCCCCGCTCAGCGGTTCCTGGTTAGTTCCTTTACGCGAGAGTAATTCGCGTTGGGACCACCTTCAACGAGGAAGGCCTGGGGATGTCAGACCGCAACATCAGCCGCCGCAACCTGATCGCCGCGGGTGGCGCGATCGCGGCGGGCGCCACGCTCGGCCAGGCCTACGCCGGAGCGGCGCCGCGGGTCGACGCGGACGTGATCGTGATCGGGCACGGCCTCGCGGGTCTCGTGGCGACGTCCGAGCTCGCGGCGGCCGGCCGGAAGGTCCTGCTGCTGGACCAGGAACCCGAGGCGAGCCTCGGCGGTCAGGCCTTCTGGTCGCTGGGCGGCCTGTTCTTCGTCAACTCCCAGGAGCAGCGGACCGCGGGCATCAAGGACTCGCTCGAGCTGGCTCGCGCGGACTGGTTCAACACGGCCGGGTTCGACCGCGGTGTGAGCGATCCCATGGGTGAGGACTTCTGGGCCGCGAAGTGGGCGGAGGCGTACCTGAACTTCGCCGCCGGCGAGAAGCGCGAGTGGCTCTACGGTCTGGGCGTGCGGTGGGTGCCGATCGTCGGCTGGGCCGAGCGCGGCGGTCAGCTCGCCGACGGGCCGGGCAACTCGGTGCCGCGCTTCCACATGACGCTGGGCACCGGTCCGGGCGTGATGGAACCGTTCGAGAAGAAGGTCCGCGACGGCGTCCGCGACGGCAAGGTCACCTTCAAGTTCCGGCACCAGGTCGACGGTCTCATCGTGACCAACGGCGCGGTGACCGGTGTGCGCGGCAGCGTCCTGGAACCCAGCACCGCCAAGCGCGGCACGGCCAGCTCGCGGACCAAGGTCGGCGACTTCGAGCTGCACGCGCCGATGGTCGTCGTGACCTCGGGCGGTATCGGCGCCAACAAGGAACTGGTCCGTCGCAACTGGCCCGCGCGACTCGGCCCGGCGCCGCAGCGACTCGTCACCGGCGTACCCGCGCACGTCGACGGCCGGATGTTGGCGATCACAGAGCTCGCCGGTGGGCGGATCGTCAACCGCGACCGGATGTGGCACTACACCGAGGGCATGATCAACCACACGCCGATCTGGCCGGACCACGGCATCCGCGTGCTGGCCGCGCCGTCGTCGATGTGGTTCGACGCGCGCGGCCGCCGGTTCGCCAACCCCGGCATCCCGTCGCTGGACACGCTCGGCACGCTGGAGCTGATCGGCAGGTCCGGCTACGACTACTCGTGGTTCGTGCTGAACAAGAAGATCATCGACAAGGAGTTCGTGCTCTCCGGGTCCGAGCAGAACCCGGAGATCACCGCGAAGAACCTCGTCGCCTACCTGGCGATGCGACTGCTCACCAGCACGCCGCCGCCGGTGAAGGCGTTCATGGACAAGGGCGTCGACTTCGTCATCAAGAACAACCTGCCGGACCTGGTCGCCGGGATGAACGCTCTCACCGGGCAGAACCTGATCAACCTGGACGAGCTGCGCCGCCAGATCGTCGTCCGCGACCAGCAGGTGGACAACCCGTTCTCCAAGGACGTGCAGGTGATGGGGATCCGGAACTCCCTGGCGTACAGCGGGGACAGCCTCGCCCGCACGGCCCCGTTGCACAAGATCCTCGACTCCGGTTCCGGGCCGCTGATCGCGATCCGGATGAACATCCTGACCCGCAAGACGTTGGGAGGCCTGCAGACCGACCTGTCCGGGCGGGTGCTCGGGTCGAACGGCCAGCCGATCCCCGGTCTGTACGCGGCGGGCGAGGTGTCCGGGTTCGGCGGTGGCGGTGTGCACGGGTACCGCGCGCTGGAGGGCACGTTCCTCGGCGGCTGCCTGTTCTCCGGGCGGGCGGCCGGGCGAGCGGCCGCCGCCGAGAGCGCCTAACGGCCCAGCACGCGGGAAAGCACGCCGACGAGTTCGGCGCCGGGGTCTGCGGTCTCCCCTGTTGATCGCCAGGCCACGAACCGATCGGGGCGCACCAGGATCGCGCCCCGATCGGTGATCCCGCGGTGCTGGGTCCACGTCGAACGCGGGTCGAGGTAGTCCCCGTCGACGTGGCCGATCCGGACGGCGTCGACCGGCACGTTGAGGTTCGCAGCCGCCTTCGCCGCGGCTGTGAGCCACTCGTGCCCCTGCTCGCCGGCGATGAGCAGGAACCGGCCGGGGCGCACCAGGTCCATGACCGGGACCCGCTCGCCGTCCTCCACCCACGCGTGGGGCAACGGGTGTCCCGGTCGTGTGCCCGGCTGGTAGAGCCGGATCGGGTCGGGGTTGTGCGGGACCTCGGTGCCGTCGGGGATGATCGCGCCGGACTCGTAGGTGTAGCCGTACTCGATGTTGAGCTCGTCGAACTCCATGGACTGACCGGCGATCGCCCGTCGCGCGACCTCTGCGTGGTCACCCCAGACCCGCCGCAACGCTTCCCAGTTCTCCTCGGCCGTCTGCTCCGGGCTGACGCCCAGTGCCTGCGTCGTCACGAGGTGGTTGATCGCGTTGTCGATGGCACGTTGCACGTTGCGCGCGGTGGTGGGCTTGCGTTCGGACTCGTAGGTGTCGAGCAGCGCCTCGCCGGAATGTCCGTTGAGGACTGCCGCGAGCTTCCACGCGAGGTTGTGCGCGTCCTGCACGGCCGAGTTCAGGCCGAGACCGCCGGTCGGCGGGTGCCGGTGGGCGGCGTCGCCGAGCAGGAACACCCTGCGGTCGCGGAACCTGTCGGCCACCACGCCTTCCAGCGACCACCGGGTGATCATGTGGATCTCGTAGTCGTCGATGCCCAGCGCCGTCCGCATGTCCGCTTCCACCGCGGCGTTGTCGAACGCGCGGTCGTCGTCGGCGCGGTAGTTCAGGTGGAAGATCCACTCCTCGGAGTCCGGCCCCCACCTCTGCGGCCCCATCGGCGCGAGCGCACCGCCGAGACCCATGTGCGGCAACGAAAGCCAGCGGATGAGCACCTCGGGATCACGGGCCCACTTCGAGAGGTCGGCGCTCAGGTGCACGGTCACCACACGGGCCACGTCGCGCAGGCCGTCCATCGTGACACCGATCGCCGGGCCGACGGTGCGGCCGCCGTCGCAGCCGAGCAGGTAGCGGCAGCGGACCTCGTACTCCTCATTGGTGCCCCGGTCGAGAATCGTGGCCGTGACGCCGTCCTCGTCCTGACTGATAGCGCTCACATCGTGGTTGAACCGGATCCGGCCGGGCGCCAGTTCCTCGGCCCGCTGCTTGAGCAACGGTTCGAGGCGCAGCTGCGGCAGGTTCGCCGGCAGGCACGCGCTGGCCGCCGCCCACGCGGGGTTCTGCCCTCCCGCACCCCAGCACTCGATCTTGCCGAAAGCACGGCCGAAGTCCGGGCCGTCGCCGCACAACCCGGCGTACCAGCCGGTGTGCGACATCTGGTCCGGTGGCGTGCCGCGTTCGTACACGGCGTCCGCGACAGCGAGGTCGCGGAAGATCTCCATCGTGCGCTGGTTGAGGTAGTGGGCCTTGGGCAGCGGGCTGGTGTCGGGGCGGGCGTTCACCAGCAGCGTGTCGATGCCGAGCTGGGACAGCAGCATCGAGACGGTGAGCCCGGCACCGCCGCCGCCCACGATCAGTACGTCGGTCATAGGATTCCTTTCAGGACGGCCAGATACCCGATGACGAGCAGCGCGCACACGAGTGCCGGGGCGATCTGCCGGAGGGTGTCCTTGTTGCGCAGATGCGTGATCAGGGCTCCAGCCAGCAGGAGGAGCAGGCCCACGCCGGCCAGGGCGCCGAACAGCGGCTGGGTGAGGCCGAGCAGGACGCCGGTGGCGGCGGCGAGTTCGAGGGCGCCGATGCCGCGGTAGGCGGTGACGGAGAAGCCGGAGTGGGTGGCGAGCTCGCGGGCCAGGGGCAGGGCGAGGACCTTGGTGACGCCGAGTGCGGTGAAGATGAGGGCGACGAGGACGGCGAGAACGACGGTCATGGCTGTGTCCCCTCGTTCCGCCGCCAGAGCGAAGTGATCGTCATGAGCGCGCCTCCTCCTTGATCCGCCAGGCAATGGCGTACCGGTCCAGCACCGGCTTCACGTCCGCCACCGCGTCAGCCCCGACGAGCACCACCACGCCCCCGCCCTCGGCGCTCACCTCCACATCCAGCCCTTCCAGCTCGCGGCGAGTCGCGTCCACCCTCAGTTCGACCTTGTAGGGCTTGCCGATCGCGGTCAGCGGCAACGCAGGCACCACCACGACCTCCTTGGGCGCGGCCGCCCGTTCCGGCACCCGTTGCTCGGCCCACTCCCGCAGCTCTTCGGGCGTGACGTCACCTGCGACGGTCACGTAGGCGACTGGGACCTCACCGGCGTGCGGGTCCGGACGCCCGACCGCGCTCGCGCCCGTCACCGCGGAATGGCCGAGCAGGGCGTCCTCGATCACCGCCGGGTCGATGTTGTGCCCACCCCGGACGATCAGGTCCTTGGCCCGCCCCGAAAGCCGGATGAACCCGTCGTCGTCGACGCTCGCCAGATCACCGGTGTCGAGCCACTCCCCCGGCTCGACCAGCTCGCCCGGGCTCTTCACGTACCCCGCGAACACGGTCGGGCCACTGATCGCGAGCACGCCGTCCGCCTGCACCTTCACCTGCTGGTACGGCAGACGCTGACCGACCGAACCCGGCCTGAGCGCGTCCGGGAAGCCGCGGGCGGTCGCGCAGGTGGCCTCGGTGAGGCCGTAGCCCTCGACCAGCGGCACGCCGGTGTGCGCCTCGAAGGAGTTGCGCACGGCGGGCGGAAGTGGCGCGGCGCCGACCATCGCGAACCGCAGGCTGCTGATGTCAGCGTTCACCGGGCATTGCGCGAGCACGCCGTAGACCGTCGGCACCGCGCTCATCGTGGTGATCCGGAAGTGCTCGACGATGCGCCAGAACTCCCCGTACAGCGCGGGTTCGCGGTAGCCGAGCGGGCCCGCCCACACCACGTGCTGGCCTTTGAACAACGGCGTGAGCAGCGTGACGATGAGCGCGTTCACGTGGAACAACGGCAGCGCCGCGAACAGCACCGAGTCCTCGTCCAGCAGCTCGTTCGCCGCGAGCATCCAGGCGTTGGCGACCTCGTTGGCGTGCGTGTGGGCGGCCAGCTTCGGCGCTCCGGTCGTGCCGCCGGTGTGGAAGTAGGCCGCCAGATCGGTGCCCTGAGGCAGCTCACCGTCGTATTTGGACGACTCCGGCGACGCGCTGAGGTCGGGCTCGCGGGCCCCGGCGCGGGCCAGCAGCTCGTTGACGTGCTCGGGCGCCAGGTCCGGGTTGATCGGCATGGCGATGCCGACGAGCTGCGCGGCGAGGATCGCGGGGATCATCACCGCCCGGTCGTTCGACATCAGCGCGATGGCGTCGTTACGGCCGAAACCCTGTTCCCGCAACAAGTTCGCATACCGACGGACCTCACCGAGCAGCTCGGCGAACGTCCACGAACGCGGTTTCCGCCAGCGCGCCGCCTCGGGCAGGATCGTGATCGCGCGGCGGTGCGGCCAGAGGTCGGCGGCTCGTTTCAGCAACGCGTAGGTCGAGTCGGGCAGGCCCCGGTCGGACAGCGGAACGGACTCGATCTCGGTGAGGTCCTCGGGCGCGGAGTAGCGCGGCCACAACGTGCTCATGCCTTCACCACCGTGCGCTGGCGGCCGAGGTCGAGCTTGCCGTCGTCGGTGCCGACCGCGATCTCCACGACGTCGCCGTCCTTGAGGTACTTGGGGTTGCGGGCCTGGGACTTGAAGAACATCCGCCACTTCGTCGCGGCCGGCAGCAGCGAGCCGATCAACTCCACAGGCTTGGGCGGCGCACTCAACGCCGTGCCGACGGGCGTGCCGGTGAGGACGAGATCGCCGGGATCCAGGCGCTGGAACCGTGCTAGCGCTCGCAATGCCTGGTGTGGCGGGTAGATCATGTCGGCAGCGGTCATGTCCTGCCGAAGCTCGCCGTTGACCCACAGCCGCAGCCGCAGGTCCCCGAACCAGTCGAGGTCGCCGTGGTCGAGCAGCACCAGCACCGGACCGGCCGGGGTGAACGTCGGGTACGACTTCGACTCGTAGAACTGGGTCTTCGGCAACTGGAGGTCGCGGGCGGAGACGTCGTTCGTGATCACCAACCCGGCGACCTCGTTGTGCGCGCCGATGACCAGGCCGATCTCGGCCTCGTAGTCGAGCAGCCGCACGTGCGAGGGCTTCACGATGTCGTCGTGCGGGCCGCTGATCGAGCCGGACGACTTGCGGAAGAACGTGAGTGGCACGGTTTTCGGGTTCAACCCGGCGTCGCGGACGTGCGAGACGTAGTTGGTCATCTGCGCGATCACCCGGCACGGCACGGTGATCGGCGAAACGAGCTTCAGGTCGGCCACCGGTACCGGTTCACCGGTGGCGACGATCGGGCCGGTCAGCAGTTCGCCGGTGGTGCGGGCCGTGGTGTCGACCTTCCGTGCGCCATCCGGGGTCGAGACCCACCAGGCGTCGGCGGTGCGCAGGATCGAGGTGCTCATGAGACAGCCGCTTTCAGCATGCCGCGCAGGCGATGCAGGTCGAATTCGTTGTCCTCGCGCAGGCCGTTGGCCACGGCGATCAGCTCCGCCGGCCCCACGCCGAGGAAGTCCTTGGTGGCCCGCGGTCCCCACTGGGCGAGACCGGACACGGTCATGGGCGCCCAGCCGGGTTCGAGCGAGCAGTCGAACAGGTCGCCGTCGCTGAAGTGCTCGACCAGGAACCCGTCCGGGTCGCGCCAGTAGTCGAAGACCTGACTGCCGAGGATGTGCCGGCCGATGCCCCACGACCGCCGATACCCGTGGTCCTGCAGGTACTCCCCGCCGGCGGCGAGTGCGTCGAGGTCCGCGACCTGGTAGGCCGAGTGCACGTACCGGTTCGCCGGGCCGAGTGTGAGCGCTAGCGTGTGGTGGTCCGTCGGCGCGTCACCGCGGTCGCAGCGGATGAAGCTCATGACGGGTCCGCGTTCGCGTTGTCCCGGGTAGTAGAGGAAGTCGCTGACGATCAGACCGAGGTGCCGCAGGTACCAGTCGAGCGTCTCCCGGTACCTGGTCGTCTGGATGACGACGTGCCCGAGCCGCTGCACCCGCGCCGGCTCACGCCTGGGCCGTTGTAGAGCGTTCACACGGCTCGCCCCATGACCCGCGTTGATCGTGAGCGGCGTCTGCGCGGGCAACGCCCGTAGCTCGTCCATGTCCGCGACGACCTTGACCGGCAACCCGCTCGGGTCGACCAGCGTCGTGCTCACCCCGCCGACGCTCTCCGGCAGCGGGCGCACGGTCGTGCCGGCCACGTTCGCGAGCCGCAGCACGTCACGGCCGTCGACGGCCCGGAACGCGGGTCCCAGGAACCGCTCGCGCGGCCCCTTCCGGATCAACACGCACGGCGCACCCGAGTCCGTGCCGCGCAGGTGCAGCTCATCGGCCGTCCGCAGGGCCGTGGCGAACCCGAACGCGGCGGCGAACTCCTCGGCTTTGCGCAGGTCGGGCTTGGTGAACTCGAGCCAGGCCAGGTCGTGCGCCTTGATGACCGGATCGCTCGCCCGGCCGGGGTGCTCGCCCCTGTGCGCGCCCTGCTCGCTGTGCAGACCGGAGTGTGGATCGCCCATCACGCCTCCCTTCTGACGAAATCATCAGTTACGTACCGGTCGTCAGTCAACCACGTTCTGAGGATTTCGTCAGTCTTGACGTTCAGCTAGGCTGTGCCCGTGACCGAGAACCGCCTGGAGCGCCGCAAGGCCCGCACCCGTGCCGCGCTGGTCCGCGCGGCGCAGGAGTTCATCGCGGACGGGAGGCTCAACGCCCCGATCCTGGAGATCACCCAGGGCGCGGACGTCGGGATGGGCTCCTTCTACAACCACTTCCAGACCAAGGAAGAGCTGTTCGGCGCCGCCGTCGAGGACGCGCTGGACACGTTCGGGCAGGTGCTCGACAGCCTCACGGGCGACCTCGACGACACCGCACACGTTTTCGCGCAGAGCTTCCGCCTGACCGGCCGCCTGCACCGCCGTCTGCCAGAGCTCAGCAAGGTGTTGCTGCACAACGGCTTCGCGCTGAACTCATCCGGCAAGGGCCTCGCCACCCGTGCCCGCCGCGACATCGACGCCGCTGTCGCAGCCGGCCGTTTCACCGTCGCGGACCCGGAGTTGACGCTGATGGTCGTGGCCGGTGCTGTGCTGGCGTTGGGCGAGATCCTGCACGCGCAGCCTGAACGCGACGACGCCGAGGCCACCGATCAGGTCGCCGAGGATCTGCTCAGGATGATGGGCGTGCCGGGCGATGAGGCACACGAGATCTCGCGCCGCCCGTTGCCCGAAGTGGACGTGCCGTAGGTCAGCTCCGTCACCCGACTGGGCGTGGCACACCCCACTCCCCCAAGGGAATCTCTCGGGGTGGTCGGCCGTTGTAGAGGATGGTCGGTGCGGTCCGTGTCCCCCGGGCCTCACCTAGTTGCCTTCGAGGAACGCCTTCGGGAGCCTCGTTGAGCCTTCTCGCCGAGAGGCGACCGTCCGTGCCGACCCCTCAGCTCGCCTCCAGTCGAACTCGTCACCCCCCGCGGCGACGGTTGGAGGCCGCGCACCTCCGGTCGCGCCCCGCTCCCACCGGCAGCGACCGGAGGTACCCCTTACACGTCGATGTGTGCGCCGAGCAGCACGGTCCTTTCCTTGGGCAGTCCGAAATGCTCGGCAGCGTCGGCCGTGATGTACGACGTCGCGATGAAGAGCCGCTTGCGCCACCCGGCCATCGTCCGCTCGGGCCCGCGCTGCAGCTCGATCTTCGACAGGAAGTACCGCGCCTGGTCGAGGTCGAGCGCGCCGCCCTCGGTCTGCGCGGGTTCCAGCAACGCCAGGGCCGCCGGCACGTCCGGCGTCTCGACGTACCCGAAGCGAGCGCTCACGTGGATGATTCCGTCGTCGGCGTACCCGAGCTCGTCGACCTCGACGCGTCGATCGGCGGCCACGCGCGGCACCGGCTCGGTCTCGATGGACACGATCACCACGCGCTCGTGCAGCACCCGGTTGTGCTCGACGTTCGCGCGCATGGCCAAAGGCGCGGTCTCCTTGCCGCGGTTGAGGAACACGGCCGTGCCGGGCACGCGGGTCAGGTTCTGGCCGCGCAGGTCCTCGATGAACGTGTGCAGCGACCCCTCGGCCTCGCGGCGGGCCTTGGTGACGATCGCCCGGCCGCGCTGCCACGTCGTCATGACGGTGAACGCGGTGAGGCCGATCAGCAGCGGCAGCCAGGCGCCGTGCAGCAGCTTGGTCATGTTCGCCGCGAGGAACAGCAGGTCGACGCCCAGCAGCACGACGCAGCCGAGCACGATCGCCCACACCGGCGCGCCGAACTTCCAGCGGGCGATGAAGAGGAACAGCGACGTGGTGATGGTGATCGTGCCGGTGACGGCCATGCCGAACGCGAACGCCAGGGCCGCGGACGTCTGGAACGCGAACACCAGCGTCAGCACCGAGACCATCAGCACCCAGTTGATCCACGGCACGTAGATCTGGCCGATCGTCGACTCCGACGTGTGCGCGATCCGCAGGCGCGGGAGGTAGCCGAGCTGCGCGGCCTGTGAGGCGACCGAGTACGCGCCGGTGATCACCGACTGCGACGCGATGACGGTGGCCATCGTGGCCAGCACGACCATCGGCCAGCGGCCCCACTCCGGCACCAGCAGGAAGAACGGGCCGCTGATGTTCGCCTGGTCTTCGAGGATGAGCGCGCCCTGACCCATGTAGCTGAGCACGCAGGCCGGGAACACCAGGAACAGCCAGCCGCGCGCGATCGCCGGGCGGCCGAAGTGGCCCATGTCCGCGTAGAGGGCCTCGGCGCCGGTGACCGAGAGCACGACCGCGGCCAGCGCGAAGAACGCGATGTCGAAGTGCCCGAACAGAAACCCGAGCGCGTAGTTCGGCAGCAGTGCTTTGAGGATCTCCGGGTGCCCGGCGATCCCGACGACGCCCACGGCGCCGATCGTCGCGAACCACGCGATCATCACCGGGCCGAACAGGCGGCCGACCACCGCGGTTCCCCTGCGCTGCACCAGGAACAGGCCCACGATGATCACCGCGGTGATCGGCACCACGAACCGCTCCAGCTCCGGCTGGACGACCTTCAGGCCTTCGACGGCGGACAGCACCGAGATCGCCGGCGTGATCATGCTGTCGCCGAAGAACAGCGCGGCGCCGAAGATGCCCAGCGCCGCCAGGGTCGCCGCGGCCTTGCGACCCTGACGCGACTTCCACCGGCGCAGCAACGTGATGAGGGCCATGATGCCGCCCTCGCCGTCGTTGTCGACCCGCATGGCCAGCAGCACGTAGGTGACGGTCACGATGATCATGACCGACCAGAAGATGAGCGAGACGACCCCGTAGACGTTGCCAACGCTCACCGGCACCGGATGCGGGTCGGCGGGGTTGAACACCGTTTGGATCGTGTAGATCGGGCTCGTGCCGATGTCGCCGAACACGACGCCGAGAGCGCCGACGATCACGGCCAGCCGCACGGTGTCGTGCGCGAGTTTCTGCCGGGACGGTGCGTCCGCGGTCTGTTGTTCGGCCACGAGCGACCCCCCTCCACGCGTGTTGCCCGCAAGATAACCGCAGGACAGGGCATGCGCTCAGCACTACCGGGTGATCTTTACGCGTTCCTCACGGCCCCCGACCTTTGACATACCCATACCCCCCTAGGGTATAAATGGTGCCGAGCCCACCGCTCCCCCGGCAGCACCAGCCGGCCGCGCGGTGGCCGGAGAAGGAGTTTCAATGACCGTGTCAAGCGGCCTGGGCCGTAGGTGAGC
>NZ_JAJAEG010000006.1:0-374157 GCF_047445655.1 Lentzea alba
CAGCGCGGCGTCCAACGCCTCCGCGAACACCGGGAACGCCTCGTAAAGCTCCCGCCCAGCCCCGATCCGCTGAGCCCCCTGCCCGGAGAACAGGAACGCCAACGGCTTCCCGCCGACTACCCCTTCAGCGACGACCTCACCGTCGAGCAACACCGCCCGGTGCTCGAACAAGGCCCGCGTGGTCGCCAACGAGAACCCGACGTCCACAGCGGACACCCCGCCGTCCACCAACGCCTTGATCCGCTCAACCTGCGCCCGGAGCGCCCCAGCCGACTTGGCCGACACCACCAACGGCACCGCACTCGGCACCGCCGCCACCTGCGGAATCGATCCTGATTGGCCGGCCCCCTGGGGGGAGCCACCCCCCATCCCAATCATCTCAGGCAGGTCTGACAATTCCGGAGCGCTCGGCGCTTCCAAGATCACGTGCGCGTTCGTGCCCGAGACACCGAACGACGAGACGCCCGCGCGGCGCGCGCGGTCCACCGAAGGCCAGGTACGAGCAGACGTCAGCACCTCGACAGATCCGGACTCCCAGTCGACCTGCGTCGTCGGAGTGCCGACGTGCAGGGTCTGCGGCAGCACGCCGTGACGCAGCGCCTCGACCATCTTGATCACGCCGGCGACACCCGCGGCGGCCTGGGTGTGGCCGATGTTCGACTTGATCGAGCCCAGGTAGAGGGGCTCGACGCGGTCCTGGCCGTAGACCGCCAGAAGCGCCTGCGCCTCGATCGGGTCACCGAGCTTGGTGGCCGTACCGTGCGCTTCGACGGCGTCGACATCCGCGGGCGACAGGCCGGCCGAGGCCAGAGCAGAGCGGATCACCCGCTGCTGCGACGGGCCGTTCGGCGCGGTCAGACCGTTGGAAGCGCCGTCCTGGTTGACCGCCGAACCACGCACGACAGCCAAGATGTTGTGGCCGAGCCGCACGGCGTCGGACTGACGTTCCAGCACCAGCAGACCGACGCCCTCACCCCAGCCGGTGCCGTCGGCGTCGTCGGAGAACGCCTTGCAACGCCCGTCAACGGAAAGTCCGCGCTGCCGGGAGAACTCGACATAGGTGGTGGGCGTCGACATCACCGTCACGCCACCCGCCACCGCCAGCGAGCACTCACCCGAGCGCAGCGCCTGCGAGGCCAAGTGCAAAGCCACCAGGGAGGAGGAACAAGCCGTGTCGACCGTGACCGCCGGCCCCTCGAAGCCGAACGTGTAGGAAACCCGGCCGGACGCGATCGAACCCGCGCTGCCCTGCCCCTGATGCCCCTCGAACTCACCACCGTCCAGAATGGACGCGTAGTCGTTGTACATGACACCGGTGAACACACCGGTCGCGCTGCCGCGCAAGGAAGCCGGGTCGATCCCGGACCGCTCCAGGGCCTCCCACGTGGTCTCCAGCAGCAGGCGCTGCTGGGAGTCCGTGGCCATGGCCTCGCGCGGCGACATGCCGAAGAACGCCGGGTCGAACTCCCCCGCCGTGTGCAGGAAGCCACCCGAGATCGAGTAGGTCGTGCCCGCGTGGTCGGGGTCGGGGTGATAAATGCCGTCGACGTCCCAGCCGCGGTTGACCGGGAACTCGGTGATGGCGTCGACACCGTCTGACACCAGCCGCCACAGGTCTTCCGGCGAAGACACGCCTCCCGGATAGCGGCACGCCATGCCGACGATCACGATTGGATCGTCCGAAGTGGACACCAATGCGGGCAGCTGCGAAACCACATCCGCGGCGCCGAAGAGCTCGTCGCGCAGGAAACTCGCCAGCACCACGGCGGTCGGGTAGTCGAACGTCAACGTGGCGGGCAGCCGCAGCCCGGTGACCTCACCGAGGCGGTTGCGCAGCTCGACGGCGGTCAGCGAGTCGAAACCGAGCGACTGGAACGCACGCGACGGATCGATCGTCTCGCCGCCGCTGTGCCCGAGCACCGCGCCGACCTCGGCCCGCACCAGGTCCAGCAACGCTTCGAGGCGACCGGCGTCGTCAAGACCAACCAGCTTCTGCACCAACGAAGCCGAAGTTCCGGAGGCAGCCGTGCGACGTGCGCGAACCTTCACGAGACCCTGCAGCACCGCCGGAACCTCGCCACGCGCCCGGAACACCGGCAGGTCGAGCCGCAGCGGCAAGACCAGCGAAGCGCCGGAGGACAGTGCGGCGTCGAAGAGTTCCACGCCCTCTGCGGGCGTGATCGGCGGCATCCCGGACTTGGCAAGGCGTTCGGCGTCGGCACCGGACAGCATGCCGGTCTCGGCCCACGCACCCCACGCCAGCGACACACCAGGCAGGCCGGCAGCCCGCCGGTGCTCGATCAACGCGTCGAGGAACGTGTTGCCCGCCGCGTAGTTGCCTTGCCCGGACGACCCGAAGACGCCGGCACCGGACGAGTAGACGACGAACGCCGACACGTCGGAAGCCAGCTCGTGCAGGTTCCACGCGGCGTCGACCTTGGGCCGCAGCACGTCCGACAGACGCTCCGGCGTGAGCGACTCGATGACGCCGTCATCCAGCACTCCGGCGGTGTGCACGATGGAACGGATCCGGTTTCCTGCCAGGAGGTTCGCGACGGCGTGCCGATCGGCGACGTCACACGCCGCCACGGTGACCGACGCGTCCAGCTCACCCACCCAGTCTGGCGTCTCGCCGCGCCGGCTGACCAGCACCAGCTCACGAACACCGTGTGCGGCAACGAGATGCCGCGCGATGATCTGGCCGAGCCCACCGGTGCCACCGGTGATCAGCACCGGCCCTTCCAGCACGACGGGTTCACCGGCGGCGATCCGGGCGACGCGCGGCACGAACACCTCGCCACCGCGGATCCGCAACTGCGGCTCGGCACTCGCCAGTGCCGCGTCCGGCACATCGCCGTCGGTCTCGATCAACGCGAACCGGCCGGGGTGCTCCGACTGCGCGGACCGCACCAGCCCCCACACCGCCGAGGCACCCAGATCACCCTGTCGCGTAACGAAAACGAGCTTCTCCGCGCGTTCGGACGCGATCCATTCCTGGATCTTCGCGAGGACAGCGGCGGTCGAGGCGTGCGCGGCCACGACCGGCGAACCCTCCGCCGAAACGTGCTCCACGACGTGAGCCGCCGGAACCGCCTCGGTGAGCGTGATCGGCACCCAGTCCAGCCCGAACAACGCCTCCTGCGCGGCGCTGAGCTGCCGCGCCGACACGGCCCGCGTCACGAGCGATCCGACCGTCGCCACCGGCGCACCGGTGGTGTCGGCGATCGCGATCTCCATGGAGGTGTCGCTGGTGGTCCGCAGGCGCACGCGCAACGCCGTGGCACCAACCGCGTGCAGCGCAACGCTTTCCCACGAGAACGGCACCGCGCCCTCGGTCCGCTGGTCGGCGAACGCCACCGCGTGCAGCGCCGCGTCCAGCAACGCCGGGTGGATACCGAAGCCGGCAGCGCTCACGTCCTCGGGCAGCGCCACCTCGGCGAACACCTCGTCGCCCAGCTTCCACGCCGCGCGCAACCCCTGGAACGCGTGCCCGTAGTCGAACCCGAGCTCCGCGAACCGCTCGTACGCACCCTCGACCTGCACCGCCTCGGCCCCGGCAGGCGGCCAGCTCGCCGCGTCGAAGTCCGCGGCGCTGACCCCGGACGCCAGGAACCCGGCGGCGTGCTCGGTCCACGGCAGGTCGCTGTCCTCAGGACGGCTGTGAATCGCGACGGCCCGGCGCTCACCCTCCGCGCCAACCCGGATCTGCACCTGCACAGCACCCGACTCGGGCAACACGAGCGGGGCCGCGATGGTCAGCTCGTCAACACGATCGAGTCCCACCTCGTCCGCCGCCCGCAACGCGAGCTCGACCAGCGCCGCACCGGGCACGAGCACCTTGCCGTGCAGCGAGTGGTCCCGCAGCCACGGGTGCGTGCGCAGCGACAGCCTGCTCGTGAACAGCAGGCCCTCTCCCCCGGCGAGCTCGACAGCGGCTCCCAGCAGGGGGTGTTCGACCGCGCCCAGGCCGGCCGACCGGACATCCGAGCGCGTGGAGACCTCAGGCCAGAACGTTCGCTGCTCGAACGCGTAGGTCGGCAGGTCGATCTTCCGTCCATGTTGACAGAACCTGCTCCAATCAACATTGACGCCGTCAACATTGATTCGGCTCAATGCCGTCAACATTGACTTGACCTCGTCAACATTGCGGCGCACCGCGGGCACGCAGCCGTCCACCATCGCGGACAGCACGCCATCAGGCCCGATCTCCAGGAACTTGACGTCACCCAATCGCGTGACGTTGTCGTGGAACCGGACGGTGTCGCGAACGTGGTCGACCCAGTAGTCGACGTTGTCCACAGAACCGGATGTCGACATGCGGATGTTCGGCACGTTGAACGTCAGCCCGCTGATCGCCTCGCGGAAGTCGTCCAGCATCGGCTCCATCAACGGCGAGTGGAACGCGTGCGAGACCTTCAGCCTCTTGTTCTTCCACTTCGACGCGATGGCGAGCACTTCTTCTTCGACGCCGGCGATCACGACGGACCGCGGCCCGTTGACCACCGCGATCGACACTCCGTCAGTCAGGTGCTCACGCACCTTCTTCTCGGACGCGACCACGGACACCATGGCCCCACCGGCAGGCAACGCCTGCATGAGCGAGGCACGCGCGCTCACCAGCAGGCAGGCATCCTCAAGGCTCAAAACCCCGGCAACGTGTGCGGCGGCGATCTCACCGATCGAGTGGCCCGCGATGCGATCGGGCTTCACGCCGTAGAACTCGAACAACCGGTACAACGCCACCTGGAACGCGAACAGTGCGGGCTGCGTGTACCCGGTCTGGTTCAACGTCTCCTGGTCGTCGCCCCACATGACGTCACGCACGGCCGGGTCGAGGTGCTGCAACGCGCCGTCGAGCGCCTCGGCGAACACCGGGAACGCCTCGTACAGCTCACGCCCCATGCCGGTCCTCTGCGACCCCTGCCCGCTGAACAGGAACGCCAGCTCCCCGGTCTTGGCGACACCCTTCGCCAGCACCTCACCGTCGAGCATCACCGCTCGGTGGTCGAACTGAGAACGCGTGGTCAGCAACGAGAACGCGATGTCCGCCGCGTCCCCAGGCCATTCCTTGATCCGCTCGACCTGGGCTTCCAACGCCTCCGCGGACTTGGCCGACACCAGCCACGGCACCGCACCCGCCGTGCCCGACCTGTCAGCGGCCGCGCCGAGCCCGCCACCCGCGCCCGATTCGCCGCTCGGGATCGATTCGGATTGGCCGGCCCCCTGGGGGGAGATACCCCCCATCCCAATCATCTCAGGCAGGTCTGACAATTCCTGGCCGGCGGAAACCGACGCAGGCGCCTCCAAGATCACGTGCGCATTGGTGCCCGAGACACCGAACGACGAGACACCCGCGCGACGCGGACGGGAAACCGAAGGCCACGAGGTCGCGGAGGTGACCAGCGAGACGTCGCCCGCGGTCCAGTCGATGTGCGTGGAGGGCTGGTCGACGTGCAGCGTCGCGGGCACGACGCCGTGCCGCATCGCGTGAACCATCTTGATGATGCCGGCGACACCGGCAGCAGCCTGCGTGTGGCCGATGTTCGACTTGATGGAACCGAGCAGCAGCGGCGAAGGACGATCCTGGCCGTACACAGCCAAAAGCGCCTGCGCCTCGATCGGGTCACCCAGGGTCGTACCGGTGCCGTGGGCCTCGACGACGTCGACATCAGCAACAGACAGACCGGCAGAAGCCAGAGCAGAGCGGATCACGCGCTGCTGCGACGGACCGTTCGGGGCCGTCAACCCGTTCGAAGCGCCGTCCTGGTTCACCGCCGAGCCACGCACGACAGCCAAAACAGTGTGGCCAAGACGCAGGGCATCCGACTGACGTTCCAGCACCAGCAGACCGACACCCTCGCCCCAACCGGTGCCGTCAGCCGCATCGGCGAAGGATTTGCAGCGCCCGTCCATCGCGAGGCCGCGCTGCTTCGAAAAGGCCACGAAAGAGCCCGGCGTCGACATGACGGTCACACCGCCGGCCAGGGCCAGCGAGCACTCGCCGTTGCGCAAGGCAGAAGCGGCCAAGTGCAGGGCCACCAAGGAGGAAGAGCACGCGGTGTCGACGGTGACCGCCGGGCCTTCAAGACCGAACGTGTAGGCGACACGGCCGGACAGCACGCTCTGCGCCGTGCCGGTGCCTTGGTAGCCCTCGAAGATGTCGTCGGACACCAAAGTCGAGTAGTCGTTGGACATCACGCCCGCGAACACACCGGTCTTGGAACCGCGCACCGAAGCCGGGTCGATGCCCGCACGCTCGAAGGCCTCCCAGGCCGTCTGCAGCAGAAGCCGGTGCTGGACGTCCGTGGCGAGGGCTTCGCGCGGGGACATGCCGAAGAAGTCCGGGTCGAACGACGGGGCGTCGTGCAGGAAGCCGCCCTGCATCACGTGGGTCTTGCCCGCGGCGTCCGGATCGGCGTCGTACAGGCCGTCCAGGTCCCAGCCGCGGTTGGACGGGAAACCGGTGACGCCGTCGCGCTCCTCGAACACCAGACGCCACAGGTCTTCCGGCGACGAGACACCGCCGGGGTAGTGGCAGGCCATGCCGACGATCACGATCGGGTCGTCGGAGACCGCGGCAGTCGAGATCTCCGGCACGAAAGCTTCTGAGCCGAACAGCTCGTCCAGCAGGTAGGAGGCGAGAGCGCCGGCGGTCGGGTAGTCGAAGATCAGGGTGGCCGGCAGGCGGATTCCGGTGGACGCGGTCAGGCGGTTGCGCAGCTCGACAGCGGTCAGCGAGTCGAACCCGAGGCCCTGGAACGTGCGCGTGCGGTCCACTTCGGACGCACTGCCGTGGCCGAGCACCGCGGCCACCTCGGCAGCGACGAGATCCAGCAACGCTTCGAGGCGAGCGTCGGAATCGAGCCGCGACAACGAGGCAACCAGGCCGTCCGCCGCAACAGACTGAGCAGCACGACGTTTCGGGGTCTTGATCAGGCCGCGCAGCAACGGCGGCGGCGCGCCCTGAGCGCGCAACGCCGGAAGATCCAGTCGCAGCGGCAGCAGGAAAGCATCCGAACCGGCCACACCGGCGTCGAACAGCGCCAGGCCTTCCGAAACCGTCAACGGAGGCATGCCGGAACGGGCGATGCGCTGCATGTCGGCGTCCGACATCGCCGCGGTCATGCCCGAGGTCTGCTCCCACGCGCCCCACGCCAGCGAGACGGCGTGCTGGCCGGCGGCACGGCGCACGCGCGCCAGGGCGTCGAGGAAAGCGTTGGCAGCGGCGTAGTTCGCCTGACCGGCACCACCGAACGTGCCCGCGGCCGACGAGAACAGCACGAAAGGAACGTCAGGCAGCAACGAGTGCAGGTGCAGCGCAGCGTCAGCCTTCGGGCCCAGCACCACGGAGATGCGCTCAGGCGTCAAAGACTCGACAACACCGTCGTCCAGCACCGCGGCTGCGTGCACCACACCGCCGACGGAGTGCCGCGACAGCAACGACTCCAGCGCCGAGCGGTCCGAGACGTCGCACGCCTCGACGATCACGTCCGCGCCAAGCTCCTGCAATGCCGAGACGTCGGCGGAACCACTGCGCGAAACCAGCAGCAACTCGCGAACACCGTGCTCTGCCACCAGATGCCGGGCCACCAGCTGACCAAGCCCGCCAGTACCACCGGTGATCAGCACCCGACCGGACCAGGTCAGCCGCTCAGTCGGCAGAGCGGCCCGCGCAAGCCGTGCCGCCAGCACGACACCGTCGCGGATCGCCAGCACAGGCTCGTCGGTCGTCAACGCGTGCGGCACCGCATCGTCCGACGCCTGGGACGAGTCCAGGTCCACCAGGACGAAGCGGCCGGGGTGCTCGGACTGCGCCGACCGCACCAGACCGCGCGCGGCGGCCGCGGCGAGATCGTCGCCAGCCACCGCACCGCGCGTCACGAACGCCAGCCGGCCCGAAGGCCGCGTCAAGAACTCCTGGATCAGCGCGAGCACCCGCGAGCAGGTCTCGCGCACATCAGTGCCGGTAACAGGAACAACCGTCAGATCGGCGTCTGGCTGCCCGTCGAACCCGACCGGCAGCTCGACCGGCGCCCACTCGACGCGGAACAACGAGTCCCGCTCCACCCCGGAACCCAGCTCGTCAACGGGCACCGGACGCGTCTGCAGCGCCTCGACGGACGCCACGGGAGCACCGGTCGCGTCGGCGACCGCGATCTCCATCGAGCCGTCCTCGCCCCGCGACAACCGCACCCGCACCGCGGAAGCACCCGAGGCGTGCAGCGAGACGCCCTGCCACGAGAACGGCAGTCCGCCCCGGCTGATCGAGCCCAGGTCACCGAACCCGGCGGCGTGCATGCCGGCGTCCAGCAGCGCCGGGTGCAACCCGAACGCGCCACCGTCGACGCCTTCGGGCAACGCGACCTCGGCGTAGACGATGCCGTCGCCACCACGCCACGCCGCCTGCAGGCCCTGGAAAACAGGCCCGTAGTCGAAGCCCATGTCGGTGAAGCGCTCGTACGACCCCGCGATGTCGACCGCCTCGGCACCGGCGGGCGGCCACACCGAGGCGTCGAACGACACAGCGGAGGCGCCCGACCCGAGCACACCGGAAGCGTGCTGAAGCCAAGGCGAGTCAACAGCGCCCTCAGCACGAGAGAAGATCGCGACAGACCGGCGTCCGGCAGAGTCAGCAGCACCAACGGAAACCTGCACCTGCACAGCCACGTCAGCCAGCACCAGAGGCGCGGCGAGCGTCAGCTCCTCAACGCGCGAGCAACCCACCTCGTCCGCCGCCCGGACCGCGAGCTCCAGGAACGCGGTGCCGGCGAACAGAACACGCCCCATCACCACGTGATCAGCGAGCCACGGGTGCGTCGCCAGCGACAGCCGGGACGTGAACAGGTGCCCGGCCGAGCCCGCCAGCTCCACCGCCGCTCCGAGCAGCGGATGCCCGACCGCACCGAGCCCGGCGCCGCGCACGTCACCCGACGACGTCGACGGGCGCGGCCAGAACCGCTGGCGCTGGAACGCATACGTCGGCAGGTCGACCCGAGCCGCCCCGCAGCCCTCGAACAACCGGCCCCAGTCAACGGAAACACCGGAAACGTGCAGGCGCGCCAGACCGGAGACGAAGGCGAGCTCCTCGCCCCTGTCCTTGCGCAGCACCGGAACCGCGCCGTCGACCAGCGCCGACAGCACCCCGTCCGGCCCGATCTCGACGAACGTCCGCTCCCCCAGCGCCGTCACGTTGTCGTGGAACCGCACCGCGTTCCGCACGTGCGAAACCCAGTACTCGGGCGAAGTCACGTCACCGGAAGCCTGGAACGGGATCGAAGGAGCGTTGAACGTCAGCCCGGAGACGGCCGAGCGGAAGTCAGCGAGCATCGGCTCCATCAACGGCGAGTGGAAGGCGTGCGACACGGAGAGCCGCTTCGTCTTGCGGTCCTCGAAACGTCCTGCGACCGCGAGCACTTCCTCTTCAACCCCAGCAACGACGACCGCTGAGGGCCCGTTGACCGCCGCGATCGACACACCGGAGGTCAGGAACGGCGCGACCTCGTCCTCCGTCGCCTGCACCGCGATCATCACGCCACCCGCGGGCAGCCCCTGCATCAGCGTCGCCCGCGCGGTCACCAGCGCACACGCGTCTTCCAGCGACAGCACGCCCGCGACGTGCGCGGCGGCGATCTCGCCGATCGAGTGGCCCGCGACGTGCTCCGGCACGATCCCGAACGACTCCATCAGCCGATACAGAGCCACCTGCAACGCGAACAGCGCGGGCTGTGTGAAGCGCGTCTGCTCCAAAGCGATGGCGTCCGAACCCCACATCACCGACCGCAGCGACGGATCGAGGTGCGAGAGCACGGAGTCGAAA
The DNA here is from genome assembly GCF_047445655.1 of Lentzea alba. Lineage (GTDB taxonomy): Bacteria > Actinomycetota > Actinomycetes > Mycobacteriales > Pseudonocardiaceae > Lentzea > Lentzea alba_A. The sequence continues at coordinate 9,818 of NZ_JAJAEG010000006.1, forward strand.
GCGGAAGCGAAGACCGGGAACCGCTCGTACAGCTCGCGTCCCATGCCGAGGCGCTGCGATCCCTGGCCGGAGAACAGGAACGCGAGCGTGTGCTCGTCGGCAGCCACGCCGCGTGCGAGCTCCGTGCCGTCCGGCAGCACCACGGCACGCTGCTCGAACGAGGCTCGCGCGGTCGCCAGCGTGAACGCGATGTCCAGGGGCGACAGGGAGTCCACGACCGACTGCAACCGAACCCGCTGCTCTTCCAACGCGGCAGGAGTACGTCCGGACAGAACCCAAGGCAGCACAGCAGGAGCGGCAGCCTCCGGACGACCTTCAACTGCCGGCGCCTGCTCCAGGATCACGTGCGCGTTCGTGCCCGAGACACCGAACGCGGAGACACCAGCACGCAACGGCCGGTCGACGGAAGGCCACGGGCGGGCGTCCGCCAACAGCGATACGTTGCCCTTGGTCCAGTCGACCTGAGTTGAGGGCGTGCCGAGGTGCAGCGTCTTGGGCAGCAGTTCGTTCTGCAGCGCCATGACGACCTTGATCACACCGGCGACACCGGCCGCGCCCTGCGGGTGACCGATGTTGGACTTGACCGACCCGAGGTAGAGGGGCTCAGCACGGTCCTGTCCGTAGACAGACAGGATCGCCTGCGCCTCAATGGGGTCACCCAGCGTCGTGCCCGTGCCGTGTGCCTCGACTGCGTCCACATCGGACGGCGCGAGGCCACCGTTCTGCAGCGCCTGGCGGATGACGCGCTGCTGCGACGGGCCGTTCGGCGCGGTCAGGCCGTTGGAAGCGCCGTCCTGGTTGACCGCGGAGCCGCGCACGACCGCGAGGATCTTGTCGCCGGCCCGCTGAGCGTCGGAAAGCCGCTTCAGCACCAGCACGCCGACGCCCTCGGACCAGCCGGTGCCGTCCGCGTCGTCGGAGAACGCCTTGCAGCGCCCGTTCCCGGCGAGTCCGCCCTGCGAGGTGAAGGCGGCGAACCCGGCGGGCGTCGTCATGACCGCGACACCACCGGCCAGCGCCAGGTCGCACTCACCGGCACGCAGCGCGGAGGACGCGAGGTGCAGCGCCACCAGTGAGGACGAGCAGGCGGTGTCGACGGTGACGGCGGGCCCTTCCAGCCCGAGCAGGTAGGAGATGCGGCCGGACAGCACCGAGGCGGCGAACGCGGTCGTGGCGTAGAGGCCGACGTCCTCGCCCGAGCGCGAGAGCAGGTCGGCGTAGTCCTGCGAGGTGGTGCCCATGAACACGCCGGTCTTGGTGCCGCGCAACGACTGTGCGTTGACCCCGGCCCGTTCCAGCGCCTCCCACGCGGTCTCCAGGAGCAGACGCTGCTGCGGGTCCATGACCACGGCTTCCCGGGGCGAGATGCCGAAGAACCCGGCGTCGAACGACGCCGGGTCTTCGAGGAAGCCACCTTCGATCGTGGCGGTGTCGAGCTCGGAAACGTCCCAGCCGCGATCGGAGGGGAACCCGCCGATCACGTCCCTGCCTTCGGCGACGACCTGCCAGAGGTCCTCCGGCGAGGCCACCCCGCCGGGGTACCGGCACCCGATGCCCACGATCGCGATCGGTTCCACCGCTGCCGCGATCAGCTGCTGGTTCTGCTTGCGCAGCCGGTCGATCTCCTTCAGTGACGACCGCAGAGCCTCGACGTACTGGTTAGCAGAGGTGGTCATCGCGCTTCCTTCTCGGATCGCCCGCTAGTTCATGGCGTCCCCGATCGCCAGACGCAGGAGGGCTTCGCCGTCCATGTCGTCGATCGATTCCGCCTCGGCTGCAAGCACAACATCCGGAGCGCTGTTGTTTTCCCCACTCTCCTGGGCAAGTTGCAGCACCAGGTCGAGCAGGCCGGCCTGGCGCAGACGGCTGATCGGGATGGCGTTGAGCGTCTCCCGGATGTGCGCCTCCGGGTCGTCGGCCACGACCTCCCCGAACAGCTCGGAGCGGACGAACTGGGCCAGCGCGTTCGGCGTCGGGTAGTCGAACACCAGCGTCGCGGGCAGCGCCACGCCGGTGACCGCTTTGAGCCGGTTGCGCAGGTCCACCGCTGTCACCGAGTCGAAGCCGACGTCGCGGAACGCCCTCGACGGCCCGAACGCCTCCGCGCTCTCGAACCCGAGTGTCGCCGCGGCTTCCGTGCGGACGAGGTCGAGCAACGTCCTGGTGCGTTCCGCCTCGGGCAACGCCAGCAGCCGCTCCTTGAGCCCCGAATCTGTCGCTTCCGGCTCTTCCAGGGCCTTCTGGACGCTCGGGATGCCCATCAGCAACGGGCTCGGCCTGGACGCGGTGAAGCTCGGCGCGAACTTCTCCCAGTCCATGTTGGTGATCGTCAGCGACGTGTGGCCGTCCTCGACCGCCTGCTGCAGCGCGGTGATCGCGAGGTCCGGTTTCATCGTGTGGACGCCGCGCCTGCGCAGCTGTTCGGCGCCTTCCTCGTTCTCCGACGCCATGCCGGAGTCCGCCCAGGCACCCCAGGCGATCGAGGTGGCCTTGAGCCCCTGTGCTTTCCGGAAGTGCGCCAGGCCGTCGAGATAGGCGTTGGACGCGGCGTACGCGGGTTGCGCACCGCTGCCCCAGCTCGCCGCACCGGACGAGAACAGGATGAACGCGTCCAAGTCGCTCGTCAGCTCGTGCAACAGCCAGGCGCTCGTCATCTTGGCCTTCAGCAACCGGTCCAGCTGGTCGATGCCGAGGGTGTCGGTCGGCGCGTTGCCTTCGACGATGCCGGCCGCGTGCACGACGGCGCGCAGATCTGGGACGCTGTCGATCACCGCCTTGAGGCTCTGCCGGTCCGAGGCGTCGCAGGCCGCGAACGTGACGCGGGCTCCGAGCGCTTCGAGTTCTTCGCGCAGCTCTTGTGCGTTCGGCGCCTGATCACCGCGGCGGCTGGTGAGCAGCACGTGCTCGGCTCCGCGCCGGGCGACCCAGCGGGCGACGTGGCCGCCCAGCGCGCCGGTGCCGCCGGTGATCAGGACCGTGCCGCGCGGGGTCCACTCCTCCGGTTTGGGTGCGCGCTGAGCTGGGACGAGCCTGCGGCCGTACACGCCGGTGTCGCGGACCGCGAGCTGGTCCTCGCCGCCCGCGTTGGTGATCGCGGCGACCAGGCCCTGCTCGATCTGGCCGTCGATCGTCTCCGGCAGGTCGACCAGGCCACCCCAGCGGCGCGGCAGGTCTAGTGCGGCAACCCTGCCGAGGCCCCACAACGCGACCTGGCCGGGGTTGTGCACGGGGTCGGTCGGGCTCGTGGAGATCGCCTGTTTCGTGACCGCCCAGAACGGTGCGGTGATGCCGGCGTCACCGAGTGCCTGGACGAGCAGGACGTTCAGCGCGAGGCCGAGCGGGGTCGAGGTGAACTCGTCGTGCGGGGCGTTTTGGGTGCCGAGCAACGAGATCACGCCCACCGGTTCGATGCCGATCAGCTCGGTGGCGAGCAGTGCGCGTTCGGCTGTGGGCCTCACCGTGACCTTGACGAGGTCGTCGCCGAACGTGCTCGTCACCGCTTCGATCCACTCGTTCGTCTCTTCGGGAACGGCCGCGAGCCAGGTTCCGTTGATGCCGGTGGCCTGGACGCCGCGCAGGAGCTGCCACGAGTCGCGGTAGCGCCAGCCGTCCACAGTGGACTGCGTCTGCTGCTTCGCGCGCCACTCCCGCAGTGCCGGGAGGACGTGGTTCGCGTCGACGCCGAGCGCCTCGGTGAGGTCGCCGTTCTCCACGAGCTGCCAGAACGCGCTGTCCTCGGCGTTGACGGTCTTGACCCCCTTGGGCCAGAACCTGCTGCGGCTGAACGGATACGTCGGCAGGTCGATCTTGCGACCCGTTTGGCGCCACTGGACGTCGAGGCCAGCGACCCACGCCTCGGCGAGGCTCGTGGTGAACCTGCGGCGGTTGCCCTGGTCGCGGCGCAGCGAGCCGATCGTGACCAGCTCGGCGCCGTCCGCGTCGGCTGTGGCCTGCGCGGACATCGTGAGCACCGGGTGCGGGCTGGACTCGACGAACACGCGGTAGCCGTCCTCGATCAGCTTCCGCGTGACCGCGACGAACTCGATGGGCCTGCGCGCGTTCTCGTACCAGTAGCCGGCGTCGAGGGTCGCGGTGTCGATGCGTTCGGCCTTGACCGTCGAGTAGAACGCGATTTCGCTGGTGCTAGGCGTGATCGTGCCGAGCAGGGTCATGAGCTTCTCGCGGAGTGGCTCGACCTGCGGGCCGTGCGAGGCGACCGTGCTTGCCACCACTCGCGCGCGGATTTCCCTTGCCTGGCAAAGTTCCACGAACTCGTTGAGCTCTTTGAGCGCACCGGCGACCGTGCAGGCCGTGGGGCTGTTGATACCTGCGATCGACAGCGCCGGCCACTGCTCGATGAGCTTCCGGGCTTCCTCGACCGGCAGCGCTACTGAGGCCACCGCGCCGTTGCCGACGAGCTCGTCCGCGAACAGCTGGGACCGCAGCACCACGATCTTGGCCGCTTCGTCGAGGCTCAGCGCTCCGGCGACGTACGCCGCCGCGATCTCACCCTGGGAGTGGCCGACCACCGCGGCCGGCTCGACGCCGTTCTTCCGCCAGGTCTGGGCCAGCGACACCATGACCGCGAACAACGTCGGCTGCAGGATCTCGATGCGTTCCAGCAGCTCCGCGCCGCCCCTGAGCACTTCGGTCACGGACCAGTCGACGAGCTTGCCGATCGCTTCGTCGCACGCGGCCATGCTTTCCGCGAACGTCTCGTCCTCGTCCAGCAGCTCGACCGCCATGCCGTGCCATTGACTTCCCTGGCCGGGGAAGATGAACACCGGCGCACTCTCTTGCGCGACGCCCTGGACCACTTCGTCCCCGATGAGCACCGCTCGGTGGTCGAACACCGACCGCGTCGTGAGCAACGAGAACGCGATGTCCTCCTGCTTGCCTTCGAGCGCGCGCACCTGCTCGATGCGCGCCTTCAGCGACGCCGGCGACTTGGCCGACACGACCAACGGCACCGCCGCCACCTGCGCGCCCTCAACCGGTGCACCTTCGCCCAACGCACCCTCGGCCTGCGTGCCCTCGGCCTGCGCACTCTTGGCCAGTGCACCCTCGATCAGCGCATCCTCGCCCTGGATCGATCCGGGTTGGCTGGCCCCCTGGGGGGAGCTACCCCCCATCCCAATCATCTCAGGCAGGTCTGACAACTCCTGGCCAGCGGCAACCGGCGGGGCCTCCTCGAGGATCATGTGGGCGTTCGTGCCGGAGATGCCGAACGCCGAGACGCCCGCCCGCCGCAGGTGGCCGTTGGGCGACCACTCGCGGGCCTCAGTCAGCAGCTCGACCGAGCCCTCCGACCAGTCGACGTGCGAAGAGGGCGCGGAGACGTGCAAGGTCTGCGGCAGCACACCGTTCTGCAGCGCGAGCACCATCTTGATCACACCCGCGACACCCGCGGCCGCCTGCGTGTGCCCGATGTTGGACTTCACCGAACCCAACCACAACGGCGTCGAGCGGGCAGCCCCATAGGTGTTGATCAGCGCCTGCGCCTCGATCGGATCCCCAAGAGCCGTGCCAGTGCCGTGCGCCTCAACGGCGTCGACGTCAGCAACGGACAGACCAGCGTTCGCGAGAGCAGCACGGATCACACGCTGCTGCGACGGGCCGTTAGGAGCGGTCAGGCCGTTGGAGGCGCCGTCCTGGTTCACCGCCGAACCACGGATAACGGCCAGAACGGAGTGACCGTTGCGCACCGCGTCGGACAGCCGTTCCATCACGACCATGCCAACGCCCTCGGACCAACCAGCGCCGTCCGCGTCGTCGGAAAACGCCTTCGACCGGCCATCAGCCGCGAGAGCACCCTGCCGGGTCAGCTCGGCGAACGCGTAAGGCGTCGTCATGATGGTCGCGCCACCGGACACCGCGAGCGAGCACTCACCGGCCCGCAGCGCGGAAACCGCGAGATGCATGGCGACGAGAGAGGCGGAGCACGCGGTGTCGACCGTGACAGCAGGTCCCTCGAAGCCGAACGTGTAGGACAGGCGACCCGAGATAACCGAGGCCGCGAGACCCGTGGCCGCGTGTCCTTCCGTGTCCTCCGCCGACGACGTCAGCAGGGTCGCGTAGTCCTGGCCGTTGGTGCCGACAAACACACCGGTCTGCGAACCGCGCAACGACAGCGGGTCGACGCCAACGCGCTCAAGCGCCTCCCAGGTGGTCTCGAGCAGGAACCGCTGCTGCGGGTCCATCGCCATCGCTTCCCGCGGCGAGATCCCGAAGAACGCCGGGTCGAAGTCCGCGGTGCCGGCGAGGAACCCGGCCTCCCGCGTGATCGACGTCGACAGCACCGACTCGACGTCCCAGTCGCGGTCGACCGGGAACGCGCCCATGCCGTCACGTCCGTCGAGCAGCAGCTGCCACAGCTGTTCGGGCGTGTTCACGTCGCCGGGGAAGCGACACGCCATGCCGACGATCGCGATCGGTTCGTCGGCGCGCGCAACGGTGGTCTCCTCCGAAGCCGCGGAGCCACGCAGGTGATCCGCGAGACGGCGCGGCGTCGGGTAGTCGTAGACCAGCGACGCGGGCAACGTCCGGCCGGTCGCCGCCGACAGCTGGTTGCGCAGCTCGACCGCGGTCAGCGAGTCGAACCCGAGGTCGCGGAACTCCTTGTCCACCCCCACCGCGTGCGGTCCGGCGTAGCCGAGCACCGACGCCACGGCCGTGCGCACGGCGTCCAGCACATCACCGGTGAACGCAACCTTCTTCCGCGCCTTGGGCTTCGAAGGAAGGACCGCGATGGCCACGGTCGGCGCGTCCTCCGCAACCGCGCGCCACATCGACTCCACGGCCAGGTCCGGCCGCATCGTGATCGCGCTCAGGTCGGCACCCACGCCGTCCGCCATGCCGGAACCGGCCCACGCACCCCACGCGATCGACGTCGCGGGCACCCCCGCCGCTCGCCGATCACGTGCGATCGCGTCGAGCACGGCGTTGGCGGCGGCGTAGTTGGCCTGACCGGGGTTGCCCAGCGCACCGGCGACCGACGAGAACAGCACGAACGCGTCCAGCTCCAGCGAACGCGTCAGCTCGTCGAGCACCAGCGCGGAGGCGACCTTCGACCGGAACACGTCCGCGAACCGCTCCGGTGCAAGGCCTTCCAACACCCCATCGCTCAGAACCCCTGCGGTGTGCACCACGGCGTTCGGCGGATGCAAAGCCAAGAGCGAGGCAACAGCCTCTCGATCCGCGACGTCGCAAGCCACGACCTCGACGCCCAGCTCGTCGCGCAGCTCAAGAGCACCAGGCGCGTCGAGACCACGCCGGCTGACCAGCACGATCTTCTCGACACCGCGTTCCTTCAGGTCGCGGGCGACATGCGCGCCGAGCGCGCCGGTGCCGCCGGTCACGATGACTGTGCCGTGCGGCTCCCACATCACGTCGGCCGGCTGCGCAGCGTCGTAGCGCCGCGCGAACACGCCCTCGGCCCGGATCTCGACTTCGGCCTCGTCACCGGCCAGGACTCCCGCCAGCGGCGAGACGTCGCCGGTGATGTCGACCAGGCCGCCCCACTGCGCGGGCAGCTCCAACGCCGCCACCCGCCCGAGGCCCCAGACCGCGCTCTGTGCCGAGCTGGTCTGCGCGCCACGCGTCACCGCCCACACCGGAGCACTGACACCCTTGCGCGCCAACGACTGGATCAGCTCCATCGTCGCGATCACGCCGTGCGGCACACCGTTCGCGTCGACCGCGGAGTCCAACGCGAGCAACGACACAATCCCGTCGAACGGCGTCTCCGGAACCTCCTGCACCACGGTGCCGCCGACCGCCGTCGCGACCTCGCGGGCGAAGTCGTCCTCGGCGCCGAGGACGAGCCAGGTGCCGGAAACCGAGCCATGCGGCGTGATCCGCTCCCACGACTCCCGGTGCCGCCACGAGTCCACAGTGGACTTCGCGCGATCGACCGGAGCGACATCCAGCACAGTCGGCCAGTAGCGCTCGTGCTGGAACGCGTACGTCGGCAGATCCACCCGCCGCGCACCCGTGCCCTCGAACAGCGCGCTCCAGTCCACGGTCGCGCCGCCGACGTGCAGGCGGGCGAGCCCCGCGACGAACGCCTGCTCCTCACCGCGGTCCTTGCGCAGCAGCGGGATGCCGTCGACCATCGCCGACAGCACGCCATCGGGACCGATCTCCAGGAACGTGCTGCCGTCGAGCGCGCGCACTGTGTCGTGGAACCGCACCGCCTCCCGGACGTGCCGCACCCAGTACTCAGATTGTTGAACAGTCCCACCGGCCAACAACGGAATCGTCGGTTCGTTGAACGAAATGCCCGCGATGGCCGCGCGGAAGTCGTCCAGCATCGGCTCCATCAACGGCGAGTGGAACGCGTGCGACACCTTGAGCCGCTTGCTCTTCCAGTTCGACGCGATGGCCACCACTTCTTCCTCGACACCGGCGATCACCAGCGCCTTCGGCCCGTTGACCGCCGCGATCGACACGCCGTCGGTCAGCAGTGGCGTGACCTCGTCCTCGGCGGCCTCGATCGCGATCATCGCGCCACCGGCCGGCAGTGCCTGCATCAGCGAGGCGCGCGCGGAGATCAACGTGCACGCGTCTTCGAGGCTGAACACTCCCGCAACGTGAGCCGCGGCGATCTCGCCGATCGAGTGCCCGGCGAGGCGGTCCGCCCTGATCCCGAACGACTCCGCCAGCCGGTACAGCGCGACTTCCAGCGCGAAGATCGCGGGCTGCGCGTTGCCGGTCTGGTTCAACGCCTCGGCGTCATCTCCCCACATGATCGACCGCAACGACGGGTCGAGGTGCGCGAGCACGGCGTCGAAGGCGTCCGCGAACACCGGGAACCGCTCGTACAGCTCACGTCCCATGCCGAGCCGCTGCGAGCCCTGCCCGGTGAACAGCAGCGCCAGGTCGCGTTCCGCGGCCTCTCCCCTGGCGATCTCGACGCCGTCGGCGAGCACGACCCGGTGCTCGAACGCGCTGCGCGACACGGCCAGCGAGTAGGCGAGGTCGAGCTGCGAGGCGTCAACCGAACCGAGTCGTGCCAGCTGATCAGCCAGTGCCTCCTCGGACCGCCCCGACACCACGAGCGGTACCACCGAGGCGGTTGTCGTTGCCGTCGGGACCACCGCGGTGAACTCCGGCGCCTCCTCGATGATCACGTGCGCGTTCGTTCCGGAGACACCGAACGACGAGACGCCGGCGCGGCGCGGGTGACCGTTCGGAGACCAGTCGCGGCGCGAGGTGAGCAGCTCGACGTTGCCGGTCTGCCATTCCACATTGGACGAAGGGGCGTCGACGTGCAGGGTCTGCGGCAGCACACCGTGCCGCAGCGCCATGATCATCTTGATCACGCCGGCCACACCACCGGCCGACTGCGGGTGGCCGAGGTTCGACTTGATCGAGCCGAGCAGCAGCGGGGTCTCGCGGTTCTGACCGTACGTCGCGAGCACGGCCTGCGCCTCGATCGGGTCGCCCAGCGTCGTACCCGTGCCGTGCGCCTCCACCGCATCCACTTCGGACGGTTGCAAACCCGCGTTCGCAAGCGCTTGCCTGATCACGCGTTGCTGCGACGGGCCGTTCGGCGCGGTGAGGCCGTTCGACGCGCCGTCCTGGTTGATCGCCGAACCGCGCAGCACGGCGAGCACCTCGTGGCCGTGCCGACGCGCGTCCGACAACCGCTCCAGCAGCACCACACCGGCGCCTTCCGACCAGCCGGTGCCGTCCGCGGCCTCGGCGAACGCCTTGCAACGCCCGTCCGGCGCGAGCCCACCGGCCGCGGTGAAGGCGGAGTAGGCGTTGGGCGTCGTCATGACCGCCACACCACCGGCCAGGGCCAGGTCGCACTCACCGTTGCGCAAGGCCTGCGCAGCCCAGTGCATGGCGACGAGCGACGACGAGCAGGCCGTGTCGATCGTGACCGCCGGGCCTTCCAGCCCGAGCAGGTAGGAGATGCGGCCGGACAGGACGCTGGCCGAGAAAGCGGTCGTGGCGTACGGGCCGGTCTCCTCCAGCGACCGGTTGAGCAGCGACTCGTAGTCCTGGCCGGTCGTGCCGACGAAGACACCCGTCAGGCTGCCTTTCAAGGAGATCGGGTCGATGCCCGCGCGTTCCAGGGCCTCCCAGGACGTTTCGAGCAGCAGGCGTTGCTGCGGGTCCATCACGACGGCCTCACGCGGCGAGATTCCGAAGAAGCCCGCGTCGAAGTCGGCGACGGCGTCGAGGAAGCCGCCCTCGAACGTCGAACTGGCGAGCCGGTCCAGGTCCCAGCCGCGGTCCGTGGGGAATCGCGAGATCACGTCACGGCCTTCGAACACCAGCTCCCACAACGCTTCCGGGGTCGTGACACCGCCGGGATAACGGCAGCCGATGCCGACGATCGCGATCGGGTCGTCGGTGACCTGAGTAGCCGCGCGGACCTCGATCAGTTGCGTGCCACCGAACAGTTCGTCACGCAGGTGCTGCGACAACGTGGTCGCCGTCGGGTAGTCGAAGACCAACGTCGCAGGCAGTGCGAGGCCGGTCGCGGTCTTCAGGCGGTTGCGCATCTCGACCGCGGTGACCGAGTCGAAGCCCAGCTCGCGGAACGCCCTGCCGGTCGGGACCTGGTCGCTTTCCGCGTAGCCCAGCGTCTTCGCGGCTTCGGCACGGACCAGGTCGAGCAACGCGCGGTCGCGTTCCGCCTCGGTGAGCTTGGCCAGTCGTTGCTTGAGCTCCGACTCCGCCACCGGCTCCTCAGCGAGTGCCTGGCGCACCTCGGGAATGCCGGTGAGCAGCGGGCTCGGGCGTTCGGCGGTGAAGCTCGGCGCGAACTTCGCCCAGTCGATGTCGGTGACGGTGAGCTGGGTCTGGTCGTCGGCGACGGCCTGGCGCAGCACCTTCATCGCGAGCTCCGGCGGCATCGAGCCGATGCCGATCCGGTGCAGCGCCTCGTACATGCCGTGATCGGCCGCCATACCGGCTTCCGCCCAGGCACCCCACGCGATGGAGGTCGCCTTGAGGCCCTGCGACCTGCGCAGGTGTGCGAGACCGTCGAGATAGGCGTTGGCGGCGCCGTACGCGGGCTGGCCACCGCTGCCCCAGCTCGCCGCGCCCGACGAGAACAAGATGAAGCGGGCCTGCGGGGCCAGCTCGTGCAGGTGCCGAGCTGCGGTGATCTTCGTGTCGAGCAGCGCCGTGACGTCCTCGTAGCGCAGCTCGTCGATCGGCGCGTCACCGGTGCCGATGCCCGCCGCGTGCACGACCGTGGTGAGGTCGTCGATGCTCGCGAGCAGGTTTGCCAGCGCTTCCCGGTCCGCCGCGTCGCACGCGGCGATGGTGACGCGTGTGGTGTCTTCCAGCTCTGCCTTGAGTTCTTGTGCGCCTGGAGCGTCGAGACCGCGGCGGCTGGTCAGCACGACGTGGTCGGCGCCGGCCTCGGCCATCCAGCGGGCGACGTGACCGCCGAGCGCACCGGTGCCGCCGGTGATCAGCACCGTGCCGGTCGTCCGGAACTCCGGGCCGTGCTGGGCGTTGGTGCGGATCAGGCGGCGTGCGAACACGCCGTTCTCCCTGATGGCGACCTGGTCCTCGGCGCCGGTCAGCACGGCCGCGAACCGTTGCGCGGCCTTGCCTTCCAGCTGCTCCGGCAGGTCGATCAGGCCGCCCCAGCGACGTGGCAGGTCGAGCGCGGCGACGCGGCCGAGTCCCCAGATCGCGGTCTGCGCCGGGTCCACGGTCTCGTTGCCGACGGCGACGGCGTTGCGCGTGACCGCCCAGATCGGTGCCGTGACACCGGCTTCGGCCAGTGCCTGGACCAGCGTGATCGTCGCCCGCAGGCCGGTCATCGCGATGACGCCGTCGATGGTCTCGGGCAGGCTTTGGACGAGATCCGAGCGGCTGATCTGCTCGTCGACGTCGATGTGTGCGGCGTTCAGGGCGTTGATCACGTCCTGGGCTTCGGTGCCGGACGTGACGACGAGCCACGTTCCGGCGGGCGCGCCGGTGACCGTGATCGGGGTCCACTGGTCGCGGTACCGCCAGGTGTCCATTGTGGATTCGGACTTGCGGCGGCTGCGCCACTGCGCGAGCGTTTGCGCGACGTCCCGTTCGACGCCGATGTCCTCCAGGCCGCCGTTGTCGACGAGCTCCCAGAACTCGGCGTCGACAGGGTCGGAGGTGTCCTTGACCAGCGGCTCCGGCCAGAACCGCTGGTGGTCGAACGGATACGTCGGCAGCGCGATCCTGCGGCCGCCGGGGTGCTGCCACCGGACGTCGAGCCCGGCGACCCACGCCTCGGCGAGACTCGCGGTGAACCTTTGTTCGCCGCCCTGGTCGCGGCGGAGTGAGCCGATCGCGACGATCTCCGTGTTGACCACTTCGGCGGTCTGCTGCGCGGGCAGCATCAGGACGGGGTGCGCGCTCGACTCGATCAGCACGCGGTGGCCGTCCTGCACGAGCCTTTGGACGACCTCGGCGAAGCTGACCGGCTGGCGGGCGTTCTGGAACCAGTACTCGGCGTCGAGCGTCGCGGTGTCGATCTTCGCGCCGGTGACGGTCGAGTAGAACGGAATGCTGCCGGTCTGCGGCGTGATGTCCGCGAACAGTTCCAGGATCTGGTCGCGCAGCCGGTCGACCTGGGCGCAGTGCGAGGCGACCGTGCTGCCGATCACGCGGGCCCGGATGTCCTTGGCGACCAGGCTCGCGACGAACGTCTCCAGCTCCGGGATCGCGCCGGCGACCGTGCAGGCGTTCGGGCTGTTGACGCCCGCGATCGCCAGCTCCTGTGGCAGCAGCTTCTCTACTTCACTAGCGGGCAACGCGATGCTCGCGACCGCGCCGTTGCCGACGAGCTCGTCCGCGAACAGCTGCGACCTCTTGACCACGATCTGCGCGGCCTGGTCGAGGCTGATCGCGCCGGCGATGTAGGCGGCCGCGATCTCGCCCTGGGAGTGCCCGACGACCGCCGCGGGCTCCACGCCGTTCGCGCGCCACGTCTGGGCGAGCGAGATCATGATGGCGAACAGCGCGGGCTGCAGGATCTCGATGCGTTCCAGCAGGTCCGCGTCGCCTTTCAGCACGTCGATGACGGACCAGCCGACGTGCGCCGCGATCGCGCGGTCGGCCTCGGTCATCCAGCGCGCGAACGTCTCGTCCTGTTCCAGCAGGTCGACCGCCATGCCGTGCCACTGCGACCCCTGGCCGGGGAACACGAACACCGGCCCTGGGTTCTGCACTGTTGTGCCCTCGACGACCTCGTCACCGATGATCACCGCGCGGTGGTCGAACCGGCTGCGCGCGGCCAGCGAGAACCCGACGTTCACCGGATCCGCGCCACGCTCGACGAGCGCCTTGATCCGCTCGACCTGAGCCCGCAGGGAGCCGACAGACTTGGCCGAGACCGGCAGCGCGACCGGCGCCACCTGCGCAACCGACCCGGCCTGCGCGACCGACCCCACGTCCGGAATCGATCCCGATTGGCCGGCCCCCTGGGGGGAGCCACCCCCCATCCCAATCATCTCAGGCAGGTCTGACAGTTCTGGCGAGCTCGGAGCCTCCAAGATCACGTGCGCGTTCGTGCCGGAGATGCCGAACGACGACACGCCCGCGCGGCGCGGACGTGAGACGGCGGGCCAGTCGCGCGACGAGGTGAGCAGTTCGACGGCCCCCGCGTCCCACTCGATGTGCGAGGACGGCGCGGAAACGTGCAGGGTCTGCGGCAACACGCCGTGCCGCAACGCCATGATCATCTTGATGACACCGGCAACGCCCGCCGCCGACTGGGTGTGACCGATGTTCGACTTGATCGACCCCAGGTACAGAGGCTCGGCGCGCTCCTGGCCGTAGACCGCGAGCAAGGCCTGAGCCTCGATCGGGTCACCCAACGAGGTGCCCGTCCCGTGCGCCTCCACGGCGTCGACGTCCAAAGGCGACAGGCCAGCCGAGGCAAGAGCAGCGCGGATGACCCGTTGCTGCGAAGGACCGTTCGGGGCGGTCAACCCGTTCGAAGCACCGTCCTGGTTGACCGCGGTGCCCTTCAGGACCGCGAGAACGTTGTGGCCAAGACGCAGAGCATCGGACTGCCGCTCCAGCACGAGCAGCCCGACGCCCTCGGAGAACCCGGTGCCGTCCGCGCCCTCGGAGAACGCCTTGCACCGCCCGTCCGACGAAACGCCACGCTGCCGCGAGATCTCGATGAACGTGGCGGGCGTCGACATGACCGCGACACCACCGGCGAGCGCCAGCGACGACTCCCCCGTGCGCAGCGACTGAACCGCGAGGTGCATCGCGACCAGCGAAGACGAGCAGGCAGTGTCGATCGTGACAGCCGGACCTTCGAGACCGAGCACGTAGGACACCCGGCCGGACGCGACCGACGGCGACGACCCGGTGCCGTGGTGGCCCTCGAACTCACCGCCGAGCAGCTGCGCGTAGTCGTTGTACATGACGCCCGCGAACACCCCGGTGTCGCTGCCGCGCAACGAAACCGGGTCGATCCCGGCACGTTCGAATGCCTCCCACGCGGTCTCCAGCAGCAACCTCTGCTGCGAGTCCGTCGCGAGAGCTTCACGCGGAGACATCCCGAAGAAGGCCGGGTCGAACTCGCCCGCGTCGTGCAGGAAGCCGCCGAGCCGCGTCGCCGAGGTGCCGATGTCGTTGCCGGAGAACAAGGTGCCGAGGTCCCAGCCGCGATCGGACGGGAACTCGGAGATCGCGTCCGTGCCGTCCAGCACCAGCTGCCACAGCTCTTCCGGCGTCGTGACCCCACCAGGGAACCTGCAGGCCATGCCAACGACGACGATCGGGTCGTCGTCCAGAACCGCCCGCGTGGCAACGACTGAGCTCTCCGCGCCGAACAGTTCGTCGCGCAGGAACGCCGCCAGCACCGCCGCGGTCGGGTAGTCGAACACGAGCGTCGCCGGCAGCCGCAACCCGGTGACCGCGGTGAGGCGGTTGCGCAGGTCGACGGCGGTCAGCGAGTCGAACCCGAGGTCCCGGAACGCCCGCCCGGCGTCGAAGCTCTCCAACGCGAGCACCGCGCTGACCTGCGTCCGGATCAGGTCGAGCAGCGCGTCGAGGCGCTCCGTCTCACCCAACGGCCGCAGCTTCGCGGCGAGTCCGGTCGCCGCGTCCGACCCGGCGACCGTGCGCCGGGCACGGGTGCGGATCAGGCCACGCAGCAACGCGGGTACCTCCTGTGCCCGCAACGTCGCGAGATCCAGGCGCGCGGGCAGCAACACCGCTTCACCGCTCGCGACCGCCGCGTCGAACAACGCGGTGCCTTGCGAGGGGGTGATCGGCGGCATTCCGGCGCGCACCAGGCGTTCCCGGTCGGCGTCCGTCAGCGAACCGGTGAGACCGACCGTTGCCTCCCACGTGCCCCAGGCCAGCGACACGGTGTTCGGCCGATGCTGAGCGAGTGCGTCGAGGAACGCGTTGGCCGCGGCGTAGTTGCCCTGGCCGGCGCCGCCGAGAATCCCCGCCGCGGACGAGAACAACACGATCCTGGCTTCGGGCAGCAACTCGTGCAGGTGCCAGGCCGCGTCGACCTTGGGACGCAACACGGTGTCGAACTGCTCCGGCGTCAACGACTCGATCACGCCGTCGTCGAGCACCCCGGCGGTGTGCACGACCGACTTCGGCGTGTGCTTCTTCAGCAACCGTTGCAGTGCCTTGCGGTCACTGACATCGCACTTGACGACCTTGACGGCCGCGTCCACCTCCCAGTCGGGCTTCCGGCCGCTCCGGCTGGCCAGGATCAGCTCGGTGACCCCGTGCTCAGCCACCAGGTGCTGCGCGATCACGCCGCCAAGCCCGCCGCCACCGGTGATCAGTACCGGGCTCTCCCACGTGATCTCCTGCACTGCAGCAGCACGCGCGAGGCGCGGCACCAACAGCCGGCCATGCCTGATGCGCAGCTGCGGCTCGTCCGCGGCAAGTGCCTGCGGCAGCACGGCGTCGTCGTCGATGTCGGCCAGCACGAACCGGCCGGGGTGCTCGGTCTGCGCCGACCGCACCAGCCCCCACACCGCCTGCCCGGCCAGATCTCCTTCACGGGTAACAAAAGCGAGCCGCTCTGTGCGTTCGCCGGAGATCCATTCCTGGAGTTTGGCCAGCACACGGATCGTCAACGCCCGCGTCGACTCGATGACGTTGCCGTCGCCGACGACGTGCTCCGTGACGACGTTCTCCGCAGCCTCGGACGGCAACGGGGTGGGCGTCCACTCGATCCGGAACAACGAGTCGCGGTCGACCTCGTTCTGCGGCAACGCAACGGGCCGCACGACGAGTGACTCGACCGTCGCCACCGGCTGGCCGGCGGTGTCGGCGAGGGCGATCTCCATCGAATCGCCGTTGGAACGCAAGTGAACCCGCAGCTCCGTCGCGCCGGTCGCGTGCAGCGACACGCCTTCCCACGAGAACGGCAGCCCGGCACCGTCCTTCGCGAGCAACGCAGCATGCAGTGCGGAGTCAAGCAAAGCCGGATGCAGCCCGAAGCCCGTGGTCTCGCTGGACGTCGCGACCTCTGCATAGACGTCGTCGCCGTCGCGCCAGACTGCGCGCAACCCCTGGAACGCGGGCCCGTACTCGAAGCCCATGTCCGCGAACCGCTCGTAGGCCCCTTCCACGTCAACACTTTCCGCGCGCGG
The DNA here is from genome assembly GCF_047445655.1 of Lentzea alba. Lineage (GTDB taxonomy): Bacteria > Actinomycetota > Actinomycetes > Mycobacteriales > Pseudonocardiaceae > Lentzea > Lentzea alba_A. Next base: position 26,416 of record NZ_JAJAEG010000006.1, read on the forward strand.
CGGCCAGTTCGTGGCGTCGAAGTCGCTGGTAGCGCTGCCTTGCGAGAGCGTTCCCGAAGCATGCTCGGTCCACGGCGCGTCGTCCTCGGTGCGCGAGTAGATCGTGAACGGGCGCCTGTCGCCCTCACCTCGGACCACAACCTGCAGCTGCACCGGCCTGTCGAGCACGAGCGGCGCGGAGATCGTCAGCTCGTCGAGCGTGTCGCAGCCGACCTCGTCACCGGCCCGGATAGCCAGCTCCACGAACGCCGTGCCGGGCAACAGAACCGTGCCGTTGACGGCGTGATCCGCGAGCCACGGGTGTGACCGCGTCGACAGCCGGGACGTGAACAGCACGTCGTCCGCTCCGGCGACGCTGACCGCCGCGCCGAGCAACGGGTGCTCACCCGGCCGCACCTGCCCGGACGGCCAGAACCGCCGCCGCTGGAACGCGTACGTCGGCAGGTCGACCAGCTTGCCGCCGCGGAAGTCCCACGTGACCTTGAGTCCGTTGACATGCGCTTGCGCGAGCGCGGTGAGCAGCTGCTTGTGGCCACCTTCGTTGCGCCGCAACGTTCCGAGCACCACGGCATCGGTGTCCGCCGCGGTCTGCTCGACGCCGATCGTCAGCACCGGGTGCGCGCTGGGTTCGACGAAGAACCGGAAGCCGTCGCGCAGCAAGGCGTTGGTGGCGTTCTGGAACTCGACCGTCTGCCGCAGGTTGGTGTACCAGTAGCCGGCGTCCATGATCGCGGTGTCGATCGGTTCGCCGGTCACCGTGGAGTACAACGGAATCGCGCTGGTCCGCGGCGCGATGCCGGCAAGATCCTGGTGCACCCGTTCACGAATCGCCTCGACCTGCGGGGTGTGCGACGCGTAGTCCACGGCGATCATGCGCGCCCGGACGTCCTTCTGCACGCACTCGGCCACGATCTCGGCGAGCGCCTCGGGCTCACCCGCGACCACCGTCGACCGCGGCCCGTTGACCGCAGCGACCGCCACCCTGTCCTCGTAACGCGCGATCAGCGGCCGCACTTCTGCTGCGGGCAACGAAACCGACAACATGCCGCCCCGCCGCGACAACGCCTCATCAACGGCTTGGCTTCGCAGCGCCACGACGCGCGCCGCGTCCTGCAGGCTCAGTGCTCCGGCGACCGCGGCCGCCGCGATCTCACCCTGCGAGTGCCCGACGACAGCCTGCGGCTCAACCCCGTACGAGCGCCACACCTCGGCCAACGACACCATGACCGCCCACAGCACGGGCTGCACGACGTCGACCTGGTCCAGCAGAAGCTCTTCTTGGAGCACCTCGACCAGCGACCACTCGACGAACGGCCGCAGCGCCGCGTCGCACTCCGCGATCCGGCGCGCGAACACCTCGTTGCTCGCCAGCAACTCCCGGCCCATGCCGACCCACTGCGAGCCCTGGCCTGGGAACACGAACACGGTCTTGCCCGCGGTCGTGACCTGCCCGGTGATGACGTCGTCGCCGATGATCACGGCCCGGTGGTCGAAGTTCGCCCGCGCTGCCAGCGTGAACCCGACGTCGACCGCGTCAGCCTCGACCGCCCTGATCCGCTCGACCTGGGCTTCCAGCGCCTCCGCAGACTTGGCCGACACCAGCCACGGCACCGCACCCGCTGCACCGAGCCCGCCACCGGCCGCACCAGACCCGCCACCCGGGATCGATTCGGATTGGCTGACCCCCTGGGGGGAGCCACCCCCCATCCCAATCATCTCAGGCAGGTCTGACAGTTCTGGCGAGCTCGGCGCCTCCAAGATCACGTGCGCGTTCGTGCCCGAGACACCGAACGACGAGACGCCCGCGCGGCGCGGGCGATCCACCGAAGGCCACGAACGCGTCGAGGTCAGCAGCTCGACCGCGCCGGCCTCCCAGTCGACGTGCGACGACGGCTCGGTGATGTGCAGAGTGCGCGGCAGCACGCCGTGGTGCAGCGCCTGCACCATCTTGATGACCGACGCGACACCGGCGGCCGCCTGCGAGTGGCCGATGTTCGACTTGATGGAACCCAACAACAACGGCGAAGGACGCTCCTGCCCGTACACCGCCAGCAAAGCCTGAGCTTCGATCGGGTCACCCAGCGGCGTTCCGGTGCCGTGCGCCTCGACGGCGTCGACGTCGGCAACCGACAGACCGGCCGAGGCCAGAGCCGCGCGGATCACGCGTTGCTGCGAAGGACCGTTCGGGGCAGTCAACCCGTTCGAAGCGCCGTCCTGGTTGACCGCGGAACCACGGATCACCGCAAGGATCCGATGGCCGTTGCGCACAGCGTCGGACTGACGTTCCAGCACGACCTGGCCGATGCCCTCAGCCCAGCCGACGCCGTCCGCCGAGTCGGAGAACGCCTTCGACCGGCCGTCCTCGGAAACGCCGCGCTGCCGGGAGAACTCGATGAACGTCGAGGGCGTCGACATCACCGTCACACCACCGGCGAGCGCCAGCGAGCACTCCCCCGATCGCAGCGACTGGATCGCCCAGTGCATCGCGACCAGCGACGACGAGCACGCCGTGTCGACCGTGACCGCGGGCCCCTCGAACCCGAACACGTAGGACACGCGACCGGACGCGACGCTGCCCGCGCTGCCCTGCCCCTGGTGCCCTTCCATGTCGCCGCCACCGACGACGGACTGGTAGTCGTTGTACATCAAGCCGGTGAACACACCGGTCGCACTGCCCCGCAACGCCGTCGGGTCGATTCCGGCGCGCTCCAGCGCCTCCCACGCGGTCTCCAGCAACAGACGCTGCTGGGTGTCGGTCGCCAGCGCCTCCCGCGGCGACATGCCGAAGAACGACGGATCGAACTCGGCCGCGTCGTGCAGGAACCCACCCGAGCGCGTGTAGGAGGTGCCGATGTGATCGGGATCCGGGTGATACAGGCCCTCCAGGTCCCAGCCCCGGTCGGCCGGGAAATCGGTGACCGCGTCGACCTCGTCGATCACGAGCTGCCACAGCTCTTCCGGCGTCGTGACACCGCCGGGATAACGACAGGCCATGCCGACGATCACGATCGGGTCGTCCGAAGTGGACACCAATGCGGGCAACTCCGACACCGGCGACACGGCGCCGAGCAGCTCATCACGCAAATAAGCCGCCAACGCGCCGGAGGTCGGGTAATCGAAGATCAACGTCGCGGGCAGCCGGATCCCGGTGGCCGCCGTCAGCCGGTTCCGCAGTTCGACAGCGGTCAGCGAGTCGAACCCGAGATCGCGGAACTGCTGCGCCGCATCAACCGCGTGCGCACCTCCGTGCCCGAGAACCGCAGCCACCTCGGTGCGCACGACTTCGAGCAACGCCTCCAGCCGATCGGCCTCCGACAACACCGAAAGCCGCGAAACGAGCGTGATCGCGGTGTCCGATCCCGCCACGGAACGCTTCGAGCGCGTCCGGACCAGACCGCGCAGCACCGGCGCCACCTCGCCCTTTGCGCGCAGCACGGCGAGGTCCAGCCGGAACGGCGCCAGCGCGGGACCACCGTGCGCGATGGCCGCGTCGAACAGCTCGACGCCCTGCTCCACCGAGATCGGCGGCATACCGGCGCGACGCATGCGTTCGACGTCCACTTCGGACAGATGCCCGGCCATGCCGCCTTCCCAGGCGCCCCAGGCCAGCGACACGGTGTTCTGCCGGTGCGCGGCGAGGGCGTCGAGGAACGCGTTGGCGGCCGCGTAGTTGCCCTGCCCCGCGCTGCCGAGCGTGCCGGCGACGGACGAGAACAGCACGAACCTGGCCTCGGGCAACAACTCGTGCAGGTTCCAGGCCGCGTCGACCTTGGGCCGCAACACCTTGGACACCCGCTCGGGCGTCAACGACTCGATCACACCGTCGTCCAGCACCCCGGCGGCGTGCACGACCGTCCGCACCGGGTGCTTCTTCAGCAGCTTCTGCACAGCCTTGCGGTCCGCCACGTCGCACTTCGCGACGGTGACGCGTGCGTCCAGCTCGGCCACCCACTCCGGCTTCTCGCCGCGCCGACTGACCAGCACCAACTCGTCAACACCCTGCGCGACAAGGTGTTTCGCGATCACACCACCCAGACCGCCGGTGCCACCGGTGATCAGCACCGGACCCTGCCACGCGACCTCGCGTCCGGTCGCGGCCGCCCGCGCGAGCCGGACGGCCTTGACCACGCCTTCGCGGATGATCAGCTCGGGCTCGTCGATGCCCAGCGCCCGCGGCACGAGCTCGCCGGAGTCGGTGTCGATGATGCCGAACCGGCCGGGGTGCTCGGTCTGCGCCGACCGCACCAGGCCCCGCACCGCCGCGCCCGCAAGGCAACCCGTGCCGGTGACGAACACCAGCTTCTCGGGCCGCTCGCCGGCGATCCACTCCTGCAGCCGCGCCAACGCCCGCGCCACCAGCACATGCGTCGCCTCGACAACTTCGCCCTCGGCAACGACGTGCTCGACCACGACGCCGTTCGCCGGCTCGGCGGGCACCGGGACCTCGACCCACTCGACCTGGAACAACGAGTCGCGGTCAGTGCTGCTGAGCTGCTCGGCGGACACCGCACGCACCGCCAGCGCGTCCACCGACGCGACCGGAGCCCCGGTGGTGTCGGCGAGCGCGACGGCGAGGTTGCCGCCGTTGCGAGTCAGCTTCACGCGCAACGCCGTCGCACCGGTCGCGTGCAGCGTCACGCCTTCCCACGAGAACGGCAGCCCGGCACCGTCGTCGACCAGCAGCGCCGCGTGCAGTGCCGCGTCGAGCAGCGCCGGATGCAGCCCGAAGCCGCTAGCCGACACCCCCTCGGACAACGCGACCTCGGCGAACACGGTGTCGCCGTCCCGCCACGCCGCCCGCAGCCCCTGGAACGCCGGCCCGTACTCGAACCCGCTCTCCGCGAACCGCTCGTAGGCGTCCGCGACGTCGATCGGCTCCGCACGCGGCGGCCACTCACCGACCTCGGCGACGTCCCCACCGGACCCGAGCACACCGGTGGCGTGCTCCGTCCACGGCTCGTCGACCGCGCGCTCAATCCGGGAGTAGATCGAGATCTGCCGACGGCCGTTCTCCTCAGCGCCCACGACCACCTGAACCTGGACGCCACCACTCTCCGGCAGCACCAACGGCGCCGCGAGCGTCAGCTCCTCGACGCGATCCAGTCCGACCTCGTCCGCCGCCCGCACCGCCAGCTCGACGAGCGCCGCACCCGGCACGAGCACCGCGCCGTGCACGGTGTGGTCGGCAAGCCACGACCGCCGCGCCAGCCGTGCCGTGAACAGGTGACCCGCTCCCCCGGCGAGTTCGACCGCGGCACCGAGCAACGGGTGCTCCACCGCCCCGAGGCCCGCCGACCGCACATCCGACTTCGCGCTGGTCTCCGGCCAGAACGACTGGTGGTCGAACGCGTAGGTGGGCACGTCAACACGTTGACCACCGGTGTACAGCTGCGCCCAATCAACATTGATTCCGTCAACATGTACTTGACCGAGTGCAGTCAACATTGAATCAACATCAGACTTGACTCGCGTCAACGTCGGAATCAACCCGTCAACCATCGCCGTCAACTGCGCGTCAGGCCCGACCTCAACCGCAGTCACGTCACCTAGCCGGGTGACGTTCTCGTGGAACCGCACCACGTCACGCACGTGGTTGACCCAGTAGTCGACGGTGGTGACATCGCCGGATGTCGACATTCCGACAACCGGCTCGTTGAACGTGATCCCGCTGATCGCCTCACGGAAGTCGTCGAGCATCGGCTCCATCAACGGCGAGTGGAACGCATGCGACACCTTGAGCCGCTTGCTCTTCCACCGCTCGGCGATGACGAGCACTTCCTCCTCGACGCCGGCGATCACGACAGACCGCGGCCCGTTGACGGCGGCAATCGACACGCCGTCGGTCAGGTGCGCGCGCACTTCTTCTTCGGACGCGATGACAGACACCATCGCCCCACCGGCCGGCAACGCCTGCATGAGGCTCGCCCGCGCCCGGACAAGCTCCGCCGCGTCCTCCAGGCTCAGGACCCCGGCGACGTGTGCGGCCGCGATCTCACCGATCGAGTGCCCGGCAACCTGACCCGGCCGAACCCCGAACGACTCCAGCAACCGGTACAGCGCCACCTGGATCGCGAAGATCGCGGGCTGCGCGTTCCCGGTCTGGTTCAGCGCCTCAGCGTCGTCGCCCCACATGACGTTCCGGACGTCGAGGCGATCCAGCACCTCGTCCAACGCCCGCGCGAACACCGGGAACGCCTCGTAGAGCTCACGCCCCATGCCCAGCCGCTGCGAACCCTGCCCGGAGAACACGTAGGCCAGCGGCTTCCCGCTCACCACGCCCTTCGCGACGACCTGCCCGCCGAGCACCACGGCCCGGTGGTCGAAGGTCGTCTTCAACGCGAGCGAGTACCCGATGTCCCGCGGGTCGCCTTCGAGCGGCAGCACCCGGTCGAGCTGCGCGTCCAGCGCCGTCGCGGACTTCGCGGACACCAACCACGGCACCACACCCGCCGCACCAAGCCCGCCACCGGCCGCACCCGCTCCACCGCCGAGCCCGTCGCCGGTTGCGTCCGCCCCACCGCCCGGGATCGATTCGGATTGGCCGGCCCCCTGGGGGGAGATACCCCCCATCCCAATCATCTCAGGCAGGTCTGACAATTCCTGGCCGGCGGAAACCGACGCAGGCGCCTCCAAGATCACGTGCGCGTTCGTGCCCGAGACACCGAACGAAGAGACGCCGGCGCGACGCGGGCGGGAGACCGCGGGCCACGACGTCGGGGAGGTGACGAGGGTGATGTCGCCGGCTTCCCAGTCCACGTGGGTGGACGGCTCGTCCACGTGCAGGGTTGCGGGGACCAGGCCGTGGCGCATCGCGTGCACCATCTTGATCACGCCCGCGACGCCCGCGGCGGCCTGGGAGTGGCCGATGTTCGACTTGATGGAGCCGAGGAGCAGAGGCGCGGGGCGGTCCTGGCCGTAGGTGGCGAGGAGCGCTTGGGCCTCGATCGGGTCTCCGAGTGTCGTGCCGGTGCCGTGGGCCTCGACGACGTCGACGTCGGACACGGACAGGCCGGCGGAGGCGAGCGCCGAGCGGATCACGCGTTGCTGGGACGGACCGTTCGGGGCCGTCAACCCGTTGGAAGCGCCGTCCTGGTTGATCGCGGAGCCTCGCACGACAGCCAAGATGTTGTGGCCGTTGCGAATGGCGTCCGATTGGCGTTCGAGCACGAGGAGGCCGACGCCTTCGGCCCAGCCCACGCCGTCGGCCGTGTCGGAGAAGGACTTGCAGCGGCCGTCCGCGGAGAGTCCTCGCTGGCGGGAGAACTCGACGAAGGTGGACGGGGTCGACATCACCGTCACGCCGCCGGCCAGGGCCAGCGAGCATTCGCCGTTGCGCAGCGCCTGGGAAGCCAGGTGCAGTGCCACCAAAGAAGAAGAGCACGCGGTGTCGACGGTGACGGCGGGGCCCTCGAAGCCGAACGTGTAGGAGACGCGGCCGGACGCGAAGGTGCCGGCGCTGCCCATGCTCTGGTAGCCCTCGAACTCGCTGCCGCTGATCACGACCGAGTAGTCGGTGTACATGACGCCCGCGAACACGCCGGTTGCGCTGCCCCGCAGGGAAACCGGGTCGATGCCGGCGCGTTCCAGCGACTCCCAGGCGGTTTCCAGCAACAGGCGCTGCTGCGAGTCGGTGGCGAGGGCTTCGCGCGGGGACATGCCGAAGAACGCCGGATCGAACAGCGGTGCTTCGTGCAGGAAGCCGCCGGAGCGGGTGTAGGAGGTGCCGATGTGGTCTGGGTCGGGGTGGTAGAGCGCGTCGACGTCCCAGCCGCGGTTGGCCGGGAAGTCGGTCACCGCGTCCACGCCGTCGACCACCAGGCGCCACAGGTCTTCCGGCGACGAGACGCCGCCGGGGTAGCGACAGGCCATGCCGACGATCACGATCGGGTCGTCGGAGACCGAGGCAACCGCTACCTCCGGCGCGAGGGCGTCAGTGCCGAAGAGTTCGTCGCGCAGGTAAGAAGCCAGGACCCCGGCGTTCGGGTAGTCGAAGATCAGGGTCGCGGGCAGACGCAGGCCCGTGACGGCGGTGAGCTGGTTGCGGAGTTCGACGGCGGTCAGCGAGTCGAAGCCGAGTGACTGGAACGCGCGGCCGGGGTCGATCTCGTCGGTGCCCGCGTGGCCGAGGACAGTGGCGACCTGGCCGCGTACGAGGTCCAGCAACGCCTCCAGGCGCCCGCTTTCATCCAGAACGGCGAGACGACTGGTGAGCGAGACAGCAGAGGAGGAACCCGCGACCAGACGGCGCGGGCGGGTCTTGATCAGGCCGCGCAGCATCGGCGGGATGTCACCGCGGCCGCGCAGCACGGGCAGGTCGAGGCGCACAGGGACGGCGTTGCCGGCACCCGTTGCCGCGTCGAAGAGTTCGAGGCCCTGATCGACCGTGAGGCCGGGGATTCCAGTGCGCGCCAGGCGTTCCGCGTCCGCGCCGGACAGCATGCCCGCGATCCACGGGCCCCATGCCAGCGAGGTGCCGGGCAGACCGTTGCGGCGGCGGTGTTCCATCAGGGCGTCGAGGAACGCGTTCGCGGCGGCGTAGTTGCCCTGGCCGGCCGTGCCGATCGTGCCCGCGACCGACGAGAACACCACGAAGGCGTCGAGGTCGGCGGTCAGCTCGTGCAGGTGCCAGGCGGCGTCCACCTTGGGGCGCAACACGGTGCCGACGCGATCGGGCGTCAGCGACTCGACGATGCCGTCGTTCAGGACGCCGGCGGTGTGCACGACGGCGCGGATCTCGTGCCGCGTCAACAAGGATTCGAGCTGCGCGCGGTTGGAGACGTCGCACGCCTCAACGATCACGCTGGCGCCCAACGCTTCCAGCTCCGCGACGTCAGCCTCGCCGCGCCGGGAGACGAGCAGCAGGTCGCGGACGCCGTGCGTGGTGACGAGGTGCCGTGCGATGATCAGGCCGAGGCCGCCGGTGCCGCCCGTGATGAGAACCTTGCCCTGCCACGAGAACTCGCCGGCGGGAGCGAGGCGGGCCAGGCGTGGCACGGCCGCTTCGCCATCGCGCCAACGGATCTGCGGCTCGTCCAGCGCGAGGACCTCCGCCGGGACGTCGCCGTCCGACTCCACCAGCACGAAACGGCCGGGGTGCTCGGTCTGCGCCGACCGCACCAGGCCCCACACCGCTGCCGCGCCGAGGTCGCCGGGACGCGTGACGAATGCGAGGCGGTCCTGTCGTTCGTCCGCGATCCATTGCTGGAGGCGTGCGAGGACTTGTGCGGTCAGGGCATGCGCGGACTCGACCGGGGAACCGTCGGAGACGACGTGCTCCACCTCGACCTCGGCGGTCTCGGTGGGCAGTGCGACGGGCGTCCAGTCGACGTGGAACAACGCCTCGCGCCCGATGCCCGTGTCGTCGGCGGGAATCGGGCGGGTGACGAGGGAGTCGATCGAGATGACCGGCGTTCCGTTGAGGTCCGTCGCGGCGATCGCGAACGACTCACCTTGCGGCCGGATGCGCACGCGCAGCGCGGAGGCACCGGTCGCGTGCAGCGACACACCTTCCCAGGCGAACGGCATGCCGCCCTCGGACGTGCTCAGGTCGGCGGCGTGCAGGGCGGCGTCGAGCAGTGCCGGGTGCAGACCGTAGCGGTCGGTCTCCTCGGTGATCGCAACCTCGGCGTAGACGTCGTCGCCGTGGCGCCACGCTGCGCGCAGGCCCTGGAACGCCGGCCCGTACGCGAACCCCTTGTCCGCGAACCGTTCATAGAACCCTTCCAGCGCAACCGGTTCCGCACCGGCGGGCGGCCAGGCCGTGGTGTCGAAGTCTGGTGCCGTGCCGGACGCGAGGAAACCAGTGCAGTGTTCGAGCCACGGCGTGTCCTGGTCGAGGCGTGAGTAGATGGCGATGGAGCGGCGTCCGGCTTGTGGGGCACCGATCGCGACCTGGACCTGCACCGGGTCGTTGAGGACCAGCGGCGCCGCCAACGTCAGCTCGTCGAGTCGGTCGAGGCCCAGTTCGTCAGCTGCGCGCAACGCCAGCTCGGCGAACGCCGTCCCGGGGAACAGGACTCGGCCGCCGACGACGTGATCGGCGAGCCACGGCTGCGTCGCGACGGACAGCCTGCTGGTGAACAGCACGCCCTGCCCGTCGGCGAGCTCCACCGCCGCGCCGAGCAACGGGTGGCCCACCGCGGTGAGGCCGAGTCCGGACGCGTCGGCGTTCTTCGTGGTCGACGGCCAGAAACGCTGCCGTTGGAACGCATACGTCGGCAGTTCGACCCTGGTGCCGCCCTCGAAGAACGGCTTCCAGTCGACGTTCGTGCCTTCGACGTGGAGGCGGGCGAGGGCGGTGATCAGGGCTTGGGTTTCGGGACGGTCCTTGCGGAGCGTTGGGATGCCGCTCTCGACCAGCGCCGACAGCACGCCGTCGGGGCCGATCTCCAGGAACCGCTTGTCGCCCAGGCTGATCACGGTGTCGTGGAAGCGGACGGTGTTGCGGACGTGCCGGACCCAGTACTCGGCGTTCGCGACGTCACCGAGGCCCGGGATGACTGGAGCGTGGAACCTCAGGTGCGCGATGGCGTTGCGGAAGTCGTCGAGCATCGGGTCCATCAGCGGCGAGTGGAACGCGTGGCTGACTTGGAGCTGCTTCGACTTGCGGCCTTCGAAGTTCGCGACGATCGTGCGGGCTTCTTCTTCGACTCCTGCGATGACAACGGATTCCGGGCCGTTGATCGCGGCGATGGACACACCCGGTGTGAGGTGCGGGGTGACTTCGGCTTCGGTGGCCTGGAGCGCGATCATCACGCCTGCGCGGGGCAGGGCCTGCATGAGTCGCGCGCGGGCGTTGACGAGTTTCGCGGCGTCTTCGAGGCTGAACACGCCCGCGATGTGCGCGGCGGCGATCTCGCCGATCGAGTGGCCGGCGACGTGGTCGGGCTTGACGCCGAACGACTCGACCAGGCGGTAGAGGGCTACCTGCAGCGCGAAGATCGCGGGCTGGGCGTTGCCGGTCTGGTTCAGGGCTTCCGAGTCGTCGGCCCACATCGCGCTGACGTCGAGGTGCTCTGCGACCTCGTCGAACGCCTCGCGGAACTTCGGGAACGCCTCGTACAGCTCGCGGCCCATGCCGAGGCGCTGCGAGCCCTGGCCGGTGAACAGCATCGCGAGCTGCTTCTCGGTGGCGGTGCCGCGCGCGATCTCGGTGCCGTTGAGGATCACCGCGCGGTGGTCGAACAGCGTGCGGGCCGCCAGTGAGTAGCCGACGTCCTTCGCATTCACCGGCAGGTCCGCAGCCGCCTCACCCGACAGGTCAGCGGCCACCGGTCCCAACACGTCCGCGAGCTGCGCGATCTGTCCGGTGAGCGCCGCGTCCGACTTGGCCGAGACCAGCCACGGCACGCCACCCGTCGAGCCCAGATCGCCCTGCCCGCCCAGTCCGCCGCTCGGACCGCCCGCCTCGCCCGGCCCGCCCGCCTCGCCCAGTCCACCGCTCGGACCGCCCGCCTTACCCGACGCGTTCCGTCCGCCGCTCGGAATCGATACGGATTCGCCGGCCCCCTGGGGGGAGCCACCCCCCATCCCAATCATCTCAGGCAGGTCTGACAATTCCTGGCCAGCGGAGACCGGCGCAGGCGCCTCGACGATCAGGTGCGAGTTGGTGCCGGACACGCCGAACGAGGAGATGCCCACGCGACGGGGCCGATCGACAGCAGGCCACGGCGTCGCGGAGGTCAGCAACGAGACCGAGCCGGCCGACCAGTCGACGTGGGAGGAAGGCGAACTGACATGCAGGGTGCGCGGCAGGACGCCGTGCTGCATCGCCTGCACGACCTTGATCACCGAGGCGACGCCCGCCGCGGCCTGCGTGTGACCGATGTTCGACTTGATCGAGCCGATGTACAGCGGAACCGAGCGGTCCTGGCCATAAGTGGCGATCAGCGCGGCGGCCTCGATCGGGTCGCCCAAAGTGGTGCCAGTGCCGTGCGCCTCCACGGCATCGACATCGGCAGGAGCCAGACCGGCAGATGCCAGGGCCGCGCGGATCACGCGTTGCTGCGAGGGACCGTTAGGAGCGGTCAGGCCGTTCGAAGCGCCGTCCTGGTTGACGGCCGAACCGCGCAACAGGCCGAGAACCCGGTGGCCGGCAGCAACCGCGTCGGACAAGCGTTCCAGCACCAGCATGCCGGCGCCCTCGGACCAGCCGACACCATCGGCGGAGTCGGAGAAGGCCTTGCAGCGGCCGTCAGCGGCGAGTCCGCGCTGCAGCGTGAACTCGACGAACGCATGCGGCGTCGCCATGATCGTGACGCCACCGGCCAGCGCCAAAGAGCACTCACCGGAACGCAAAGCCTGCATGGCCAGATGCATGGCCACCGACGACGAAGAGCAAGCGGTGTCGACGGAAACCGCGGGCCCCTCGAAGCCGAAGGTGTAGGACAGACGGCCGGAGAGCACGGACGCGATGAGGCCGGTGGAGGCGTGCCCGTCGCCGTCCACCGACACCAGGTCCGCGTAGTCCTGGCCGTTCGTGCCCACGAACACGCCGGTCGGAGAACCCCGCAACGCCGAAGGATCCAGCCCCGCCCGCTCCAGGGCCTCCCACGTGAGCTCCAGCATCATGCGCTGCTGCGGGTCCATGCCCAGGGCCTCGCGCGGCGAGATGCCGAAGAAGTCGGCGTCGAAAGACGCCAGATCAGTCAGGAAGCCGCCCTCCGAAGCCAGAGAGGCGCCGGCGCGCAACGACGAGAGGTCCCAGCCGCGGTCGGCGGGGAAGGCGGAGACCACGTCGCGGCCGGAGGACACGACGTCCCACAGCTGTTCGGGAGTGACCACGCCGCCGGGGAAGCGGCACGACATGCCCACGATCGCGATGGGCTCGCTGTGCTTCTGCTCCAGCTCGAGGACGCGTTCACGAGCCCGGCGCAACTCGACCGTGACTCGCCTCAGGTAGTCGGCAACCTTGTCCTGCTGCTCTTCCTGCACTGGTCCGTCCTCATTTCGTGCGGGCAACACACTGCTACTACGAGAGGTCGAGCAACTCGTCGTCGATGATGTTCAGGAGGTCCTCGACGGAGACACTGCGAATGTCGTCGTCCGAAGTGGACACAGGCTTCTTCAACCGGCCCAGCAGCTTCTCCAGGCGCTCACGGATCACGTCGTGGTCGGACTCCGCGACAGAGGCGAGCGACGCCTCGAACCGCGTCAGGTCGGCCAGAGCGGAACCGTCGACAGCGGCGGACAGGCCGGACAGCAGGTGCTCGGCGACCAGGCGCGGCGTCGGGTAGTCGAAGACCAGCGCCGACGGCACGGGCAGGCCCGTCGCGGCCTTCAGGCGGTCGCGCATCTCCACGGCGGTCAGCGAGTCGAATCCCTGGTCGCGGAACGCCTTCTCCGCGTGGATCGACTCGACACCGGCGTGGCCCAGCACCGCGGCCGCCTCGGAGCGCACCAGATCGAGCAGCACCCGTGACCGGTCGGCCTCGGACAGGCCGGCGAGCTTCTCCTGCAACGCGACCTCGGCGCCACCAAGATCGTCGTCCGGAGCAAGAGCAGCGGAGAACGAAGGGATCGTGGAGAACAACGGCGACGGGCGCGACGCGGTGAAACCCGGTGCGAAACGGGCCCAGTCGGTGTTCGTGACGGTCAGCACGGTCTCGCCGTCCGACACCGCCTGCACCAGAGCCGTCAGAGCCAGCTCCGGGTCCATCGGCAGCACGCCGTGGCGGCGCAGCTGGTCGTAGGCCTCCGGATCGGTCGCCATGCCGGCTTCGGCCCACGCGCCCCACTGCACGGACGTCGCCACCAGGCCCTGGCCGCGGCGGAACTGCGCCAGGCCGTCCAGGTAGGCGTTCGCGGTCGAGTACGCGGGCTGGCCGCCACTCCCCCACGCCGCCGCACCCGACGAGAACAGCACGAACGCGTCGAGGTTCCCGGTCAGCTCGTGCAGGTTCCGCGCGGACACCATCTTGGCGCGCAACAACTCCCCGAGCTGATCAACACTCAGATCGCGCAACAAGGCGTCGCCGGAATCGATGCCGGCGCAGTGCACAACAGCTGTCAGGTCGGGGAAGCGTTCCAACAACTCCGAGACCGCAGCTCGATCAGCGACGTCGCAGGCCTCGACGGAGACCTCGGCACCGAACCCTTCGAGCTGCGCCACCAGATGCTCGACACCAGGCGTCAACGGCCCGCGACGTGAGGTCAGCACGATGTGCGAAGCACCCCGAGCAGCAACGGAACGGGCCACGAACCCGCCCAGGGCACCGGTGCCGCCGGTGATCAGGACCGTGCCGGACGGCGTCCAGTCCTCGCCGTGCTCACCACGCGGCGCGGGCACCAGGCGGCGGGCGAAGACACCGTTGCCGCGCACCGCGATCTGGTCCTCCCCCAGCGAGTTCGTCAAAGCGGCCAGCAGGCCCTGGGCGATCTGGTTGTCCACGCTGCCCGGCAGGTCGATCAGGCCACCCCACCGGCGCGGTTGCTCCAGTGCCGCGACCCGGCCCATGCCCCACAACGCGGCCTGCACCGGTGACGTCACGATGTCCCCGTGCCCGGTCGACACAGCGCCGCGCGTCACCGTCCACAACGGAGCGTCGATTCCCGCCCGCAGCAGCTCCAGGGTCCCCGACAACGGATAGGGCACGTCGCCCGAGTCGTCCGCGACACCCAGCAGCGACACGACCCCGGTGAACTCGCGGCCTGCCAGCGAAGCGACCTTGTCGAGCGGCACGGTGACCCCGCCGAGGATGTCCACGACGTCCCGCGTCCACGTGTCCTGCTCGCCCGGCGGCACAACCACCAGCCAGGTTCCGGCAAAAGCACCCGCCGGCGAGAGCCGTTCCCACGACTCGCGGAACCGCCAGGAATCCACAATGGACTGCGACCGCTGCCGGGTCCGCCACGAGGACAGCGCGGGCACCACGGCCGCCGCCACCTCAGGATCGAGATCCAGCACGGCCGCCAGCTCGTCGTTCTCCACGAGCTGCCAGAACGCCGCGTCCAGCGGATCGGCCTTGCCGACCGCGACCTCGGGCTCCGGCCAGAAACGAGAACGCTGGAACGCATACGTCGGCAGGTCGACGCGAACCGCACCGGTGCCCTCGAACAGCACCGGCCAGTCGACCGGCACGCCCACGACGTGCAGGCGCGCCAGGGCCGACACAAATGAAGCCTCCTCCGGACGTTCGCGGCGCAGCACCGGCACGACAGCGGTGTCCAGCGGCACCGCGCCGGTCTCGGTCAGCTCCGCCACCAGCGCCGACAGCACGCCGTCCGGGCCGAGCTCCAGGAACGCGGAAACACCCTGACGCCCCAACGCCCGCACGCCGTCCGAGAACCGCACGGCCTCCCGCACGTGCCGCACCCAGTACTCCGGCGAGGTCAGCTGTTCGCGCACGGCGAGCTGCCCGGTCACGTTCGACACGACCGGGATCTGCGGCTCGGAGAACGACAGGCCCTCGACGACCGCGCGGAAGTCGTCCAGCATCGGGTTCATCAAGGGCGAGTGAAACGCATGGCTCACCGTGAGACGCTTAGTCTTGCGGTCCGCGAACCGATCCACCACCGCGTCGACACCGGCCTGCGAACCCGCCACCACCACCGAACGCGGGCCGTTCACAGCCGCCACGGACACCTCGGGCCCCAAGTGAGGCAGCACTTCCTCCTCGGTGGCCTGCAGGGCCACCATCGCGCCACCGGTCGGCAGCGCCTGCATCAGGCGCGACCGCGCGTCGACCAGCCGGCACGCGTCCTCAAGCGAGAACACCCCGGCGACGTGCGCGGCGACGATCTCACCGATGGAGTGCCCGCCCACGAAGTCCGGCCGCACGCCGAAGGAAGCAGCGAGCCGGAACAGCGCCACCTCGATCGCGAACAGCGCCGGCTGCGTGTACCGGGTCGCGTTCAGCGCATCGACGTCGTGGCCCCACATCACGTCCCGCAGCGACACGTCCAGGTGCTCCAGCACCGCGTCGAACGCCGTCGCGAACACCGGGAACCGCTCGTACAGCTCACGTCCTGTGCCGAGCCGCTGCGAGCCCTGCCCGGAGAACAGCACCGCCAACGACCGCTCCGACGCCACACCGCGCGCGATCTCAGCGCCGTCGACCAGCACCGCGCGGTGCTCCAGCTGCGTGCGCGTCGACACCAGCGACGCCGCGATGTCGAGAGCCGGCGCCTTGACCGCCCGGATCCGCTCGATCTGCGCTTCCAGAGCCGCCGCGGACTTCGCCGACACCACCCACGGCACAGCACCCGCCGTCGCGAGCCCGCTGGTTGCGCCCGGCCCACCGCCCGCCTGAATCGATCCGGGTTGGCTGGCCCCCTGGGGGGAGCCACCCCCCATCCCAATCATCTCAGGCAGGTCTGACAATGCCTGACCGGCGGAAACCGGTGCAGGCGCCTCCAAGATCACGTGCGCGTTCGTGCCGGAAACACCAAAGCCCGACACCGCCGCACGCCGTTCCCGCGACACCGCGGGCCACGGCTGATCTGACGTGAGCAGCTCGACCCGGCCCGTCCCCCACTCGACGTGCGACGACGGCGACGTCACGTGCAACGTGCGCGGCAGGACACCGTGCCGCAACGCCATCACCATCTTGATCACGCCCGCGACACCGGCCGCGGCCTGCGTGTGACCGAGGTTCGACTTCACCGATCCCAGCCACAGCGGAACAGAACGATCCTGCCCGTAGGTCGCGAGCAACGCCTGCGCCTCGATCGGATCACCCAAAGTCGTACCGGTGCCGTGCGCCTCCACCGCGTCAACGTCCGAAGTGGACAGACCGGCGGACGCAAGCGCTTGCCGGATCACCCGCTGTTGCGACGGCCCGTTCGGCGCGGTCAACCCGTTCGACGCGCCGTCCTGGTTGATCGCCGAACCCCGCAGCACGGCCAGCACCTCATGCCCGTTGCGGCGAGCGTCCGACAACCGCTCCAGCACCACCAGACCAGCGCCTTCGGACCAGCCGGTGCCGTCGGCGGAATCCGAGAAAGCCTTGCAACGGCCGTCGGCGGACAGCCCGCCCTGACGGGAGAACTCCACGAACGTCTGCGGTGTCGACATGATCGTCACACCACCCGCCAGCGCGATCGACGACTCGCCCGACCGCAGCGACTGCGCAGCCCAGTGCAAAGCGACCAGAGAAGAAGAGCAAGCGGTGTCGACCGTGACGGCCGGCCCCTGCAGCCCCAGGGTGTAGGCGACGCGACCGGACACCACACTGCCCGCCGTGCCGGTCGTCCAGTACCCCTCGGTACCAGCGGGCGCGTCCAGCAACCCAGCGCCGTAGTCGTGGTACATCACGCCGGCGAACACACCGCCGTTGGTGCCCCGTAACGAGACCGGGTCGATGCCCGCCCGCTCCAGCGCCTCCCAGGAGACCTCCAGCAGCAACCGCTGCTGCGGATCCATCGCCAGCGCCTCGCGCGGCGAGATCCCGAAGAACTCCGCGTCGAAGTCCGCCGCGTCGTGCAGGAAGCCGCCCGAGCGCGTGTGCGAGGCGCCGTCGAACAGCTTCTCCAGGTCCCAGTTGCGGTCCGTCGGGAACGCGGACACCACGTCCGCACCCGACATCACCAGCCGCCACAGGTCCTCCGGCGACGCGACGCCACCGGGATAGCGGCAGGCCATGCCCACGATCGCGATCGGCTCGTCCGGGTGAGAACGCGCGATCTCCGAGGTCACCACAGAAGCCCGCTCGCCCAGCAGTTCGGCGCGCAGATGCCGCGCCAGCACCACCGGAGTCGGGTAGTCGAACGCCACCGGCGCGGACAGGTGCAGGCCCGTCGCCGCGGTCAGGCGGTTGCGAAGGTCCACCGCCGTCACCGAGGTCAGGCCGAGCTCGCGGAACGTCTTCTTCGACTCCGCGCGCTCCGCCCCGGTCAACCCCAGCACGCCCGCGACCTCGGTGCGCACCAGATTGAGCAGGAAGATGTCCTGCTCCTCCGACGACATCGCCACCAGTCGCTGGCGTAACGCAGCGAGATCACGCTCGTCCGGCGTCGCGAGCCGCGCGGACACGTCGATCAGGCCCCGCAGCAACGCCGGCACCTCGGTCGACGAGGTCTGCTCGCGCAAGGCGGCGCTGTTGATCCGCATGATCACGGCCTGCGCGAGCCCCGCGGAGGTCGCGACGTCGAACATCGCGGTGAACTCCTGCGTCGACAGCTCACCCACCCGCGACGCGGTCGTCGGCGCGTCCGTCGAGCCCACCGCGAGGAACGTCGCGGACAGCTCGCGTTTGCGGCGGTAGCGGGCCAGGGCGTCCAGGAACGAGTTCGCCGCAGCCTGCTCACCGGATCCGACCAGCCCCAGCGCGCCCGCGACCGTGCAGAGCATGACGAACGCGTCGACGTCGCCGCCCTTGGTGAGCTGGTGCAGGTTGACCGCACCGTCCACAACGGACCGGAAGACGTTCTTGTCACGGGACATCGTGGGCTTGGCCGGGTGCTCGCCCTCGCTGTGGATGACGGCGGTGATCGGCCGCTTCAGCTTGCCCAGCACCTCGGCCAGCGCGGTACGGTCCGCCACGTCACAAGCCGCCACCGCGACCCGCGCACCCAGTTCGGAGAGCTCCGCCTCCAGCTGCGCGGTCGCCTCGTCGGTCCGGCCGCGCGGACTGATCAGCAGCAGATGCCGTGCTCCATAAGCAGCAACGAGATGCCGGGTCAGCGCGGCACCCATCGTGCCGTCCGCGCCGGTGACGACGACCGTGCGCTTCGGGTCGATGCGCACCACCTCGTCGCTGTCGACCGACGCCGACACGCGCTTGAGCCGCGGCATCAACGCGATGCCGGACCGGATCGCGAGCTGCGGTTCGTCGGCGGCGACCACGAGCGGCAGCACACCGGTCGACGGCGCCAGGTCGTCGATGTCGATCAACGTGAACCGGTTCGGGTGCTCGACCTGCAGCGACCGCAGCAGTCCCCACACCGGCGCGTGCACGAGGTCGCGCACGTCCTCGACGCCGGCCGCGACCGCGCCGCGCGTCAGCACTACCAGGCGCGACTGCGCGAACCAGTCGTCGTTCACCCACGTCCGCAGTACGCCGCCGACCTTGCGCAACGCCTCCTGCGCCGCCGTGGTGAGCTTGCCACCGGTGTCCATGTCGTCGGGGCAGCACAGCACCGCCACGTCCGGCGCCGGTTCACCGTCCACAACGGACACGTGCAAAGAGGCTGCGTCGGCGTAGGTGGCGACGTGCACGCCCGACGACACCAGGGAAGCGGTCAGGCCGAACATGTCCGGGCCGACGACGGCCCAGCGCTTGGCCAACTCCAAGCTGGTCGTGCGGACCGACGGCATCGGCGCCCAGTCCATGCGCAGCAACGACTCGTGCTGCCCGCCGCTCGCGGCCCGCAACCGGGCCGGGCG
The DNA here is from genome assembly GCF_047445655.1 of Lentzea alba. Lineage (GTDB taxonomy): Bacteria > Actinomycetota > Actinomycetes > Mycobacteriales > Pseudonocardiaceae > Lentzea > Lentzea alba_A. Next base: position 45,740 of record NZ_JAJAEG010000006.1, read on the forward strand.
GTCGAGCAGCACGTGCCGCGTGATCTTGCCGGACGTGGTGCGCGGGATGTGGTCGATCTCGTACAGCTCTTCCGGCACCTTGAAGTTCGACAGCTGCTCCCGGCAGGCGTCGTACAGGCGCACGGGATCCAGGCCCTGCTTGCCGGGCACCACGAACGCGATCGGCACCTCGCCCAGGATGTCGTGCGGCTTGCCGACCACCGCGGCGTCCGCGACACCGGGGACCTTGAGCAGCACCTCCTCCACCTCACCGGGGTGGATGTTCTCGCCGCCGCGAATGATCAGCTCCTTGACGCGGCCGGTGATCGTGACGTAGCCGTAGAGGTCGCGGCGCGCCAGGTCACCGGTGCGGTACCAGCCATGAGGCATCGCCTGCGCGGTCGCCTCGGGCTGGTTGTGGTAGCCGGCCATGAGGCTCGGTCCGCGCACCCAGACCTCGCCCTCGGCCTCCGCGTCGACGTCGATGCCGGTGTCCGGGTCGACCAGCCGCACCGCGAGACCCGGCACCGGCAGGCCGCACGAGCCGGGAACCCTCGTGCCGTGCGCCCAGTTCACCGCGATCAGGCCGCACGTCTCGGTGCTGCCGTAGCCGTCGAGCAGCGCGACACCGAACAGTGCCTCGAACTCGACGCGCAACCCCGGCGGGCACGCCGAACCTGCGGTGAGGCACCGGGTCAGCGCGCTCGACGGCACCTCACGCGTGCGCGCGACTTCAAGAAGATGGTGGTACATGGCGGGAACACCGCACATGAACGTGTAGTCGTCGCCTGCCAGCGCGGTCAGCACCTCGTCCGCGGCGAACCCGTCCAGAATCCGAGCCGTAGCGCCCACGGCCGTGACGCCGACGACGCACAGCACGTGCGCCAGGGAGTGGTGCAACGGCAAGGGCCACAACACCTTGTCGTCGTGGTTCAGGCCGATGACCGGGGCGTAGCAGGCGGCGACCGACCACAGGCACGCTCGCTGGGTCGACAGCACGCCCTTCGGTTTGCCGGTGGTGCCGGAGGTGTAGAGCATGAACGCCACGTCGTCCAGGCCCTGGTCGTCACGCGCGGGCACAGCCGGATCCGTGGTGGTCAGTTCCCGGTAGGACACAACGGAGTCGCCGCGCGGCAGCGGTTCGTCGCCGCTCACGACCACGCGCAGGTAGGGGCGGCCCGGCAGCAGCTTGCGGACCTGGTCGAGATGCGCGAAGTCGGTGATCACGACGCGGGCGCCGCTGTCGTCCAGCACGTAGGAGAGCTCGGCATCGGCGGAATGCGGGTTGAACGGCACCGCGACGCCATTCGCACGCGTGACGGCGAGGTAGCTCTCGACGATGTCGACGCTGTTGCCCAGGAAGATCAGCGCCCGGTCACCCGGCTGCAGCCGCAGTCCGGCGAGGTGCCCGCCGAGCCGCCACGTCCGCCGCTCCAGCTCCGCGTACGTGACCGCGCGCCGCGAGTCCGCGAACGCGACCTTCTCCGGCGCGTTCGCCGCGTGGTATCGCAGCAGGTCGGACAACGGCCGGATCAGTTCGGTTCGAAACATCCCGACGGCGCTCCCTATTTACTGGCGACGTGGCTTGCACCTCGAGCGATGCTAGCCTCGGCCTCATCAGGCGGGTAAGTAGGAAATCCCCTAGCACCCCCCTAGGACCCCCCTATCATCCCGCCCTAAAGTGCTTTCCCCGGCGGAGCCGTTTTGCGGAGCGCGCCCAGTGGCTAATCTTTGATCACCGGCCCGGAAGAGCAGCTCGAAACAAAATCCCGGTTTCATTCCGCAAAACGTTTCACCTACTCCTCGGAGGGGCATTCACATGACTCAGGCGCAGCAGAAGGTGAACCTCCCCAGCTCGGTGTTCACCGGCCTGACCGAAGTCAGCAACGTCGCGGCCACCGGAAACGTTCTCGGAGTCATCAACTACACCACCGAGTGCACCGACCCGCGCGTGGAGAATGGTCTTCTGACGCTCGACCTGCACATGGCGGCAGACCTCGGCGAGGCATTCGCGGAGGTGTGGACGACCGCGCAGCCAGTCGAGACCGGCGAGCACCACGGCGTCTTTTACTCCCACGACGGCGAGTACCTGCTCGTCGCCGGCCGGATCGCCCCGACCGGCCGCTACACCGAGGACACCCGCGCCGCCTACGTCGCCGCGCTGGACCTGATGGACACCCTCGGTTACAAGAACTGCTTCCGCATGTGGAACTTCATCAACGACATCAACGCCGACAACGCCGAGGGCCTGGAGATCTACCGGGACTTCTGCAAGGGCCGCGCGGAGGCGTTCGAGCTCTTCCACTTCGGTGACAAGGAGGTGCCGAGCGCGACCGGAATCGGCTCGCAGGGCGGCGGGATCGCGTTCTACTTCCTGGCCTCCCGGTCCGCCGCGCTGACGTCGGTGGAGAACTCCAAGCAGATGGCCGCCTACCACTACCCGAGGCAGTACGGCCCGCGCCCGCCCAAGTTCGCCCGGGCCACCTACCTCGCCGCCACGCACACCGACCGCAGGTCAGGGCAGGTCTACGTGGCCGGCACCGCCAGCATCCGCGGGCACGAGACGCTCCACGACGGCGACATCGTGGCGCAGGTGAAGTTGTCACTGGACAACATCGAGCACCTGATTTCCGACGAGAACCTGGCGGACTACGAGATCACGCAGGGCAATTCCTTGCTGAACCTCGACAACATCAAGGTCTACGTCCGTCACCGTTCCGACATCCCGACGGTCCGCAGGATGTGCGAAGAGCGTTTCTCCCCGAACGCCGCCGTCCAGTACCTGAACGTCGACGTCTGCCGCGCCGATCTCCTCGTGGAGATCGAGGGCATCGTCGCCTGAAACGTCCAGCAGAACCAGAACAGGAGTGAGCACAATGCCTCAGACGGTGAAGCTGACGGAGTTCACGTACACGCAGACCGCCGCCCCGTGGATGACGTTGCCGGCAACGCAGCAGCCCCACTGGCACCACCACGCAGAGTACGACCTGATCGAGGCCGAACTGTCCGGCGCACTCCCCCTGGTCGCACATTCCGAAATTCGCGAGGCGAAGCGCGCACTGGGTCTCGCCGCGCTCGGTGAGGCGCGTGTGCTGCAGCTCGGCGACTGCGCCGAGTCCTTTTCCGACGCCGACCCGCTGACAACTTCCCGAAAGGTGCGCAACATCCAGCGCGTCGCCGCCCGGATGGCGGAACGGTCTGGTCAGCAGGTGGCACGTTTCGGACGGATGGCGGGCCAGTACGCGAAGCCTCGTTCGAGCAACTTCGAAACTGTCGACGGGGTCGACCTGCCGTCGTTCCGCGGTGAGCTGGTCAATTCCTTCGAGGCTGACAATTTCGCCCGTCAGCACGACCCGGAGCGAATGCTGCACGCCTACGACGCCTCGGCCGCCGTTGTCCGAGAAGTGCGCGCCCATTGGACGGGAAGTGCCGAGGAACTCGCCGGTGGCCCGTGGGTAGCTCACGAGGCATTGGTGCTGGATTACGAGAACGCGCTCATTCGCACCGACGAGCGCACCGGGGAGCAGTTCCTCACCTCGACGCACTTCCCGTGGATCGGTGAGCGCACCCGCCAGCTCGACCACGCGCACGTGTCGATGTTCGCCGCGATCGCGAACCCGATCGGTGTGAAGGTCGGCCCGACCGCCGACCCGGAGACCGTCGTCCGGCTGTGCCAGCTGCTCGACCCGCACCGCACGCCCGGCCGCCTGACGCTGATCGTCCGCATGGGCCGCGAGGACGTCCACGTCGCCCTGCCGCCGATCGTGCGTGCCGTGCGGCGCGCAGGCCACCCCGTCGTCTGGATCTCGGATCCCATGCACGGCAACACGATCAGCACCGAATCTGGGCGAAAGACTCGACTTGTCACCCATATCATCGAGGAGGCCACGGCGTTCCGGCACATCCTCGAGACCGAGGGCGCACACGCGGCGGGCCTGCACCTGGAAGCGGCCGCGACCGACGTGACGGAGTGCGTCGGCGGGCCTGTCCCCGACGAGAAGGCTCTCTCCGAGCGCTACGAGACCCTCTGCGACCCGCGGTTGAACCCCGAACAGGCGCTCGGAGTGATCGACTCGTTCTTCTGATCTCGCGCAGACAGGGAAGCCTCGATGACGTCACCCAAGCCGGGGGACCGGGCCGCCGCCGAGCTGACCGCCGACGTGGCGGTCGTCGGCTGCGGCCCGGTCGGCCTCGTTCTGTCCATCCTGCTGGCGCACAAGGGATGGCGGGTCGTCATCCTGGAGAAGTACCGCGGTCAGTACCCGTTCCCGCGCGTCGTCGCGTTCGACGGCGAGACCGCGCGCTCGTTCGCCTCGGCCGGCATCGGCGCCGACCTGATGGAGCTCGGCGAACCCCTGGGGCAGTACATGTTCCAGAACGCCGAGGGCCGCGAGCTCTTCTCCTTCGAGGCACCGTACGAGCCCGGCCGCGACGGCTGGCCGATCGCGACCGTGATGCACCAGCCGACGTTCGAGAAAGCCCTGCGCGAACATGTCCTGACGTTGCCGCAGATCACGACCCTGTTCGGGCACAAGGTCGAGGCGATCGAGGACAACGGCTCGCATGTCTCGATCACGGCGCCTGGACCGGACTTCTCCGGGGATGTCACGGCCTCGTGGGTCATCGGGTGCGACGGCGCGAACAGCTTCGTGCGCGACGTCATGGGCTCGCGCATGATCGACCTGAACTTCAAGCACGACTGGCTGCTGGTCGACGTCGTCTTCCACGAGAAGCGCGCCTTCCGGCCCAACGACGTGCAGGTGTGCGACCCGGCCCGCCCCACCACGATCGTCGCCTCCGGTCGCGGGCACCGGCGGTGGGAGTTCATGCGGCTGCCCGGCGAGTCGATCGAAGAGCTGTCCACTGTGGAGCGCATGTGGGAGCTGCTCAAGCCGTACGACGTCACGCCGGACAACGCCGACCTGACGCGGAACATCGTCTACACCTTCCAGGCGGCGATGGCGGACAGGTGGCGCAACGGGCGGATGCTGCTGGCGGGCGACTCGGCGCACCTCATGCCGCCGTTCGCCGGGCAGGGCATGTGTTCCGGGATCCGGGACGCGGCCAACCTGGCGTGGAAGCTCGACCTCGTGTTGCGGGACATCGCCTCCGACGCGCTGCTGGACGCCTACCCCGCCGAGCGCGCTTTGCAGGTGCGGCACACCATCGAGATGTCCATCGAGGTGGGCAAGATCGTGTCCGAGCTGGATCCTGTTGCCGCTGCCCGGCGGGACGCGTTCCTGATCGCGATGCAGGCCAAGCCCGAAGGCGTCGACCTCGCTCCTTCCGCCTACGCACTGGAGGACGGGATCGTGCGGCGGACACCGGAAGTCTCGCTGCCGGACGGTGAACTGTCGCCGCAGGGTGTGGTGGCGCGCGGGACTCAGCGGGATCGGTTCGACGAGGTTGTGGGGCGTGGGTGGCAGCTGATCACGACGCTGGACCCGTATGAGGCTTTGGGCGAGGACGAGCTGGAGTTCCTGAAGACGCTCGGAACGCAACTGGTGCGGGTGATGCCGGCGGGGATTCCGCCGAAGATCGCTCGGGCGCACGAGGTCGTGGACGTGGAGCGGCTGTATCTGCCTTGGCTTGCCGGCCACAGGAGGGTGGCGGCGTTGGTGCGGCCGGACTACTACGTGTTCGGGTTCGCCAAGGACCGCGCCGACCTGCCCGAGCTGGTCAGGGAGCTGAAGGACCAGCTGCCGCTGCGGTGAGCAGCAGCGACTTCCCCAGCGTTGTGCGGGCTTCGAGCGAGCGATGAGCCTCGTCCGCCCGCGCCAACGGGTACGTGGCGCCGATGTGCGGGCGGATCCGGCCCTGCGCGGTGAGCGCGAGCGCCTCGGTGAGGAGCTCACGCACGGACGCGGGGTCCGGAGGCCCGTCCGCGAGCGCGTTCTCCACGTGCACCTGCCGCCGTGCCGCCACCTCCGGGTCGATGTCGGCGAACCCGTCCGAGGTGCCGTAGGTGACGAAGCGGCCGCCCTCGGCGACGGTCTCGAACACGATCTTGCCGAGTGGTCCACCCGCGCCGTCGAACGCCAGGTCGACCTGCGGAACGCGGTGCTGCCAGCCGTCCTGCGAGTAGTCGACGGCCACCTCCGCGCCGAGCTCGCGGGCCAGCGCGAGCTTGCGCTCACCGCGAGCTGCGGCGACGACCCGCGCGCCGGCGTCCCGTGCCAGTTGCACCAGCAGCGAACCCGCTCCCCCTGTCGCGGCCGCCACCAGCACCCACTCACCTTCCTGGATCTTCGCGCCCCGAGCGAGGCTCAGCGCGGTTACTCCGTCGTGCACCATTGCCGCTGCCTCCGCCGAGCTCACGCCGTCCGGAACCGCGACGATCTCTTCGGCCGAGAAGGCGATCCGCTCGGCGTAGCCCGCGGACCCGCGAGCGACGACGTGCCGGCCGACCCAGGCGGGATCCACACCGTCGCCGACCGACAGCACGTACCCCGCGCCACCCCCGCCGGGTACGTAGGGCGGATGCCGCGGGAAGAACTCGCGCCCCCAGCCGCCGCGCAGCAGCGTGTCGAGGAAGATCACGTCGGCGGCGTCCATCCCCACGACGACCTGCCCCGCGGCGGCGACCGGATCGGCAACCTCCTCCGCGACCAGGACCTCTGGACCACCGAACTCGTGCACCCGAACGGCACGCACCACGACCACGCCCTCTACCTCGATGAACTCTGCCACAGCTCACACTAGAAGCTCCAGCAAAGTAGAGGTCAAGCCGTGCTCGGCAGGTAGGAGTGCAGATCCGCGGGCAGGTCCTTGCGGTACTTCACGTTCAGCTTCCGGTACACCCTCGTGAGGTGCTGCTCGATCGTCGACGGAGTGATGTAGAGCTTCGACGCGATCTCCCGGTTCGTGTACCCGACAGCCGCCAACGCGGCCACTCGCCGCTCAGCATCGGTCAACGTGGAGATCGGATCGACGGGCTTCTCCTCAGCCGGCGCGTCCTCATCAGCCTTCCCGCGCGAAGGCAACAACTCCTCGCACAACTCCGCAGCATCGCAAACGTTCGCCACGTGCCAGGCCCGCCGAGCCACGGTCCAGGCCCGCCGATGCTCCCGCAAAGCCTGATGCGCCTTGGACAGGTCGGCGAGAGCACGGGCGAGCTCGTACTGGTCCCCGTACTCCTCCAGCACGACGACCGCGTCCTGCAACAACTGCGGCCGGTTGTGCGGCTGATTGGTAGCAGCCAACAGCCGCAAAGCCACCCCACGAGTCCGCGAGCCCTCAGGCCCCAGCCGAGCCAGCTGCTCGTTGATCAGCCGCTTCGCCTCGTCCCGGTTCGCCCCGTGCAGCAACCAGGCCTCGGCCGCGGAAGTCCGCCACGGCACCACACCGGGCTGATCCACACCCCACGAGGTCATCAGCTCACCGCACGACAAGAAGTCCGCCAGAGCCGCGTAGTGCCGGGAAGTGGCCAGGTAGTGGTGTCCGCGCGCGTAGAGGTAGTGCAACCCGTACCGCGACTGGAACATGGCCTCGGGCACCGACTGCTCCAGGAACGAAGCGGCGTCCTCGTGCCGCCCCATCTTGGTGGCGGCGTTGATCAGGATCCCCAACGGCATGCCCAGCGCGACACCCCACCCACCGGCGGGCATGAAGTCCAACGCGTTCTGCGCGTGCTCGTAGGCGGAGGTCAGGTCACCGCGGCGCAGCGACACCTCGGCCCGCACGCACGAGAAGAACGCCCGCGCCACCCCGAGGTTCTTGCCCCGCGCCTCCTCCAACAGCCGATCGCACCACTGTGCCGCGACGTCCAGCCGGTCCGCGTACACCAGTGCCTGCAACGCCAGCATCGCCGACTCCGGCCCCCACGACCCGCTGTCGGACGGCCGAGCCGCCTGCAGCACGTGCTCCGCGTCGGTCACCGAAGCGTCGTTGGGACCGTAGGTCAGCACATGGGCCAGAGCGGTGACGGACTTCAGCATCGGGCCGGACGTCAGGCTGACCATCCGGGTCTTCACCGGCTCGGACTGCGGTCGCCGCGCCAAAGTCGGGTGCGAGCACGCCAGCCACAGCTCCATCGCCCGCAGACCGCTGCTGGTCGTCGCAGAGCGCCGGACCCGTTCGAGCGCCTCGGTGGCCTCGTCGACCTGGCAGTTCCACAGCATCGGCTGCACCAGCGAGTTGACGTCGCGGTCCGACAGCTGCCCGGCCCGCATCGCCGGCACCACGGTGCCCAGCCGGCGCCCGGCCGCGGACGGGTTGACGCGCCACTCCACCCGCACCAGCTTCGCCGCGATCGCCGCCCGCCCGTGCACCTCGACGCAGGCCCGATGAGCCAGCTCCAGATACCGCAACGCCGTGTCGATCTGCTCGTCGCGCAACGCGTGCTCGGCGGCCTCCTCGAAGACCGGCACCATCCACGGGTTCTCGGAGTGGTCCGCCATCACCAGGTACGGCGCCACCTCGGTGGCCGGCGCGCCCTCGTCGTGCAACAGCAGAGCCGCCCCGAGATACATCTCCTTGCGGTCCTGTGCGGACAGGTCGTCGAGCACCGCACCGCGAGCCGCCGCGTCGCGGAACCAGCCGTCGCACAACAACCCGGCCTCGTTCATCACGTCCAACGCCGACGCCACCGTCTCGGCGTCGACGCGAGCGAGCCGCCCCAGCGAGTCACGCGTCGCCTGCTCCCCCGTCACGGCCAGCGCACGCGCGACCGGAAGCACGTGGTGGTCAGCCCGGTGCAGGCAGCTGACCAGCGCACGCCGGTAGCTCGGCCCGATCACGAGGCCACCGTCGTCACGCGGCTTGCACAGCCGTTGGTCGTCGAGCAACGACCGCACCAGCAACGGGTTCCCGCCGGACAGCAGCATCGCGTCCTCGGCGTGCAACGGCGTGTCGAACAGGTCCTCGACAGAACCCAGTGGTGCCAAAGAAACATCCCGGCAATGCGGATGCCGCAACAACTCCGTGTGCAACGCCGTGTGAGCGGCGCGCGGCGAGGCGGTCTCGCTCAGCATGAGCAACACCTTGGCCTGACCGAGCCGGCGGATCAGGTACAGCAACCAGTGCAACGACGACGAGTCGGCGTGCTGCACGTCGTCGATCCCGATCACCAACGGCGTCTCGGTCGTCAAGTCCAGCAACGCGATGCAGAGCGCGTGCAGCTGCCGTGCGGACGGTCCCTCAGCTGAACGCGCCGCGGCGTCCAGCAGTTCGACGACTTCTTCGGGAGCGTCCAGCGGGTGGAAGATCTGGCCCACCACACCGAAAGGCAGGTCGCGTTCGAACGCCGAGCAGGTCGCCTTCACGAAGTTCACACCGGACGACTCGCCGAACGTGTGCAGCAGCTCGGTCTTCCCGCTGGCGACCGGACCGGTGAGCAGCGCGACCCTTCCGGATCCTGACAGGGAGTCCGTCAGCAATGTCTCCAAGGTGGCCCACTGGTCGTCGCGCTCGATCAAACCCGCGAGCCTCGCCTTGGTGATGCTGTTGTCGGACGTCCCGGTCATGATGATGTACCTCTCGCCACGACGAGTTGGCGTCGAGCGTCGCAGGCGGACACATCCTCATGAAATCGATACGTGCCAGTTCTAGGTTTTCTCCTGGAGTCGCGGTGCTTTCGAACACTAGGGCTTCTTCTGGTGCGCCGTCCGGCAGGCTCGCCATCACCAGGCGCCAGAAGGGTGAAGTCCATGAGCCAGCGGCCGGTCCTGTTCGTCAGTCTGCCGGAGAGCGGCTTGCTGAACCCCATGCTCGTGCTAGCGGAGGAACTGTCGCGCCGCGGTGTCGAGAACCTGTGGTTCGCCACCGACGACAAGGCCCGCGAGGAGGTCGAGGCCGCCGCGGTCGGCTCACCGATCCAGTTCCACTCGCTGGGCGAGGTCATCCCGGAGATGTCGTCGGTCACGTGGCCGGACGACGTCTACGCGAAGGTGACGCAGCGGTCGAGGTTCAAGGCGCGCAAGGCCGTCATCGAGCAGACACATCGGCCCGAGCTGCGGATTCCCAAGTACCGCAGGCTCTCCGAGCTCGTCGACAAGATCCAGCCGGCGTTGATGGTCGTCGAGTCGATGTGCATGTTCGGGTACGAGGTCGCGATCACCAAGGGAATCCCGTACGTGATCAGCAACCCGTTCGTGCCGTCGAACCTCGTCACGTCCGCAGTGCCGATCGGCCCGTCCTACACGCCGAAGGACTTCCCACGCCCGCACACCGGCCTCCCCGCGGACATGAGCTGGAAACAGCGCTGGGCCAACAAGCTCTTCGGGTGGCGCACGCTCGCCACGGCGTTCTCCAAGGAGAACAAGGAACGCAACGCGCGCAACGGTGAGGTCGTCGCCCAGCTCGGCATCGCACCCGAGGCGCTCGGTCAGTTCGCGCGGGTCGAGAAGTCCGAGCTGGTGCTGTGCTACTCGATCCCGGAGATGGACTACCCGTTCGACATCCCGGAGAAGATCCGCACGGTCGGCGCGCTGGTGCCGCCGCTCCCCCAGGCCGATCCCGGCGAGCTCGGCGAGTGGCTGGACGCGCAGAAGTCCGTGGTGTACATGGGTTTCGGCACGATCACCCGGCTGACGCGCGACCAGGTCGAAGCGTTCGTGCAGGTCGCGTACACCCTCGACGGCAAGCACTCGATCCTCTGGAAGTTGCCGCGCGACCAGCAGAAGTTCCTGCCGGGCAAGCTCCCGCCGAACCTGCGCATCGAGACGTGGGTGCCGTCGCAGCTGGACGTGCTGGCGCATCCGAACGTCAAGCTGTTCTTCACGCACGCGGGCGGAAACGCCTACACCGAAAGCATCTACTTCGGCAAGCCCATGGTGTCGCGGCCGCTCTGGGTCGACTGCTACGACCAGGCCGTGCGCGCTGCGAGTTTCGGTGTCGGGCTGACGCTGGACAAGCCGCACACCGTCGACCCGCGGGACGTCGTGGACAAGCTCACCCGCGTCCTGGACGACCCGGAGTTCCGCGAGAACGCCGAACGCCTCGCCGCTCTTCAGCACGCCGCCGGTGGCCGCAAGACCGCCGCCGATCTGCTTCTTTCCTTGCCGGCACTTGCCCAGAACTCGACGGCCGCGAAGTGAGTTGACGATGAGCTACCGCTACCCCGTTTCGATGCCTTCGTTGCGCGGCAACGAGCTCGACTACACCACGAGAGCCGTGACGGACGGCTGGATCTCCTCGCAGGGCCCGTACGTGCCGCAGTTCGAGGAGGCTTTCGCCGCCTACAACGACGTCAGGTACGGCGTGGCCTGCTCGTCCGGCACCACCGCGTTGACGTTGGCGTTGCGCGCGCTGGGAGTCGGTCCCGGCGACGAGGTGATCGTGCCGGAGTTCACGATGATCGCATCGGCGTGGGCCGTGACCTACACCGGTGCGACGCCGGTGTTCGTCGACTGCGCGGACGACCTGAACATCGACGTGACGAAGATCGAGGAGAAGATCACCCCGCGCACCAAGGTGATCATGCCGGTGCACGTCTACGGCCGGCAGTGCGACATGGAGCCGATCCTCGAGCTCGCCTACGAGTACAACCTGCGGGTCGTCGAGGACTCCGCCGAAGCGCACGGCGTCAAGCCGACCGGTGACATCGCGGCGTTCTCGCTGTTCGCCAACAAGATCATCACCTCGGGTGAGGGTGGCGTCTGCGTCACGAACGACCCGCACCTGGCGCGGCAGATGGCCCACCTGCGCGGTATGGCGTTCACCCGCGACCACAGCTTCCTGCACAAGAAGCTCGCCTACAACTTCCGGATGACCAACCTGCAGGCCGCGGTCGCGCTCGCGCAGACCGAACGCCTCGACGAGATCATCGCGACGCGCGCACAGATCGAGAAGCGGTACGACGAGGGCCTTCGGGGCATTGAAGGCATCACGCTCATGCCGCCGCGCGACGTGTTGTGGATGTACGACCTGCGCGCACAGCGCCGCGAGGAGCTCATGAGGTTCCTCGCCGAGAAGGGGATCGAGACCCGCCTCTTCTTCAAGCCGATGAGCAGGCAGCCCGGCTATCTCGACCCGGTGTGGCCGGCGCTGAACGCGAACCGGTTCGCCGAGGACGGGCTCTACCTCCCCACCCACGCCGAGCTGACCGAAGACGACCAGGACTACATCGTGGGGCAAGTCCGCCAGTTCTACGAGGTGTGACACATGACGAGTACCGCCGACTCCGAGCTAGTCCCGTTCATGATGCGCCGCCCCGGCGCGCCCTTTCCCCCGCCCGAGTACGAGGACTTCCGCACGAAACCCGGCCTGGTGAAGGCCGCGTTGCCGTCAGGAGAAACGGTCTGGCTGGTCACCAGGCACGAGGAGGTGCGTGCGGTGCTCACGGACCCGCGCATCAGCTCGAACCCGACACACGAAGGCTTTCCGCGCCCGTCACGCACCGTTGGAGCGCCCTCCGCGGATGACGTGCCCGGCTGGTTCGTCTCGCTCGACCCGCCCGACCACAACAGGTTCCGCAAAGCGTTGATCCCCGAGTTCACGGTGCGCCGCATCAGGTCGTTGCGCCCGGCGGTCGAGGAAATCGTCGACCGCTCTATCGACCAGATGCTGGCGAACGGCAACACCGCCGAGCTCGTCGAGGATTTTTCGTTGTCGGTGCCGTCGCTGGTGATCTCCTCCCTGCTGGGAGTGCCCAAAGTGGACCGCGACTTCTTCGAGGAGAAGACGAAGGTCCTCGTGACGCTGACGTCGACCGACGAGGAACGGGACAAGGCGTCAGAACATCTCCTGCGTTACATCAACCGGCTGATCACGATCAAGTCCAAGCGGCCTGGCGACGATCTGATCAGCAAGCTTCTCCAGGGCGGCCTGCTGACGCCCCAAGAGCTTTCCGGCGTCGCGATGCTGCTGCTCATCGCAGGGCACGAGACGACGGCGAACAACATCTCGCTCGGTGTCGTCACGTTGCTGCAGCAGAAGCAGTGGATCGACGACGAGCGGATGATCGAGGAACTGCTGCGCTACCACTCGGTCGCCGATCTGGTGGCGTTGCGCGTGGCCATCGAGGACGTGGAGATCGGCGGGCAGCTGGTCCGGGCCGGTGAGGGGATCGTGCCGCTCGTGGCCGGCGCGAACCACGACCCGGAGATGTTCGAACGACCGCACGAGTTCGACCCGTCCCGCTCGGCAACGGGACACGTGGCGTTCGGGTACGGCGTGCACCAGTGCCTCGGGCAGAACCTGGTGCGGCTGGAGATGGAAGTCGCCTATCGCGGCCTGTTCCGGCGGATTCCCACCTTGGAGATCGCGGTTCCGCTGGAAGAGCTGCAGTTCAAGTACGACGGAGTCCTCTTCGGACTCCACGCGCTACCTGTGCGCTGGTAACTGTTGGAGGAACGTCATGGCTCGGATCAGTGTGGACACCGGCAAGTGCATCGGCTCGGCTCAGTGCGTGCTGGCCGCGCCGGACGTGTTCGACCAGGACGACGACGGGTTCGTCACGGTGCTGGACGACAACCCGTCAGGTGAGGCGGAGACGACCGCGCGCACCGCTCGGGGCATCTGCCCGGCGCAGGCGATCTCCGTCCACGACTAACGGCCGCGGCGGGGCTTCGCGCGCTTGGCAGGCTGCTTCTGCCTGTGCTGAGGTGCGGGGCCCCGTCGCTGCTGCTGGGGCTTCTTCTTGGCCGGCTCCGGCGCGGGCCCGCGGGTGCTGTTCACCGTGCGGCCGCGGACGATGCCGATCATGTGCTCGATCAGCTCGGGGTTCTCGTCGCGGATCGGGAACGCCAGCGCCACCCGTGACTCCGGCGCGTCGCTCAGCGGCACGTACTTGAGGTCTTTGCGGTGGTGCAGCCGCGCCAGCGACTGCGGCACGACCAGCAGCCCGACACCTGCGGCGACGATCTCGATGGCGTCCGCGGTGGTCTCCGGCTTCTCGACCGGCGCCTGGCCCGGCTGGGTGTCCCATTCAAGGGTGTCGTCGAGCGGCTGCCACAGGACGTGCTCGGAGAGGTCCTCAAGGGACAGTTCGTCGGCCGCGGCGAACTCGTGGTCCTTCGGGAACACGACCACGGTGGTCTCGGTGTAGAGCGGGATCGCGTGCAAGTCCTCGCGGTCGCCGGGCAGCCTGAGCAGGGCAGCGTCGGCCTCGCCGGCACGCACCTTCCGCGCGGCTTCGGCGGCGGTCACCTGTACGAGGGTCAGCGAGGTCTCCGGCAGGCGTTCCTGCCAGATCCGCGCCCACTTGCCCGGCGTCACACCTGGGACGTACGCGAGCGTGAACGATCCGGTCACGCGCTGAGGCTACCGGACGCACCGGTTACTCTGAGTGCTATTACTCTGGGCGCCATGAAGTCGCAGCAGACGATGAAGCCGGCCACCGCCGCCAAGAAGCTTGGCGTCTACCTCGAGGCCACGCCCGAGGAGTTCCAGGCGGGCGTCGTGTCGCGCGACGAGCTCACCGAACTGCAGGCCAACCCGCCGGAGTGGCTGCGTGAGCTGCGCCGCAACGGCCCGCACCCCAAGCAGCTGATCGCGCAGAAGCTGGGCATCTCGTCGTCCGGGCTGGTCCGGGCCGGCATCACCGAGGCGCTCACCACCGACCAGATCAACGCGATCAAGGAAGAGAACCCCGACTGGCTCGTGCGCGAGCGCGAGACGTACAAGGAGTTCAAGGCCGAAGAGGCGCGCCTCGCGGAGAAGGCGCGCCTCGAAGAAGACGAATCCTGATTCACCAGGTCAGCGGGAACTTCTCCAGTCCGCCCGCGAGCCTGCCGCCGGGGTGGGACTCCAGCTCCGACTCCGGCACCGCGAGACGCAGCGTGGGCAGGCGTTCGAACAGCTTGGTGAACGCCACGGCGAGGATGATCCGCACCAGCGGGGCGCCGGTGCAGTGCCGCATGCCGTGACCGAACGTGAAGTGGTGGTTGGGCGAGCGCGTGACGTCGAACTTGTGCGGGTCGTCGAACGCGCGCGGGTCGAAGTTGGCGAGGCTGAAGTCCAGCATCACCAGGTCGCCTTCCTTGATCGTGACGCCGCCGACCTCGATGTCCTCGCTCGCGTAGCGGGGCAGCACGGGTGAGCTGATCGTGGCGCGCATCACCTCGTCGACGGCCTGGGCCATGATCGTCGGGTCGGCCATGGCCTTCGCGCGCTGCTCGGGGTTGCGCAGGAACAGCAGCACCCCGAAGTCGAGGTGGCTGGCGAGGCCCGCGAGGCCGGTGAACAGCAGCGTGACGACGTGGAGGCCGATCTCCTCGTTGGTCAGGCCGGTCTCGATGAAGCGGGAGATGACGTCGTCGCCGAGCTCCTCGCGCCGCCGTTCGCCGATCTCGGCGGCGAAGGAGAACAGCGGGTCCATGCCCGCCTCGGCGTGCTGCTGGTCGGACGCGCCGACGGTGTCCATCATGTCGAGCAGCTTGCGCCGGTCCTGCACCGGGATGCCGACCATGTCGCACAACGCCTGCTGCGAGTAGTCCATCGAGTAGGCGTCGTGCAGGTCCACGGGCGGGCCGGCCGCGATGATCGCGTCGAGTTTGGCGTTCGCGATGTTCTCGACGCGTTCCTTGCGCTCGATCACGCGGCGGGCGGCGAAGCTCTTGGTGTACAGGACGCGCTTCTTCTCGTGGCGCTCCTTCTCCACCTCGATGTCGTCGCTGGTGACGAGCATGTCGAGCATGGGGTTGCGCATGAACCGCGGCGCGGTCGCCGGGTCCTTGTGGCTGCGGCCCAGCTTGTTGTTCTGCAGCAACGACTTCACCTCGGCGTGCCGGGTGACGAGCCAGCCCTCGTCGCCCGCGGGTGTCCGGATGCGGCACACCGGCGCCTGCTCCTGCAACCGCAGCCGCAGTTCGCTGAACGTCAGGATCGACGGCAGTTCGACCCCGATCAGGGGCAGTTCCTGGGACGTGGTCATCGGGCGCCTTCCAGTTTCTCGATACGGGTGCCGAGCCAGTCCTCCACGACTTCGGCGACAACGCCCGCGTCCTCCTTGACCATCGCCATGTGGTCGGTGGCGACGACGCGGATCTCGTCAGTGGGCACGTCGACGTCCTGGTCGGTCGTCACGAGATCGGTGCCCTTGACCTCGTTGGCACAGCGGATGAGCAGCTTCGGCACCGTGGTGTGCAGGCCGGTGTCGATGATGAGCGGGAACCAGTGCGCCATGGCGGACAGGCGGGTGCTGTTCATGTTCACCGCGGGTGAGTCCATGGTGTTGAAGTAGTTCGTCGTGACGGCGTCGAAGTCCATGCCCTCACTGGAGTTGTAGTTCATGCTCAGCGTGTCGAGCATGATCACCGCTTCCGGCGTGATGCCCCACGTCTCTTCGAGCACCGCGGCCGCGAAGTAGGCGAGGGTGCCGCCGGACGAGTGTCCAACCAGGACGAACGGGTCGCCGTCGGTGCCGTTGAGCACGCTTTCCGCCACCCACCTGGCGGCGGCTTCCGTGGTCCTGGGCAGTGCTTCGTTCTCGCCGAAACCGATGAGCGGCAGGGCTGAGACGTGTCGCTTGCCGCGCAGGTGGGCCGCGAGCCGCGCGTACATGTGGACGCCGGCGGTGGCGCCGGGTGCGCTGATGCAGACCAGTTTCGGGAGCTTCGGGCCGTCGGCGAGGGTGATCGGGCTGGGCAGGTCCTCGAGTTCCGCGGGGCTGTCGAACATCGGTCGCAGGTTCGCCACGGCCTTCAGCATCTTGAGGCCTTCGACGACCTTGCCGGTGGTGACGCTTTCCATGAACAGCCCGAAAACCGTGTCGCCGGTTCCGCTAGTGGCGGTGTTCGGGCCTGAGATGGTGCCGAGTTCGTTGTTGAGGGTCGCGGCCAGATTCGCCGGGGTCTTGCTGTCGAAGACGACTGATCCCGCCAGCTTGAGGTTGAGGAGCTCGTTGAGCTGGTTGCGGAGTTCGACGGCGATGAGGCTGTCGAAGCCGAGCTCCAGGAAGTCCTTCTGCGGGTCCACGGCTGAGGGGTCGGGGTGGCCGAGAAGGGCGGCGCTCGTGCCGACGACCAGGTCGCGGACCATGGTCTCGCGCTCGTCGGGGTCGGCGTTGCGCAGGCGGTCGAGGACGGTGACCGCGGCCTTTTCCGTTGGCGCGTTGGGTGCTTCATCGACGATGTCGCGCATCAGCGGGGAAACGCGTTGCTGGTTGCGGTTGACGTGCATCGGGACGAGGACGGGCTTGCCCTGCGTGAGGGCCGCGTCGAACAGCGCGAGGCCCTGCTCGGCGGCCAGCGGGGGCATGCCGGAGCGTTGGATGCGGTCCATGGCGGCGTCGCTGAGGCCCGCGGTCATGCCGCTGTCCTGCGCCCACGGGCCCCAGGCGAGACTGATGGTGTTGGGGCGGCTGAGCGCGAGCGCGTCGAGGTAGGAGTTCGCGGCGGCGTAGTTGCCCTGGCCGGCGGCGCCCATCACGTTGGCGACACTGCTGTAGAGGACCAGGAGCTTCAGGTCGTTCTGCGCCAGGTGGTACGCGGCGTCGACCTTGGGCTTGAGGACCTTCTCGGTGCTTTCTTCGGTCAGCGAGTGGATCAGCGCGTCGTCCAGCACGCCGGCGGTGTGGATCACGGTGGTGATCGGGTGGTCGGTGGCCGTGAAGAGGGACTGGACGTCAGTGGGGTTGGCGATGTCGGCGGCCGCGATGGTGACCGTGGCGCCCTTGTTCTCCAGTTCCTGCTTGAGGTTCCGCGCGCCGGGGGCCTCCTCGCCGCGGCGGCTGGCGAGCAGCAGGTGCTTGACGCCGTGGCGGGTGGTGAGGTGCCTGGCGAGTTCGGCGCCGAGGCCGCCGGTGCCGCCGGTGATCAGGACGGTCTCGTTCTCGTCCCACTCGTGGCTTTCGGTGGTTTCGGGGAGTTCGGCGAGCCTGGCGACTTTGATCTGTCCATTGCGGACGATCGCCTGCGGTTCGTCGCCGTTGACCAGTTCGACGATGCGGGCGCCGGAGACGTCGAGACCGTCTGAGTCGACCAGCAGGAACCTGCCGGGGTTCTCGGCCTGGGCGGTCCTGATCAGGCCCCAGGCCGCGGCGGCGGCCAGGTCTTCGCCGGTGGTAGCGCCGTGGCTGACGAACACCACCTTGGAGTTCTCGTAGTTCTGGGACTCCTGCAGGAGTTTCAGCACGCGCTGGGTCTGGCGGTGGGCGCTTTCCGGGGTGTCGTCGCCGGTGACCGCGACGACGAACACGTCGGGTTTACTGGTTTGGGCGGCCTCGGTGAGGGTCTCGCCGTAGCCGGTGACGGTCTGGCCCGCGCTGTAGAGGACGTGCGCGAGGTCGAACTCGTCGCCGCCGATGATCGCCCACCTGGCTCCGGTGACTCCCGGCGTGGTCGCCGTGGCCTTGGTCCAGGTGACCTCGTACAGGGCGGGGCGGCTGGAGTTGGCCTGCGGTGCCATCGTGGACTGCGGCCAGAAGCGCTGGGTGTCGAACGGGTAGGTGGGCAGGTTCTGCTTGACGCCTTGCTGTGGCCAGCTGATCTTCGTGCCGGTCGTGTAGAGCTTGGCCAGGGCGGTGATGAACGCCGTGACCTCGTCCTTGTCCTTGCGCATCGTCGGGATGGCGTGGTCCACGAGGGCGGCCAGGACGGCGCTCGGGCCGATCTCGATGTGGGTGGCCTCGCCGATGTTCTTGACGTTGTCGGTGAAGCGGACGGTGTCGCGGACGTGGCTGACCCAGTACTCGGGGTTCGTGACGTCGCCGGTGGTGCTGAACGGGATCTTCGGGGCTTGGAAGTCGATGTTCTTGACGGCGTTGCGGAAGTCGTCGAGCATCGGCTCCATCAGCGGTGAGTGGAACGCGTGGCTGACGGTGAGCTGCTTGGTCTTCTCGAAGTTCTTGGCGATCGCTTTGGCTTGCTCGGTTTCGCCCGCGATGACGACTGCGTCTTGGGCGTTGACGGCGGCGATGCTGACGGTTTCGTTGAGGTGCTTGGCCACGTCTTCTTCGGTGGCCTGGATCGCGATCATCACGCCGGTCTGCGGGAGGGCCTGCATCAGGCGGGCGCGTTCGGTGACGAGTTTGGCGGCGTCTTCGAGGGTCAGCACGCCGGCGATGTGTGCGGCGGCGATCTCGCCGATGGAATGGCCTGCGACCTTGTCGGCCTTGACGCCGTAGCTCTCCAGGAGCCGGTACAGGGCCACCTCGAACGCGAACAGCGCCGGTTGGGTGTAGCCGGTCTGGTTCAGCTTGTCCTCGTCCTCCCACATGACCTGCTCGAGGTCTTCGGGGAGGTGTTCGAGGGCCGCGTCGAGGGCTTGTTGGAACTGCGGGAACTGCTCGTAGAGGGTTTTCCCCATGCCTTTGCGCTGGGCGCCCTGACCGGAGAACAGCGCGGCCAGCGGCTGGCGGGCCACCGTGCCGGTCGCGATGACTTCGCCGTCGAGGAGGACCGCGCGGTGGTCGAACGTCGTCGGGCGGGTGGTGAGCAGCGAGTACGCGATGTCCTGCGGCTCTCCTTCGAGGGCCTTGACCTGCTCGATTCGCGCCTTCAACGCGTTGGCCGATTTCGCGGACACGACGAGCGGGTGCTTGCCCGCGAGCCCCTGGATCGATCCCGATTGGCCGGCCCCCTGGGGGGATCGGGTCCCCACTCCAATCGTCTCAGGCAGGTCTGACAGTTCTGGGCTGCTCTGGTTGTGAGTGGACCGTTCAGGCTCGGGAGCTGGAGCCTCCTGGATGATCACGTGGGCGTTGGTGCCGCTCACCCCGAAGGACGAGATGCCGGCGCGGCGGGGCTTGCCGTTGCCCGGCCAGGGCGTGGTCTCGGTGAGCAGCGAGATGTTGCCCGCGGACCAGTCGACGTGCGACGACGGTGCCGTGACGTGAAGGGTCGGCGGAAGGACGGAGTGGCGAAGCGCTTCGACGATCTTGATGACGCCCGCGACGCCCGCCGCGGCCTGGGTGTGGCCGATGTTGGACTTGATCGCGCCCAGCCGCAGCGGCGTGGTGCGGTCCTGGCCGTAGGTGGCGAGCAGCGCCTCGGCCTCGATCGGATCGCCCAGCACAGTGCCGGTTCCGTGCGCTTCGACAGCGTCCACATCGGAGGCGGAGAGGCCTGCGGAGGCCAGCGCGGCCTTGATCACTTCGCGCTGGGCGGGGCCGTTCGGGGCGGAGAGACCGTTGGACGCGCCGTCCTGGTTGACCGCGCTGCCGGCGACCACGGCGAGCACCGGGTGGCCGTTGCGTTGCGCGTCGGAGAGCTTCTCCACGAGCAGCACGCCGATGCCCTCTGACCAGCCGGTGCCGTCCGCGTCGTCGGAGAACGCCTTGCACCGGCCCGAAGTCGCGAGACCACCCTGCCGGGTGAAACCGGCGAAGTTCGAGGAAGTCGCCATGACGGTGACGCCGCCAGCGAGGGCGAGGGAGCACTCGCCGTTGCGGAGGGCAGCAGCAGCGAGGTGCAACGCGACGAGAGAAGAAGAGCACGCGGTGTCGATGGTGACGGCGGGACCCTCGAAACCGAACGTGTAGGAGATGCGGCCGGAGATCACGCTGGCGGCGGTGCCCATGCCGGCGTGGCCCTCGACGTCCTCCTGGGAGGCGATCAGGACGTGGCCGTAGTCCTGGCCGTTGGTGCCCACGAACACACCGGTGCGGGAGCCGCGCAGCGACGTCGGGTCGATGCCCGCGCGTTCGACGGCCTCCCACGTGGTCTGCAAGAGCAACCGCTGCTGCGGGTCCATCGCCAGCGCCTCACGCGGCGAGATGCCGAAGAAGCCCGCGTCGAAATCGGCCGCGTCGTAGAGGAACCCACCCTGCAGCGTCGCGCTGGAGCCGCCGGCCAGCGTGCCGAGGTCCCAGCCGCGGTCGGTCGGGAACCCGGTGATGGCGTCACGGCCCTCGGCGACGAGCTCCCAGAGGTCTTCCGAGGAGCGGACGTCGCCGGGGAACCGGCAGGCGATGCCGACGATCGCGACCGGTTCGTGCTTGCCGGACTCGGCCTCCTCCAGGCGCTGGCGGGTCTGGGCGAGATCAGCGGTGACCCACTTCAGGTACTCAACGAGCTTCTCTTCGTTCGGCATCGCCGGAAACCTTCCGTCTGCGGTGTGGGTCTTGGACGAGGGTCAGCGCTCGGTGCGTCGGCCGAGTTCGTTGTCGATGAAGGCGAACACGTCGTCCACGGTCGCCGAGTTGATGCGGTCGGACACGGCTTCCTCGGTCTTGGCGCTGCCGTACTGGGCGAGCAGGTTGCGGAGCCTGGCCGCGACGCCGTCCCTCGCCAGGTCTTCCGGCGCCGTCGCCGCGAGCACGGCCTCCAGCCGGTCGAGCTCGTCGGTGATCGACGCTCCGGTGTCGTCGCCGAGCAGTTCGCCCGCCAGGTAGGCGGCCAGCTCGTCGGGCGTCGGGTAGTCGAAGACCAGGCCGGCCGGGAGCTTCAGGCCCGTCGCGGACGCGAGGCTGTTGCGCAGCTCGACGGCGGTCAGCGAGTCGAAGCCGAGGTCGCGGAACTGCTTGTCGTTGTCGATCGCGGCGGGTGAGGAGTGTCCGAGCACGCCCGCTGCGTGGCCGCGCACGAGGTCGACCAGGTACTTCGGTCGTTCGTCCGCGGGCAACGCGTTGAGCGTGCTCGCGAAGTCCACAGTGGACTGCTCTCCGCCGGCCGCCCGTTTCCCGCCCTTGACGAGACCGCGCATGATCGCCGCGACCGGGCCGTTGGTGCGACCGGTGGTGATGCGGGCGGGGACGAGCACCGCGTCCTCGCGTGAGGTCGCGTCGTCGAACAGCGCCATGCCCTGCCGGACGGACAGCGGCGGCATGCCGGTGCGGCCGATGCGATCCATCGCACCGTCCTGCAGATGTGCGGTCATACCACCGGTTTGCGCCCACGGACCCCACGCGAGCGAGGTCGCCGGCAGGCCCTGTGCGCGCCGGTAGGTGGCGAGGGCGTCGAGGAACGCGTTGGCCGCGGCGTAGTTGCCCTGACCGGCGCTGCCGAGCACGCCCGACACCGACGAATACAGCACGAACGCCTTGAGCTTCTGCTTCTTCGTGGCCTCGTGGAGGTTCCAGGCGCCGTCGACCTTGGGCTTCAGGACATTGCCGAGTCGTTCCGGCGTGAGGGAACCGATGATGCCGTCGTCGAGCACGCCCGCCGTGTGGATGACGGCGGTCAGCTTGACGCCCTTGACCACCTTCTTGACCGACTTGAGGTCGGCGGTGTCGCAGGCGGCGATCGTGACGTCCGCTCCGTGCGCGGTGAGTTCTGCTTGCAGTGCAACGGCATCCGGTGCCTCGCCGCCGCGCCGGGAGATCAACAGCAGGCGCTTCACGTTCCGCTCGGCGACGAGGTGCCGGGCGAGCTCCGCGCCCAGGCCGCCGGTGCCGCCGGTGATCAGGACGGTGCCTTCCGGGTCCCATTCCGCTGTCTCCACGGTGTCGGTGACGCGGGCGAGGCGGGCGACGCAGGTTTGGCCTTCCCGAACTCGGGCCTGGGTCTCCCCCGCGTCGAGCAGTCCGGTGGGCAGCGGGGTGCTGCCGTCGGTGTCGACGAGCAGGAAGCGTCCCGGGTTCTCCGACTGCGCCGTGCGGACCAGGCCCTCGACGGTCGCGCTCGCCAGGCCGCTCGTCACGAACACCAGCCGTTCCTCGGACTGCTGCAGCAGCTCCAGTGCCTTCGCAGCGAGTTCGTGCGCCTGCTCGACGGTGTCGCCGGTGAACCGGACCTCCCGGACTTCGGTGGCCGGCTGGGTTTCGGGTGCGGGGACCCATTCCAGGCGGAACAGCGAGTCCTGGTGCTGCTGAGCCGCGAGCGGTGCGCCGAACACGATGTTCCGTGCCGACACGACCGGTGCACCGTTCTTGTCGACGGCGGCGAACTCGTTGCCGCTCAACCGGATCCTGAGGGTGCCGGCGCCGACCGCGTGCAGGCTGACGTCGTGCCACTCGATCGGCACGCGGGTTTCCTCGGTGATCCTGGTGGCGCTGTCGAGCAGCGCCGGGTGGACGCCGTAGAACTGGGCGTCCGCGGTGCCTTCCGGCAGAGTGACCTCCGCGTACACGGCGTCGCCCGCCTGCCAGATCTGTTCGCCGATCGCCGTCGCACCCTTCGGCGGCCACTCGTTGAGGGTGAAATCGGCCTTGTACTCACCCTCTGCCAGAACGCCGTGCGCGATCTGGACGAACGGCTGCTCGTCGTTCGGTCGCGTGTAGACGGTGAGGGCGCGCTTTCCGTTGTCCGGTGCGCCGACCCACACCTGCAGCACGCCGGGGGTGAGCGGCGCGGTGATCGTGAGCTCCTCGACCGTGCCGTAGCCGACCTGGTCCGCGGCCCGGAACGCGATCTCCGCGAACGCCGTCTCCGGGAACGCTGCCATGTCGTGGAACGTGGCTGCGAGCCGGTTGGTGAACACCACGGAGTCTTCTTGGGCGACGGTCATCGCGGCGCCGAGCAACGGGTGATCGGCGGGCCCGAGGCCGAGCCCGGACGCGTCCGCCGCCTGTGCCATCGGCGTGGGCCAGTAGTGGTCGTGGTCGAACGCGTAGGTCGGGATGTCGACGCGCTTGGCGCCCGTTCCCGCGAACACCGGCGCCCAGTCGACGTTCGCGCCTTGGACGTAGAGCCTCGCGAGCGCGGTGAGCCACGCCGTCGTCTCGTCGCGATCCTTGCGCAGCGCGGGAATCGCGTTGTCGACGAGCGCGGAGAGCACGCCGTCCGGCCCGATCTCCAGGACCGTGTTGACGCCTGCAGCTTCGAGGGCTGCGACGCCGTCGGCGAACCGCACGGTCTCCCGGACGTGCCGCACCCAGTACTCCGGCTCCGTGAGCTCGGTGCTCGCGACGCGGCCGGTCAGGTTGGACACCACGGGGATGCGGGGCGCGGTGAACTCCAGCGCTGTCACGACAGCGCGGAAGTCTTCCAGCATCGGCTCCATCAACGGCGAGTGAAACGCATGGCTGACCGGCAAACGCTTAGTCTTGCGCCCCTGCGCGGCGAACCCGTCGGCGATCTGTTGGACCGCCTTCTCCTCGCCCGCGAGCACCAGCGACCTCGGCCCGTTGATCGCCGCGATCGACACCTGGCCCGTAGTCGTGATCTCTTCTTCTGTCGCTTCGACCGCGATCATGGCGCCCCCTGCCGGGAGTGCCTGCATCAACGCGGCGCGCGCGTTCACGAGCTTCGCGGCATCTTCGAGGCTCAGCACCCCGGCGACGTGCGCGGCCGCGATCTCGCCGACCGAGTGCCCGCCGACGTGGTCCGGCTCGATCCCGAACGCCTCCGCGAGCCGGAACAGCGCGACCTCGACCGCGAACAACGCCCGCTGCGTGTTCCCGGTCTGGTTCAGCGCTTCCGCGTCGTCGCCCCACATCACGTCGCGCACGTCGACGTGCTCCAGCACGGCGTCGAGCGCCGCCTTGAACGCGGGGAACCGCTCGTACAGCTCCTTGCCCATGCCGAGCCGCTGCGAACCCTGCCCGCTGAACAGCACCGCGAGCTTGCGCCTGCTCACCTGCCCTTGCGCGACCTCCGCACCGTCCAACAACACGGCCCGGTGCTCGAAGCGCGACCGCTTGAGCAGCGAGAACCCGACATCGAACGCATCGGCCTCGACCGCTTGGACCCGCTCGACCTGAGCGCGCAGCGAAGCCGGGGACTTCGCCGAAAAAACGAGCGGGGCCCCCTTGGGGGGACGCGAGGTCCCCACTCCAATCGTCGCACGGGAGGCCGACGACTCCGGGCCGGCAAGATCGACAACCGCCGAGCTGTCCACAGGCGTGGAGTTGTCCACAGATTCCGGCGCGGCGCCCTGACCAGCATTTTCGGCGAGTACGCTGGAAATTGGGGGGATCCCCGGCGCCGCCTCCAAGATCACGTGCGCGTTCGTGCCGCTGATGCCGAACGACGAGACGCCTGCCCTGCGCGCGCGGTCCGCTGACGGCCACGGGGTGTTCTCCGTGAGCAGCGAGATCGAGCCCGCGGTCCAGTCGACGTGCGACGACGGCGCGGTGACGTTGATCGTGCGCGGCAGCAGTCCGTGCCGCAGCGCCATCACCATCTTGATCACGCCGGCCGCACCGGCCGCCGCCTGCGTGTGACCGATGTTGGACTTGATGGAGCCCAGCAGAAGTGGCTCCGACCGGTCCTGGCCGTACGTCGCGAGAAGCGCCTGCGCCTCGATCGGGTCGCCCAAAGTCGTCCCGGTGCCGTGCGCCTCCACAGCGTCGACATCGGCGAACTTCAGCCCAGCCGAAGCCAAGGCCTGCCGGATCACTCGCTGCTGCGAGGGACCGTTAGGCGCCGTCAGGCCGTTGGAAGCACCGTCCTGGTTGACAGCTGAGCCACGCACAATCGCAAGCACCTCGTGCCCAGCCGCGACGGCATCAGACAGACGCTCGACCACGAGCACACCGATGCCTTCGGACCATGCGGTGCCGTCAGCGGTGTCGGAGAACGGCTTGCACCGGCCGTCGCGCGCGAGACCGTCCTGCAGCGAGAACTCCATGAACGCGCCCGGTGCCGACATCACCTGCACACCGCCGGCCAGCGCCAGCGAGCACTCACCATTCCGCAGCGCCTGCACCGCCAAGTGCAACGCGACCAGAGCCGACGAGCACGCCGTGTCGATCGTCATCGACGGACCCTCGAGCCCCAGCGTGTAGGACAGCCGACCGGCGATCACGCTCGGCGACGTGCCGGTGCCGGAGTACCCCTCCAGCGCCTGCTCGGACGCGAGCATCAGGTGCGCGTAGTCCTGCCCGGAAGCACCGACGTAGACGCCGGTCCGCGAACCGCGCAGCGCGAGCGGGTCGATGCCCGTGCGTTCCAGGGCCTCCCACGACGTCTCCAGCACGAGCCGCTGATGCGGGTCCATCGACACGGCCTCGCGCGGCGAGATCCCGAAGAACGCCGGGTCGAACGAGGCGATCCCCTCGATGAACCCGCCCTGTCCCGTCACGGACTGACCGGCACCGTCACCGACGAGGTTCTCGTCCCAGCCGCGGTCCGCCGGGAACCCGGTGATCGCGTCCCGTCCGCCCAGCACCAGCTCCCACAGCTCCTCCGGCGAGGACACACCGCCGGGGAACTTGCAGGCGATACCGACGATCGCGATGGCCTCGTCCGAGACCTTCACCGAATCCTCGACCTCAGCGGAACCACCGAACAACGACGCGATCAGGTGTTCCGCCAACGCTTGCGGCGTCGGGTAGTCGAACACCAGCGTCGCCGGCAACGTCAGTCCGGTCGCGGTGCCGAGCCGGTTGCGCAGCTCCACCGACGTCAACGAGTCGAACCCGAGCTGCCGGAACTCGCGATCCGCGTCGATCGCGTCGGCCGACGAGTGCCCGAGCACCGCGGCAGCCTCGCCGCGCACCAGATCGACCAACGTCCGGACGCGCTCAGCCGGGCGAACGTCCTGCAACCCCTGCAGCGCAACGGTTCCCTGAGCACGCGCCGCGGTCCGACGGCCACCGCGCAGCAGGTTGCGCAGCAGCGGCGGCACCATCGTCGTGCTCGCACCGGTGATGATCCGCGCCGGCACGACAAGTGGCTCGTCGACGCCGACAGCCGCGTCGAACAGCGCCAGACCGTGCTCCAGCGAGATCGGCGGCATCGACGACTTCTCCAGCCGTTCCAGCGCGGCGGCGTCCATCGTCCCGGTCATGCCGACCTCGGACGTCCAGGCGCCCCAGGCCAGCGACACCGCGGGCAGGCCTGCCGAGCGCCGGAACGCAGCCAGTGCGTCGAGGAACGCGTTGCCCGCCGCGTAGTTGCCCTGACCGGCGGTTCCGAGCACGCCCGACACCGACGAGTACAGGACGAACTGCGCGTCCGGCACCAAGGTGTGCAGGTTCCAGGCGGCGTCCACCTTGGGACGCAACACCTTCTCCAACCGTTCGGGCGTCATCGAGGCGATCACGCCGTCGTCCAGCACACCAGCCGTGTGCACAACGGCGGTCACGTTGTGTCCATTGAGGACAGCAGCCAGCGCGTCGCGGTCGGCTACATCGCAGGCCGCAATCGTCACGTCCGCGTCCAGCGCGAGCAGCTCATGAGCGCCCGGTGAGTCGAGCCCACGACGGCTGAGCAGCAACAACTTCCGCGTGCCCTGCGCGACGAGATGCCGTGCCAGTTCCGCACCCAAGCCGCCCGTGCCACCGGTGATCACGACGGTGCCGGCCGGGTCCCAGCCCGCAGGCACGGTGATCACGATCTTGCCGATGTGCTTGGCACGGCTCATGAACCGGAACGCGTCGCGCGCCCGCCTGACGTCCCAGGCTGCGATCGGCAGCGGCTCCAGAACGTTGCGCTCGAACAGCTCCACGAGCGAGAGCAGCATCCGCTGGACGTGGTCGGGGTGCGCCTCACCGAGGTCGAACGGCCGGTAGAAGATGCCCGGCACGTCCTCCCGCAGGTCGGTCTTGCCCATCTCCAGGAATCGCCCGCCCTCACCGAGCAGCCGCAGCGAGGCGTCGATGAACTCGCCGGTCAACGCGTTCAGCACCACGTCGACCTGCGGGAACTTGGTTTCGAAGCTGGTGTCGCGGGAGTTGCCGATGTGCGCGTCGTCGAGCCCGAGGCCGCGCAGCACATCCCACTTGCCCTCGCTGGCGGTGGCGAACACCTCCGCGCCGAGGTGCTTCGCGACCTGGATCGCCGCCATGCCGACACCACCGGCGCCCGCGTGGACGAGGACCTTCTCCCCCGGCCGAACGTTGCCGAGCTCGATCAACGCGTAGTAGGCCGTGAGGAACACCAGCGGCACCGACGCACCCTGCTCGAACGTCCACCCGCCCGGAAGCCTGGTCAGGTAAGGCTCTTCGATGACGCCGACCGGTCCCATGCCGCCGAACAGCATGCCGAACACCGGGTCGCCGACCCGCAGGTCCACGCACTCCGGCCCGAGCTCGGTGACGACACCCGCGGCCTCCGCACCGAACGAGCCCGCCTCGCCCGGATACATGCCGAGCGCGTTCAGCACGTCCCGGAAGTTGAGACCCGCCGCCCGGATCGCGACCCGCACCTGCTTGCCCTGCAACGGCTCCGGCGTCCACGGCGCCAGGACAAGGTTGTCCAGGCTGCCTTTTGCGGTGGTGTCGAGGCGCCAGGGCGTTCCGGTGGGAGGTACCAGCGTCGGCCCGGTCTGCAGGCGCGCCAACCGTCCAGCGTGGACAGTACCTTCGCGCACGATCAGCTGCTGCTCTTCGGTGACCAGCATTCCGGGTGTCAACTCGCTGCTGTCGTCCAGGTCGACCAGCAGGAACTTGCCGGGGTTCTCCGCCTGCGCGGACCGCACAAGGCCCCACGCGGCCGCCGCGCCGAGGTCGGTGATCGGTTCGTCGCCGATCGCCGCAGCTCCACGCGTCACCAACACCACGCGTTCTTCGGCGTTCTGCAGGATCTCCAAGACGCGCTTGGTCGCGTCGTGGGCTGCGGCGGCGTCCGCACCACCGGTCAGTTCCACGACCTGAGCATCGATCTCGCTCGCCTCGCCGACCTGCACGGGCACCCACTCGACCCGGAACAGCGACTCCGCCACGGGATTGGCGGCGACGTTCGCCGACGGCGTCCTGACCACCAGAGACTTCACCGACAGGACGGGCGCGCCTTCGACGTCGACGGCGGTGACCTCGACGGCGTCCCCGCCCGTGTGCTTCAGCCGCACGCGCAGCCGCGACGGCCCGATGGCGTGCAGGGACACACCGTTCCACTCGAACGGCAGACCCTGCCCGGCGCCGTCGACGAACGTGATGGCGTGCAGCGCGGAGTCGAGCAGCGCCGGGTGCACCCCGAACGTGGCGGCGTCCTCGACGCTGTCCGGCAGCGCCACCTCGACCAGCACCTCGTCGCCGTTGCGCCAAGCCTGCTGCAGCCCCCGGAAGATCGGCCCGTACGCCAGGCCGCCCTCCGCCAGCGTCTCGTAGAACGCTTCGAGGTCAAGCGGTTCAGCGCTCGCGGGCGGCCACTCGGTGGTGTCGAACTCGGCCTGGTGCGGCCCTTCCGCGAGCGTGCCGCTGGCGTGCTGGATCCACTCGTCCGAGTCGGGCAGCTGCGAATGAACGCTGACGGGCCTGCGCCCGCGCTCGTCCGGCGCGCCAACCCGCACCTGAACCGCGACGGCCTCCCGTTCGGGAAGCACCAGCGGCACCACGATCGTGAGCCCGTCGACGCGGTCGCAGCCGACCATG
The DNA here is from genome assembly GCF_047445655.1 of Lentzea alba. Taxonomy (GTDB): domain Bacteria; phylum Actinomycetota; class Actinomycetes; order Mycobacteriales; family Pseudonocardiaceae; genus Lentzea; species Lentzea alba_A. The sequence goes on from NZ_JAJAEG010000006.1 coordinate 74,736, forward strand.
TCGCCGGCGCGGATCGCGAAGTCGAGGAACCCGGTGCCGGGGAACAGCACCGCGCCGCCGACCACGTGATCCGCGATCCACGGGTGGGTCGCGAGGCTGAGGCGTCCGCTGAGCACCAGTTCGTCGGTGCCCGCGACGGCGATGGCCGCGCCGAGCAACGGGTGCCCGCCGGACCTGAGCCCGTAGGCGGCGGGGTCACCCGCACGGCCGCCGACCGTGGCCTTGGGCCAGAACCGCTCGTGGTCGAACGGGTAGGTGGGCAGGTTGACCAGTCCACCTCCTGTCAACCACGGAGTCCAGTCAACATTGATTCCGTCAACATGTACTTGACCGAGTGCAGTAGCCAGTGCAGTAGCTTCGTCCCGGTTTTTCCGCAATGTCGGAATCGCGCCATCGACGAGCGCGGACAGGACGCCGTCCGGGCCGACCTCCAGGAACTTGGTCGCGGGGATCTTCGCGACGTTGTCGGTGAACCGCACCGCGTCCCGGACGTGGCTGACCCAGTACTCGGGGTCGGTGACGTCGCCGGTGGCGCTGATCGGGATCTTCGGGGTCTTGAAGTCGATGTTCTTGATGGCGTTGCGGAAGTCGCCGAGCATCGGTTCCATCAGCGGTGAGTGGAACGCGTGGCTGACCTTGAGCCGCTTGGTCTTCTCGAATCGGCTCGCGATGGCTGCTGTTTCGTCTTCGTCGCCCGCGATGACGATCGAGTTCGGTCCGTTGATCGCCGCGATCGACACGTTGCTCGTGAGGTGCCTGCTCACCTCTTCTTCGGTCGCCTGCACGGCCACCATCGCGCCCGTCCGCGGAAGCGCCTGCATGAGACCCGCACGTGCTTGCACGAGTTTCGCCGCGTCTTCCAGGCTGAGCACGCCCGCGACGTGCGCCGCCGCGATCTCACCGATCGAGTGACCCGCGAGGTGGGCGGGCTTGATCCCGAACGCTTGCAGCAGCCGGTAAAGCGCCGTCTGGAACGCGAACAGCGCGGGCTGCGTGTAGCCCGTCTGGTTGAGCTTCTCCTCGTCCTCGCCCCAGATCACGCTCTTCAGCTCGGGGTCGAGGTGCGCCAGAACGTCGTCGAACGCGTCCGCGAACTCCGGGAACTTCTGGTACAGCTCGCGGCCCATGCCGAGCCGCTGCGAGCCCTGCCCGGAGAACAGCACCGCCAGCGTGTGCTCTCCCGCAACGCCGCTCGCGACCTCGGCACCGTCGAACAGCACCGCGCGGTGCTCGAACAACGCCCGCGACCGCACCAGCGAGTACGCGATGTCTCTCTGCGGCGCCTCTACCGCGCGGATTCGCTCGACCTGCGCCCGGAGCGCCGCCTCCGACTTCGCCGACACCGCCAGCGGCACGGCTGGCCCCACCGGTACCGCTGACGCTGCCACGTCGCTCGGAATCGATCCCGACTGGCCGGCCCCCTGGGGGGAGCCGCCCCCCATCCCAATCATCTCAGGCAGGTCTGACAGTTCTGGCGAGCTCGGAGCCTCCAAGATCACGTGCGCGTTCGTGCCGGAGATGCCGAACGACGACACGCCCGCGCGCCACGGCCGGTCCACCGAGGGCCACGCGGCGTTCTCGGTGAGCAGCGAGACCGCGCCCGCCGACCAGTCGATGTGTGAAGAGGGCGACGTGACGTGCAGGGTCTGCGGCAAGAGCCCGTGCTGGAACGCGAGAACCATCTTGATCACGCCGGCCGCACCCGCCGCCGCCTGCGTGTGGCCGAGGTTCGACTTCACCGAGCCCAGCCACAGCGGGTCGACGCGGTCCTGCCCGTACACGGTCAGCAGCGCCTGCGCCTCGATCGGGTCGCCCAGCACGGTGCCGGTGCCGTGCGCCTCCACAGCGTCCACATCGGACGGTGACAGACCGCCGGACGCAAGCGCTTGGCGGATCACCCGTTGCTGCGACGGGCCGTTGGGGGCAGTCAGGCCGTTGGAAGCGCCGTCCTGGTTGAAGGCGGAACCGCGCACGACCGCGAGCACCGGATGCCCGGCGGCAACCGCGTCAGAAAGCCGTTCCACCACGAGAACGCCGACACCCTCGGACCAGCCGGTGCCGTCCGCGGACTCGGAGAACGCCTTGCACAGACCGTCCGGCGCGAGCCCGCCCTGCCGCGAGAAGCCGGAGAAGGACGTCGGCGTCGCCATCACCGTGACACCACCGGCCAACGCCAGCGAGCATTCACCACCGCGCAACGCCTGCGCGGCGAGGTGCAGCGCTACAAGAGCCGACGAGCACGCCGTGTCGATCGTGACCGCGGGACCCTCCAGCCCGAGCGCGTACGAGATCCGGCCGGAGATCACCGAAGCCGCGAGCCCGGTACCGGCATGGCCTTCGAGGTCCTCGTTGGAGGCCATGACCACGTGCTGGTAGTCCTGCCCGTTGGTGCCGACGAACACGCCGGTTCGCGAGCCGCGCAACGACGAAGGATCGACGCCGGCGCGTTCAACGGCCTCCCACGACGTCTCCAGCAGGAGGCGTTGCTGCGGGTCCATCGCGAGCGCCTCACGCGGCGAGATGCCGAAGAACGCCGGGTCGAAGTCCGCGACACCGGTCAGGAAGCCGCCGCGCAACGTCGAACTCTGCAGCGCAGCGAGGTCCCAGCCGCGATCGGCGGGGAAGTCCGACATCGCGTCCTCGCCCGCGACCAGCACCCGCCACAGGTCTTCCGGCGAGTCGATGCCGTTCGGGAAGTGGCAGGCCATGCCGACGATCGCGATGTCGTCCGTCGTCTGCACGACCGACACGTCGTCAACGTCGCCACCTTCGCCGAGCAACGACAAGAGCAGGTGTTCGGCCAGCACGCGCGGCGACGGGTAGTCGAACACCAGACCGGCGGGCAGCACGAGTCCGGTGATCTCGGTGAGGTGGTTGCGCAGCTCGACGGCCGTCAGCGAGTCGAACCCGATGTCGCGGAACGCCTTGTCCGCCGCGACCGCCTCCTTGCCGGAGTGGCCGAGCACCTGGGCCGCGCGCGTCCGCACGAGTTCCAGGACGGGCTCGATCCGTTCCGCGGCAGGCAGTTCGCGCAGGCTGCGTCGCAGTTCCGCGGCAGCCGACTCGCTGTCGCGGCGCGCGGCCGCCAGCTCGTCCAGCACCTCACGCGCGCCGGGCAGTTCCGCCAGCACGGGCGTCGGGCGCAGGCTCAGCAACGCGCTGAGCAGCTGCGGGTGGTGGATGTCCGCGATCACTGCGGTAGGCGCGGCTTCCGCCACCACACTGCGCATCGCCGCGACCGCGAGCTCTGGGTCCAAAGTGGACGCGCCGACCGACTTGATGGTCTGCGCGACGCGCTCCTCGCCCGCCATGCCGTCACCGGTCCACGCGCCCCACGCGATCGACGTCGCGGCAAGGCCCAGTTCACGGCGCTGCACGGCGACCGCGTCGAGCACGGCGTTGGCGGCGGCGTAGTTGGCCTGGCCGGGGTTGCCGATCGCACCCGCGACCGACGAGAACAGGATGAACGCGTCGAGGTCGAGCTCGCGCGTCAGTTCGTCGAGCAGGAACGCCGACGTCACCTTGGCCTGGAACACCTCGGTGAACCGCTCCGGCGTGAGCCCGTCGAGCACGCCGTCGTCCAACACACCGGCCGCGTGCACAACGGCTTTGACGTCGCTTGTGAGCACCGTCGCCAGTTCCGAACGGTTCGCGACGTCGCACTTCACGACCTCAACGCCCAGCTCCGCCACGATCTCCGCCGCGCCGGGTGCATCCATGCCGCGCCGGCTCAGCAGCACGACCTTCTCCGCGCCGCGCGCAACGAGGTCGCGCGCAACGTGCTTGCCGAGCGCGCCCGTGCCACCGGTGATCACCACGGTTCCGGTCGGCCGCCACTCCTGAGATGCCCTCGGCGCAACGAGAATCCGCCGCCCGAACACACCCGTTGCCCGCACCGCGACCTGGTCCTCGTCGCCGCTCAGCACCGCCGCGAACCGTTGCGCCGCCCGTTCGTCCAGCTCAACCGGCAGGTCGACGAGGCCACCCCAGCGGTTCGGGTGCTCCAGCGCCGCGACCCGCCCGAGGCCCCACACGCCTGCCTGCCACGGACTGCTGACGCCGTCCGCGCGCCCAGTCGACACCGCACCGCGCGTCACCGCCCACAGCGGCGCCATGACACCGGCGTCACCGAGCGCCTGGATCAACGCGGTGGTGCTGGTGATCGGCGCGAGCTCGTCGAGGTTGTCCAGCGCCAGCAACGACACCACGCCCGTGAACGCAACCTGCGCGAACTCCAGGAGCTGCCCGGCCAGGTGCTCACGATCCGCCCACGCGACGTGGAGCTCGGTGACGTCACCGAGCGCGCTGACGAACGTCCGCACGTCCTGCGGCACCTCAGTCGGCAGTACCACCAGCCACTTGTCAGGTTTCACGGAGAGGCCCGTGACCGGCTGCCAGTTCTCCCTGTGCAGCCAAGAGTCCACAGTGGACTGAGCCTTGCGCTTGCCCCGCCACGCCGACAAGGCCGGCAGCACACCTTTCAGCGTCTCGCTGTCGAGGTCGAGGGTGGCGGCGAGCGATGCGACGTCCGCCTGTTCGACCGCGGTCCAGAACGCGGCGTCGGCCGGGTCCGCAGCCATCGCACCGGTCGCCGCCTCGGGCCAGAACCTCTCGTGCTGGAACGGGTAGGTCGGCAGGTCGACCCCGCGCCCGCCCCGGTAGAAGCTCGACCACTCGACGTGGGTGCCTGCCACGTGAAGCCTGGCAAGTGCCGCCACGAACGCGTGGTGCTCGCCCCGGTCCTTGCGCAGCGCCGGAACCGCTCCGTCGACGAGCGCGGCCAGCACCCCGTCCGGCCCGATCTCCAGGAACGCGCTCGCGCCCTGTTCCTTGAGCCGCGCGACGTTGTCCGTGAACCGCACCGTGTCGCGGACGTGGCTGACCCAGTACTCGGGGTCGGTGACGTCGCCCGTGGTCGCGATCGGAATGCTCGGTTCGTGGAACCGGATGTCCCGGATGGCGTCGCGGAAGTCGTCGAGCATCGGCTCCATCAGCGGCGAGTGGAACGCGTGGCTGACCTGGAGTTGCTTCGACTTGCGGCCTTGGAAGCGGGCGACGACCGCGCGCGCTTCCTCCTCGACGCCCGCGATGACCAGCGAGTCGGCCGCGTTGATCGCCGCTATGGAAACGCCAGAGGTCAAGTACTGGACGACCTCGTCCTCACCGGCTTGCAGCGCGATCATCACGCCGCCTGCGGGCAGGTTCTGCATGAGCTCCGCGCGCGCTTGGACGAGCTTCGCCGCATCCTCAAGACTGAACACATCAGCGACGTGCGCCGCGGCGATCTCACCGATCGAGTGCCCCGCGAGCAGACGCGGGATCAGCCCGAACGACTCCGCCAGCCGGTACAGCGCGACCTCGATCGCGAACAGCGCGGGCTGCGTGTTCCCGGTCTGATTCAACGCCTCGGCGTCGTCGCCCCACATGACCTCGCGCACGCCATCAAGGTGTTGGAGCACCTCGTCAAACGCCTGCGCGAACACCGGGAACGCCTCATACAACTCACGCCCCATGCCCAGCCGCTGCGCACCCTGCCCGGAGAACAGCATGGCGAGCGTCTTCCCCGACGCCTCACCGCTGGCCAGTACATCGCCGTCCAACAACACGGCCCGGTGCTCGAACAACGTCCGCCGATGCAGCAGCGAGTACCCAACGTCGAGCGCGTCAGCCTCAACCGCCCGGATCCGCTCGATCTGCGCTTCCAACGCCGCCGCGGACTTCGCCGACACCACCCACGGAATCGATCCCGACTGGGGGCCCCAGGGGGAGACCGAGGTCCCCACTCCAAGCGTCCCACGGGTGGCCGACAACTCCGGGTGCGCAAGATCGACAACTACCGAGTTGTCCACAGGCGTGGAGTTGTCCACAGATTCTGGCGCGACGGCAAGAGGGCCCGGCGAAGTCGATACGCTGGAAAACGGGGGGATCCCCGCGGCTTGCTCCAAGATCACGTGGGCGTTCGTGCCGGAGAGGCCGAAGGACGAGACGCCGGCGCGGGCCGGGCGGTCGACAGCGGGCCAGGGCGTGTTCGAGGTGAGCAGTTCGACGGCGCCCGCAGACCAGTCGACGTGCGATGAAGGCGCGGTGACGTGCAGGGTCTGCGGAAGCAGGCCGTGCTGGAACGCCAGCACCATCTTGATGATCCCGGCGACACCCGCGGCAGCCTGGGTGTGCCCGAGGTTGGACTTGATCGCCCCCAGGTACAAAGGCGCGCCGGCACGCTCACGGCCATAGGTGGCCAGAAGCGCCTGAGCCTCGATCGGGTCGCCCAGACGCGTTCCGGTGCCATGAGCCTCGACCGCGTCGACGTCCGAAGTGGACAGTCCGGCGTTGGCAAGGGCCTGGCGGATCACGCGTTGCTGGGCGGGGCCGTTCGGGGCGGTCAGCCCGTTGGAGGCGCCGTCCTGGTTCACAGCGGAGCCACGTACAACGGCCAGCACGGTGTGACCAAGACGCAGAGCGTCGGACTGGCGTTCGACGACCAGCACGCCGGCACCTTCGGCCCAGCCGGTGCCGTCGGCGTTGTCGGAGAAGGCACGGCAGCGCGCGTCCGCCGCCAAGCCGCCCTGAGCGTTGAAGCCGGCGAAGTTCATCGGCGTGGACATCACCGTCACGCCACCGACCAGCGCCAGCGACGACTCGCCCGAACGCAGCGACTGAGCGGCGAGGTGCAGCGCCACCAAGGACGACGAGCAGGCCGTGTCGATCGTGAGCGCCGGGCCCTCGAAGCCGAACGTGTAGGAGAGGCGGCCGGAGATCACCGCGGCGGCGAGGCCGGTGGACGCGTGGCCCTCGATGTCGCCGCGCGCCCGCAGCACGAGGTTCGTGTAGTCCTGGCCGTTCGTGCCGACGAACACGCCGGTCTTGGAGCCGCGCAGCGTTGCGGCGTTGATGCCCGCGCGTTCGACGGCTTCCCATGCGACTTCGAGCAGTTGACGTTGCTGCGGGTCCATCGCGAGGGCTTCGCGCGGCGAGATGCCGAAGAACGCCGGATCGAACTCCGCTGCGCCGTAGAGGAATCCGCCTTCGACCGTGCCGCCGGCGGCCAGGGCGTCCTGCTCCCAGCCGCGGTCGGTCGGGAAGCTCGCGATCGCGTCGGTGCCGTCGGCCAGCAGCCTCCACAGGTCCTCGGGAGTGGCGACGCCTCCGGGGAAGCGGCAGGCCATGCCGACGATCACGATCGGGTCGTCCGCGTCGGCGGCGCCCTGCGCGGCAACGTCGAGATCGGTGCCCACGCCGGTCAGCTCGGCCAGCACGTGCTCGGCCAGCAGCAGCGGCGTCGGGTAGTCGAAGATCAGTGTGGCGGGCAACGTCAGGCCCGTGGCCACCGCCAGCGCGTTGCGGAGTTCGATCGCGGTCAGCGAATCGAAACCGAGTGCGCGGAACTCCTTTTCCGCGCCCACGGCGTCGGCGTTGGCGTAGCCGATGACCTTGGCGGCCTCGGTGCGCACGACGTCGACGATGATCCGGACGCGTTCGGCGTTGGCCAGGCCACCGAGCTTCGCGAGCAGGCCGCCGGCGACGATCTCGCGCGCCGCGGTGCGGCGGCCCGCACGGACCAGGCCACGCATGATCGCGGGCACGTCACCCTGCGCCGAGCCGCCTGACGCGAGCGGCACGAGCAGCGATTCACCGGACGAGAGCGCGGCGTCGAACAGCGCGAGGCCCTGCGACACCGACAGCATCGGCATGCGACGCAGATCGCCTTCGTCCAAAGTGGACGTCATGCCGGTGTCCCAGGCACCCCAGGCCAACGACAGCGCGGGCAGGCCGAGTCCGTGCCGGTGCGCGGCGAGGGCGTCGAGGAACGCGTTGGCAGCGGCGTAGTTGCCCTGACCGGCGGCGCCCATCACCCCGGACACCGACGAGTACAAGATGAGCTGCGCGTCGCCGGCGAGTTCGTGGAGGTGCCAGGCGGCGTCGACCTTCGGACGCATGACCGTCGCGAGCCGCTCGGGGGTCAGCGAGCCGATCACGCCGTCGTCCAGCACACCCGCCGTGTGGATGACAGCGGTCAGCTGCTCGCCGTCGAGCAACGACGCGACGGCGGCGCGTTCCGTCACATCGCAGGCCTTCACCTCAACGTCCGCTCCCAACGCGATGAGCTCGTCGCGCAGGTCGACGGCGCCGGGTGCGTCGAGGCCGCGACGGCTGACCAGCAGCAGTTTGCGTTGGCCGCGGGTCGCGAGGTGGCGGGCGATGACGGCGCCCAGGCCACCTGTGCCGCCAGTGATCAGGACTGTGCCATCGGTGTCCCATTCGCGCTCGCCGCCCCCGGAGGCACGCGCCAGCCTGCCCGCGAACACCTCGCCCGCGCGCACGACGACCTGGGTCTCCCCCGCGTCGATCAGCCCGCCGAGGCCCGGCAGCAGCGCTTCCGACTCGGGTGCGTCGTCGAGGTCGACGAGCAGGAACCGGCCGGGGTTCTCGGTCTGCGCGGACCGCACCAGACCCCAGACGGCGGCGGCCGCCACATCGTCACCAGTGACGGCTCCACGCGTGACGAACACCAGCTTCTCGGTGGCTTCTTGAAGTGTGGCAAGCGCTTCCGCAGCCAACGCGTGCACGGACTCCGGCGTCTGCTCGCCCGCAACGGGAACGATCGTCGCGTTGCCCGGCGTGTAGGTGACGGGGACCCAGTCGAGCCGGAACAGCGAGTCGACGCGGGTCTCCGCGGACAACTCCAGCGGCTCGATGCTCACGGACTCTGCCGACAGCACCGGTTCGCCGGCGACGTCGACGGCGTCGAGCGCGATCCCACCATCCACAGCAGACAGACGAACTCTGACGACCTCCGCGCCGTTCGCGTAGAGGGAAACACCGCGCCAGTCGGCGGGAACGCCTTCGAGCCCCAGGAACACCGCCGCATGGGTGGCGGCGTCCAGCAACGACGGGTGGACGCCGAAACCCTTTGCCTCAACGGGCAGGGCGACCTCGGCGAAGATCTCCTCACCGCGCCGCCACGCCGCGCGCAGCCCTTGGAACGCTTCCCCATAAGGCGTTTCGTCGTAGAAGCCGTCGAGATCGACGACGGTCGCACCCTTCGGCGGCCACTCGGCGTCCACGGACGGCGCCGGAACACCTTGGCCCAGCACGCCGTTCGCGTGCTCGACCCACTCCTGGTCGCCGCGCCGCGCGTGGAAGCGGAAAGCGCCGTCGCGTCCGACGTGGAACTGCACCTGCACGCTGTCCGACAACACCAGTGGCGCGACTTGGGCGAGCTGCTCGACGCGGTCGTAGCCCGCGAGGTCGGCGGCGCGGAACGCCAACTCCAGCACACCCGCGGTCGGGAACACGACGTGGTCGGCGAGCCAGCCCGCCCTGGTCAGCGTGCCGGTGAGGATCAACTCGCCCGAACCGGCAACGGTCATCGCCGCACCCAGCAGCGGATGATCGGCCGGGGTCAGGCCGAGGCCCGCAGCGTCACCGCCCGCGCTCACCGACACCGACGGCCAGTAGCGGTCGTGCTGGAACGCATAGGTGGGAACGTCGACGCGCTTCCCGTTGGGGTAGAACGGCTTCCAGTCGACAGCGACGCCCGCGACGTGCAGGCGCGCGAGCGCGGTGATGAACGCCGTGCGCTCGTCGCGATCCTTGCGCTGCGCCGGGATCGCCTGCACCAGCGCGGACAGCACGCCATCGGGGCCGACCTCCAGGAACGTCCTGTCGCCCAGGCCGGTCACCGCGTCGTGGAACCGGACGGCGTCGCGGACGTGGCGAACCCAGTACTCGACGTTCGTGACGTCGCCGGACATCGGGATCGCGGGGCTGTGGAACGTGATGCCGGCGATGGCCTCGCGGAAGTCGTCGAGCATCGGGTCCATCAGCGGCGAGTGGAACGCGTGGCTGACTTGGAGTTGTTTCGTCTTGCGGCCCTCGAAACGCGCAACTACCGCGTGGACTTCCTTCTCGACGCCCGCGACGACGATCGAGTCCGGCCCGTTGATCGCCGCGATGGACACACCTGAGGTCAGGTGCTCCGCGACTTCCTCCTCGGCGGCCTGGAGCGCGATCATCACGCCGGTCTTCGGGAGGGCCTGCATGAGGCTCGCGCGAGCGGTGACGAGCTTCGCGGCGTCCTCCAGGCTGAACACGCCCGCCACGTGCGCGGCCGCGATCTCGCCGATCGAGTGGCCGGTGACGTGCGCGGCCGTGACGCCGAAGGACTCGAGCAGCCGGTAGAGGGCGACCTCGAACGCGAACAGCGCGGGCTGCGTGTTGCCCGTCTGGTTCAGCGCCTCCTCGTCGCCCCACATGACGTGCTTGAGGTTCGGGTCGAGGTGTTGCAACACCTCGTCGAACGCCTCGCGGAAGACAGGGAACGCCCCGTACAGCTCCTTTCCCATGCCGACGCGCTGAGCGCCCTGCCCCGAGAACAGCAACGCCAACTCGGTGCGCCGCGCCAGCCCGTTCGCGATCTCCGCGCCGTCCAGCAACACCGCGCGGTGCTCGAACAACGCGCGCGTGGTCGCCAACGAGAACCCGACGTCCACGGGATCACCGTCGAGCGCGCGCACCCGTTCGATCTGCGCCGCGAGAGAGGCCTCCGACTTGGCCGACACCAGCCACGGCACCGCGCCCGCTGCGCCTGGTGAGTCCGCTGCGCCTGGTGAGTCCGCTGCGGCTGGTGAGTCCGCTGCGGCTGGTGAGTCCGCTGCGGCTGGTGCACCGACCGCGCCTGGAGCACGCGTCGCGCTCGCCTCGCCCGTCGTGCCCGCCTCGCCCGGAACACCCGCCTTACCCGCAGCGCCCGCCTCGCCCGCAGCACCCGCAGCACCCGCAGCGCCCGCCTGGCCTCGCCCGCGGCTCCGAATCGATCCCGATTGGCCGGCCCCCTGGGGGGATCGGGTCCCCACTCCAATCGTCTCACCGGGCGCCGACGAATCTGGGTCGGCAAGATCGGCAACGGCCGGGTTGTCCACAGGCGCCGAGTTGTCCACAGAAGTCGGCGAGGTGGTTGCGCCTTCGAGGATGATGTGCGCGTTCGTGCCGGAAACGCCGAAAGACGAGACGGCGGCACGAGGAACACGGTCCGAAGAAGGCCAAGCAACGGCGGCGGTGGCGAGCTCGACAGAGCCAGCGGCCCAGTCGACGTGCGTGGACGGGCGAGACACGTGCAGAGTCGCTGGCACAACGCCGTGCTGCATCGCCTGGACCATCTTGATGACGCCGGCGACACCGGCGGCGGCCTGCGTGTGGCCGATGTTCGACTTCACCGAACCCAGCAGCAGCGGAGAAGGACGGTCGGCGCCGTAGACCGCCAGCAGGCTGCGAGCCTCGATCGGGTCACCCAGAGGCGTGCCAGTGCCGTGAGCCTCCACGACGTCGACGTCAGCAGGAGACAGGCCGGCGCGGTCGAGGGCGGCGCGGATGACGCGTTGCTGCGCGCGGCCGTTGGGGGCGGTGAAGCCGTTGGAGGCGCCATCGGAGTTGACGGCGGAGCCACGCACGACGGCGAGCACGGGGTAGCCCAACGACACGGCATCAGAGAGTCGCGCGAGCATCAGCACGCCGACGCCCTCGGACCAACCCGTGCCGTCGGCGTCGTCGGAGAAGGCCTTGCAACGGCCGTTGCGTGCCAGACCGCCCTGACGTGAGAACTCGACCAGAGAGCCGGGCGTACACATGACGTTCACGCCGCCGGCCAGCGCGAGACCGCACTCCCCCGCGCGTAGGGCGTGCACGGCCAGGTGCATTGCGACCAAAGAAGAGGAGCAGGCGGTGTCGACCGTGAGGGTCGGGCCTTCGAGGCCGAGGGCGTAGGAGATGCGGCCGGACTCAGCAGAAGCGGCGATGCCCGTGCCGACGTCACCCGTCGCGTCGTCGAGACCGCGGATCAGCAGGTGTTCGTAGTCCTGGCCGTTGGTGCCGACGAACACACCGGTTCGCGAGCCGCGCAACGACGTCGGATCGATGCCGGCGCGTTCGATGGCCTCCCACGAGGTCTCCAGCAGCAGGCGCTGCTGGGGGTCCATCGTGACGGCCTCGCGCGGCGAGATGCCGAAGAAGGCCGGGTCGAAGTCGGCGATGCCGTGCAGGAACCCGCCCTGCACGGAGACGCTGTGACCGCGTTCGTCGACGCCGCTGCCGAGCAACGCGTCGACGTCCCAGCCGCGGTCGGCCGGGAAGCCGGTGATCGCGTCCTGGCCGGACGACACGAGGTCCCACAGGTCCTCCGGCGAGCTGATGCCGCCGGGGAAGCGGCACGCCATCCCGATGATGGCGATCGGTTCGGTGGCGGCGGCGACCAGTTGCCTGTTGTGCTTGCGCAGCCGCTCCGCCTCCTTCATCGCGGCGCGGAGGGCCTCGACAACCTTCTCGCTGGAGGTACTCATTCATCAGCTCCGTCAGTCCAGCCGGACACGGTCATCCCGCCAGCAATTCCAGCAGCCGAAGCGGTAGCGAATTCCTCAGTAAAAAGGCCGGCCGCCCCACGAAGGGAGCGGCCGGCCGTTCAACAAGAACGTTCAGTCAGCTTGACCGTCGAGCGCGGCCTGGATCAGGTCGTCGACGCTCATCTCGTCGATGCCGCCCTCCGCGACCTCACCGGAACCACGGCCGATGAGCTGCATCAACGGCTCCAGCACACCGATCTCGCGCAGCTGGGCGAGCGGCACCCGCGCCAGCAGGTCGCGGATCTCCGTCTCTTCCGAGTCAGTCTCGGCAGCGTCCGGGATCAACTCGCTCAGCACGTGCGTCGCGAGCTCTTGCGGCGACGGGTGGTCGAACACCAGCGTCGACGCGAGCGCGAGCCCCGTGGCGGCGTTGAGCTGGTTGCGCAGCTCCACCACCGCGAGAGAGTCGAACCCGAGATCGCGGAACGGCCGATCTGGCCGCACAGCGTCGACGTCGGCCTGGCCGAGCACCTCCGCCGCCCGTGTCCGCACCAGGTCCAGCACCTCGTCGAAACGCTTCGCCGCAGGCAACGCCAGCAGCTTCTCCCGGAACGCACCCTCGGCGACCGGAGGTTCGACAGCGGCCTCGGTGACCAGCTCCCGGAGCAGCGGGTTCGGCCGGAACCCACGACCCTTCTCCACGGCCGCAACGACCGCCGTGGGAAGCCCCTCGCCGACGAGCTGTCGAAGCGCTACACACGCCAGGACTGGATCCATCGAAGCGATTCCGGCGCGCTTGGCGTTGGCGAGCGCGTCCTCTGTGTCGGCCATACCGCCGCCACCCCACGCACCCCACGCGATCGACGTCGCCGCCAGACCCGCGCCACGACGACGGTCCGCCAACGCGTCGAGCATCGCGTTCGCCGCCGCGTAGTTCGCCTGGCCGGGGCTGCCGACCGACGACGACGCGGAGGAGAACAGCACGAACGCGTCGAGGTCAGACGTCAGCTCGTCCAACAGCAACGCCGAGGTGACCTTGCTGCGGAACACCGCCTCGAACCGTTCCGGCGTCATCTTGTCCAGCACGCCGTCGTCGATGACGCCCGCGGTGTGCACGACACCGGTCAACGGTCCGGGGATCGTCGAAAGCACTGCCTGCAACGACTTCCGGTCCGCCACATCGCACGCGGCGATCGTGACGTCGACTCCCATGCCGACGAGTTCCGAACGCAACTCGGCAGCGCCATCGGCCTTCAACCCGCTGCGGCTCACCAGAACCAGGTGTTCCGCGCCGTTCTGCGCGAGCATCCGTGCGACGTGACCGCCGAGAGCACCGGTGCCGCCGGTGATCAGCACCGTGCCGCGAGGCTGCCACTCCTGCGCCGGAACAGGTGCCGGAGCAGCGACCAGCCTGCGCCCGAACAACCCGTTCGCCCGCACCGCCACCTGGTCCTCACCGTCAAGTCCGGAAAGGACTGACGTGAGCCCGTTCGCGACCCGGTCGTCGATCACCGCGGGCAAGTCGATCAGGCCGCCCCAGCGCTCCGGGTGTTCCAGCGTCACGACCCGGCCGAGGCCGTGGATCGCGGCCTGCGTCAGGTCCTCGAAGGGCGTGCCGTTGACTGCCACACCGTCGCGCGTCATGCACCACAGCGGTGCGTTGATGCCCGCGTCGCCGAGCGCCTGGATCAACGCGGCGGTCAGCAGCACACCGGCAGGCGCACTCCCCTCCCCCGCGTCGGCACGGCCGAGCAGCGACAACACACCGGCGAACGACGTGCCCAGCGAACGCAGTTCTGCCGCGATCGCCTCACGGTCAGGCGACACGATGTTGACACGCACGACACTCACGCCGAGTGCCTCGATGACCGCGTCACTCCAGTCGTCTGAGCCGGCGGTCACCGCGAGCCACGTTCCGGTCAGGTCGCCGGACCTGGTGGCGTCCAACGGTTTCCAGGTGATCCGGTGCCGCCAGCTGTCGACCAGCGCGAGGTCGGTGCGCTGCTTGCGCCAGTCCAGCAGCGCGGGCAGCACCTGTTCCAGCGCGCCGGTGTCGACTCTGAGCACGTTCTGCAGGGACCCGAAGTCCTCGCCTTCGATCGCGGCCCAGAACGCCGCATCGTCCGCAGGTGCGGCGGGCTTCGCGGAGGTGGCCATCGTCGATGGCCAGAACCGCTGGTGCTGGAACGCGTAGGTCGGCAGCGTGATCGTGCGGCCGGGCCCGAAGAACCCTGCCCAGTCGACCTTCACGCCACGGGCGTGCAGGCGGGCAAGTGCCGAGACGATCGACTGCTCTTCGTCGCGGTCCTTGCGCAGCACCGGAATGCCGCCGTCGACCAGACCGGACAGCGTCGCGTCCGGCCCCAGCTCCACGAACGTCGTGACGCCGCGTTCGGTGAGTGTCCGCACGTTGTCCGCGAACCGCACCGCTTCCCGCACGTGCCGGATCCAGTACTCCGGGCTGGTGATGTCACCTTCCGCCACAACGGGAATCCGCGGCTGGTGGAACTTCAGCGACTCCACAGTGGACCGGAACTCGGGCAGCATCGGGTCCATCAGCGGCGAGTGGAACGCATGGCTGACACGGAGCCGCTTCGACTTCCAGCGTTCCGCGATCGCCACCACCGCTTGCTCAGGCCCGGCGATCACGACCGACTCTGGCCCGTTGACCGCCGCGATCGTCACGCCGCCGGTCAGGTGCGGCAGCACGACGTCCTCGCTGGCCTGCACCGCGACCATCGCACCGCCCTCGGGCAGCGCCTGCATGAGCTCGGCGCGCACGGTGACGAGCTTCGCCGCGTCCGGCAGGCTGAGCACGCCGGCGACGTGGGCCGCCGCGATCTCGCCGATCGAGTGGCCCGCCAGGAAGTCCGGCTTCAGCCCCCACGACTCGACCAGGCGGAACAGCGCGACCTCGATGGCGAACAGCGCGGGCTGCGTGTTGCCGGTGAGGTTGAGCGTCTCCTGGTCGCCACCCCAGATCACGTCCTGGAGGTTCGGGTCGAGGTGGCCGAGGACCTCGTCGAGTGCGTCCCGGAACACGTCAAACCGCTCGTACAGCTCACGGCCCATGCCGATGCGCTGCGAACCCTGACCGGCGAACAGGAACGCGAGCTTGCCGGAGCGCGCCACCTCGTCCCTGATCACCAACGGGTTCCGCACGTCGGAGGCGAGCGCCGCGAGCGCGTCGGTCAGCTCATCGCGGCTGCCGGCCAGGACGACCGCACGCTGGTCGAACGACGCCCGAGTCGTGGCCGCCGACCGGGCGAGCTCCACCAGGTCAGCGTCGACGTCGAGCAGGCGCGCGGCCTGGTCGCGCAACGCGGCAGGAGTCCGCCCCGACACGAGCACCGGAACCACTCCAAAGTTGTCCACAGATCGCTGAGCGACCCCTTGACCAGCACTTTCATCCGGTACGCTGGAAATTGGGGGGATCCCCGAGCCGGGCGCTTCCAAGATCACGTGGGCGTTGGTGCCGCTGGCGCCGAAGGACGACACGGCAGCGCGCCGGGCACGGTCGACGGCAGGCCACGACGTGCGTTCCTGCAGCAGCTGGACCGCGCCGGTGCTCCAGTCGATGTGTGAGGACGGCGTCTCGGCGTGCAGGGTGCGCGGCAGCTCGCCGGCCCGCATCGCCATCACCATCTTGATCACGCCCGCGACACCGGACGCCGCCTGCGTGTGCCCGATGTTCGACTTGACCGCGCCGAGCAGCAGCGGCTCCGACCGGTCTTGCCCGTAGACGTTGAGCAGCGCCTGCGCCTCGATCGGGTCACCGAGCTTCGTGCCGGTGCCGTGCGCCTCGACCGCGTCCACATCGGACGGACGCAACCCGGACGCGGCCAGCGCCTGCCGGATGACCCGCTGCTGAGCCGGTCCAGACGGGGCGGTCAGCCCGTTGGAGGCACCGTCGGAGTTGATCGCCGAACCACGCACGACCGCGAGCACTTCGTGGCCGTTCTTCACGGCGTCCGAAAGCCGTTCGAGGACCAGCATGCCCACGCCCTCGGCCCAGCCGGTGCCGTCGGCGTCGTCGGAGAACGCCTTGCAGCGGCCGTCCTCCGACAGCGCGCCCTGAGCGCTGAACTCGATGAACCCCACCGGCGTCGACATCACGCAGACACCGCCGGCAAGGGCGAGCGAGCACTCACCTGTGCGCAGCGCCTGGGCCGCGAGGTGCAGCGAGACCAGCGACGACGAGCACGCGGTGTCGACGGAGACCGTCGGCCCCTGCAGGCCGAACGTGTAGGCGAGGCGGCCGGACAGCAGCGACGCGGACTGCGCGGTCTGCCACTCCAGGCCGGTCTCCTCGGGCGACGGCCGGTACTCGCCGCTGCCGCCACCGACGAACACACCGGTGACCGAACCGCGGATCGTGGCCGGGTCGACGCCCGCCCGTTCCAACGCCTCCCAGGCCGTCTCGAGGACGATGCGCTGCTGCGGGTCCATGACCATCGCTTCGCGCGGCGAGATCGAGAAGAAGTCCGGGTCGAAGTTCGGGACGTCGTAGAGGAAACCGCCGCTGCGGGTGATGCTCTGTCCACTGTAGAGAGACGTGAGATCCCAGCCGCGATCCGCGGGGAACTCCCCGATCGCGTCACGGCCTTCGAGCAGCAGCTGCCACAGGTCTTCCGGGGACCGCACGTCTCCGGGGTAGCGGCAGGCCATGCCGACGATCGCGATCGGTTCGTCGGTCACCGCTCGGGCGACGAACTCGATCTCGTCCGCGCCGCCGAGGAGTTCGGTGAGCAGGTGCTCGGCGAGCTCGTTCGGCGTCGGGTAGTCGAACACCAGCGTGGCGCTCAGCTGCAGACCCGATTCGGTCTGGATCTGGTTGCGCAGGTCCACAGCCGTGAGCGAGTCGAAGCCGAGGTCGCGGAACGGCACGTCCGGCTCGATCGCGTCGGTTCCGTTGTGGCCGAGAACGAGCGCCGCCTTCTCGCGGACGAGGGTGAGCAGCGCGCCGTGGCGTTCGTACTCGGGCAGCTTGGCCAAGGCCTGCTTGAGAACCGGCTCTTGCTTCTGCTGGACGAAGTTGCCGAACAGTTTGTTGGCCTGCTGGAAGGCACTCCAGTCGACGTTCGCGACGACGACGTTCGTCCGTCCGCTTGCGACTGCCTGGTGCAGGGCCGCGACGGCGTTCGGGGCGTCGAGGACCGGGATGCCGCTCACCCGCAGGTGGGCGGTCATGCTCTGGTCGGTCGTGCCTTCCCACGGCGCATACGCGATGGACGTCGCCTTGAGACCGCGGTTGCGGCGCTGCCGGGCGAACTCCTCGACGATCACGCTGTGCGCGGCCTGCTGCGCCTGACCGCGGAAGCCCCACGTTCCGGCAACGGAACCGAAGACCACGAACGCTTCCACGTCCAGGTCCGCGTACTGACCGAGGGTGTCGATACCGCCGAGGTGGATCACCGCGGTGACGTCGTCGGTGAGGGTGTCGGTGGTGTCCATCAGGTCGCGGAGCTGGTCGCCCATCGGCCCGTCCGCGCCTACGAGCAGCACCTTGCCGGTCGGAGTCCACGGCGTCGTGGCCTCGATGCGGCGCAGACGTGGGACGAACGCGCCCTCGTCGTGGAAGGTGACTTCCTGTTCCTGCACTGGAATTGCCCAGGTGTCGGTTTCGACGCGGATCAGGCCGCCCCAGCGTTCCGGGTGTTCCAGCGCGGCGACGCGACCCTCGCCCCAGACTGCGGGTTCCTTGCTGACGCACCACAGCGGGGCCGTGATGTTGTTGTCTGCAAGTGTGTTCAGGACCTCGAACGGGCTGGCGTCGCTGATCGAGATGACACCGGCGTAGTCGCCCGGCACGAGCTCGGTGGTCGTTGCGCCGGCGAATCCTGTTGCGTCGCCTAGAACGAGCCAAGTGCCCTCGGTCGTGGTGTCGACTTTGTGCTGCTCCCACACGACCTCGTACAGCCAGTCGTCCGTCACGGACTTCGGCGTCGTCGTCGGCCAGTAGCGTTCACGCTGGAACGCGTAGGTGGGCAGCGGGATGCGTCGCGCTCCGGTGCCCGCGAAGTACTGCGACCAATCGACATCCGCGCCTCGGACGTGCAGGGTGCCGAGCGCGAGGGCGAACGCGCTGACCTCGTCGCGATCCTTGCGTTGGGTCGCAACGGCTCCGTCGACCATCGCGGCGAGCACGCCGTCCGGGCCGATCTCGACGAACGTGTCGACGTTGCTCAGACTCTGCACGTTGTCGTGGAAGCGAACGGTGTCGCGAACGTGGTTCACCCAGTAGTCGACCGTCGTGACGTCGCCGGTGGTGGCGATCGGGATCCGCGGCTGGCTGAGTCGGATGTTCGCGATGGCGTTGCGGAAGTCCTCCAGCATCGGGTCCATCAGCGGCGAGTGGAACGCGTGGCTGACAGTGAGCTGCTTGGTCTTCTCGAACTTCTTGGCGATCTTGGCGACGCTGGCCCTGTCGCCCGCGATGACGATGCTGCCGGGTCCGTTGACGGCCGCGATCGACACCTTCTTGGACTTGCCGATCTGCTTCCGGACTTCTTCTTCGGTGGCGAGGATGGAGACCATCGCGCCGCCTGCCGGGAGTCTCTGCATGAGGCTCGCGCGGGCCGTGACGAGCTCGGCCGCGTCTTCGAGGGTCAGCACGCCCGCGATGTGGGCGGCCGCGATCTCGCCGATGGAGTGGCCGGCGACGTGGTCGGGCAGCACGCCGAGGCTTTGGACGAGCCTGGCGAGCGCGACCTCGATGGCGAACAGCGCCGGCTGCGTGTTGCCGGTCTGGTCGAGCTGCTCCTCGTCCTCGCCCCAGATCACGTTCCTCAGGCTCGGGTCGAGGTGGGCGAGGACCTCGTCGAGCGCTTCCCGGAACGTGTCGAACCGCTCGTACAGCTCGCGGCCCATGCCGAGGCGCTGCGAACCCTGGCCGGTGAACAGGAACGCCGTCGTGCCCGCCTTGCGCGCCACGCCGTTCGCGACCTCCGCGCCGTCGATCAGCAACGCCCTATGCGCGAACTGCGCGCGCGTCGTCGCCGCCGAGAACGCCAGATCCAGCTGGTCCGCCTCGACCGCGCGAATCTGTTCGATCTGAGCGCGCAGAGCATCGGAGGACTTCGCCGAAACAACGACGGGGGCCCCCTTGGGGGGACGCGAGGTCCCCACTCCAATCGTCGCACGGGAGGCCGACGATTCCGGGCCGGCAAGATCGACAACTGCCGACTTGTCCACAGGCGTGGAGTTGTCCACAGATTCCGGCGCGGTGCCCTGACCAGCATTTTCGGTGAGTACGCTGGAAATTGGGGGGATCCCCGAGCCGGGCGCTTCCAAGATCACGTGGGCGTTGGTGCCGGAGAGGCCGAAGGCGGAGATGCCGGCGCGGCGGGAGCGGTTCGACGAAGGCCACGGGGTGTTGTCGGTGAGGAGCGCGACCGGGCCTGAAGACCAGTCGACGTGCGTGGTCGGGGCGTCGACGTGCAGGGTGCGGGGCAGGACGCCGTGACGCATCGCCTCGACCATCTTGATGACGCCCGCGACGCCCGCCGCAGCTTGGGCGTGGCCGATGTTCGACTTGACCGAACCCAGGTAGAGCGGTTCGGAGCGGTCGGCGAACGTCGCGAGCAGCGCCTGGGCTTCGATCGGGTCGCCCAGGGTCGTGCCCGTGCCGTGCGCTTCCACCGCGTCGATATCGCTCACGGACAGACCGGCGTCCGCGAGAGCGCGGCGGATCACGCGCTGCTGCGACGGGCCGTTCGGGGCGGTCAGACCGTTTGACGCGCCGTCGGAGTTGACGGCCGAGCCGCGAACGATTGCCAGGACCTCGTGGCCATTGGCCACCGCGTCAGACAGACGTTCCAGCACGAGAATGCCCGCGCCTTCGGACCACGCGGTGCCGTCGGCGCCATCGGCGAAGGCCTTGCAGCGGCCGTCCGGGGCGAGTCCGCCCTGGGTGGTGAACTCGACGAACGAGTCTGGGCTCGACATGACACTCACACCGCCGGCGAGCGCGAGGGAGCACTCACCGGAGCGGAGCGCGCGCATCGCCCAGTGCATGGCGACCAACGACGACGAGCAGGCCGTGTCGATGGTGACGGCGGGGCCTTCCAGTCCGAGGACGTAGGAAAGGCGGCCGGACATGACCGACGCGGTGTTGCCGGTGGCGAGGTAGCCCTGGATGTCGGGATCCAGCGAGCGGCGCAGGACGTTCTCGTAGTCCTGGCCGTTGGTACCGACGAACACGCCGGTCGTACTGCCCTTCAACGACAGCGGGTCGAGCCCGGCACGTTCCAGCGCCTCCCAGGCCGTTTCGAGGACGAGGCGCTGCTGCGGGTCCATCGCGAGGGCTTCCCGCGGTGAGATGCCGAAGAAGTGCGCGTCGAAGTCCGCGACGCCGTTGAGGAATCCGGCTTCCAGCGACGCCGACGCACCGGCGCCGAGCGCGGCCAGGTCCCAGCCGCGGTCGGACGGGAACGAGCTGATGCCGTCGCCGCCGCGGGAAACCAGGTCCCAGAACGCTTCCGGTGACGTCACGCCGCCGGGGAAGCGGCAGCCGATGCCGACGATCGCGATGGGGTCGTCGTCGACGCGGGCGGCGACAGGGGCAGCGGTGACCTCGCCGACCTCGCCCAGCAGGAAGTCCGCCAGGTCGTAGGGAGTCGGGTAGTCGTAGAGGAGCGAGGCGGGCAGCGTCAGTTCGGTCGCGGCCTGCAGCCGGTTGCGCAGCTCCAGGGTCGTGAGCGAGTCGAAGCCGAGGTCGAGGAACGCGCGGTCCGGGTCGACGTCGGAAGCGTTGCCGTGGCCGAGGACCGCGGCGATCTGGCCGCGCACCAGGTCGAGGACCGCGCGGTTGCGTTCGGCCTTCGACAGGCCCGCGAGTGCCTTGCGGAACTGCGGCTGGTCCGACTCCACGACCTTTTCGGTGGTGTCGAAGCGTTTCACCTCGGGCAGGTCGCCGACCAGCGGCGCCGGGCGCAGGCCGGCGAGCGCGGGCAGGAACCGTTCCCAGTCGATCTCCGCGACCATCACCGCCGCGTCGCCGTGCTCGATCGCCTGTCGAAGCGCTTCGAGTGCCAGTGTGGGCACCATCGGCGTGAAGCCGCCGCGCTTCAGGCGTTCCGCGACGCCGCCTGCGGCCGCCATGCCGGCCTCGCCCCACGGGCCCCACGCCACCGAGGTGGCCGGAAGTCCTTGCAGGCGGCGGTGTTCGGCGAAGGAGTCGAGGAAGGCGTTGGCCGCGGCGTAGTTGCCCTGGCCCGCGCCGCCGATGACGCCCGCGGTCGACGCAAACAGCACGAACGCGTCGAGGTCCGCGGTGAGCTCGTGGAGGTTGCGGGTCGCGTGGACCTTGGCGCGCAACAGGTTCGTGAACGACGTCGCGTCCATCGACTCGACCAGGCCGTCCTCGACGACACCGGCGGCGTGGAAGACCGACGTGACCGGGTGCTCGGCGAGGAGGGCTTCCAACGCTTGACGGTCGGCGACGTCGCAGGCCTTCACGATCACGCGCGGGTCGGCGAATTCAGCGGTGCCCGTGCGGCTGACCAGGATGACCTGCTCGGCGTCGTGGTCGAGCAGCCACTGCGCGACCTGCTTGCCGATCGCGCCGGTGCCGCCGGTGACGAGCACGCGGCCCGGACGGTAGTCGCGGTGCAGTGCGCTCGGGGTGCTGTGGACGAGGCGGCGGCCGTAGACGCCGGACGGCCGCACCGCGACCTGGTCTTCGGCGCCTGCCAGCACGCCGGGGATGCGGCGCGCGGTGTTCCAGTCGAGCTGCGCGGGCAGGTCGATCAGGCCACCCCAGCGCTGCGGGTGCTCCAGCGCGATCACGCGGCCGAGGCCCCACACCGTCGAGCTTTCGGGGTTCGTGATCTGCTCGCCGCCGCCGACCGACACCGCGCCCCGCGTCGCCACCCACAGCGGGGAGTCCTGGCCGGCGTCGCCAAGTGCCTGCACCACAACGGAAGTGCGGACGAGCGCTTCCTCGGCGCCTGTGTTGATCGCGAGCAGTGACAGCACGCCGGCGTACTCACCGCGGACCTGCTCGGCCAGTTCGCTGCGCGTGTGGGCCGCGTTGACGACCACGGTTTCGACGCCCAGTGCCTCGGTGAACTCGGACGCGTCGTCGTTGGCGAGGATCAGCCACGGGCCGGTGAGGGTGGCCTGAGCGGTGATCGGCTTCCAGGTGACCGCGTAACGCCAGGAGTCCACAGTGGACTGCTGCTTGCGCGAACGCCATTGCGCCAGCGCGGTGAAGTCCTCGCGTTCGACGGCGGCCCAGAACTCGTCGTCGACGAAGTCTCCGTCCGAAGGCTGGCTGGTGGCGGGCTCGGGCCAGAAACGCTGGTGCTGGAACGGATACGTGGGCAGCTCGACCGTGGTTTTCACGCCCGCGAAGTAGGAGGTCCAGTCGACGGTGGTGCCGCGGACGTGCAGGCCGGCCAGTGCGGTCAGCAGGGTCACGACCTCGTCGCGGTCGCGGCGCAGCGCTGGGACGAGCACGGCTTCCTCGGTCAGCGACTCCTGCGCCATGCCCGTGAGCACGCCGTCCGGGCCGAGCTCCAGGAACGCCCGCACGCCGCGGCTTTCGAGCTGCGTGACCTTGTCCACGAACCTGACGGCCTCGCGGACGTGCCGGACCCAGTGCTCCGGGTTTGTGATGTCGTCGGCGACGACCGGGATCGTCGGCTTGCCGAACTGGATTCCGCTGATCGCCGTGCGGAAGTCGGCGAGCATCGGGTCCATCAGCGGCGAGTGGAAGGCATGGCTGACCTTGAGCCGCTTGGTCTTGTCGAAGCGGTTCGCGATCTTGTGGGTTTCGGCCTCGTCGCCCGCGATGACGACGCTGGACGGGCCGTTGATCGCGGCGATCGAGACGTTCTCGGTCAGCAGCGGCGTGATGTCGGCTTCGGTGGCCTGGATCGCGATCATCGCTCCGCCTGGCGGGAGCTGTTGCATGAGGCTCGCGCGGGCTGCGATGAGGGTGCACGCGTCGTCGAGGGTGAGCACGCCTGCGACGTGGGCGGCGGCGATCTCGCCGATGGAGTGACCTGCCAGGTAGTCGGGGGTGACGCCCCACGACTCGACGAGCCGGTAGAGGGCGACCTCGACCGCGAAGATCGCGGGCTGCGCGTAGCCGGTCTGGTTGAGCGCGTCCTCGTCGTCGCCCCACATGACGTCTCGCAGTGGCCGGTCGAGGTGCGCGTCGAGGTGGGCGCAGACCGCGTCGAAGGCTTCGGCGAACACCGGGTATCGCTCGTGCAGTTCGCGACCCATGCCGAGGCGTTGCGAACCCTGGCCGGTGAACAGGAACGCGGTGCGGCCGCGCGTGGTCTGGCCTCGCGTGACGGATGCGTCCGGTTGGTCGTCGCGCAACGCCTGGAGGCCACGCACCAGTTCGTCGCGGTTGCTCGCGACGACGACTGCGCGCTTCTCGAAGGTGGACCGCTTGGTGGCGAGCGCCGCGGCCAGGTCTTCGAGGTCCGCGTCCACGGCGATCAGGTTGGTCGCGACCTGCTTGAGCGCCTCGTCCGCGCGCGCCGACAGCAGCACCGGCACCGCGCGCGTCGACAGCTCGCCGTGCTCCGGCACTGCGGCCGGCACCGCGCCGACCTGCGGAATCGATCCCGATTGGCCGGCCCCCTGGGGGGAGCCACCCCCCATCCCAATCATCTCAGGGAGGTCTGACAGTTTTGGCGCCTCTTCGAGCACCACGTGGGCGTTCGTGCCGGAGAGGCCGAAGGAGGAGACGCCGGCGCGCTTCGGGTGGCCGGTCTCGGGCCACGTTTCTTCGGTGGCGAGGAGTTTGATGGCGCCCGCGGACCAGTCGACCTTCGTGGACGGCTGGTCGACGTGGAGGGTGCGGGGCAGCACGCCGGCCCGCAGCGCCAGCACCATCTTGATGATGGACGCGACGCCGGAGGCCATCTGAGTGTGGCCGATGTTCGACTTCATGGAGCCGAGCAGCAGCGGCCGTGAGCGGTTCTGGCCGTAGGTGGCGAGCAGGGCCTGGGCCTCGATCGGGTCGCCCAGGGCCGTGCCGGTGCCGTGGCCGTCGACGGCGTCCACTTCGGACGGTTCGAGGCGCGCGTTGGCGAGGGCCTGGCGGATGACCCGTTGCTGGGAGGGGCCGTTCGGGGCGGTCAGGCCGTTGGAGGCGCCGTCCTGGTTCACCGCGGAGCCGCGCACGACCGCCAGGATGCGGTGGCCGTTGCGCTGAGCGTCGGACAGGCGTTCCAGCAGGACGAGACCGACGCCCTCGGCGAGGGTCATGCCGTCGGCGGCGTCGGAGTAGGCCTTGCAGCGGCCGTCCTTCGCCAGAGCCCGCTGACGGCTGAAGCCGACGAAGGCGCCGGGCGTCGCCATGACCGAGACGCCGCCGGCCAGCGCGAGAGTGCTTTCGCCGTCTCGCAGTGACTGGCAGGCCAGGTGCAGGGCCACCAGCGACGACGAGCAGGCCGTGTCGAGGGTGACGGCGGGGCCTTCGAGGCCGAACAGGTAGGAGACGCGGCCCGAGAGCACGCTGGAGAGCGTGCCGGTGATCATGTGACCCTCGTCGCCGGGCTGGTCGGAGCCGCCTGCCGAGTAGTCCTGGTAGGAGGCGCCGATGAACGCTCCGGTCAGGGTTCCCTTCAGCGTCTGCGGGTCGATTCCGGCGCGTTCGATGGACTCCCAGGCGGTTTCCAGGAGGAGGCGTTGCTGCGGGTCCATCGACAGGGCTTCGCGGGGGCTGATGCCGAAGAAGCCGGGGTCGAAGTTCGCCACGTCGTGCAGGAAGCCGCCCTGCACCGAGTAGGCGCCGCCGGGGGCGTCCGGGTCGGGGTTGTAGAGGGAGTCGCCGTCCCAGCCGCGGTCGGCGGGGAAGCCGGAGATCGCGTCGACGCCGTTCATGACGACGTTCCACAGGTCTTCCGGCGTTGCGACGCCGCCGGGGTAGCGGCACGCCATGCCGATGATCGCGATGGGTTCGTCGGATGCTGCGGACGCGACGACCTGGGTGGCCGGGACGTCGGCGCCGAGGAGTTCGCCGAGCAGGAACTCGGTGAGCGCGAGCGGGCTCGGGTGGTCGAACACCATCGTGGTCGGCAGCGTCAGACCTGTTGCGGCGGCGAGCTTGTTGCGCAGGTCGACAGCGGTGATCGAGTCGAAGCCGACCTCGCGGAACGCCCGGTGCTCGGTCAGCGCGTCGGCCGATGCCATGCCCAGCACCGACGCGGCTTCGGCGCGCACGAGTTCGAGCAGCTGCTGTTCACGTTCAGCGGGCGGAAGGGCCCTCAGCGTGGCTGCGAAGTCACTGTCGGAGGGTGCTGTCTCGGCGGCGACCGCGAGAGCGCGAACTTCCGGCAGTTCTTCGAAGAGCGTGGTCGGGCGCATCGCGGTGAAGACCGGGTAGTAGCGGTCCCAGGCGATGTTCGCGATGGCGATCTCGGTCTCGTCGTCCTCGATCGCGCGCTGCAGACCGGCGAGCGCCAGCCGTGCCTTCATGAACTCCAGGCCGCTGCGGCGGATCTGGTCGGTGTCGACGCGGCCGAGACCGATGTCGTCGGACCAGATGCCCCACGAGACGGAGGTGCACTTGAGGCCACGTGCGCGGCGGTTCGCGGCGAGCGAGTTGAGGTAGGCGTTGCCGGCGACGTAGGAGGCGTGGTTGCCCGAACCCCACATGCCGGAGATCGACGAGAACAGCACGAACGCGTCGAGGTCCTCGGTCAGCAGTTCGTCCAGGTGGGCGGCGCCGTCGACCTTGGCGGTGAGGATCTCGCTCAGACCCTCCACAGTGGACCCGTCGATCGAGTGCAGGCCGATCACCGCGGCGGTGTGGATGACCGCACGGATGTCACGGCCTTCCGCGCGCAGGTCGTCGAGCATGCGTTCGACGTCGTCCTTTCGAGCGATGTCGCAGGCGACGACGCTGGTGGGGGTGCCGAGTTCTGCCAGCTCCGCCACGAGTTCGCGGGCACCGGGGGCGTCGAGGCCGCGGCGGCTGGTCAGCACCAGGTGCTCAGCGCCCTTGTGCGCGAAGAACCTCGCGACGTGCGGGCCGAGCGTGCCGGTGCCACCCGTGATGATCGTGGTGCCGCGCGGGGTCCAGTCGGAGGCGGTGGGCTTCGACGGAGCGCGGACGATGCGGCGGGCGAGGGTGCCGGACGCGCGGATCGCGAGCTGGTCCTCGTCGCCGGCGTTGGCCAGGACGGAGACGAACCGTTGCGCGGCCCGCTGGTCGAGCTGTTCGGGCAGGTCGATGGAGCCGCCCCAGCGTTGCGGGTGCTCCAGCGCGGCGGTCCAGCCGATGCCGACCGCCTGCACCTGCGCGGGGTGGTCGACGGTGTCCGCGCGGCCGGTCGAGAGGGCGTTGCGGGAGATGTTCCAGATCTTGGCGTTGATGCCGGTGTCGGCGAGCGCGTTGATCAGGTTGACGGTCAGGAGCAGACCTGTTGGCAGGCCGAGTGTTCCGGGGCGTTCGTCGGTGGGCAGCAGCGAGACGATGCCGGTCACGTCCGGGAGTTTCGCGGCGATCGTGGCGCGGTCGTCGTTGGCGTCCAGGACGATCCGCTGCACGTCACCGAGCGCGTTGACCACGTCGGTGTCGTCGATTGCGTCCGTGGTGACGACTGCCCAGGTGCCGGTGAGCTTGCCGTTGTCGAGACCGCGCAACGGCTTCCACGTCGTGCGGTAACGCCACGAGTCCGTTGTGGACTGATCGCGGCTGGTCTGCCTCCACGTGTTCAGGGCGGGCAGGACGGCAGCGAGCGTGGCCTCGTCGAGGTGCAGGCTCTGGGTGAGGGTCGCGAGGTCCGACTGCTCCACGGCCTGCCAGAAGGCGTCGTCCGCCGGGTCCTGCGCGGCGACGGGGTGCTGGGGCGGGCCGATCCAGAACCGCTCGTGCTGGAACGGGTAGGTGGGCAGGTCGACGCGGGTGCCGTCGAGGTGCCACTTGACCGGGTAACCGCGGACCCAGACCTCGGCCAACGACTGGTGGACGCGCTGCAGGCCACCGATGTCGCGGCGCAGCGTGCCGGTGACGACGCCGCGTTTTCCCTCCAGCGCGTCCTGCACGCCGGGCGTGAGCACCGGGTGCGAGCTGACCTCGACGAACACCTGGTGGCCGGCGGCGATGAGCTGCTCAACAGCTTCGTTCAGGTGCACGGTCTGGCGGAGGTTGGTGTACCAGTACTCGGCGTCGGTGTTGTCGTTCCACTCGCCGGTGACCGTGGAGAGGAACGGCGTGTGCGGGCTTTGCGGGGTGATGGTCGCGAGGTCGTTGAGGATGTCGTCGCGGAGGTCCTCGACCTGGGCCGAGTGCGAGGCGTAGTCGACCTCGATGCGGCGGACGCGGACGCCCTGTTCGGCGAGCTTGGCTTGGAGGGCGTCCAACGCCTCCAGGTCGCCGGAAACGGCGACGCTGCGCGGGCCGTTGGTGGCGGCGAGGGAGAGGCCTTCTTCGAGGTGCGGCAGGACTTCCTCGGCCGAGAGCGCGACGGAGATGATGCTGCCGCGGCCCGACATCACGCGGCCGATGGCCTGGCTGCGCAGCGCTACGACCTTCGCGGCGTCTTCGAGGCTCAGGGCGCCGGAGACTGCTGCGGCGGCGATTTCGCCCTGGGAGTGGCCGATCACGGCGTCGGGGGTGACGCCGTGGTGTTTCCAGACTTCGGCCAGCGAGACCATCATCGCCCAGCTGGCGGGCTGGACGACGTCGACGCGGTCGAGGCTGCTGTGGTTGCGGATGACGTCGAGGAGGTTCCAGTCGATGTGCGGCTGCAGGGCGGCGGCGCACTCGGCCATGCGGGCGGCGAACGTTGGCGACTCGTCGAGGAGTTGCGCGCCCATGCCGACCCACTGGGTGCCCTGGCCGGGGAAGATGAACGTGACCTTGCGTTCCAGGTCGGCGATGCCCCTGGTTTCCGTGCCGTCGAGGAGGACCGCGCGGTGGTCGAAGTTGGGGCGCAGGCTCAGGCTGTACGCGATGTCCGCGGACCTCACGGGGGTCGTGGGGCGCGCGGGCGCCGCACTGTTTGAGGGGCTCGCGATGTCCGTCAGGTCCGCGGGATTCGCCGAGTTCGCGAGCTCCACCGAGTTCGCCAGGTTCGCGGAGTCCGCCAGGTTCGCGGAGTCCGCAAGGCTTGCGGGGCTCGCGGGGCTCGCGGGATTCGCGGCGCTTCCAGGATTCGCGGGGTCCACGTCGCTTGCCGAACTCGCGGCGAGTTCGCTCAGCCCGGCGATCTGGGCGCGCAGGGCAGCCTCAGACTTGGCCGACACCAGCCACGGAATCGATACCGATTCGCCGGCCCCCTGGGGGGAGCCGCCCCCCATCCCAATCGTCTCAGACGGCACCGACAGTTCTGGCGCGGTCGCCTGTTCCAAGATCACGTGGGCGTTGGTGCCGGAGATGCCGAACGACGAGACGGCGCAGCGGCGGGCGCGGCCGGTTTCGGGCCATTGAGTCGTGTCCTGGAGCAGGGAGATGGTGCCCGGCGTCCAGTCGACGTGGGTCGAGGGTTCGGCGGCGTGCAGGGTGCGGGGCAGCACACCGGCCCGCAGGGCCATCACCATCTTGATGACGGAGGCGACGCCGGCCGCGGACTGGGTGTGGCCGATGTTCGACTTCACCGAACCCAGGAGCAGTGGGCGGTCGGCGTCGCGGTCGCGGCCGTAGGTGTTGAACAGTGCCTGGGCCTCGATGGGGTCGCCCAGAGACGTGCCGGTGCCGTGAGCGTCAAGAGCGTCGATGTCGTTCGAAGTCACGCCGGAGTTGGCGAGGGCCTGCAGGATGACGCGTTGCTGTGAAGGGCCGTTCGGGGCGGAGAGGCCGTTGGAGGCGCCGTCCTGGTTGACGGCGGAACCGCGGATCACGGCCAGCACGCGGTGGCCGGCGGCGAGAGCGTCCGACTGGCGCATCAGCAGGAGCATGCCGATGCCCTCGGAGAGGATCATGCCGTCCGCCGAGTCCGAGAACGACTTGCAGCGGCCGTCGCGGGCCAGTGCGCGTTGGCGGGAGAAGGCGATCAGGGGTTTCGGGTTCGGCATGATCGTCGCGCCGCCGGCCACGGCGAACGCGGACTCGCCGGTGCGCAGTGACTGGCACGCCAGGTGCATTGCCACCAAAGAAGAAGAGCAGGCGGTGTCCACGGTGACGGCGGGGCCCTCGAAGCCGAACACGTAGGCGACACGGCCGGACAGCACGGACGGCGACGTGCCGGTGACCTGGTAGCCCTCGGAGCCGCCGTCACCGCCGCCGTACTCGATGTACGAGGAGCCGATGAAGGCGCCGACCTTCTTGCCGCGCAACGCCGCCGGGTCGATGCCCGCGCGTTCGACGGCCTCCCAGGTGGTTTCCAGCAGCAGGCGTTGCTGGGGGTCCATGCCGGTGGCTTCGCGCGGGGAGATGCCGAAGAACGACGGGTCGAAGTCCCCGGCGTCCGGGAGGTAGCCGCCCGCGGTGGTGTAGGTGGTGCCGGGGCGGTCGGGGTCCGGGTCGTACATCTGCGCCATGTCGAAGCCGCGGTCCGCTGGGAACTCCGTGATCGCGTCCGTGCCGGCCAGCACCATCTCCCAGAACGCCTCGGGTGTGTTCGCGTCGCCGGGGAAGCGGCAGCTCATGCCGACGATGGCGATCGGTTCGTCCGAGTCGATCTGGGCTGAGTAAACGACATCCGCTGACGCGGCGCCGAGCAGTTCGGCCAGCAGGTGGTCGGCCAGGACCACGGGGGTCGGGTAGTCGAAGACCAGGGTCGCGGGCAACGACAGACCGGTGGCGTCGGACAGTTTCTTGCGCAGCTCGACGGCGGTCAGCGAGTCGAAACCGATGTCGCGGAACGCGCGGTTCTCCCCCACCTCCTCGACCGAGCTGTGGCCGAGGGTCGCGGCTGCTTCGGCGCGCACCAGTTCGACGAGCTTGCGCTTCTGGTCCTCTTCGGACAGTGCACGGAGCTTGCGTGCGAACTCGGAGTCGTCGCGGCGGACCTCCTCGACGACCGTCAAAGCCTTGACCTCGGGCAGGTCCGACAGCAGAGCGGACGGCCGCACCGACGTGAACAGCGGGAAGTAGGTGTCCCAGTTGATGTCGACGACGGTGACACACGTGTCGTCGTGCATCACGGCGCGGTTCAGCTCGACGACGGCCTGGCCGGGTTGCAGGAACGTCAGGCCGCGGCGCGCGAGATTGTCGGACATCGCCTCGTGCGTCGCCATGCCGACCTCGGCCCACGGGCCCCACGCGATCGACGTCGCGCGCAGGCCGCGGGCGCGGCGGGTCTCGGCCAGGGCGTCGCAGTAGGCGTTCGCGGCGCCGTAAGCGGCCTGGCCACCACTGCCCCACACGCCCGCGATCGAGCCGAACAGCACGAAGAAGTCGACCTCGCCGACCAACGAGTCGAGGTTCGCGGCGCCGATCACCTTGGCGGACAACACCTCCGCGAAGTCCCGCAGCTCGGTGAGTTCGAGAGGAGCGTGCTGCGCGGCACCGGCGGTGTGCACGACACCGGAAAGGTCGGAAATCCCCTCCAGAACAACGGAAAGCGCGTCGCGGTCGGCGACATCGCAGGCCACGATCGAGACCTGCGGGCCGAGCTCCTCCAGCGATGCCTTCAGCTCGGCGGCGCCCGGCGCGTCCATGCCCCGGCGAGAAGTCAGCACCAGACCGGAAACACCGCGCTCGGCGAGCCACTTCGCCGTAGTGGCACCAAGTCCACCGGTACCGCCGGTGATCAGCACGGTGCCGTGGGCGGTGTAGTCGGACGGCAGTGCGTCAACAGGGCGATGTGCGAGACGGCGTCCCATGACGCCGGACGACCGCACGGCCAGCTGGTCCTCGCCGTCCAGACCGGCGACACAGGAAACGAAGCGCCGCAACGCGTTCTCGTCCAGCACCTCGGGCATGTCGATCAGACCGGCCCACCGCTGCGGGTACTCCAGCGCCGCCGCCCGGCCGAAGCCCCACACGGCTGCCTGCGCGGCGGAGCGCACCGAGTCGGAGGTTTCGGCGGCGACCGCACCGGACGTCACCGCCCAGATCGGCGCGTCGACCGACTTGACCAGCAGAATCGACTGTTCCAGGCCGGTCGTCAGCACCTCTGACGGCGACTCGTCCAGTGCCAGCAACGAAACCACAAGATCACATTCGGGCACGTCGGCCACCGAGGTGACGACGGTGACCTCGGCGCCGTGAGCCGCGAGCGCCGCGCGGTACGGCTCGGCGTCGACGGCGGGAGTCGTCAGAACCACGATGTGACCGGACAGGACCGGCGTCCCCGTGACGCGGACCGGCGCCCACAGGACGCGGTAGCGCCACGAGTCGAGCAGCGTCTTCTCCTGGTTGCCCGCGCGCCACGACGACAGCGCCGGGATCAGCGAGTCCAGCGACGAACGCTGCTCCTCCCCCAGCCTCAGCAGCGCCGCGAGCTCGCGGGCGTCGCCGCGTTCGATCGCCGCCCACAGCTTGGCGTCCGCCGGGTCCGCGTCCGCCACCACCGGAGCAGCGGAACCCAGCGGCCAGTAGTACTCGTGCTGGAACGCGTACGTCGGCAGCGTCACGCGGTGCGCTGGGCCGTAGTAGGTCTTCCAGTCCACGGACACACCGGCAGCGAACAGGCGACCCAGCGCCAGAGCGATCGACTCCTCTTCCGAACGGTCCTTTCGCAGCACCGGGATCGCACCGTCGACCAACGCCGAGAGCGCGCCCTCGGGGCCGATCTCCACGAACGTCGTGACACCGGCAGCACGCGCCGATTCGACGTTGTCGTGGAACCGGACGGCGTCACGGACGTGCCGCACCCAGTAGTCGGATTGTTCAACAATTCCGCCAGCGAACAGAGGGATCGTCGGATCGTTGAACGAAAGCCCCTCGACGACCTGCCGGAACTCGTCCAGCATCGGCTCCATCAACGGCGAGTGGAACGCGTGCGATACCGAAAGTTGCTTGGTCTTGCGATCGTTAAAGGTTGTAACTATCGCGAGGACCTCTTGCTCAACGCCGGCGATGGTCACCGACTCCGGGCCGTTGATCGCGGCGATCGAGACACCGGGCGTCAACAGCGGGGTGACCTCAGCCTCCGTCGCCTGGATGGCGACCATCGCGCCGCCGGGCGGAAGCGCCTGCATCAGACGGGCGCGCGCAGAGACCAAGGTGCAGGCGTCGTCGAGAGAGAGGACTCCGGCCACGTGCGCAGCGGCGATCTCACCGATGGAGTGGCCGACCAGGGCGTTGACCTTGACGCCCCACGAGCGGACGAGCCGGAACAGCGCGACCTCGAACGCGAACAGCGCGAGCTGGGCGTTGCCGGTCTGCTGCAGGTCCTCCTCGGAGGAGCCCCACATCACCTCACGGACGGGCAGACGCTCAAGGACCTCGTCGAGAGCCGCGGCGAACACCGGGTACCGGGCGTAGAGCTCACGGCCCATCCCCAGGCGTTGCGAACCCTGCCCGGAGAACAGGAACGCCACCTTGCCCGGCGCGACCTCACCCTCCACCACGGCGGCGTCGGCGTTCTCGGTTGCTAGAGCCCCTAGCGATCGCAAGAGGCTCTCACGATCGTGAGCCACCACGGCCGCTCGCTGCTCGAACGCCGACCGCGTCGTCGCCAGCGAGAACGCCAGATCGCGCAGCGATATATCAGTGGACTCGACGAAGGAACGCAGACGCGCGGCCTGCCCTCGCACAGCACGGCGCGTGCGGCCGGACAACACCACCGGCACGACGACGTCCGAAGGCGCGGAAGCCGGCGCGTCGACGGCCGGCGGCTGCTCGACGATGATGTGCGCGTTGGTGCCCGAGATGCCGAACGACGAGACACCCGCACGACGCGGCCGGGAGACCTCAGGCCACGAGCGGGAAGAAGTCAGCAGCTCGACGGCGCCCTCGGACCAGTCGACGTGCGAAGAAGCCGTCGTGACGTGGAGGGTCTGCGGCAGCACACCGTGCCGCATCGCCTGCACCATCTTGATCACACCGGCCACACCGGCGGCGGCCTGGGTGTGGCCCATGTTCGACTTCACCGAGCCGAGCAGGAGGGGTTCCGTGCGGTTCTGGCCGTAGGTCGCCAGCAGCGCCTGCGCCTCGATCGGGTCGCCCAGGGTCGTGCCGGTGCCGTGCGCCTCGACGACGTCGACATCGGACGAGACCAGTCCGGCGTTCGCCAACGCGGCGCGGATCACGCGCTGCTGAGCCGGGCCGTTCGGCGCCATCAGGCCGTTGGAGGCGCCGTCCTGGTTCACCGCCGAACCACGGATCACGGCAAGTACCGGGTGCCCGTTGCGCACGGCGTCGGACATGCGCTCCAGCACCACCACGCCGGCGCCCTCGGACCAGCCCACGCCGTCGGCCGAGTCGGAGAACGCCTTGCAGCGGCCGTCCGGGGACAGACCGCGCTGCCGGGAGAACTCGATCAGCGCGGTCGGCGTCGACATGACCGTGACACCACCGGCGAGCGCGAGCGAGCACTCCCCCGCGCGCAAAGCCTGCATGGCCCAGTGCATTGCGACCAGAGACGAAGAACAGGCGGTGTCGACGGTGACCGCGGGACCTTCCAGCCCCAGCGTGTAGGAGACGCGACCGGACACAATGGACGGTGAGGTGCCGGAGCCCTGGAAGCCCTCGAAGTCACCGCCGCCCAGCCGAGCGCCGTAGTCGTTGTACATCACGCCCGCGAAGACGCCGGTCTGCGTGCCGCGCAACGACACCGGGTCGATCCCGGCGTGCTCGATCGCCTCCCAGACCACTTCGAGCAGGATGCGCTGCTGCGAGTCCGTTCCGAGGGCTTCACGGGGAGACATGCCGAAGAACCCGGCGTCGAACTCGCCGGCGTCGTGCAGGAAGCCGCCGGAGCGCGAGTACGTCGTGCCGGGGTGGTCGGGGTCGGGGTGGTAGAGGTTCTCCAGGTCCCAGCCGCGGTTCGACGGCAGTCCGGACACCGCGTCGCCGCCCTCGGACACCAGGCGCCACAGGTCGTCCGCCGAGCCGACACCATCGGGGTAGCGGCAGCCCATGCCGACGATCACGATCGGGTCGTCGGACACCGCGGCCTGAGCGAACACCGGCACAACGGCGTCAGCGTCGAACAGCTCGTCGAGCAGGTGCGCGGCCAGTGCTGTTGGCGTCGGATAGTCGAACACCATCGTCGCGGGCAGCCGCAGCCCGGTCACCGCGGTCAGCTGGTTGCGCAGCTCCACGGCGGTCAGCGAGTCGAAGCCGAGGTCCTGGAACTGGCGGGTGGGCTCGATCTCGGCGCCGGAAGCGTGCCCGAGCACCGCCGCGACCTGGCCGCGGACCAGTTCCAGCACGGCGTCCGAACGTTCTTCCGCGCCCAGGCCCGACAACCGGCGGATGAGCGTGTCAGCGGTCTCCGACCCCGAGGCCGCGCGGCGGGTCCGCACCCGGATCAGGCCGCGCAGCAACGGCGGCACCTCGCCGCGCTGCCGCAGCGTTGCCAGGTCGAGGCGCGCCGGCACCAGGGCTGCGGCTGAGGACGCCACGCCGCGATCGAACAACGCGAGGCCCTGTTCGACGGTCAGCGGCGGCATTCCGGTGCGCGCCATGCGTTCGGCGTCAGCGTCGGAAAGCATGCCTTCACCGGCCCACGCGCCCCAGGCCAGCGAGACGGTGTTCGGGCGGTATTCGGCCAGTGCGTCGAGGAAGTGGTTGCCTGCCGCGTAGTTCGCCTGGCCCGCCGTGCCCCACGTGCCGGCGAGCGATGAGAACAGCACCAGCGGGACCGAGGGCAGCGCCTGGGCCAGGTTCCAGGCCGCGTCGACCTTGGGACGCAGCACGGCGTGCAGGCGTTCCGGGGTCAGCGACGAGATCACGCCGTCGTCCAGCACGCCGGCGCTGTGCACGACGGCCGAGATCTCGTGCTCGGCAACGAGAGCGGACAGCGCTTCTGCGTCGGCGACGTCGCAGGCGATGATGGAGACGTTGGCGCCCAACGACTCCAGCTCGGCCACGTCGCCACTGCCGCTACGACTGACCAGGACGAGGTCGCGCACGCCGTGTTCGGTGACCAGGTGCCGTGCGATGACTTTGCCGAGACCGCCGGTGCCACCCGTGATCAGCACGCGAGAGCCCCACTCGACCGGGGTCTCCTCGATCTCGGCGCGGGCCAGGCGCGGCGCGTAGACCTCGCCGTTCCTCAGCGCGAGCTGCGGTTCGTCGGAACCGACGGCAGCGCTGAAGGCGGCGAGAGATTCGGGGGTGCCGTCCAGTTCGATCAACGAGAACCGGCCGGGCGACTCGGACTGCGCCGAACGCACCATGCCCCACACCGCGGCGGACGCGAGGTCGGCGCTGCTCGTCACGAAGACGACGCGCTCGTCGCGTTCCTCTTGCAGTAGGAGGAGGACGCGCTCGGTCAGTTCGTGGACGGAGGCGACGACGTCCTCGTTGCCCAGGACCGGGACTACAACGACATCGGATTCCGGAGTGCTACCGAATCCGAAGACGTCCTCGCCCAGCACGGTGAACGCGGTGCCGGCTGCGGGGACCGTCACCGGCACCCAGTCGACCTGGAACAGCGAGTCGCGGTCCACATTGGACTCTGTGGCGACGGCGCGCACCACCAGCGAGTCGACCGAGGCGACCAGTTTGCCGGCGCCGTCGACTGCGGTGATGGCGTAGGCGTTGTCGCCGGAGCGGGTCAGGCGGACTCGCAGTGAGCTGGCGCCGGTCGCGTGCAGCGACACGCCTTCCCACGAGAACGGCAGGCCGGCGTCGCCCTCGCCCGAGACGAGCGCGGCGTGCAGGGCGGCGTCCAGAAGTGCCGGGTGCAGGCCGAATCCGGCCGGGTCGACGCCGTCGGGCAGCGCGACCTCGGCGTACACCACGCCGTCTGGGTTGCGCCAGGCCGCTTGCAGGCCCTGGAAAACCGGGCCGTATTCGAAGCCCATCGCGGCGAAGTTCTCGTAGCAGCCGTCGACGTCCAGGGCCGTGGCTCCGGCTGGCGGCCACACCGAGGTGTCGAACTCGGTGTGGCGGGCGGGCGCGCCCAGGACACCGATCGCGTGCTGCGTCCACGGTTCGTCGTCGGACCCCTCGGCGCGCGAGTAGATCTTGACGGTGCGGCGGCCGTTCGCGTCGGCGTTGCCGATCCACAGCTGCACCTGCACGCCGCCGCGTTCGGGGACGATCAGCGGGGCGGTGAGCGTCAGTTCCTCCACGCGGTCGCAGCCGACCTCGTCGCCGGCGCGGATGGCGAGTTCGAGATAGGCGGTGCCGGGCAACAGAACCGCGCCGCGCACGGCGTGATCGACCAGCCACGGGTGGGTCTGGCGGGTCAGGCGGCCGGTGAGCAGGGCGCCGTCCTGGTCGGCGAACGAGACCGTCGCGGAGAGCAGCGGGTGCTGCGCGGCGCCGAGGCCTGCGGCGCGCGGGTCTTGGAAGCCGGTGCCTTTGGGCCAGTAGTGCTTGGTTTGGAAGGCGTACGTGGGCAGGTCGACGCGCTTTGCGTTGGTGTGCGCGAAGTAGGTGTTCCAGTCGACCTTGGTGCCGCGGACGTGCAGGATGGCGAGTGCCGCGGTGATGGCCTCGACCTCGTCGCGGTCCTTGCGCTGGGTGGGGATGCCGTCGTCGACCAGGGCGGAGAGGATGCCGTCGGGGCCGATCTCCAGGAACTGGGTGACGCCGTGGGTCGTCAGCCAGTTGATGCCGTCGGCGAACCTGACGGCCTCGCGGACGTGGCCGACCCAGTAGTCGGCGGTCGTGATCTGCTCGACGCGGGCCTGTTCGCCGGTGACGTTCGAGATCAGCGGGATGATCGGGGCTTCGAAGGTGATGTCTGCGATCGCCTTGCGGAACTCGTCGAGCATCGGGTTCATCAGCGGCGAGTGGAACGCGTGGCTGACCTGCAGCTGTTTGGTCTTGCGGTCTTCGAAGTGTGCGGTGACTGCGCGGGCTGCTTCTTCGGTGCCGGCGATGACGAGGCTGTTGGGGCCGTTGATGGCGGCGATGGAGACTGCGTCGGTGAGGTGCGGGGTGACCTCGTCCTCGGTGGCCTGGATCGCGATCATCACGCCTGCACTGGGCAGGGCCTGCATGAGTCGCGCGCGGGCGGTGATGAGTTTCGCGGCGTCTTCGAGGCTGAACACGCCGGCGATGTGCGCGGCGGCGATCTCGCCGATGGAGTGGCCGGCTACGAAGTCCGGTTTGAGGCCCCAGGACTCGGTGAGGCGGTAGAGGGCTACCTCGAACGCGAACAGCGCTGGCTGGGTGTACTTGGTCTGGTTGAGCGCGTCTTGGTCTTCGCCCCAGATGATGTTCTTGAGGTCTGGGTCGAGGTGTTCGAGGACCGCGTCGAAGGCTTCGGCGAAGGTTGAGAAGCGGGTGTAGAGCTGTTTGCCCATGCCGAGGCGCTGGGCGCCTTGGCCGGTGAAGAGGAACGCCTGCTTGGCGCGGGCGGCCGTTGCCTGGACGAGGGTTCTGGACGGAGTGCCGTCGATCAACGCCTGGAGGCCCGTGCGGAGGTCGCCGATGATGGCGGCGCGGTGGTCGAACTGGGCGCGGGTGGTCGCGAGCGAGTACGCGAGGTCGAGTTCATCGGCGGTGTCGGCTGTCGAGAGCAGACGCTCCGCCTGCGCGCGCAACGCTTCGCGCGACCTGCCCGAGACGAGGAACGGCACGGCGCCGACCTGGACCGGGCCGGCTTCGGCTTGGACCGGCTCGCGGCTGGGGTCTGACAATTCCGGGGCGGGCGCTTCCTCGATGATCGTGTGCGCGTTGGTGCCCGAGAGACCGAAAGACGACACGGCGGCACGACGGGGCTGACCGGTCGAAGGCCACGGCATGTTCGAGGTGGCGAGCTGAACGGCGCCGGCTTCCCAGTCGACGTGGGAAGAAGGCGTGTCGACGCCCAGGGTCTGGGGCACGACGCCAGCCCGGATGGCCATGATCATCTTGATCACGCCGGCCACGCCCGCCGCGGCCTGGGTGTGGCTGATGTTGGACTTGATCGAGCCCAGCAGCAGAGGCTGGGAGGCAGCGCGGTTGCGGCCGTAGGTGGCGAGCAGGGCCTGGGCCTCCACCGGGTCGCCGAGCACCGTGCCGGTGCCGTGGGCCTCGACCACGTCGATCTGGTCGCTGGTCAGGCGGGCGTTCACCAGGGCGGACTTGATGACTCGCTGCTGGGAGGGGCCGTTCGGGGCGGTCAGGCCGTTGGAGGCGCCGTCCTGGTTGACGGCGGAGCCGCGCAGCACGGCCAGGACGGAGTGGCCGTTGCGCTGGGCGTCCGACAGGCGTTCCAGGACGAGCATGCCGACGCCCTCGGACCAGCCGGTGCCGTCGGCGGAGTCGGCGAACGAGCGGCAGCGGCCGTCCGAGGACAGGCCGCCCTGGCGGGAGAACTCCACGAAGGTCGCGGGGTTCGCCATGATCGTGACGCCACCGGCCAGAGCCAGGGACGACTCTCCGGCGCGCAGTGACTGCATCGCCAGATGCATTGCCACCAAAGAAGAAGAGCAGGCGGTGTCGAGAGTGACCGACGGGCCCACGAAGCCGAGGGTGTAGGAGATGCGGCCCGAGATCACGGAGTTCGACGAGCCGAGCAGGACCATGCCCTCGCCGCCCTCGCCGGGGCCGAGCTGGTAGTCCTGGTTCATCGCGCCCGCGAAGACAGCCGTCGAGGTGCCCTTCAGCGAAACGGGGTCGATGCCCGCGCGTTCCAGGGCCTCCCAGGTGACCTCCAGCAGCACGCGCTGCTGCGGGTTCATGCCCAGGGCTTCGCGCGGGGAGATGCCGAAGAAGTCGGCGTCGAACTCGCCAGCGCCCTCCAGGAAGCCGCCCTGGTCGCTCGACGACAGGGCGAGCATCTCGGGGTCCCAGCCGCGATCGGTCGGGAAGGCGCGGATGCCGTGTTCGCCGTTCACGACCATCTGCCACAGATCTTCGGGACTGCGCACACCGCCTGGGAAACGGCAGCCGATGCCGACCACGGCGATCGGTTCCGACGCGGCCGCTTCGAGGTCCTGCAGACGCCGCTTGGTGCGCTGAAGGTCCGTACTGGCCCGGCGGAGGTAGTCCCGGAGCTTCTGTTCGTTGTCCATCCCTCAACCCATCTCGAGACGCGACCTGCCAGGAATCCTCGCGTCCGGGCGCCTGGCATACCCCTAGAAACGAAAGGGGCGCCCCTACGAGAGAGGCGCCCCACCAACAGAAAACGTCACCACACCACGGGAAGCTCCCGCAGCGAGTAGACGATCGCGCCGTCGCGGAAACGGAGTTCGTCGGCCGGTTTGGCCAGCGCGAGAGTCGGGATGCGAGTGATCAACGTGAGCAGCGCGACCTGAAGTTCCACCCGTGAAAGGAACTTCGCGATGCAGCTGTGGATGCCGTGCCCGAACGCCAGCGGAGTGGAGTCTTTGCGCGTGATGTCCAGCGTGTCGGCGTCCGCGTACACGGACTCGTCGCGGTCTGCGGACGACAGCAGGGCGATGATCCCCTCGCCCGCCTTGATCTGCTGGCCGGCGATCTCCACGTCGACGCGGGCCACCCGGCCCACGCCGCACTGCATCACGTTCTGGTGCCGCAACAGTTCTTCCACGGCGCCCACGATCAGGTCCGGGTTCTCGCGCAGCTTCGCCAGCTGTTCGGGATGTTCCAGCAGGGTCAGGATGCTCAGCGCGATCGACGACGCGGTGGTGTCGTAGCCGGCGGACAGCAGCATCATGCCGATGACCACGGCCTCTTCGCGCTTCAGCTCGCCCGCGGCCATCTGGGTCGACACCAGCCGGCCGAGCACGTCGTCGGTCGGTTCTTTCTCCTTCTGCACCACCAGCTTCGTCAGATACCCGAACAACGCGCCAGCTGCCGCGTTGCGGTGCGCCTGCGAGGAAGTGGTTTCGACCAGGGTGTTGATCCAGCGGCCGAACGCCAGGCGGTCCTTGTAGGGGACGCCGAGGAGCTCGCACACGACCGTCAACGGGATCGGGCGCGCGAAGTGCGTGACCAGGTCGACCGGCTGGGGCAGCTTCAGGATCGCGTCGATCCGCTCGTCCACCAGCTTCTGCGCGGACGGCCGGACCTCCTCGGCCTTCTTCTTGGTGAACAACGACATGATCATGCGCCGGTAGCGGGTGTGGTCCGGCGGGTCGACCGTCACGAACGCGCCCGGCTGCGGGTCGACCGGGAACAGGTACCGCGGGTAGCCGGGGTTCATCACCTCGGCGGAGAACCGTTCCGTGTCAGCCAAAAGCGCCCGCACGTCCGCGTACCTGGCCACCAGCCAGGCGGTGTCGCCCGCCGGTGTCGTCACCTTCTGGACCGGCCGGTCGGCACGCAACCGGGCGTACTCCGGTGGCAGGTCCAGCGGCCGGTGCGGGTCGCGGGCGAACGGGAACGGGCACGCCGAAGCCGGCGCGATTACTTCTTCCGTCATCGCGGGAACCTTCAGTCGTCAGGTGCGGAATCGGTTGATCGCGCCGATGTTTCTCTCGCGCAGCTCGTGGTCGAGCACGCCGAGCCCTTCGGACGGCGCCAGGCACAGCACGCCGACCTTGCCCTGGTGGGCGTTGCGGTGCACGTCGTGGGCGGCCTGCCCGGTCTCGTCGAGCGAGTACACCTTGGACAGTGTGGGATGGATCTTCCCCTTGGCCACCAACCGGTTCGCCTCCCACGCCTCGCGGTAGTTCGCGAAGTGCGACGACACGATGTGCTTGAGGTTCATCCACAGGTAGCGGTTGTCGTACTGGTGCAGATAACCGGAGGTGGAGGCGCAGGTGACGATCTTGCCGCCCTTGCGCGCCACGAAGACCGAAGCACCGAACGTCTCCCTGCCGGGGTGCTCGAACACGATGTCCGGGTCCTCGCCACCGGTCAGCTCACGGATGCGGGCACCGAAACGCTTCCACTCGCGCGGATCCTGCGTGTGCTCGTCCTTCCAGAACCGGTAACCCTCTGCGGACCGGTCGATGATCAACGACGCGCCCATCGAGCGGCAGAGCTCGGCCTTGTCCGGCGACGACACGACACAGACAGGAGTGGCGCCGCCGTTGAGAGCGAACTGCGTGGCGTAGGAGCCGAGCCCGCCGGACGCGCCCCAGATCAGCACGGTGTCGCCCTGCTTCATGTTGCCGCCGTTGACCGACACGAGCTGCCGGTACGCGGTGGAGTTGACCAGACCCGGTGAGGCGGCCTCTTCCCACGTCAGGTGCTCGGGCTTCGGCATCA
Organism: Lentzea alba; assembly: GCF_047445655.1. Taxonomy (GTDB): domain Bacteria; phylum Actinomycetota; class Actinomycetes; order Mycobacteriales; family Pseudonocardiaceae; genus Lentzea; species Lentzea alba_A. The sequence goes on from NZ_JAJAEG010000006.1 coordinate 116,175, forward strand.
GCTGGTTCGCCTTGACCAGCGCGAGATCGGCCAGGCCACCGAAGTTCGTCTCGAAGCCCCAGATCCGCTGCTGCGGGTCCAGCATCGTGTCGTTGTGGCCGTCCGGGTGCTCAAGCGGCACGTCCAGGCAATGCGCGACCACGCGATCGCCCGGCTTCCACACCGTCACACCAGGTCCGACACGCAAAACCACGCCGGCGAGGTCAGAACCCACGACGTGGTACGGCAGATCGTGCTTGCCACCGAGCCGCCGCAGGAACCCGAACGTCGACAAAGGCTCGAAGATCGAGGTCCACACGGTGTTGTAGTTGATCGCGGACGCCATCACGGCGATCAACGCCTCACCGGGCGCGAGCTCCGGCGTCGCGACGTCGCGGATCTTCAGTGACTGGCGCGGATCCTTGTCGCGGGTCTCAAGGCCCGCGAACATCTCCGCGTCGCTCTCCTCGACCACCACGGCGCGGTAGCTCTCGGGGACCGGCAACGCCTCGAAGTCCTGCGCCACCGCGTCGTCCGATTCGATAGCGCTGAGGATCTCGCTCATGCCCTACACGGTAAGAGCACCAAAGCTAGGGAATGCCCGCGAAAAGACCGGCACGGAAGTCTAGGGAAAGCCAGTACGTCCTCTCCGGTTCGCTTGGGCACAATGCCCATCGTCCTGGGGAGTGCCGTGTGCTCGTCAGATTCCTGAACAACCACCTCCGGCCGTACCGGGGAACGCTCGTGCTCCTGGTGGTGCTGCAGCTGGTCCAGACGGCCGCGACCCTGCTGCTGCCCACGCTCAACGCGCAGATCATCGACAACGGGATTCTGCGCGGCGACGCCGGCTACATCTGGGGCACCGGCCTCACCATGCTCGGCGTGGCCGCGGTGCAGATCCTCATCGCGAGCGGCGCGATGCTGCTCAGCTCCCGCATGTCGTCCGGGCTCGGCCGGGACCTGCGGCAGAAGGTGTTCGGCAAGGTCATGAACCTGTCGGCGCGCGAGGTCGACCAGATCGGCGCGCCGTCGCTGATCACCAGGACCGTCAACGACGTCCAGCAGGTCCAGAGCATCGTGCTGACCACCGCCGACGTCGCCGTGTCGGCGGTCATCATGTGCGTCGGCGGCGTCGCGCTGGCGCTGGTGCAGGACGTGCCGGTGTCCACCATCCTGATCGCGCTGGTCGCGATCGTGATCCTCGGCCTGACGCTGATGCTCAAGCGGCTTTCGCCGTTCTACGAGGCCATGCAGAACTACCTGGACCGCATCAACCACCTGCTGCGCGAGCAGATCACGGGTGTGCGGGTGATCCGGGCGTTCGTCCGCGACCCGCACGAACGCGGCCGGTTCGACGCCACCAACCGCGACCTGTACGGCACGACGCTGCGGGTCGGGCGGATCATGGCGGCGCTGCCGGTGATGGTCATGACCGTGATGAACGTGCTGACCGTCGCGATCATCTGGTTCTCCGGCCACCGCATCGACGGCGGCACCATGCAGCTCGGCGCACTGCTCGCGCTGCTGTCCTACGTCACACTGATCATCGTCGCGATCATCATGGCGATGCTGGTCTTCACCGAGGCTCCGCGCGCCGCCGTGTCCGCGGGCCGCGTCAACGAGGTGCTGCACGCGGAATCCAGCATCAAGCAACCGCAGAAACCAGTCACCCGGATGACCGCGAAAGGACATCTGGAGCTGCGCGCAGCCACGTTCGGCTACCCCGGTGCGGAAAAGCCGGTGCTGCGGGACATCGACCTCGTCGCACGCCCTGGCGAGACCGTCGCGATCCTCGGCAGCACGGGCAGCGGCAAGTCGACGTTGCTGTCACTGGCACTCAGGCTCTACGACGTCACGGGCGGCGAGGTGCGGATCAACGGTGTGGACATCCGCGACCTGGATCCGGCCGCACTGCACCGGGTTGTCGGTTACGTGCCGCAGAGAGCGCACCTGTTCAGCGGCACGATCGCGTCGAACCTCCGCTACGGCAAGGAAGACGCGACCGACGACGAGCTGTGGCACGCGCTGGAGATCGCGCAGGCGGCGGAGTTCGTCCGACCACTTGGGCTCGACGCGCCGATCACCCAGGGCGGCTCGAACGTCTCGGGTGGACAACGACAACGACTCGCGATCGCGCGAACGTTGGTCCGCAGGCCCGAGATCTACCTGCTCGACGACTGCTTCTCCGCGCTCGACCTGGGCACCGAGGCCCGGTTGCGCGCCGCGCTGGCCCGTGAGCTCGGCGACGCGACGATCCTGCTGGTCACCCAGCGGATCAGCACCGTCGAGGCGGCGTCGCGCGTCATCGTGCTGGAGGACGGCCAGATCGCCGGCTCCGGCACGCACGCCGAGCTGATCGGCGGCAACCAGACCTACCGGGAGATCGCCCTCTCCCAGCCTGTTGGAGGGGCCGGCCGATGACACTGCTCGCAGATCCCGAAGTCACCGCACAGGCCGAAGAGCGGAAGAAACCCAGCACGACGAAACGCCTCTTCGGCTTGCTGTTGCCGTACAAGAGCAAGCTGGTCGTGATCGGGTTGCTCGCGGTCGTGTCGATCGGGCTCAACCTGCTCGGCCCGATCCTGCTCGGCCGCGCCACCGACCTCATCTTCGCCGGCCTGGTCAGCCGCACGCTACCCGCGGGCGCCACCGAGGAGCAGATCCTCGCCCAGCTGCGCGAACAGGGCAAGGACACGCTCGCCAACGTCATCAGCACCGTCGACGTCGTGCCAGGGCAGGGCGTCGACTTCACCACGCTCGGCCAGCTGCTGCTGGTCATCATGGGCCTGTACGTGATCGGGTCGCTGAGCATGCTCGTGCAGGGCTGGATCGTCACGAACATCGTCCAGCACGCCGTTTACCAGCTGCGCGAGGACATCGACGCGAAACTCACCCGGTTGCCGTTGTCCTACTTCGACCGCAACCCGCGCGGCGAGGTGCTTTCCCGTGTCTCCAACGACGTCGACAACCTGCAGCGGACCGTGCAGCTGTCGATCGGCCAGATGCTCACGTCGGTGGTCAGCGTCTTCGGCGTGCTGGCGATCATGCTGGTGATCTCCGTCGAGCTCGCCGTGCTGGTGCTGATCTGCGTGCCGATCGCGCTGGTGCTGGCCGCGGTGATCTCCAAGCGCGCCATGCCGAAGTTCGCCGAGCAGTGGCAGTCGACGGGGGCGTTGAACGCGCACGTCGAGGAGATGTACAGCGGGCACGCGGTGATCACCGCGTTCGGCCGCCAGGAGCAGGCGGCGCGGGAGTTCGCCGTGCGCAACGAGACCATGTACCGGTCGTCGTTCAGCGCGCAGGCGATCTCCGGGTTGATCGGGCCCGCGACGCGGTTCATCACCGACCTCAACTACGTGCTGGTCGCGGTGGTCGGCGCGCTGAGAGTCGCGAGCGGCAGCGTGTCGATCGGTGACGTGCAGGCGTTCATCCAGTACTCCGGCATGTTCTCGCGGCCGATCATCGACGTCGCGAACTTCTCCGGCCAGCTGCAGTCCGGCATCGCGTCCGCGCAGCGGGTGTTCGAGCTGCTGGACGAGCCTGAGCAGACGCCGGCGCCCGCCCGGCCCGCGACGGTCTCGCCGGTGCGCGGGCACGTCGAGTTCTCGCACGTCTCGTTCCGGTACGTGCCGGACAAGCCGCTGATCGACGACCTGTCGCTCACGGCCTCCCCCGGCCGGCTCGTCGCGATCGTCGGGCCGACCGGTGCCGGCAAGACGACCCTGGGCAACCTGCTGTTGCGGTTCTACGACCTCGACGGCGGGCGGATCCTGTTGGACGGCACGGACGTCACGGCGATGACCCGGGAAGATCTCCGGTCGGCCATCGGACTCGTCTCGCAGGACACCTGGCTGTTCGAGGGCACGATCGCCGAGAACATCGCCTACGGGCGGCCTGGTGCCACTCGGGACGAGGTCGTCGCGGCGGCTAAAGCGATGTGCGTGGACCGGTTCGTGCGTTCGTTGCCTGACGGCTACGACACCGTGCTCGACGAGGAGCACGGCGGGCTGTCCGCTGGTGAACGGCAGCTGATCACGCTGGCGCGGGCTTTCCTGGCCCAGCCCGCGATCCTGCTGCTGGACGAGGCCACGTCGTCGATCGACACCCGCACGGAAGTGCTGATCCAGCAGGCGATGGCGTCGCTGCGGGCCGGCCGGACGAGCTTCGTGATCGCGCACCGGCTGTCGACGATCCGCAACGCCGACCTCATCGTCGTGATGGACCAGGGTGCGGTCGTGGAGCGCGGAACGCACGAAGAACTCATTGCCGCCAACGGTTTCTACGCTCGCCTTTACACCGCTTAAAGCACAAAAGAGATCCGCAGCCAGGTGGCTGCGGATCTCTTTTGTTGAAGCGGGATTACCAGCTCGCGGCGGCCAGCAGGTCGCCGTACTCGTGCTCGGTGGCGACGTGCTTGAGGTCCGCCTCCACCATCATCTTCATCAGCGACGAGAAGTCGACCTCGGGCTTCCAGCCGAGCTCGCCACGCACGCGCGTGGTGTCGGCACACAGGATCTCGACCTCGGCCGGGCGGACCAGCACCGGGTCGATGTAGACGTGGTCCTCCCAGTTGAGGCCCACGTGCTCGAACGCCAGGCGCACGGCGTCGCGCACGGAGTGCATCTCACCGGTGCCGACGACGTAGTCCTCCGGCTCCTCCTGCTGCAGCATCAGGTGCATCGCGCGCACGTAGTCGCCCGCGAAACCCCAGTCGCGCAACGCGTCCAGGTTGCCCAGCGCCAGCTTGTCCTGCAGACCCTGCTTGATCTTCGCAACACCGAGCGAGATCTTGCGGGTCACGAACTCCGCGCCACGACGCGGCGACTCGTGGTTGAACAGGATGCCGCCGACCGCATACATGCCGAACGACTCGCGGTAGTTGCGGGTGATGAAGTGGCCGTACGCCTTCGCCACGCCGTACGGGCTGCGCGGGTGGAAGATCGTGGTCTCGCGCTGCGGGGTCTCCGCCGCCTTGCCGTACATCTCCGACGACGAGGCCTGGTAGAAGCGGATGTTCTTGGCCGAGGCGCCGTTGTGACGGCTGCTGGACAGCCCGCTCACGATGCGGATCGCTTCGAGCACCCGCAGCACGCCCATGGCGTTGACCTCGGTGACGAGCTCCGCCTGCTGCCACGACATCGGCACGAACGAGATGGCGCCGAGATTGTAGACCTCGTCCGGCTGCACCAGGTCCACAGCGGACACCAGTGACGCCTGGTCCATCAGGTCACCATCCACGAAGGACAGTTCCGACATCAGGCGGGACACCCGCATCTTGCGCGGGTTCGCCTGTCCCCTCATCAACCCCCACACCTGGTAGCCCTGCCGCAGCAGGTGCTCGGCGAGATACGACCCGTCCTGCCCGGTGATCCCGGTGATCAGTGCCCGCTTGGTCATCCCGTTTCCTCTCATCACCTCATGAAGGTCCGCAACGGGACGGACCTGAAATCCCTTGCCAAATTAGGGGTTCAGGCACTAGGGGTTTCGCCGGAAACAAAGGCGGCGACCGCACTTCTGTTGTCCGACAGAAAGAAATGACCGCCGGGGAGCACTCTCAGTGCGAAAGTTCCGGTGGTGCGTTCCCGCCACTGCTCGACTTCGCCGACCGAGGCCTTGGGGTCGGCGTCGCCGGTCAGTGCGGTGAGCGGGCAGGCCAGCGACGGGCCGGGCCGGTAGCGGTAGGTCTCGGCGGCCCGGTAGTCGGCGCGGATCGCGGGCAGCACCATCCGCACGAGCTCCTCGTCGTCGAACACCCGCGCGTTCGTGCCGGCGAGCTTGCGGACCTCGGCGATCAGGCCGGTGTCGTCCTTCTGGTGCACGCGGTCGTCGCGGACGATCTGCGGTGCGCGGCGACCGGAGACGAACAGGTGGTCCGGCTCGTTCCGCAGGGCTACCTCGAACGCGATCATCGCGCCCATGCTGTGGCCGAAGAGGTGCAGCGGGCGGTCGCGCGTGAGCAGCGGCGCGATCTGGTCAGCCAGCCGGCGGATGTCGTCGATCAGAGGCTCTGACCTGCGGTCCTGCCTTCCTGGGTACTGGACGGCGACCAGTTCGGCGCGCCCCTCGAAGTGCTCGGCGAACGGCTGGTACCAGCTCGCCGCGCCACCCGCGTGCGGGAAGCAGACCAGCCGCGGAGCGCCGGCGGGCGCCTCGGTCAGTCGTCGGAACCAGAGTGTGCAGACCACGCTTGGCATGCAAACACCGTTCGGGCTGAGGAAACGCCTGGAAACGGTTAGGTTGGACGGCATGGGCAAGTCCCCGGCTGTGGAGCTCGAGGTGGAGGACCGCGTCGTGCGGATCTCCAACCCCGACCGCGTCTACTTTCCCGCGCGCGGCGAGACGAAACTGGATCTCGCGAACTACTACCTGTCCGTCGGTGACGGAATCGTCCGCGCGCTGCGGGAACGGCCGTGCATGCTGCACCGCTTCCCCGAGGGCGTGACCGGTGAGAAAGTGCACCAGAAAAGGCTTCCGCACGGCGCGCCGCCGTGGGTGCGGACCGTGCGCGTGCATTTCCCGCGCTACAACCGCCATGCGGACGAACTCTGCGTCACGCACATCGCCGACGTGATCTGGGCGGTGCAGATGTCCACTGTGGAGTTCCACCCGTGGAACTCGCGCGCGGCCGACACGGAGAAGCCCGACGAGTGGCGCATCGATCTCGATCCCGGGCCGACCTGTTCGTTCGACCGGGTGCGGCGGGTGGCGCTGGTCGTGCAGGAGGTGCTGGCGGAGCTCGGTGCCGTGGGGTTCCCGAAGACGTCCGGGTCGAAGGGGCTGCACATCTACGTGCGGATCAAGCCGTCGTTCGGTTTCCAGGACGTGCGGAAGGCTGCTTTGGCGTTCGCGCACGAGGTGGAGCGGCGTGCGCCGGACGACGTCGAGACCACGTGGTGGCGCAAGGACCGGGATCCGTCTCTGGTGTTCGTGGACTACAACCAGAACACTCGTGACCGCACGATCGCTTCGGCGTACTCGGTCCGGGGTCATCCCGAGGCGACCGTGTCGACGCCGATCCGGTGGGACGAGATCCCGGACGTCGACCCGCGTGAGTTCACCATCGCCACCGTGCCCGCGCGCTACGCGGAGCTGGGCGACCTGCACGCCGGCATCGACGACGCAGTGTGGTCCATCGAGCCGTTGCTGGAGTGGGCGGCGCGCGACGAACTCGAGGTTCCCGATGAGTGAGATCAAGTTCTCGTCGCTCGACCAGCCGTTGTTCGGCGGCACGATCAAGGGTGACCTGGTCGAGTACCTGGACTTCGTCGCGGACCGGTTCGTGCCGGTGCTCGCCGGGCGTCCGCTGTCGGTGTGGCGGATTCTGCGCGGTCAGGACCCGTTCATGCAGAAGAACGTCCCCAAGTACACGCCCAGCTTTGTGAAGACTGTCGAGGTTTGGGCTGAGGCGTCGCACCGGCAGATCAAGTACGCGCTGTGCGACGACAAGCAGACGCTGATGTGGTTCGCGAACCAACGGGCCGTCGAGTACCACGTGCCGTTGTTCCTCGGCGACCACCAGACGCACATGGTGCTCGACATCGATCCGCCCGAGGGCTCCGGGTTCGACGTCGTTGTCGCTTCCGCCTTCCTGATCCGGGAGGCGCTGGCGCAGGCGGGCTTGGAGGGCGCGGTGAAGACCAGCGGGGCGAAGGGTGTGCACATCTTCGTGCCGTTGTCGCACCACGATCCTGACGATGTCGCCGCGGCGACGCGGGCGTTGGCGGCGCGGGCCGAGAAGCTCAACCCGGAGATCGCCACGACCGCGTACATCCGGGCGGAGCGGGGCGGGAAGGTGTTCCTCGACTCGACCCGTGCGTGGGGTGCCACGGTGGTCGCCGCCTACAGCCCGCGGTTGCGGGAGGGGCTGCCGATCTCGTTCCCGGTGCCGTGGGAGTCGTTGGCCGACGTTTCGCCTGCGGACTTCACCGTTCGGACGCGGTTCGACGGCGATCCGTGGACTTCACTGATGCCCGCTCAGCAGACGTTGCCCGACGACCTGATCGCTGAGGGGCACGGGATCCCGGTCGCGCGGGTGGTCGCGATGCACGAGGGCAAGCGGCGCAAGAATCAGCGGTCGAGCGAGAAGTAGGCGGCTATGGCGGCGGCGAGGGGCAGCAGGACGTAGGCGACGGTCGTGAACGACAGCTCCGTGTGTGCGACGTACTCGTTGGCGCGCACCAGCAATCCGGCAGCGACGGCGAGATAGCCGGCGAACCGGGCGGTGCCGCTGGCCAGGATGGCGATCAGCGGCACCACCACGAGCGTGGCCATGCCGGCGTGCGTGGCGTACTGCGGCACGCTGTCGGCCGTCAGCGTCAGCACCGCTCCGACCAGCAGCAACACCGGTGGGACCGGGCTCAGCCACGTCTTGTCGCGCCAGACCCGGTAGGCGGCGAGGACGACGAGGCCGCTCGCCGCGGCGAGCAACGTGACGTCTGAGGTGTCTCCGTTGATCGACGACAGGTCTTCGGCCGAGGAGCCGAGCACGTAGACGCCGGCCGCGCCCAGCACACCGCCTGCCAGCCCGAGCCACCAGGGACTCGTGCGGCACGCGGCCGCCAGCGCCGCCGCGGCCAGGCCCAGCAGGAGCCAGCGGAAGACCGAGCCCCCGCCGAACACGCCGATGGTGGTCGACAGCATCCCGGTGGTGGCTGCCAGCAGGCCCAATGCCGCTCCTGGCACCCACGGGTGGTCGCGGCACATCAGCAGGAACATCGCTGCGACGAGAGCCCACGGCCAGACTGTGCCGACCAGCGTGCTGGTGGGCGCGGAGTCGCCGATCGGGCTCAGGACGCCAGGGGCGACGGCCAGGCCGATCACGAGGAGGGTCAGGGCAACGCCCGCGATCAGGCGGGGAAGCGCGTCGGACAGCCGGGCGGAGGCCTGGGACCAGCCCGGGTCAGGTGGCTTGGTCAGTAGCGGGCGGGGCTGCTTCGGTTCGGAAGGTTCCGGGGTTGTGGCCTGCGAGGGCTTGGGTTCGAGAGGCTTCGGGGTCTTCATCTCAGAGGTCGGGGCCGGAGCCCGCCGAGGGGCTTCCTTTGCCACGGCCTTGGGAGCCGGTTTGTCGATGCCGAGCGCCTCCGCGGCCCGCGTCGCCACCATCCGGCTGTCGTCGTCCGCCAGCCGGCGCAACGCCAGCCGCGCCGCCAGCACCCGCCCCTCGTGCGCGACCGACAGCATCCGCTGCAACTCCGGCACAGCCCCGGCCCGCACCCCGGGCAGCGAGTGGTCGATGGCCTCCTGCAGTTCGGTCGGCAGCGCGGACGGCACGGTCACCGGGCGGGCCCGGCGCGCGATGCGGAGGTCGCCGCGCACGTCGAGCATCCACTTGCCCGGCGTCTGGTGCGGGGTCACGCGGCGCACGCGGTCGTAGATGTACTCGTAGAGCTCGTCGAGGCCCACGTGGCCGTCCTGGTCGCGGTCCGCGTCGCCGGATTCCAGGCCCTCCACCAGCGCCGAGGTGAACACCGACGGCTCGGCCTCGGACGTGTCGGCGACCGCGGCGCCCTCGAAGGCGTACTCCATCGCGGAGGACGCGGTGATCACGGCTCGGCCGCTGCCGCCGAACTGTTCTTCCAGGGCGACGGCACCGCCTGCGCGGGCGACCATGCCTCGGCCGAACGCGCCGGAGTAGCAGCAGTCCAGCAGCAGGACCACTCGGCGGGAGCGGGAGCGGTTCATGCGGCGGGCCACGAAGTCGGCGGAGACGGCGGTGCCGGCGAGGCGGTTGAGTTTGGTGCCGGCGGTGGCGAAGTGGAGTTCGCCGGCCTCGTCCTTCACGCCGTGGCCGGAGAAGTGCAGCACCAGGAGGTCGTCGGGTTCGCGGTCGGCGAAGAAGTCCTCCACGGCCTCGTTGACCTCGGCGGCCGACGAGTTGATCAAGGTGCGGACCTGGAAGCCGCCGATTCGGGGGTCGGCCAGGACCTCGCCCAGGCGGGCGGCGTCGTGAGCCGGGGCGCGCAGGGAGGACAGGCCGGGGTCGGCGAACTCGTAGCTCGCGATGATCAACGCGTAGCGGCGGAGGCGGCGGCGCTCCAGCCACTCGGCGGCCGCGGCGCGTTCTTCGTCCGAAGGGGCGCCGGTCAGTTCCAGCGGGTCGCCGTCGGCCTCGACGGTCACGGAACGCTCGCGGCGCTGGCCCAGCCACGCGGAGACGGCGTTGATCAGGGCGGCCAGCACCGTCGACTGGGACACCGTCGTCAGCAACGTGCCCAGCTCGGCCAGGTCGATCGCTTTGGCACCGGGAGCGGCCTCCCCCGAAACGCCCGTGACGGGCACCAGTTCCTGCAGCTCGGCGCGGAGAAAGCCGGTGAGCTGCTCGATGCGGTCGTCGTCGGCTCCGTCTTCGTGGACGCGCAGTGTGACGTGGGTCATAGCAGCCTCCTACGGAAGGAGGTCGTTCGACAACCACAAAGCATTACGACGGGTCGGAACCCCGCCACGCGCCCCACCACAGACCCAGTGCCGCGGCGACCGCGGTGGCGATCAGCCAGCCGGTGAAACCACTGCCGTCGAGGTAGGCCCAGAACAGGCCGACGAACGGCGCGGGGACCAGCAACACCGCGTCCGCCCGCACCTGCGCCGGCCAACGAGGCGCCACGGTCAGCCCATCCGGCTGGGCCGGGTTGTCCAGGCGCCGCCCACGCGGGTGACGCGTGACCGCGCGACCGGACGGGTACACGCCGGAGACCAAGGCCGGCGACGGCAGCGTCACGAGCACCGGGTCGTAGTAGACCGGCAGCCAGCGCTCGACCGGGCCGTCGATCTCCAGCCACGACCGCACCATCAACCCGGACTGCACCCGGATCCGCCGCACGGGCACCGCAGGCAGCGAGCGCGAAGCACGCACAGACAGCAGGACACGAAGAACACCGGCAAGGATCACCAGAAAAGCCACCACTGAAGTGGCGGTCACGCCGCCCAACGTCCGGTCGGTCGCCACCAGCTGGTCCGCGCCGGGAATCACCGCACGGCTGGGATCCGCGGGATCGAACGCCACCTGCGCTTGCTTTCCGACGAACCGGGCGCCGTCCGCGAAAGCCACGGACGCCGTCCCGGACGGCCAGCGCACCACGACCGCACCAGCCGAAAAGGACTCCACCGAACCGATCGCGCGACTGGTCAACGGAGCCAGCGCAGCACGCTGGTCCACATAGGACAGCCACGAGAACAGCGCGACCACACCGCAGACGATCAACACAAGTGCGGTCGCGAGAACCCCGTGACGCAGCGCGCGGTTCACTTCTTCACGAACCCCATGTGGATGTAGTCGAACGGGTTGTTCGCGTACGCGGGCGCACCGAAGTTCGCCACGGTGTCACGAACGGCGACCGCGCCAGGAAGCTGGTAGAGCGGCAGCTGGCTGCCGAGCTCCCACACCTTCTTGTCGGCCTCGTTGGCCAGCGCGAACCGCCTGGTGTCGTCGAGCTCGGAGTTCGCGCGCTGCAACAGATCGTTGATCTCGGCGCTGCCGACGCGGCCGTAGTTCTGGCCGACGGCGCCCTCGGTCAGCGTGTAGATGCCCGCGGCGGACGAGACCGGCGTCGCGGTGGAGAGCCAGCGGAAGATGGCCGCGTCGAAGTTGCCGACGTTCACGAAGTCCTCGAAGAAGTCGGCGAGCGGCACGTGCTGGATGTCGATCTTGACGCCGATCTCCCTGAGCTGCGACTGGATCAGCTTCGCGATGTCGGTCGAGACCGCGTTCGGCAGCGGGATCACCAGGCGGACGGCGAGCTCCCGGCCGTCCTTCTTGCGGAACTCGCCGTCGAGCTTCCAGCCGAGCTCCTCCAGCTTCCCCCGAGCCGCCTCCCGGTCGAACGCGGCGACCGCCGAGTTGTCCTGGTACTGCTTGGAACCCAGCATGAAGAAGCGGTTGCCGATGACCTGCGCGTCGCTCTTGAGCATCTGGCCGATGACAGCCCGGGTGATCGCCTTCGTGTCGATGCCGCGCATCAACGCCACCCGCAGCTTCGGGTCCTTGAGGATCGAGGACTCGGCGCCGTTGAACGTGACGTGCATGTAGTCCGGCGAGACCGCCTGCCGGATCACCGCACCCGGCGTGGACTTCGCCTTCCGGTAGCTGTCGACGCTCGCACCGATGTCGTACCAGTCGATCTGGCCGTTGGCGAACGCGTCCGCCTGGGCGGCGCGGTCGACCTGGCGGAACGTGATCGAGTCCAGCTTCGGCCTCTCGCCCCACCACGCCGGGTCGCGCACCACGGTGACGATCTTCGCCGTGCGGTCGATCGAGCCGAGCTTGAACGGGCCGGCGGTGATCTTCGGCGCGTCGACCCAGCCGGTGTTGAACTCCTCGGGCGAGTCGAACACCGACTTCGGGAACAGCGGCGAGAAGAGACTCCGCCACTCGGCGAACCGCTTCCTGAACGTGACCTTCACGTCCTGGTCGGTCGCTCCCCGCTCGACCTTCGAGATGTCCTCGTACCCGGTCTTCGTGTTGGTCTGATAGGCCTTGTTGGTGGCGTTCAACGCCTTCCACATCGACTCGAAGTCCGTCCAGTCGATCTGCCTGCCGTCGGACCACCGAGCCTTCGGGTTGATCTTGAGCTCGATCACCTGCGGCTCGGACGAGGTGAGCTCCGCGGACTCCAGGTAGTCCTTGTTCAGCGAGATCGTCGCGTCCGCGTTCTGCACCACGAGGTTCGGCATGAACGTCCGCAGGATCCGGCTGCCGTCGGCGGGAGTGCCGTTGAGGTGCCAGTAGTTCCAGGTGTCGGCCATGTTGTCGATCGGCCAGGTGAAGTTGCCACCGTCGGCGACCTCGGCCGGGTCGCGCGGGTTGACGTCCGCCTGCCCGAGCGTCTGGTTCGCCCCCTTGAGACCGCTGTCGTTCCCGGCGGGCCCGCCACACGCGGCCACCGCGAGGGCGACCACCACGACTAACACCTTGCTACGCATCTACAGCTCCTGGGGGACTCAGAGAACCTGACGGATCTGGGTGAAGTGGCAGGCGGCCTCGTGATCATGAGCCTGCACCTCGCGCGGTGGTTCGAGCTCGACGCACGTGCGCTGCTGCTCCGGAGGCAACGACACGTGCAGGAAGCAACGCGTGCGGAACCGGCAGCCCGACGGCGGGTCCGCCGGATTCGGCAGATCTCCGGCGAGGATGATCCGCTCGCGTGCGCGTTCCTTGGCAGGATCAGGAATCGGGATCGCCGAGAGCAACGCCTGCGTGTACGGGTGGCGCGGGGCGTCGAAGACCGAGTCCACGCCTCCGATCTCGACGATCTTCCCCAGGTACATCACGGCGACCCGGTCCGCGATGTGCCGCACGACGGACAGGTCGTGGGCCACGAACAGGTAGGCCAGGCCGAGCTTCGACCTGAGCTCCTCCAGCAGGTTGATCACCCCGGCCTGGACGGAGACGTCGAGCGCGGACACCGGTTCGTCGAGCACGACGAGCCTCGGTTCCAGCGCGAGCGCCCGCGCGATGCCGACCCGCTGCCGTTGCCCGCCGGACAACTCCGCCGGGTAGCGCGAAGCCTGCTCGGGACCCAGACCGACCAGCCCCAGCAACTCCGGTACGCGGCGGGCGATGTCGGTCTTGCTGACACCGTGCACCTGCAACGGTTCGGCGATCACGTCGTGGATCGGCATCCGCGGGTCGAGCGAGGCCATCGGGTCCTGGAACACCACCGACAGGTCGCGCCGGATCTCCCTGCGCCGTCGCGAATCCAAAGTGGACATCACGGTCCCGAACACGGAGATGGTGCCGGACATCGGCTTCTCCAGGCCGAGGATCTCCATCAACGTGGTGGTCTTGCCGCAGCCCGACTCACCGACCAGCCCGAGCACCTCGCCCTCGCGCAGGTCGAACGAGACGCCGTCCACCGCGTGCACCGTGCCGACGCGGCGCCTGAACACCGCACCCTTGCGCACCGGGTACTGCTTCACGACACCGTCGAGCGCCAGCACGATCTCACGTTCGTCACGCGGCACTTTCGCCGTCGCCGCAACGATTTCGGCACCGAAGACCTCCGCAGCGGTCGAGACGATCTCATCCGCCCGGATGCACGCCACACCATCCACGAGCGGCGGCTCGGCGGCGTGGCAGGCATCGACGACCATCGGGCACCGCGGCGCGAACGGGCAGCCGACGGGCAGATCGGTCAGCGACGGCGGCCGGCCCGCGATCGGCACCAACGGCTGCCGCACGTCCAGGCGCGGGATCGAGCCGAGCAGGCCGAGCGTGTACGGCATGCGCGGCCGCCGGTAGATCTCGTCGACGGGGCCGGTCTCGACCGCGCGCCCCGCGTACATGACCATCACCCGGTCCGCGAACCCCGCCACGACACCGAGATCGTGCGTGATGATCACGATGCCCGCGCCGGTGACCTCGCGCGCGGTCTGCAGCACCTGCAACACCTGGGCCTGCACCGTCACGTCGAGCGCCGTCGTGGGCTCGTCGGCGATGATCAGGTCCGGGTCGTTGGCGATCGCCATCGCGATCACCACGCGCTGCCGCATACCGCCGGAGAACTCGTGCGGGAACGCCTTCGCGCGTTCGGCGGCGTGCGGAATGCCGACGAGGTCGAGCAGTTCGACCGCGCGCCGCGCAGCCGCCTGCCGGGAAACCTTGCGGTGCACCAGAACGGCCTCGGCGACCTGGTCGCCGACGGTGTAGACGGGCGTCAACGCCGACAGCGGGTCCTGGAAGATCATCGAGATCCGCCTGCCGCGGATCTTCGACAACTCCTGGTCAGAACAACCGATCAGCTCGCGGCCCTGGAACCGGATGGACCCGCCGACGCGCGCCGACGGTGGCAGCAAACCCATGACCGCCAACGACGACACCGACTTGCCGGAGCCCGACTCGCCGACGATGCCGAGCACCTCACCGGTCGAGACCTCGTAGCTCAACCCGCGCACGGCGTGCACGCGGCCTTCCTCGCTGGGGAACGACACCTGGAGGTTCTCGACCCGCAACGTCATCGGGCGACCCCCTTCCGCACGGACATGGGGTCGAGCGCGTCACGCAGCCCGTCGCCGACCCAGTTGACCGCCAGCACGAACACGACGAGAAAACCCGCCGGGAACAGGAACAGCCACGGGAAGGTCGTCGCGGACTCCGCCGACGTGCCGATCAGCGTGCCGAGCGAGACGTCGGGCGACTGGACGCCGAACCCGAGATAGCTCAGCCCGGTCTCGGCCAGCACGGCCGAGCCGACGTTGACGGTGGCGTCGATGATCAGCAGCGAGGCCATGTTCGGCACGATGTGCTTCGCGATGATCGTGCGCGCGGGCTGGCCCATGAACCTGGCCGCCTTCACGAACTCCCGTTCCTTCAACGTGAGCGTCATGCCGCGCACGATCCGCGCGGTGATCATCCACTGGAACCCGGCCAGCACGACCACCAGCAGCCACCACGACGCGCCGCGGAACATCGGGCTCAGGATCGCGATGATCAGGAACGACGGCAGCACCAGCAGCAGGTCGACCAGCCACATCAACGCACGGTCCGCCGCACCCAGGAAGTAACCCGCGGCCGCGCCGACGACCGCCGCCACCGTCGTCGAGATCAGCGCCACCAGCAGCCCGATGATCAGCGACTTCTGCAGCCCGCGCATCACCAGCGCGAACACGTCCGTGCCGATCTTGTCGGTGCCGAAGACGTGTGCGGAGTACGGCGGTTGCAGGAACGCGTCGTAGTCCTGCTGGTCGTACCTCCACGGCGACAGCAGCGGACCGGCGAACGCCAGCAGGAACAGCACCGCGATCACGACCAGCCCGGCGAGCGCCAACCTGTTGCGCGCGAACCGGACCAGCACCAGCCGCCCGCGCGTCATACGCGGATCCGCGGGTCGAGCGCCGCGTACAGCACGTCAGCCAGCCAGCCGGAGAACAGCACGCACACCGCGACGAACAACGTCACCGTCGCCGTCACGTTCGCGTCCTGCGTGGAGATCCCCTCGATCAGCCAGTGCCCCATGCCGAACCAGCTGAAGATCTTCTCGGTGAACGTGCCGCCGACGACGAGCAGGCCGAAGCCGAACGCGAACAGTGTCGCCATCGGGATCAACGCGGTGCGCAGGCCGTGCTTGAACAACGCCCGCCGACGGGTGAGCCCCTTGGCCTGGGCGGTGCGCAGGAAGTCGCTGCCCAGCACGTCGAGCATCGCCGAACGCTGGTAGCGGCTGTAGAACGCGATCTGGCCCAGCGCGATTGTCAACGTTGGCACGATCAAGTGCTGCACCCGGTCCCACAGGTGCTCGAACCACGCACCTTCGAAGTTCGGCGTCTTCTCCCCCACGAAGAGCAGCACGTTCGCGCCGACGGCGTCGTTGACGTCCTGCGCGCCGATCTTCAGCAGGTTGCCCAGCACGAAGACCGGCGTCGACAGCAACAGGAAGCTGAACAGCGTCGCGAAGTAGTCCGAGAACCGGTACTGCCGGATCGCGCCCACCACACCGAGCAGCACGCCCAGCAGGATGCCGAAGGTGATGCCGAGCCCGAACAACCGCAGGCTCACCCCGGCGCGGCGGCCGAGCTCGTCGGTGATCGGGCGATCGGCGACCGTGCGGCCGAAGTCGCCCCGCACCACCCCGCTCATCCACGTCACGAACCGTTGCGGGACAGGCTGGTCGAGGTGGAGGTCCTTCCTCTTCGACTCGACCATCTCAGCCGGCGGAGGCGGATTGCGTTGCTGCAACACGCCGATCGGGTCGAACGTGGCGGAGGCGAGCGCGAACGCGAGGAACGTCGCCACCAGAGCGAGCACCACGTAGTTGACCAACCGCCGCAACAGGAACCCCGCCACCCCTGCCCAGTCCTCTCCGCGGTGCACGAATCGCGAGAGGTTACCGTCGATGATGGCGCGGCTGCGGCGGCACCCGTCACGTCAACAATTGACGTCCTGTCTCAGCACGGACTTTCCAGCGCACGGGCAGGTCCATCACACCACCTACGAGCTGGTCCTCGCGCGGGCTCAGCTCGTCGATCCCGACCGCCAGCTCGAAGGTGTCGAATCTTGTTGTCAGAGCAAGGAAAACCTCGGTCAGCTCGACCCGCGCGAGCGGGGCGCCGACGCAGAACCGCGGACCGAAGCCGAACGTGAGGTGCGGGTTGGACTCCCGTCGCGCGAAAACCGCCGGTTCCGGGAAGCGCTCCTCGTCGTGGTTGGCCTGCTCGATGCCGAGCATGACCAGGTCGCCGGCCGGGATGTGCACGCCGTCGACGTCGAGGTCGGCCAGCGCGTACCGGGGCAGGCCGGCCTCGTTGACCTGTGCCTTCGTCGGCGCGGGCAGACGCAGGATCTCCTCGACGGCGTCGGAGATGCCGGACGGGTCTTTGCGCAGCGAGTCCCACTGGCCGGGGTTGAGGCTCAGCAGCATGACGCCGCGGTCGATGGCGGCGACGGTCGTCTCGTGGCCCGCGAACAGCAATCCGGCGCTGAGCTGCGCGATCTTCTCCTCCTGACCGGCCGAGCTGCTCTCGATCAGGCGGCTGATCACGTCGTCGCCGGGCTCGGCCTTCCTCCGTTCGACCAACTGGCCCATGTAGGCGAAGAGCTGTCCCAGGCCTGCCAACGACTTCTGCTCGTCGTTGATCAAACTCGCGGCTTCCGACCACTCGCGGAAGCGGGCCCGGTCCTCGAACGGGACACCGAGCAGCTCGCAGATCACCAGCACCGGCAACGGAAACGCCACGGCCTCGTGGAAGTTGGCCGGCTGGTCCTGCTTCACCAGCTCGTCCAGCAATCCGTCGACGAGCTGCCGGACGCGTGGGCGCATCGATTCCATGTGCCGTGCGGAGAACGACGGCGCCAGCGAACGGCGCATCCACGCGTGGGCCTCGTACTCCTCCTCCATCGTGCCCTGGTTCGGCTTGCCCAGGATCGCCGAGTCCGTGAACCGCGGCGCGTTGGCCGGGTCGGGGTGCGAACGGCCGAGCCTGCGGTCCGCCAGCAGGGATTTGACCTGGTCGTAGTCGGTGACCAGCCAGGCCAGGTCGCCGGCCGGTGTGGGTACGCGTTTGACCGTCATCGTGGATCCCCCTGATCCGTCGTATCCGACGCGTCGCATCCAACGTACCTTAGAATTCGCGGCATGGTCGACGAAACCTCGTTCCGGGACGCCGAGTCCGTGATGGTGCACCTGCGGGCGCTGCGGCAGGAGCTGTTGACGACGTCGATCGAGCCCAGCGGAGATCAGGCCCGCAGCGGGCTCACCCAGCCCCAGGTCAGCCTGATCCGGTCGCTGGTGACGGACGGGTCGGCGACGGTGACCGAGCTGGCGCGGCGGCTGAGCCTGTCGCACTCCACGACGTCCGGGATCGTCGACCGGCTGCAGGCGCGCGGACTGGTTTCCCGCAAGCCTGATCCGCACGACCGCCGCTACACGCGGATCGAGGTGACCGCGCCGGTGCAGGGTTACACGCGCGATCTGGAGGAAGGGCCGTACGGACGCCTGACCCGTGCCCTGTTCGAGGCTTCCCCGGCAGAACGCAAAGCCGTGCTCGACGGGCTGGAGACCTTGCGGGCGTTGCTGGCTAGGTGAGGCGCCAGAGTCGTTCGCCCGCGATGACGAACACCTGACCGCCGACCGTTTCCGCGGCCTTGACCTCGCCGGTGGGGCCGTCCGCCGGGCGTTCGTCCTTTTCGGACACGAGCTTCACCCCGTTGTGGTCGATGAACAACGTCGGCGTGCCGTTGACCGGGACGGGTGCTGAGAGATCGGCGTCGTCGCTCACCGGGATGTCCGGGGTGGTGACCTTCGTCCACTGGTCGCCGGACTTCCACCACGCGAGCTTGCCCTTGCTGCGGCCCACGACGTGGCAGGTGCCGTCCCAGCAGCGGGCGGCCAGCGCGGCGTCGCCGTCCGGGAGCGTGGCCGTGGTCCAGCTGGTGCCGTCGAACTGCCAGACCGCGGCGCTCACCACGCCCTTCGCGATCTGCCAGCCGACGACGAGGGCGCCGTCGCCGTTCGGGGTGACCGCGAGCGGGAACCTCAGCAGCTCCTGCGAGCTCTCCAGCGCGGTGCCGGCGGAGGGCTGCCGGGTCCACGTGTCCTGCGCGTACGTCCAGGTGGCGATGTCGAGGCCGGCCTTGGCGCTCTGCCAGGACCCGATGATCAACGGCCCCTGCTTCGTGCGCACCACGCCGATCAGCTCGCCCGCGCCGTAGCCGCCGAACGTGCTGAAGGCCTGTGGTTTCTCGTTGATCTGGCGGGTGTCGCCGGTCCAGGCGCTCCACCGGACGTTGCCGTGCGCACCGCCGCGTTCGCCGCCCACACCGGTGATGGTGGTGCCGTCGGAGGCGAGGCCGTACCAGTGCGCTTCCTTGCCGTACGGGGTCGCCGGGGTGAGGCGGACGTTGGACTGCGTGCCGGTTTTGTCGCGGGTGACCAGTTCGGGGTGGTCGGTGGGGCGGGTGCCGATCACCAGCAGGTCGCCGTGCGTGGTCAGCGCTTCCGCAGGCGCGGTGAGGTCGACCGCGGTGAAGCCGACCGCGTTGTCCGCGATCGACGAACAGCCGGTCAGGACGAGCAGAACCGCGATCGTCAGCCTCCGCATGCGCGCCAGTATGCCGGGTCGGTGGAATGATCAGCGGCCATGCGGGTGCTGCTGGTGGAGGACGACGAGCCGATCGCGGAATCGCTCACACGCGGGCTGTCCCGCTACGGCTTCGAGGTGCGGTGGGTCCGGACGGGCGCGGAAGCGCTGGCTGCCGAGGACGACGCCGCCATCGTGCTGGTCGACCTGGGTCTGCCGGACATGGACGGTCTGGACGTGTGCCGGGAGCTGCGGGCGCGCGGTGACGTGCCGATCATCGTGATCAGCGCGCGGTCCGACGAGGTGGACCGGGTGGTCGGGCTGGAGATCGGGGCCGACGACTACGTCACCAAACCGTTCGGGGTGCGGGAGGTCGTGGCGCGCATGCGGGCGGTGTTGCGGCGCGTGCAACCCGCGCAGCCCGCGGAGCAGCACGGGCGGTTGCGGATCGATCGGCGGACGCGGCGCGTGCACCTCGACGGGGCCGAGGTGGTGCTGGCGCCCAAGGAGTTCGACCTGCTGGCGTTCCTGGCCGAGGAGCCGGGGTCGGTGTTCACCCGCGAGCAGATCATGGAGGCGGTGTGGGACGAGAACTGGTTCGGGCCCACCAAGACGTTGGACGTGCACGTGGGGGTGTTGCGGCGCAAGCTCGGTGACGCCGCTTCGCTGGAGACCGTGCGAGGTGTGGGTTTCCGGTTGGTGCTGGCATGATCCGGCAGCTGGCCTGGAGCTACGTGCTGCTGGTCGCGGTGGCGATCGCGGCGTTCACGGTGCCGGTGGCGTTCACGCTGAACAACCAGCTCTACGGCGACGCGGAGAACACCGCGCGGCGCGAGGCCGACACGGCCGCGCTGTTGCTGGCCTCCGGTGACATGCGGTCGTTGAGCGCGCTGGTGGACGCCTACGAACGGCAGACGCTCGGGCAGATCGACGTGCTCGGGCCTGAACCCGAAAGCAAGGTCTGGGACTCCGAGGGGCTGAAGCTCACGGTTCCGGCCACGCGACCGGACGGCACCGTGGTCGGCGCGATCCGGCTGTCCTATCCGGACGGTCCGATCACCGACCGGCTGTGGCAGATCTGGGGTTTCCGCGCGGCACTGGCGGTCGGGGTGCTGCTCGTGGCGGCGTTCCTCGGGCTGTGGCTGGCGCGGCGGGTCACGCGGCCGTTGCGCGAGCTGAACGCGATGGCCGGGCGGCTGCGCGACGGCGACCTGACCGCGCGAGCCGAGGAGACCGGGCCGCCGGAGACGCGCACGCTCGCCCGCACGTTGAACACGGCCACCGAGACGATCGGCACCCTGGTCGGCTCGCAGCGGGCGTTCATCGGCGACGCCTCGCATCAGCTGCGCACCCCGCTGACGGCGTTGCGGCTGTCGCTGGACAACGTGGCCGACGGCGTCGACGACCCGCACGTGCGCGAGGACGTCGAGATGGCGACGGCCGAGGTCGTGCGGATGTCGCGGCTGGTCAACGGCCTGCTGGCGCTGGCACGCGCCGAGGCGAACGTCGCCCACCCCGAACCGGTGCAGGTGCTGGACGTCGTCGCCGAACGGTTCACCGCGTGGCGGGCAGCTGCCGACGAACGCTCGATCTCCCTCGTGAGCGAGGGTTTCGACATCCGGGTGCTGGCGACGCCGGGACACCTCGAGCAGGTGCTGGACAACGTGCTGTCCAACGCGCTGGAGGTGTCCCCCGACGGCGCCACGATCCTCGTCCGCACCACCCGGCCGGGCCTGCTGGAGATCATCGACTCCGGGCCCGGCCTCGCCGAGGCCGATCGCCTGCGGGCGTTCGACCGGTTCTGGCGCGGTCAGGGACTGACCGGCAAGGGCGGGTCCGGGCTCGGCCTCGCGATCGTGAAGCAGCTCGTCACCGACGACGGCGGCGCGGTGTCGCTGGACGCCGCGTCCGGTGGCGGGCTGTGCGTGCGGATCAGGCTTGCTCCGGCATAGCCGACGAGTGGTGGTTCACGATGAGCCACTTCCCCTCGATCTTCTCGTAGACGAACGTGTAGCGGGCGTCCACAGTGGTCGGCTTGCCCTCCTTGGTGAGCGCGAACCGGTAGGTGCCGGCGTCGATCGCGTCGTCGGCGTTGAGGACGGCGACGTGCGAGTCGAGGATCTCCCCGCTCGGCTTGTTCTGCAGGAAGTGCTCGAAGTAGTCGACGATCTCGGCGCGTGTCGACCGCACCTGGTTCGACACCGTGGGCAGCAGGACCGCGTTCGGAGCGTAACGATCGGCCACCTTCTGGGCGTCACCCGTTGCGAGGGCAGCGTTCCAGTCGGCGAACAGCGCCTTGATCTGGTCCGTCGTGGGCTTCGCGTCGGCGTTCCCCGCGGTCTGCGCCGGTGCGGTGGAGCATCCGACGGTCAGCGCGGCGATACCGGCCAGTGCGGCGGCTCCAACAAGGTTCTTACGCATCGTTGAGGTTCTCCCCGATCGAGTGGCTGTTGAACACCACTTTCGGGTAACGCCCGGAAGCGCTCGGACAGGAGACGTGCAGGGCCGGGACAAGGTTCGGGAAAGCCTGGTAAACGTGGACGTATGGGACTTCTCAGCGGAATGATGGGGAACGCGTCGAAGCTCGACCCGAGGGCCGCCGCGAAGGAGTTCGGGCGCCTTCTGGCACAGGGGGAACAGGTTCACGCGGCCTACCAACTGGTGCGCGACTCGTTCGTGTTCACCGACCGGCGCCTGATCCTGGTCGACAAGCAGGGCATGACGGGCAAGAAGGTCGAGTACCACTCGATCCCGTACCGGGCGATCACGCAGTTCTCGGTGGAGACGGCGGGTCACTTCGACCTGGACGCTGAGCTGAAGATCTGGGTGTCGAGCCACGACGTGCCGATCTCCAAGCAGTTCGGCAAGGGCGTCGACGTCTACGAGGTGCAGGCGCTGCTGGCGGCGTTCGTCGCGCGGTAGGTCGTCACCTCACGGCCGGGGTGGCCGGTGACGGGCCGCGGCTGCGAGCTGAGTGCGACGGCGATCTCGGTCAGCACCACGATCACGGCGACGAGCACGTGGTTGGTGTCCAGCAGGAGGTCCAGCGCGGTCAGCAGAGCCGACGCGACCCGGCTGCGGACCAGCACTCGCATGATGACGGTGGCGCAGCGGGTGGTGGACATTTCCGTTCCCTTCCAAGGATTTTCGCTCTCACGGATACGTCGAACCAGACCGTCCCGTTTCGACATCAGCGGAGGAAGATCCTGGTCCCGCAACGAAAAAATCCCCGCCGGCCTGGTGGCCGACGGGGATTTCCGTTGCGGGGTCTAGCGGGCCTGCAGCATCGGGCGGAACCTGTCGCGGTACGCCCAGGCCAGACCGATCTCGGCGGCGACGACGAGGACCGCCACGGTGGTACCGGCCGGCTCCAGGAAGACGTGGAACAGGAAGATGTTCACGACCATCGGGGCCAGCATCGCGAGCGCCAGCGGGACGAACCTGCCGACGATCAGCAGGATGCCGGACAGCAGTTGCACACCGGACGCGAGCTGCAACATGTAGCCGGTGGCGTAGAGAGCACCGCTGAACGCCACCCCCTCCGGCGCCATCGTGCTGGGATCCGGAGCGGGCATGAACATCAGGAAGCCGTTCAGGCCGGTCGTGGCGAACAGCAGGCCGGTCAGCACACGGGTCACGATCGTGGCGTAGCGACCGACCGCGGACTTGCGGGCAACGCGAGTGGCGGCGGCGGTGGAGATCGTGGCGGTCATGGTTCCTCCTGGGCTGTCGTGTCCTTCCACTCATGCGTCGAACAGGCACCCGCCCGGATCGACACGACAGCCCAGAAAATCTTCAAAAAACTTGTTCGCGCTGGTCAGGACCTCGCAGCACGCACGTACTCAGCGACCGGGCTGAGCTTCAGCCACTCCGGCAACCCGCGCACGACCCACCTCTGACCGGTCAGCTCGATCGTGCCCGCGCGCACCGCATCGAGCAGCTCGAACTCGCCCTCCCACATCCGGAAGAGCGTGGCGAGGTCGGACGCCAGCACCGCGTCGACCTCCAGACCTGGATCGGTGTAGCAGACCGAGGCGTCACCGGGTTCGACGACGAGCCAGAACGTGCGGCGCCGGTCGTTGACGCGGATCTCGATGTTGGCGCGCTTGGACAGCGAGCCGGTGTCGATGCGGCCGTGCATCCACCACATCAGCACCTCGGGGTCCAGCTCGTCGGCGCGCGGGTCGCCGAACGCGTACCGGGCGCCCCAGTCGGCGAGACCGAACACCAACGGGCGCAACGCCTCCCCGGACGGCGTCAGCGTGTAGCCGTCACCGGTCCGCTCGACCAGGCCGGCGTTCGCCAGCTGCCGCAGCCGCCGCGACAGCAGGGCGCGCGAGAGTCCCGGCAGACCCCGGGACAGCTCGTTGAAGCGCGAGGCACCTACGAGCATGTCCCGCACGATCAGCAACGTCCACCGGTCGCCCAGCACCTCGACGGCGCGGACGATCGGGCAGTACTGCGCATACGTCCTCACAGGGAAAGTCTCCGTCGCCGCGGAGGTTTCGTTACCGCCGTCCGGTTCACTTTCAGAACTACCTGCGGGGCTTGTGCGTTCTTACGTTCGTCTCATGACAACTCTTGAAACACCACGGGTGACCAGCACGTTCCCGACCGTGACCAGAGACGACGACGCGAAGTTCGTGGAGATGGCCGCCCGCATCGGCGCCATCGCGGCCAAGCACGCCGCCGAGCACGACCGCGATGCCTCGTTCGTGAGCGAGGCGTACGAGGCGATGCGCGAGGAGGGCTACCTGGCGTTGGCCGTACCCGAGGAACTGGGCGGGCTCGGCGCCACGATGCGCCAGGTCTGTTACGCACAGGCCGAGCTCGCCAGACACGACGGCGCGACCGCGCTGGCCGTCACCATGCACCTGTACCTGACGCTGATGCAGGGGTACCGCCGCCGCAAGGGCGCGCCGGACGCGGAGGGCGTGCTGCGGCGCGTCGCGGAGGAAGGCCTGGTCATCGCGACCAGCGGCGGGTCGGACTGGCTGTGGCCGACGACGACCGCGACGCCGGTCGACGGCGGGTTCCTGGTCTCCGGCCGCAAGTCGTTCTGCAGCCAGTCGCCGCGGGCCGACGTCGTCGCGACGTGCGCTGTTCTGGGCGAGGAGGTGCTGCACTTCAGCGCGCCGCTGAGCGCTGAGGGTGTGCGCATCGAGGAAACGTGGGACACGCTCGGCATGCGCGGCACGGCCAGCCACGACGTGGTGCTGGAGGACGTGTTCATCCCGGCCGAGAAGATCGCGGCGCGCCGGCCGTACGGGGAGTTCGGCGGGCCGCTGTTCGCCGCCGTCGTCCACTTCGCGCCGGTGGTCGGGGCGACCTACTACGGCATCGCGGCAGGTGCGCGGGACGTGGCGGTGCGGTCGACGTCGAAGAACGCCGTGCGCCAGATCGGTTTGATGGACTACAAGCTGCGCACCGCGTGGTGGTCGCTGATGGGCGCGGTCGAGGAGCTCGGCACCGACTACACGGCCAACTCCGAGTCGACCGTGACGGTGATGCTGGCCAAGCGCCAGGCCGTGGTCGAGGCCGTCGAGGTCGTGAACATCGCGATGGAGGTCCTCGGTGGACGGTCGTTCTTCAAGCGTTCACCGCTGGAACGCGCTTACCGCGACGTGCGCGCCGGCACGTTCCACCCGCTCAACCCCGAAGCCACACTCATGTACGCAGGCAAGGTCGCGCAGGGTGATCCAGGGGTCACCGAATAGGTTCAAGTTGTAGGCGTGCCAAGGGTTTGCAAGGATTCGGGTCCGTCTTCCTAAGGAGCGATTCCGGTGGCAACTCGCCTCAACCCGTATCTGCGCTTCGACGGTTCCGCACGTCAGGCCATGGAGTTCTACCACTCGATCTTCGGCGGCGAGCTGAAGATGAACACCTTCGGCGAGTTCGGCATGCAGGACACGCCGCAGGCCGACCAGATCATGCACGCCCAGCTGGAGACCCCCGACGGCTACACGCTGATGGCCTCCGACACGCCGCCCGGCATGGGCTACAACCCCGGCGACACCATCACCATCTCCCTGTCCGGTGACGAGGAGAAGCTGAAGGAGTACTTCACCGCGCTGGCCGAGGGCGGCAAGGTCGGTACCCCGCTGGAGAAGCAGATGTGGGGCGACGAGTACGGCGACCTCACCGACAAGTACGGCATCAACTGGATGGTCAACCTGGGCGGCCTGGGCTGATCCTGCGGTGGCGGGGCTGCGGTAGTGGCCCCGCCCGCCGCGCTGTCGCATCATGTGGACCATGAGCGAGCGTCTGCGGTGCGTGGTCGACCAACTCGCGATCCGCCCCGGCGAGCGGGTGCTGGAGATCGGCTGCGGCCAGGGCGTCGCGGCCACCATGGTGTGCCAGCTGCTGTCCACCGGCACGCTCACCGCGATCGACCGGTCCACGAAGATGGTCGAGGCGGCGACCCGCCGCAACGCCCCGTACGTGGCGTCCGGCAAGGCCGAGTTCCTCATCGCGTCGCTGGAGGACATGAACCTCGGCGATCGGCGCTTCGACCTCGTGTTCGCCGTCCGGGTCGGGCTGTTCCACCGCGATCCGGACCGCGCGCACGCCCTGGTTCAGCCGTGGCTCGCCCCCGGCGGCCGGGTGTGCACGTTCTTCGACACACCCGCTAGATCCGCCCGAACAGGTCGTTGATCAGCTTCTTCGACGGCTCGACGCCCGACGGCGAGACGACCTGGATCTCCACCTTGCCCTTGCGGGCGGTGACGGTGTGCTGCGCGGTCTCCGACTGGCCGGTCGTGACCTCGTACGCCTCGTCGTGGAAGCCCTCGATGGCCTTGGCCGTCTCCGGCTTGGCCTTGGCGAACGTCGCGGCGGTCGCGCCGGTCGTGAACCGCACCTCGACCGGCATGCCGGAACCCACATAACGGCAGGTGGTGACCGCCTTGTCGACGGTTTGCTGCTGGCCCTGCAGGCGCAGGCCCAGCGCCTTCCCCACGACCGACGAGTTGGCGTTCCCGCAGTTCGGGCCGTTGCCGGGTTCCTGCTCGACCGTCGTCGGGACCGGGGCCTGCGTCGGGGCGGCGTCCGGCTCGGACGTGCAGGCGGCAAGCAGGAACACAGCGGCGAAGAGGGCGATGCGCACACCGGTACATCGAACGGACGCCCAGCGCGTTACGACTCCCTCCCCCGTCAGGTGCCGTCGATCAGCCGAACGGCCAGCGCGGGACTGAACTGACCGGCGGGCACGGTCGGCGCGATGCCGCACTCGCCGTCGGAGTTGCCGGGCGTCTTGACCCACAACAACATCTCCGCGCCGCCACCGACCTGGGCGGGAGTGCCGAGGCGACGGCCGGCCGGGTTGCACCACTCGCCGTTGCTGCCGTTGCCGTTGCGGCTGGTGTCGACGACGAACCGCGGGCTGCCACCCATCGCGGACGCGACGGAGTTGGCGTACGACACCGAGGAGCTGGTCGTGTAGTAGTTCGACACGTTCACCGAGAAGCCGCGCACGTTGCGGACGCCGGCGGCACTCAGGCGCGACGCCATCGCCGCCGCCGGGACCCAGCCCGCGTTGCCGCCGTCCAGGTACGCGAAGGTGTTGGGCGCCTTCTGCTGGAACATCTGCGTCGCGTAGACGAGCATGCCGAGCCGTTCGTCGATCTGGGCCTGGGTCATGCACTCGAAGTCACCCAACGCGTCCGGCTCGATCACCACCACCGCCGGTTTGGTGCCGATGCCGGCGGCGAACGACGAGATCCACGTGCGGTAGGCGGCGGGAGTGCCCGCGCCGCCGCCGGAATGACCGCCGCACGCGTCGCGACCCGGCAGGTTGTAGGCGACCAGGACGGGCAGCTTGTCGTGGCCGTCGGCGGCACCCGTGTAGTTCGCGACCACAGAACCGATGTCGGCGTCGTTGCCGAACCAGCGCGCGATCGGCTTCGACCCGATCGACGACTGGATCCGCGCGGCCCGCGAGTCGCCGGGGTTGGTGCGCGCCCACACGGCCGGAGCCGAGTTCGGGTTGACGTAGAAGCCGCTGGTCAGGTCGATCGGGTTGGCCGCCACCGTGAAGGTGCCCTGGTCGGCGAACGCGGTGATCCACGCCAGCGCGGAGTTCCAGTTGATCGCGACCTCGTTCGTCGACCACGAGCCGATGTCGTCGATGTGGCACTTCGCGGGGGCGCAGCCGCGCAGGTTCTGTTGCGCCACCGGGTCCTGCAGACCGGTGTTCGGGCCGCCCGCCAGCGCGCCGGGTGGCGGGTTGGGCAGCTTCGGGTCGAGCTGGTGGGCCCAGTGGCGGTGGTGCTGGTTGCGCGCGTCGCGTTCGCCGTAGCCGGTGACGAACGACCGGTTCACCGCGTTGCGGCCCAACAGGTAGTCGAACGACTCCAGCACCGCGTCCCGGTAGCGCTGCTGGTGGGTGAGGTCGTAGGCGAGAGCCATGATCATCGCGGCGTTCGCGGTGGAACTGGTCGAACCCCACAGGTAACCGGGCGCGGGGTCCGGATAGCCCTGCTGCCGCAACGACTTCAGGTAGCCGTTGGCGACGGTCAGCAACCGCAGCCCGGCGGTGATCACCTTCGCGACGGGGAACCGTGACGGCACCCGCAGGATTGCCAGGTCGGCCAGCGCACCGGTGTCTTTCCAGGAGAAGCCAGCTGCGGTGAGCGTGGTGTTGATGCGCCCCAGGTACTTCCGGTCCCCCGTCATCGCGTACAACTCCGCCGCCGCCCAGGAGAACTCGTCGCGGACATCGGTGTCGTCGTACGGGCCGCCGCCTACGTTGTCCTCTCGCGGCGCGTACACCGCGGGGTTCTGCACGGCCGCCTGCCACGCGCGTTCGGCTGCGATGAGGCATCGGGGATCGTTGAACACCCGCGCGCAACGGGCGCCGGCGGCGGCGAGGTTCAGCGTGGCCGCGGTGGAGACGCCGTGCAGGTAGCGGGGTTGTGGATCGAGGTGCGGGAGCGTCGGCAGCGGCGTCCAGGCGAGGTCGTGGATCTTGTGGTGGACCATGCCGGACGGTGCCTGCATGCGCCGCAGGAAGTCGACCTCCCACAACGCCTCTTCGCGCAGGGCCGGGTCCGGCTTGCGTTCGTACGCGTCCATCAGCTGCCACGCGGCCAACGCACCGTTCACGACGTACTTGCCGTGATCACCCGCGTCGTACCAGCCGCCGCGCACGTCCAACGAGTAGTCGCACACGCCCGGCAGGCACGGCACCGACGCGTCGCTCAGGTGACCCGCGGGCCGGGCGTAGGCCTCCCCCACCCGCTCAGCTTCGATCGGGGTGCCACTTCTGTTGTGGTAGAAGTACTCCAGCGCGTCCTTCCGCAACTTCCCGTACGGGTTCGCGGAGATGTCGAACGGCAACGAGACGTCCTCGCCGACGACCAGCGTGAAACCGGTGCCCTCCCGGCGATATGACGTGAAGTCGGCGATGTGCACGTGGTCGCGGGACATGGCGTCATCACCGCGTACCTGTGTCCGTCCACTCCGGACTGCGTTGCCCGTGGCGTCCTTCAACGTCCACGGCACCGGCTTCGTCGACGGATTCACGATGGTGGCGCGTTTCGGGCCGTCCAGCGCGTAGGCGTGCTGGTTGACGCGGATCGGTGAACCGTACGTCCAGCCGCCGCCGGGTGGGATCGCACCGCCGGTCAACGAGACGTCGTCCACGCACAGCGTGTACGGCTCGGCAGCGCCACCCATCTGGAACGACACCTGCTGGTGGATGTCCGAGACGGTCGAGCTCCCGGTGAACTCGAACGTCTGCTGCGTGCCCGACAGGGCGGCCGGCTTGTTCAGCGTCGACTGCACGGCCGCGCGGATCGTCACAGGTCTCGTGGCCGACGCGGTGAACCTGAGCGTGTAGGGCTGACCGGCTTCGAGCGGCACGTCGTTCTGGCCGACCATCGAGTTCCACGGGTTGACGGTCCCGGCCGGAACGTCGGCGCACAGCCGGCCGTCGACGATCTTCGACGGCGTGTTCGCGCTGCTCCACCACGGTGTCTTGCCCGCGTCGAAGGAGCCGTTGAGCACGCGTTCGTGCCCGGCCGCCTGCGCCGGGTTGGCGAGGGACAGGACGAGGACGGTCGCGGTGAAGCTGAGTCCAACAGTCATTGGTGGCCTCTTCACAGATGCATGATCTCGTGGTTACAGTCCTGTAAGCGCTTCCAATTTCGGCGAACTGTACGCCACATCACAGCACTTCAAAAGACCGTAATCGCTTCCGGAACAACCGCCGGACCTGGAGGTACCCGATGTCGAGACTCTTCGCGCTGACCGCCGTGGTCGCGCTCTCAGCGTTGCCCGCCTGTGGCGCGCCTGCCGACGACGGCACGACCTTGATCGTCAAGACGTTCAGCCAGTTCGGCTACGAGGAGCTCTACCGCGAGTACGAGGCGGCGCACCCCGGCGTCAAGATCAAGGAGGAGAACATCGGCAAGCTCGGCGACTACACGCCGAAGCTGCAGCAGTGGATGCAGACCGGCAAGGGAGCCGGGGACGTGGTCGCGCTGGAGGAGGGCATCCTCGTCCAGTTCATGGCCAAGCCCGGTCAGTTCGTCGACCTGCGCGAACACGGCGCCGCCGAGTTGGAGCCGAATTTCCTGCCGTGGAAGTGGAAGCAGGCCGTCACGGGCGCCGGCAAGATCGTCGGACTCGGCACGGACGTCGGCGCGCAGGGCATGTGCTACCGCAAGGACCTGTTCGCTCAAGCCGGCCTGCCGACAGATCGCGAGCAGGTTGGCGCGCTCTGGCCGACCTGGGACGCCTACATCGAGGTCGGGAAGCGGTTCACCGGAGCCAAGTTCTTCGACTCGGCCGGTGGCGTCTACCAGAACGTCCTGATGCAGCAAGGCGATCACACCTACTACGACACGTCGAACAAGCTGGTCATCGACAGCAACTCCGGCGTGCGCAAGGCGTGGGACACGACGGTGAAGATGATCGAGGCCGGGCTGTCGGCCAACGTCGAGCAGTGGAGTCCACAGTGGAACGCGGGCTTCAAGAACGGCGCGTTCGCCACGATCCCGTGCCCGTCCTGGATGCTCGGCACGATCGAGAAGCAGTCGGGGCCGGAGCTCAAGGGCAAGTGGGACGTCACGCGGGTGCCGGGCGACGGTGCGGTGCGCGGCGGCTCGTTCCTCGCCGTGCCCACGCAGAGCAAGCACCAGAAGGAAGCCGCTGAGCTGGCGAAGTTCCTGACCAGCGCTCGTGGGCAGACTGCGGCGTTCAAGTCGAAGAACAACTTCCCGTCGTCACCGCAGGCGATCGACGACCCGGCGGTGCGCGAGTTCACGAACCCGTACTTCAACGACGCACCGGTCGGGCGGATCTTCGGGGAGAGCGTGAAAGCGTTGAAGCCGGTCTACCTCGGGCCGGACAACATCGCGATCAACGACCGCGTGGTGAACGCGCTCACCGCCGTGGAACAGAAGAAGCTGACCGCCGGCGACGCGTGGGCGAAGGCTGTCGACGACGCGAAGCGGCTGGTCAAATGACGCGGCTTTCGCCGTACCTGTACGTCGCGCCGTTCTTCGTGATCTTCGCGGCGTTCGGCCTGTTCCCACTCGCGTACACGGCCTGGGTGTCGTTGCACGAGTGGGACATCGCCGGGCCGGGTGCGTTCGTCGGTCTGGACAACTACGTCGCGCTGTTCGGTGATCCGGACTTCTGGAACGCCACCGGCAACACCATCGGCATGCTCGTGCTGGCCACCGTGCCGCAGCTGTTCTGCGCGCTGGTGCTGGCGTCGTTGCTGAACCAGAAGCTGCGCGGGCTGACGTTCCTGCGGATGGGCGTGCTGCTGCCGATCGTCACGTCGGTGGCGGCGGTCGGCATCGTGTTCAGCCAGATCTTCGACCGCGACGCGGGCATGGCGAACGGGTTGCTCGGGCTGGTGGGCGTCGCTCCGATCGACTGGCACGCCGACAAGTGGTCGTCGTGGACCGCGATCGCGACGATGGTGAACTGGCGCTGGACCGGCTACAACGCGTTGATCTACCTGGCCGCGATGCAGGCGGTGCCGAAGGACCTGTACGAGGCAGCCACTGTGGACGGTGCGTCGAAGGTGCGGCAGTTCTTCAGCATCACCGTGCCGAACATCCGCCCGGCGATCCTGTTCACCGTGATCATGTCGACGATCGCGGGCGTGCAGCTGTTCACCGAGCCGCTGATCTTCGCGCAGGGCGGGTTCGCGATCTCCGGCGGCAGCCTGCGGCAGTTCCAGACCCTGTCGATGTTCATGTTCGAGAAGGCGTTCCGCGACTTCGACTACGGCTACGGCTCGGCCGTGGCGTGGCTGATCTTCCTGCTGATCACGCTGCTGGCCGTGGTGAACTTCCTGATCACGAGGAGGGGCCGATGATGGTCCGGCTGACGCTGGCGGCGGCGATCGTGCTGTCGGCGTTCCCGCTGTACTGGCTGTTCGTGGTGGCGACGCGGGCCAACGACGTCGTGGGCGACTGGCCGCCGCCTCTCGTGCCCGGTGGGAACCTCTGGGACAACGTGGCGCGGCTCTTCGACGCCGAGCAGGCGAACTTCCTGCTGGGCATGGGGAACTCGGCGCTGTCATCGGCGGTCGTGACGGTCTCGGTGGTGTTCTTCAGCTCGCTGGCCGGGTTCGCGTTCGCCAAGCTGCGGTTCCGCGGCCGCAACGCGCTGCTGCTCGTCATCCTCGGCACCATGATGATCCCCGTGCAGATGGGCATCATCCCGCTGTACCTGATCATGGTGGAGCTCGGCTGGCAGAACCGGCTCGAAGCGATCATCGTGCCGTCGCTGGTGTCCGCGTTCGGTGTCTTCCTGATGCGCCAGTACGCGGAGAAGGCGGTGCCGGACGAGCTGATCGAGGCCGCGCGGGTCGACGGCTGCTCGACGTTCCGGATCTACTGGACGGTCGTGCTGCCGGCGCTGCGGCCGGGCGCGGCGGTGCTGGGGCTGTTCACGTTCATGGGGACGTGGAACGAGTTCCTGTGGCCTTTGGCGGTGCTGGAGGCGGACAACCCGACCGTGCAGTTCTCGCTGTCCCAGCTGTCCACGACCTACTACACCGACTACACGCTGATGTTCGCCGGCGCGCTGGTGTCGACGGTGCCGTTGTTGGTGGTGTTCGTGCTGTTCGGACGGCAGATCATCGGCGGGATCATGGACGGCGCGATCAAGGCGTGAGGCACACTATGAGCATGTCCAACCGCCCGGTGACCGTCGACGACGTGGCAAAACACGCGGGAGTGTCCATCGGCACCGTGTCGCGGGTGATCAACAACGCTCCACACGTGAGCCGCAAGTCCCGCGACGCGGTCGAGCGCGCCATCGACGAGCTGGGCTACGTGCCGAACAAGACCGCGCAGTCGCTGGCCGGGCAACGGCGCGGGTCGGTCGTGCTGGCGATCTCCAGCGACGATCCGGGGCTGTTCGCGAACCTGTTCTTCGCACAGGTCGTCACCGGGGTGAACGCGGTGGTCGAGGAGACCGACCTGGAGCTGCAGCTGGTGCTGGCGGCGTCGGAGAAGGGCAGGGCGCGGCTGTCGCGGATCTTCCGGTCCCGGGCGGCGGACGGCGTGATGCTGCTGGCGTTGAAGGAGAACGACCCGCTGTCGGCGCTCGCGGAGTCCAGCGGGCTGCCGGTGGTGCACGGTGGCCGGTCGCTGGACTCCGAACCGCGGTACTACGTCGACGCGGACAACCGCGGTGGGGCCCGGGAGGCCGTCGAGTACCTCATCTCGTCGGGGCGGCGGCGGATCGCGACGATCACCGGGGCGCAGGACCAGCACGTCGGTGTCGCGCGGTATCTCGGGTATCGCGAGGCCGTGGTGCTGGCCGGGCTCGACGACTCGCGGGTCGCGCACGGCGATTTCAGCGAGGCCGGTGGGGCTGCGGCGATGACCTCGCTGCTCGACCGGTTCCCGGACCTGGACGCGGTGTTCGTGGCGTCGGACGCGATGGCTGCCGGGGCGTTGTCGGTGCTGGCGGGTCGCGGGGTTCAGGTGCCCGGGGACGTGGCAGTGGTGGGGTTCAACGACATCGTGACGGCGCAGCACACGACGCCGGCGTTGACCACCGTGCGGCAGCCGATCGACGCGTTGGGGCGGGAGATGACCCGGATGTTGCTGCGGCTGATCGACGGGGACACGCCGACGTCGTTGATTCTGCCTACGACGTTGGTGCGTCGAGAGTCAGCCTGAGGATCTCCTCGACGCGGGCCTCCCAGTCCGCTTCCTGGACAGTGCCTCCGAGGACGGCGACCGCGGCGAGGGTGACGGTGCCTTCGACTTCCGCGGTCAGCGTCGGAACTTTCACCTGCGGGTTGAATGCTGTGCCCTGAGGCGCGGTCAGCCACCCCACACCCGTCCAGCCCCTGACGTTGACCAGCGGTGACGGCAGGTCAGTCGCCCACCCCGTCAGCTCCACCCGCGTGCCGGGCGGTGCCCCGATCACCCGGTGGATCCGCAGCTCCTGGTCGTCCCACACGGCCGTGACGCTCTCGATCCGCAGCCCCGGCACCATCGGCTGGTGCGCGTCGAACACCGGCCGGTGCCAGGACGCGGCCCAGTTGTCCCGCGCGCCCAACGGGTGGATCCTGCGGCGGACGCTGCGATCGCCCCTGATCACGAGGCTGACGTGGTTGTCGGAGGGGTTCTTCGCGGACGTCGGCCCGGTGACGGTCGAGTAGGCGAAACGGCTGTAGAGCGGGTCGTCCTCGGTCGCGTACTCGCCCTCGAACGGCCGGACGTGGTCGCTGCCGTGGTTGTGCAGCCTGGTCACGCCGTCGTGCTTCTGGATCAGCAGGCCTGGTCCGGGGAGCGCAAGCGTTTGGTTCTCGTCGGAACGCTCTTCGGCCGCGGTCCACAGTGGATGATCCGCGTCAGCGAGCAGGCACACGAACGCCTTGGACGCCCAGTACGGCGACGCCGGCCCCGAGTAGGGCTGGAGCGTGGCCTCGTGCGGGCCGTGCCAGCCGAGGTTCAGCAGGCCGCCGGTGAGCGAGCCGCGGTCGAGGAAGTACTTGAGACAGTTGCTGATGAGGTGGCGGGAGTGGCCTGGACTCAGTGGTGTGTCGCCCGTGACCGCGCCGAGTGCGATGGCTGAGGCCGCCGCGAACCGGTAGGTCAGGGACCGTCCGAAGTAGATCGGGGCGCCGTCCGCGCCGAACAGCAGGTGGAAGCTCTCCAGGTGTTCTTTCAGGTGTGTGGTGATCGGGTTGCCGTCGAGGAACGCGTCGAGCGCCGGGTAGAGGTGCAGGGCCCAGCCGTTGTAGTGGTCGAACGCGCGGCCGTCGCCGTCGGAGTACCAGCCGTCGCCGCGGTACCAGCCTTCCAGCAGGTCCATCGCGCGGCGTTTCGCTTGGCGGGTCTCGTCGTCGCCGCGGCCGGCCGACTCCAGGAAGGCGGCGACGGTGTACGGGAAGAAGTACCAGTTGTTGGCCGCAGGGACGTGTCGGAGCGCCTCTCGCAGCCAGGCTTCTGCCCGGTCCTGCTGTGAGGTTGAGAGCTTGTCCCACAGCCACGGCTTGGTCAGGCGCAGGCCCAGTGCGACCGAGGCCGACTCGACCATCGGCTGGCCGACGTCGGTGATCGCGGGCCACTCCCCCGCCGTGCCCGCGACGAGGCCGGCGGCGTAGCGCTCCAGCCAGTTGTGCGGGTCGTCGCCGTGCGCGGTGCGGAAGGCGGCGGCCAGGAACGTGCGGGCGTAGCCCTCCAGGCCGTCGGAGCGCACGCCGCTGCGGGAGGGGCGGCCGGGCAGGTCGAGGAACGCCTGGTCCGGGGAGGCGTACCGCCAGGCGGCGTCGAGGAGGCCGTCGGCGGTGGCCACCCAGTGGTCGCGGGTGAAGCCGGTGTGCGGGCTGAGGGTGCGGTCGTCTTCAGGCAGTTTCACGCGATACGGTCCCCTCGTTGCTCGTCAGGCAGCATCACGCCATCCGGTCCCCATCGATCCACAGGCACTCGTGGCCTCGTCAGCGGCATCACGCGATCTGTTCCCTTTTCTCCGCGGGCACCGGCGTCAAGAACGGCTCCCCGTTGACCCACCGCCGCACCTCCTCGACCGCATGACGTCCGAGGCGCCCCCACTCGTTGCCTTGCGACCCGGCAAGATGCGGCGTGATCAGCACGTTCTCGCTGCTCCACAACGGATGATCCGCAGGCAACACCTCGGGATCCGTCACGTCCAGCACCGCCCGGATCCGCCCGACCTCCCCAACCAACGCGTCCTGGTCGACCACAGCCCCACGAGCCGTGTTGATCAGCACCGCGTCGTCGCGCAGCAACCCCAGCAGCTCGCGACTGACCAGACCGCGCGTCTCCGGCAGCAACGGCGTGTGCACGCTGACCACGTCGCTGCGCCGGAACAACTCCGGCAGCGACACGGACTCGGCACCGTCCACTTCGGTCACGAACGGGTCGTGCACCAGCACGTGGAAATCGTACGGCCGCAGCAGCTCGATCACCCGCCGGCCGATCATCGACGCCGACAGGATGCCGACAGTGGCGCCGAAGTTCCCGACGGTCGCGGGGATGTCGTAGTAGTCGATCGACTTGGCGGCCTTGTACGAACGCGCACGCTCCAGGACCCGCTTGCCGCTCAACAGGATCATCGCGAGCGTGTACTCGGCGACCGGCAGTGCGTTGGCCGACGCGGCCGAGGACACCACGATGCCGCGATCCCAGCACGCATCCGTGACGAAGCCGCGCACCGAACCGGCGGTGTGCACGATCGCCTTCAACCGGGGCAACCGGTCCAGCACCGACGCGGTGATCGGCGGGCAGCCCCAGCCGGTGACGAGCAGGTCGACGTCCGGAAGCTCGTCAAGATCCTGCACGACCGGGCCGAAGGAGCAGATCGCCTGGAGATCGTGGAGGACGGGCGCGAGGACGGACGTGACGGCGTCCAACGACATCGCGCCCGCAGCCCTCACTTGACGGCTCCCGCGGTCATCCCGGCGCGCCAGAACCGTTGCAGCAGCATGAACGCGAGGATCAGCGGCAGCACGGCGAAGAGCGATCCCATGATCACCACCGGGTAGTACTCGGGCGACACCGTGGCCGAGCTGTTCCACTGGTAGAGGCCGAGGCTCACCGGGTACAGCTTCTGGTCGGACAGCATCACCATGGGCAGGAAGAAGTTGTTCCAGATCGTGGTGAGCTGGAACAGGAACAACGTGATCATGCCAGGGCCGAGCATCCGCAGCGCGACCTTGAAGTAGGTGCCGAGATCGCCGGCGCCGTCGATGCGGGCCGCCTCCAGCACCTCGTCCGGCACGTAGCCCTGGCTGAAGATCCGGCCGAGGTAGACGCCGAACGGGTTGAACAGCGCCGGGATGAACACCGCCCAGAACGTGTTGACCAGGCCCGCCTCGGACGCCATCAGGTACAGCGGCAGCGCGAGCACGGTCTGCGGCACCATCACGGCGGCGAGCACCAGGCCGAAGAGCTTTTCCTTGTGACGGAACGAGTACTTGTCGAACGCGTAGCCCGCCGCGATCGAGATGAACGCGCTCGCGGCCGCGCCGATGACCGCGTACAGGATGCTGTTGAGGTACCAGCGGCTGTAGAGGCCCTTGTCCATCGCGAAGAGCTCTTTGACGTTGTCCACGAACGAGAAGTTGCTGAAGGAGAACAGGTCGCTCTGGAACAGCGCGTCGACGTTCTTGGTGGCGGCGAGCAACAGCCAGAGGACCGGCAGCAGGGTGTAGAGCACGGCGACGCCGACTACGACGTTGACCGTGGTGCGGCCGAGGAGGGTCATCAGGCGGCCTTCCTGTTCGTCCAGCGGGTGACGCCGTAGGAGAGCGCGACCGTGAAGGCCAGCAGGATCACGGACGCGGCCGCGGCGAGGCCGTAGTTGTTGCGGGTGAAGGCGGCGTCGTAGATGTACATGCTCGGCGAGAAGCGGGCGCTGATCATCGGGGTGGACTGGCTGAGCAGCACGGGTTCGGTGAAGAGCTGCAGCGCCCAGATCAACGTGAAGATGCCGACCGTGACGATCGCGCCGCGCACCAGCGGGGTCTTGATGCGCAGGGCCTGCTTCACCGGGCCCGCGCCGTCGACGACCGACGCCTCCAGGACTTCGCGCGGCACGGCCTGGAGAGCCGCGTAGAAGATCACCATGTTGTAGCCGAGGTTGCTCCACAGGGCGATGTTCACGATCGACGGCAGCACGGTGTTGATGCCGAGGAAGTTGATGTGGATGTCGCCCTTGGCGAACAGGTCGATGATCGGACTGAGACCAGGGGTGTAGAGGTAGAGCCAGATCAGGGCCGCGATAATGCCGGGGACGGCGTGCGGCAGGTAGAGGCCCATCTGCGCCCACGAGCGCAGCTTCGCGACGCCGGAGTCCAGCAGCAGCGCCAGCGTGAGCGCGCCGACGACCATGAGCGGGATGTAGATCAGGCAGTAGAGGATGACGGTGACGAGGCCGCCCAGGAACGTCGGGTCGCTCAGCACCGCGACGTAGCTGCGCAGGCCGACGAAGACCGTGCTCTCCGGGCCGAACCCGAGCCCCGGCTGGTCCTGGGCGAAGAAGCTGAGCCAGATCGCGGTGCCGGTCGGGATGAGGAAGACCGTGACGAGCAACAGGAAGAACGGCGCCATGAGGACAGCGCAGGCGAGTCTGCCCTTCACCGCTCAACCTCCTCTGTGGACAGTCCGAGCGCCTTGAGGTCGGGCATGGTGCCGCGCTGGGCCTCCCTGACCGCGTCGATCAGCGTGCCCTCACCGGCGCCCGCCTTCGCGAAGCCGTCCTGCATGACCCGCTGGGTGGCGGTCATCCGCGGGCCCCACACCCAGCCGTCACGGATCTTGTCGGCCTCCTGCTTGAAGAGCCGGTAGATGTCCTGGCCGCCGTAGTACTCGGCGGGGAACGCCTTGGCGCCCGCCTCGACCAGGCCGGGCGCGACCGGATACTGGCTGCTGGTACCGCTTTTCAACCGGGCCGTGAGCGCGTCGGGGTGGGTGGTCTGCCACTCGATGAACTCCATGGCCGCCTCGGGCTGCTGGGAGTCCTTGGTGACGGCGAACGTCGAACCGCCGTGCGTGCCGACCGCGGGCTGGTCCCAGACGGGCATCGGGGCGATGCGCCACTTGCCCTTCTGGCCGGGGCGCGCTCGCATCTGGGCACCCGCGTCCCAGGCTCCGCTGAGCCTGGTGAACACGAGGTCCTGGCCGACCTGGGCGTCGTGCTGCTTGCTGTCACTCGCGTTGCGGAAGACCAGGTCCTCGTCGATCAGGCCCTGCCAGTAATCGGCGACCTCGCGCGTGGGCCCGTCGGCGAGCGAGACCTGCCACTTGCCGTTGCCCGTGTCGAACCACTTCGCGCCGGCCTGCCAGGCGAAGCACGCGAACTGCATGGCGCCGTCGGTCGGGAACAGCACGAGCTTCTTGTTCGGGAACTTCGCTTTGACCTGCCGGGCGAGCGAAGTGAACTCCTCCCAGGTCCGGGGGATCTCGAAACCGTTGGCCTCGAACAGGTCCGCGCGGTAGTGCAGCACCATCGGCTCGATGTCGAGGGGGACGCTGAACACGCGGTTGTCGAACGTCGTGAGCTTGAGCGCCTGCGGCAGCAGCTTCTGCTTGAGACGGTCGGTGACGAGGTCGGTGATGTCCCGCGCGACGCCGTCGATGGCGTAACCGGGCACCTGCGGGTACTCGATGGTCGCGACGTCGGGCGCGTTGCCCGCGCGTGCCGCGTTGCTGAGCTTCGCGTAGCCGCCCTGCCCGCCGGAGGGGATCTGCTGGAAGATCACCCTGATGCGGTTCTGCGTGGAGTTGAACGCGTCGACGACCTGCTGGCTACCGCGCAGGGCCGACCAGAACGTGATCTCAACCGGGCCTCCGGCACCGCGGCGTTGCGGGGTGGAACAGGCCGCCAGTGGTGCCGTGAGGCCCGCCGCGAGGAGTGTGCGACGACTCAGGCGCATGTCCGCATCCTGATCGCCTGATCGGTTTTACGTCAAGAAACGGTCAAACGCTCAGTCGATGAGCGGACCTTCAACCCGGGCAGCAGCTCGATGCGTTCGGTGCTGCGGCCTGGGCTTTCGAGCTGCTGGAGGAGCAGCCGGGCGGCCACCTTGCCGACCTCGGTCTTCGGCGGTGCGATCGCCGTCAGCGGGATGCTGCCGAGCGCCGCGACCACGTCGTCGTACGCGACCACCGAGCAGTCTTCCGGCACCGCGATGCCCGCGTCAGCCAGCTGCTGGACCAGCATCAACGCGTCGACGTCGCCGTGCATGATCGCCGCTGTCGCTTTGTGCTTCCTCAGGATCTCGGCCAGTCCGACGTCCGGTGAGCTGCGGACCGTGATCGCGTCTTCGAGGTCGGCCGAGATCTCCTTGAACGCCTTGCGCACCGCGCGCGCCGTCGGGCTGTCGTCGCGTGCGGCCAGCACGATCCGTCGGTGCCCGAGGTCCGTCAGGTGCTTCACGGCCAGGTGCACGCCGTACCAGTGGTCCGAACACACCGAGTTCATCGCCCTCAGGTGGCCGCTCGGCCGGCGTTCCATGAGGACGGTCGGCACCCCGGTCTCGGCGAGCCAGTCGTCGGCCGTCTCCTCTTCGTGAGTCCGCCATCTCGGCGCGATGAGCAGGCCCTGCACCGGTTCGGCGAGCGCCCGATCCACGATCGGCTGCTCGGCACCGGTGACCTGCGGCGCGATGTGCAGAACGACGCGCACGCCCGCTTCTTCGAGCACCGTGCGTGCGCCGTTCATCGTCTCGTACAGGTACGTGTGGCGTTCCGGCACAACGAGCGCCACGGCCCCGTTCGCCGGTTGGGCCGGCTTGGGCTGCTCGACCGGCGTCAAAGTCCTCGCCACGCCGTGCCCGCGGCGCAGGCGTCCCTGGCGGGCGAGCTCCTCGACGTCACGCCGGATCGTCACGATCGACACGTCCAGCTCACTCGCCAAATCGCTCACCCTGACGGTGCCCCGCGACGCCACGACCGCGAGAATCCGCTGCCGTCGCACCTCGCTGGGCTCACGCATGGGCGTCCACCTGTTCGTTTGAGCGTTTTGTGGCGAGCATAACCCGCGGCACGGTCACGGCGGCGGCCAACGCTCCGATCGCGGTGATCGCCGCCGCGGTCATGGCCGCGAAGTGCAGGGAAGCGCTCTCTGCGAGCCACGGCCCCGCCAATGCCCCGGTGAGCGTCGCAAAAGCCTCCACCACGAGGAAAGCCGCGCTGATCCGGCCCAGGTGCGCGTTGTCCGCCACCCGTTGCAACGCCGTCTGCGGGGCCACCACCGTGACCGATCCGAACATCCCGATCACCGTCGCGGCGATCATCGCGGTGGTGAGGTCGTGGGCGCTGAACAGCACTGCGAACCCACCGGCCGTCGCCAGCTGCGCCGCCGCGAGTGCGGTCCTCAGCTGAATCCTGCCGAGCCACCTGGCCAGGACCGCCCCGCCCAGAAACCCGATCCCGAGTGCGGACAGGACGAACCCGACCTGCGCGCTGCCACCGAGGTTCCGGACGCCGAACGGCACCAGCAACGCGCTCAGCGCCGCGTTGGCCAGGAGGAACACACCGCTCAACGGCAACAACACCCGCGCCAGCTTCAGCTGCTTGAACACCTTGAAGTCGAACGTCACGCGCTCTTGCCGAATCGCTTTTCGCCTGCGGGTGAGAGCGATCGCCGCGGCCGACACCAGATAACTGGCGACGTCCAGGCAGATCAACACCTCGAACCCGGCCCACACCAGCAGAACTCCCCCGAGCGGTGGTCCGATCAGGCGCACCACGCCGTCCGTGGCGGCGTTCCACGAGTTGGCGCTCGTGAGTCGCTCGCCGGTCCCCACCACGGCCGGCACGTGCGCCTGCGCGGCGGGCCGGAACAGCACCGCCCCAACGCTTTCCGCGATGACGGCCACGTAGATCGCGGCCGGCGTACCGATCAGCATCGCCGCGACCGCACCAGCCCGGAACAGGTCAGCCACGATCATGACCCGCCGCCGGTCCCACCGGTCGACCAGCACTCCGGCGATCGGTCCGAGCAGCAACGCCGGCAGGTACTCCGCAGCCAGCGTCAGACCGGTCGCGAACACCGAGCCGGTCAACGCGTAGACGTGCGCCGGCACCGCCACCACCAGCAACCACGATCCGAGCAGGCTGATCGCCCGCCCACCCCACAGGAACCGGAAGTCCCTCATCCCCCAGGCACTCATACTCACAAGACACTTGCTTGCAGTCTGTGTTCTGTCAAGATACTTGCCGTGGACTCTCTCGGACCTG
The DNA here is from genome assembly GCF_047445655.1 of Lentzea alba. Taxonomy (GTDB): domain Bacteria; phylum Actinomycetota; class Actinomycetes; order Mycobacteriales; family Pseudonocardiaceae; genus Lentzea; species Lentzea alba_A. The sequence continues at coordinate 157,850 of NZ_JAJAEG010000006.1, forward strand.
CACTCCGCACCCTTCGCCAGGCCAGTGGCCGGACTGTCGCCTCCGTCGCCGCCGATGCCGGACTCTCCGTGCCGTACATCGCGAACCTCGAGAACGGTCGAGGGAATCCCACGACCGGGGCGCTTGCCCGGCTGGCCGGCGCGCTGGGAACGTCGCTCAGGATCTCGTTCGGAGAAGCGTCGCCCGAACCTGTGCCGATGCCCGCGTCGCTTGTCCGGTTGCGGCGGACCGAGCGGTTTCGGCGTGCGGTGGTCGCGCTTGAGACAAGTCCCGAGGATGTCATTGCCGCTTTGGCCGCACTTGGGACGGTCGTCAATGCAAGCGAGCACGACTGGTGGCGAGTGCTCGACGCCCTGGTGCTGATTGCACAACACCCCTCATGACATTCTCTAGAGAGAAGAAAGCACACGATCCCGATGGCGCCTGACCTGCAGGTTCACCCGATCGTGCAGCACCGTTTGGTTATTCTTTGATTTGATCAAGAATAGAATAGGAAGCATGGAAGAGGTCAAGTTTCTGGACGCTCTCGCTTATCACGAAAAACAGATCTCCTATCACCAGGCGCAGTCGATGCGAGTGCTCGCTGACTACGCCATTGCGTGTGAGGGCGAGGAGTTCTTCGACGCCGAGATCGCCGCTGCGATGCGGTGGACGTCGCGGTGGACCACGGGCCAGATCGCCATGTCGCTCGACCTCGTGACCAAGCTGCCACAGACGCTCAACGCCCTGGAGAAGGGCGAGATCGACTTCTACAAGGCCCGCGTGCTCTACGACAAGACCGTGCCGCTGTCAGCCGATCAGGCCGCACAGGTCGAGGAACGCGTGCTGGTCAAAGCACCCGACCAGACCGGCGCGCAGATGCGCCAGCTCACCAACCGTGTCGTGATGCGCGTCGATCCCGAGGGCCACAAGGAACGCGCGGAGATGCGCAAAGCCCAGCGCTGCACGGGAATCGACGCGATGGAAGAGGACATGGCCCGGTTCTGGACCTACCTGCCCGCCCACCTCGCGACGGCCTGCTACCAGCGGGTCGACGCCATCGCCCGCCAGGTGAAGACGCCGACGGATCCGCGCACGCTGGATCAGGTTCGGGCGGATGTGGTCGCGGACTTGCTGCTCGCGACACCCGGCAAGGAGAGCGCGGTCAAGGTCGAGCTGTACGTGACGGTGTCGGCGGCAACGCTGATGGGCTTGTCCGAGCAGCCGGGCGAACTGGCGGGCCACGGCCCGATCACCGCCGACCTGGCCCGCGAACTCGCCGGAGACGCGACCTGGCGGCGCCTGCTGACCGACCCGGTGACCGGGGAGCCGCTGGAGTTCGGCACCAGTACCTACCGGCCGCCGAAAGCCTTGAAGCGGTTCGTGTGGATACGGGATCAGACCTGCCGGTTCCCCGGCTGCATGCGCCAGGCCCACAAGTCCGAACTCGACCACACGGTCCCGTTCCCGCTGGGCTCGACGTCGGAGGCGAACCTCGGCCCGTTCTGCAAACACCATCACCGCGTGAAACACCGCACGGCCTGGGAAGTCACCCAGCCGAAGCCAGGTCGGTTCTGCTTCCGCAGCCCGGCGGGGAAGAAATACCAGCGAGATCCAGAACCAGTGCTCGGCGACCTACCGCCGTTCTAAGAAGTAACCGATGTGCCGGAGGGACAGTCGGCTCGATCCTGTCGGGTTGCGAACTGTCAACGGCGCGCGAATCGTGGCTCTGGCACGGTTTCCGTGATCTGGCCCGTCCGATCACTCGGTGAGCAGGACGCGTTTGCGGAGTAGGTCGGGTTTGGCGCGGCCGAACATCTGGCGTTTGAGCATCTTCAGCCGGTTTACGTGACCTTCGACGATCCCGCTGTTCCAGTGCAGCGTGAGTCCGGCGGTGACCGCATCCTGGTCGCGACGCAGACCGCGGACAAACGACGGAAGTTCTGGCTGTTCGTCGGCGTCGACCGCGGTCATCCACGCCTCTAGGTCCTGGCCGCGCAGCGAGCACATCATGGTGGCGAACGCGCGGACGTGGGCGACCAACTCCGTCAGCTGAGGACTGGTGGCGAGGAAGGCGTCCAGCTTCGCTTGGTCGACCGAGTCGATCTTGGCCGGGTCGGTCATGATCCAGCAGACCGCCTGGCGGACCGATGGCGGTGTGCGCGGCGGCCGGGGAATGTGCACTTTGGTGCGGAACTGGTGCAGGTAGTGGCGCACAAGGGATTGACCTCCTCGGTAGCCACGGGCGGTGATCTCGGCGAACAGCACGGCGGCATTGGTGCACCCTGCGTTCCAGCGCTGGTGCAGGTAGGGCTTGAACTCTTCGAGCAGGCTGGGCCGTCGCCCGGTTCCATTGCGGGTCAGCAACTCCTCGACCGTGCCGGCGCGGGCGAACCGGCGGACCGTACCGCGTGAGAGACCTAGCGGCTGCAGATTGCCCTGATACCAACACCTTCGGTGAGTAGCGCGTGCACCGCTGCGTGCCGTTCCCGCGCTCGGACCGCCCACCGATCCGTCCGATCACTCGGCTCGGTGGGCGTCGCAGCCTCGCGGTGGTCACCGGCATCACATGGGCTCTCACCATCAGCGACCACGCCCGTGTCCTCGACATCGCTGTCACTTGATGGTCAGCGCGGCGACCAGACAGCCCCGATGCCGGGCGACGGCGCGTTCGACCGCGTCGGCGAGGTTGCGCCAGACATGCCACCGGTCGGCGACCTGCACCGCGTCCGGCGCGCCGTCGCGGACGCCCTCGGCGTAGGCGCCGGCTCGATCCCGGCAGACGATCTCCACGCCGGGGTGAGCGCGCATCCAGTCGGCCACCGTCTGCGCGGTGCGGTCGGTCAGCACGTCGACCGGCCGGCGGGTCTCGATGTCGATCAGCAATGTGCCGTAGTGGTGGCCGCGGCGCAGGGCGAAGTCGTCGACCCCGAGCACTCGTGGCGTGGGTGGTTCGGGGTCGGGCAGGCCACGCACGATGCGCAGTAGTGTCATCCGGCTGACCGACGCGGCCAGCTGCCGGGTCAGCCGCGCACCCGCACGGCCTCCTAACGCCAACGCCACCGCGCACAACACCTGCTGCAGCAGCGCGGTCCGGCGGGCGTACCGATCGGCCAGGCCGGGCACGTGCTCGGCGAACGTCTTCCTGGCGCAGTCGGTGTTGTCGCAGAACATCCGCCGGACCTGCAGCCGAACCAGAACCTCTCGACCCGCGGCTGCGGTGTCGGACAGCTGACGGTAGTAGCGACTGTGCACCCGGCCCGACATCGTGCCGCAGCTCGGACACGCCGTCGGCGCCGCATTGGTCCGGGCCTCAACCCGCACTACAGGGCCCGATGCCGCCACCGCGTCGATACGCACGCAGGCCAGATGCGGCCAGAGCACTCCAACCAGATCAAGATCAACACACGCCGACAATGATCAACTACTCGGCTTGCGCGTCAGACACTGGGGTCATCACGGAAACCGTGCCAGAGCTAGTTTTCACGCTTCGGCGACACGAACAACTCGGGATCCCTATGGATTGTCGACAACGCAACCCGCCCCTTGGCGACCACCCACTCAACCGGCGCAACACGCAAGGCACCGGACCACGCCCCGCAACCACCTACGAAACAAGTCCACAGAAACCCGGGTCGGTGAAAGGCGAAGCCGTGCCTGCTTGCGCAACCGCCACCCGGCCCTCGCAACCCGCCACCCGGCCTGAGCGGACTCTCAGCTTGCCGGGGCTAGCGTCAGCCGCGAGGGGGCAAGAAGATGAAGATCGTGATTCCAGGCGGCACCGGCCAGATCGGCGGCGTCCTGAACCGCGCACTGACCGCGGCGGGCCACGAAGTGGTGATCATCAGCCGCAACAGCAACGTCCGCTGGGACGGCCGGACGCTGGGCCCGTGGGCAAGCGAGATCGACGGCGCCGACGTGGTGATCAACCTGGCCGGCCGCAGCGTGAGCTGCCGGTACACGGCGGAGAACCTCCAGCAGATGATGCGGTCGCGCGTGGACTCGGCGCGGATCGTCGGTGAGGCCATCGCCAAGGCGGACGACCCGCCCGCCGTCTGGTTGCAGATGAGCACGGCGACGATCTACGAGCACCGGTTCGACGCACCGAACGACGAGGCGACCGGGATCATCGGCGGCAAAGAACAGGACGTGCCGGGCTACTGGGCGTACAGCGTCGAGATCGCCAAGCGCTGGGAAGCCGAGCTGAACGAGGCCGACACGCCGAACACGCGCAAGGTCGCTCTGAGAGCCGCGATCGTGATGAGCCCGGACAGGGGCGGTGCGTTCGACTACCTGTCGTGGCTGACGCGGCTCGGGCTCGGCGGACCGATAGCAGGTGGGCGGCAGTACGTGTCGTGGCTGCACGACGAGGACCTCGTGCGCGCGATCGCCCTGCTCATCAGGGAACCGATCAGCGGCGCGGTCAACCTCGCCGCACCGAACCCGTTGCCGCAGAAAGACTTCATGCGCGACCTCCGCAAGGCCTGGCGGGTACCGATCGGTCTGCCCGCGACCAGGTGGATGGCCGAGATCGGGGCGTTCGCGATCAGGAGCGACACCGAGCTGCTGCTCAAGAGCCGGCGGGTCGTGTCGAACCGCCTGAAGGAGGCCGGATTCGAGTTCCACTTCCCCAACTGGGCGGAGGCGGCGCAGAATCTGGCTGAGCGCAGGAGGTGAGATGCCGAGGATCAACGACGTCGGCGGGCAGGACGGCTTCGGACCGGTGCTGGAGGAGCTCGACGAGCCGATGTTCCACGCCGACTGGGAGGCGCACGTCTTCGCCATGAACCGGGCGCTGATCGGGCGCGGGCTCTACAACCTCGACGAGTTCCGGGACGCGGTCGAGCGGACGATGTCGCACGAGTCGTCGTACTACGAGAACTGGTTCCGGGCGATTCAGACGTTGCTCAAGGAGAAGGGCCATGTCTGAGCGGTACGCGACCGGTGACCGGGTCAGGACGTCCACTGTGGACCCGGACCACCACACCCGGCTGCCGCGCTACGCCCGCGGCCGGACCGGCACGGTGATCGGCACCGACGGCGTGCATCCGCTGGCGGACCTGCGCGCGCAGGGAGTCGAGCGGCCGCAGCCGGTGTACCTGGTGCGGTTCAGCGCACAGGAGCTGTTCGGGCGGGGGGACCACGACGTGACGCTGTCTCTTTGGGAGGACTACCTCAGCGATGAGTGACGACCACGACGACTCCCCGATCGCGGCACGGGTGCGCGAGCTCGAAGCGGCCCTGGAGGAGAAGGGGCTGCTGGACGCCACCGAGCTGGACCGCGCGCTGGAGGCGTTCGCACACAAAGCCACGCCTGCCAACGGTTTCCGGGTGGTGGCGCGGGCGTGGGTCGACGACGACTTCAAAGCACGCCTGCTCGACAACGCCAACGACGCGCTCCCGGACGTGGGGCTGTCGATGGGCGGCGGACTGCAGGTGCAACGGCTGCACGTCGTGGAGAACACCGAAGACGTGCACAACGTCATCGTGTGCACGCTCTGCAGCTGCTATCCGATCGCGCTGCTCGGACCGTCCCCGACCTGGTACAAGAGCCCGGCCTACCGGTCCAAGGTGGTCAGTCACCCGCGCGAGGTGCTGGAGCAGTTCGGGCTCACGTTGCCGGAGAGCACGAAGATCCAGGTGTGGGACGCGAACGCCGAGTCGCGGTACATGGTGCTGCCGAAGCGGCCAGAAGGCACCGAGCACCTCACCGAAGCCGAACTCGCGGAGCGAGTCACGCGCAACGGGCTGATCGGTACCGCGGCCGTGTGACACGACCGCGGTGCCGGGATCAGGGCGTTGCCGAGGAGACTCATGGGCGGCGCGGCCGCTCCCCTGGCTCGGCCGCGCACGACTCACTTCGGAGTCGGTCGGCATGGCGTCACCACAGGCCCGTGACACGCAGGAACGCCGCCCCAAGCGGGACGGCGTTCCGTTGTGGTGCGAGCGTGCGCGTCCGACTACAGGTTCTTCATGATGTTGTCGATCGCCTTGCCGAGCTTCGCGTACTTCTGCGTGTACAGCACGGGGAACACACCCGGCGGGTCGGCCGGGCGGTCGGCGTCGACGTAGTCGGTGCCGAGGTTGCAGAAGACCACGACGATGTAGTTCCGCTTGTCCTTGCCCCGGAACGACTTCACGATGCCCGCGTCGGAGCCCGTGGTGTCGACCCAGCCGGTCTTGTGCGCGAAGGACACCTCGGCGGCCTCGTTGCACGGGCGGACGTCACGGTCGTAGACCGCGTCGCCGACGGTCACGGTGCCGTCCGCCTTGATCCAGCGCGCCGGCACCTGCTGCGGGATGCCCTGGACCGGGTAGTCGCGGCCGCACCAGTTCGAGGTGGACAGCATCTCGTTGTGGCCCTGGCCGAGCAGCGTGTCCTGGAAGAACTTCCGGGACGTGGGCAACAGCTCGTTGCGGGTGACGGCCTTGCCCTTGTCCGTCGTCCACAGCACGCCCCCGCCGCCGTTGATCAGCAGCAGGAGCTTCGCGGTGTCGAGGCCGCTCATGTTCGAGCCGATCCAGCGGCCGCCGTTCTCCGGGATCGTGCCGGTGACCATCAGGGTCGGCATGCCGAGGTCGACGAACGTCTGGTTGACCTCGTCCCACGCCTTCAGGTCGTGGATCAGCTTGATCAGCGCGCAGGTGGACTCGTTCTGCGACTTGGTGATCATCTCGTCGAAGTGCTGACGGATCTTCTTCACCGTCGGCCCGCCGCACGCGGGGCGCACCGGGTTCGGGTTGTAGTTGTAGTCCGCGTCCAGGTCGATGCGGCCCGCGTCGGCCAGCCGCAGCACGCCGAAGCCCACCATCAGCTTCAGCACCGACGCCGGGTACGGCGAGGAGAAGTCGATCGGCGCGTTCTCCCGGCCGGCCAGCACGTCACGCGTGCCCTTGCCGCCGTTGACGTCCCACTCGGTGTCGTCCCACCAGCGGTACCGCACCTTGTCGGTGGACAGGCCCTTGTTCTTGACCGGAACGACGACGCCGTTCGGGTACTGCGGGCTGAGCAGCACGTTCGCCACCGACTTGGGACGGCCGAACGGGTCGAGCTCGATGATCGCCGCGTCCATGTTCGGCGTCTGGTGCAACGGCTTGCCCGCCGCCAGCGCCATCCGCGCCCGGGCGCGGTTCATCAGCTCGGCCGGGCTCTGGTCGTACTTCTCGTTCTCGCTGAACGCTCTCGCCGTGCCGCCCTCTTCCGGCGGCGTCAGGTCGATGACGTCCTTGAAGTTCTGCGCGGCGATCGCCTCACGCAGCCGCTCCGCCAACGGGTTGCCGTACGCCTCGTCGTTCTGGGCGCTGGCGACCGGTGCCAGTGCGGCACCCGTCAACGTGAGCGCGGTGCACAGCACGGTGAACCGCTTGAGCTTCATTCACTCCCCCACTTGGGTGTTCACGCTGACCAGCCCCTGTGCCGGTCAGTGCGTCTTCGGTGTGTAGCAGCTGCCCTCACCGTTCGTGCCGTCCACGGAAACCCACACCGCGCCCGGCTGCAGGCTCCCGAACACGCAGGTGGTGCGCTCGGTCGGCCCGTTCTCGACGGTGATGGTGAACGAGACCCCGGTCGCGTAGGACGCGGCCTGTTCGACCAACGGCTTGAACGCGGCAAGCGCTTTCTTCGTTGCATCGACGGAGAAGTCGCCCGACCCGCAGATCCGCTCCAGCTCCGGACGGATCTTAGCGAGGACGTCGCGTCCCGATTGGACACCCTGTGCGCTCAACGGTTTGCGCTGCTTCCAGCGGTTGTTCTCGGCCTGGTGCGGCGCGACGTCCGGAGTGGCGCCACCGGTGGGAGCCGCCGCGACGGTCTCGGTCGCCGGCGGCCGCACTTCCTCCTGCACCGTGCACGGACCGGTAGGTGGCACGCTCGTCGGCACCGTCAACTGCGGTGCAGCCGTGTCGATCGGATAGACCCCGTCGCCCTTCGGTTGCTTCACCTGGCCACATGCCGTGCACAACAACAACAGCAGCAGCACGGCCAGCGCCCCCAGCGCTCTCCCCATGGAGATCACCATACAGAAGCGGGAGCCGCCCGATCCGGTGATCGAACGGCTCCCGCGTCATCGCACCCGCGGGTGCGATGAGGCGATGACCACCGCGGCGGCGACGGTCACCAGGTTCTTCAGGATGTACTGAGCTTCGAACGACGCCTGCAGTGGTCCGTGCCACATCTCGGCCGGGAACAACACCAACGGCGTTGACACCAGCACCACGTGTCCGACCAGCAAGGCCGCGGTCACCAAAGGCACGCGGAAACTCAGCAGAACCAGTGCGATCCCGATTTCGGTGATCGCGGCACTCACTCTCGCCAAATCCCCGTGGATGATCCCGAACGTCAGCGCGGAGACCGTGCGTTGAACGAGATCCTCGGCAGGGCTGCCACCGGGAAACAGCTTCAGCACGCCGAACCAGAGGTACACGACCCCGAGTCCAGCTCGCAGCAGCGGAATTCCTGTCTCACCGGCGAACCGCACAACGCGTTCCTCGGTGCTGCCGCGGCGGGTAATTCCTGGACGCAACATCGATCTCCCTCTCCTGTCTGACTGCCACCACCCAGCCAGACAGGAGAAGCGAAGGAGATCAGTTGCTGGGCGGGTCCCCCAGCGGGTTCAGCAGGTCGGCCTTGCCCTCGAAGGCGAACAGCAGCAGGTCGACCATGCGGAACGTGCTGGAGTCCGGGCCGAGCGTGGGCCGCCAGTACGGCGAGCGCACGATCGAGATCCGGCTGCCCTCCATCGCGCGGTGGAAGACCTCCGCGGTGATCCGGCCGCCGACCGGGCCCATCAGGCCGTTGCCGACCTCGGCCTCGCGCAGGATGTAGAACCACAACGGGGTCGCGGCCACGAGCTGGGCCTTCTGCTCGTCCGACAGGCCTTCGACGACGGCGCCGCCGTTGCCGACGAGGATCTCCTCCTCGGTCAGCGGCTCGACGCCGAACAGCTCGGCGATCTGCTGGCCCGAGGCGAGCTCCATCATCGAGGCCCTGGTCAGGTTCCGGAACGCGAGGTTGCGCTCGATCTCCCGGAACTGCGTGCCGCGGCCGCCGAACGTGCCGGCCGGCAGCGCCTTCAGCGGGTCGACCAGCAGCGTGTCGATCCGCTTGGTGACGTTGCCGCCGTCGAACTCCTCCGGTGCGACCAGGTCCTCCCGGTCGGCCTCGGTGAAGTCGTAGAGCCGGCGGAAGTCCGCGATCCAGTTGCTGGGCAGCGTGAAGATCTCACCGCGGTTCACGTCGTCGAGGTCGATCGGCAGCGCGGAGGACGGGTCGAAGTTGCCGCTCACACCCGTGAAGGTGAAGAGCTGGAACAACGTCGCGATCCCGACCGGGCCGCCCGAGCGGAACACGCGGTTCCACTGGTACGCGCCGCGGACCTGGCTGTGTCCGAAGCGGTACGACGCGACCGAGAACTCGATCGGCATCGTCGGCGCGTTGTCGCGCCGGTACCACTTGCCGGGCACCTCGAAGAACTTGCGGCCGTTGGTGAAGACGTCGTCCACGATCTCCGGGTCGATGATCCGCGGCAGGTGGTCGGTCTTCAACATCCACTGGTAATGCCGCACCACGAGCTCCTTGGCGGCGCGGAACAGCCGCTCACCCGTGAGGCCGGTGAGCGCGAGCTCGTCGACCACGCGGTTGTGGAAGCGGATGAACGCGAGGTGCGTCTGCGCCACCGCGAGGTTCTCGTCGTTGCGGGCGTCCGGGATCAGCGGGAGCCGCCGATCCGCCGCCGTGCCCGCCGTGCCACCGCGGCGCGGCAGGTCGAACCCCTCGAACGGCACGTTGGTGCCCTCGTCCGGGAACGGGACCGGCGTCGTCGTGCCCACCTTGAGCTTCACGCCGTCCTCGGCGTAGAAGACCTGGTCGTCCTTGTCGCGCGGGCCGCGGCCGTAGACCGAGTCGAGGTCCAGCGCGGGCGAACGGCCCTGCGTGAGCTCGTCGAGGTTGACGTCCTGGCCGAGCTGCGACTCGGTGCGGTCCATGGTCAGGTCGTGGTCGACGAACTGGCCGAGGTAGGTGAACCCCGCCGGGACGGCCGGGTCCTCCGAGTCTGGCTGCGGGACGTCGGCGGTGATCGCGGTCGCGAGTGCGACGCGAATCTCCTCGTCCGTCCGTTCGCCTTTCGGCCCCAGCCGCGAGAACCGGAACCTGCGCAACTCCTCCGCCGTGGAGGGCTGACGCGTGGTGGCCTCACCGTTGTCACCGAATTCCAGCACACCTTCGCCCACGACGAAGAAACTGTCGCGCACGTGCCTCTTCATATTTCCCCCTGTTTTCCCCTCGTTCAGGCGACCTGTTCTCCCCAACAAGCACCTGCCCCAACACCAGTCTCCAGACGGACGAAAATACCGTCGAAGCTTTTGACCAAAACCAAAACGTCGTCACACAGCGGATACGAGATGGTCCGGAATCTCCGTGAACACGGGCAGTGCGGCCATCTCCCCTGAGAATTTCTCAGCCTTGTCGTAGTAAGCCCGCGTCTCCAGCACGTGCTGAATGCGTTCAGCGAGAACGGTGGCAGTCAGTCCCTTTACTTCCACTGACACACCGGCTTTGAGATCTTCGACTCGGGCCGCGTTGCGGGGTTGATCGGCGAACAGCGGAATGCACGTCATCGGCACGCCCGCGGTCAATGCCTCCCGGACGCTGCTGTAGCCCGCGTGCGTCACGAACACCTTGGCGGTGCCGAGCAGCTGCTGCTGCGGGATCTCGGGTTCGAGCCGGACGTTCGAGGGCCGCGGTCCGGTCCAGTCGCCGCGGCCGATCGCGACGACCGAGCGGGCCGCGACCTTGCCGAGCGCCTCGACCACGAGGTGCGGGAGCTTCGAGCCGCTCATCAGCAGGCCGGCGTTGGTACCGAAGGTCGCGACGATCTCCGGGGCCTTCTCCCAGGTCTCCTGCTTGATCGGCACCCGGTAGTGGTGCTGGGAGGGGTGCCAGGACGGCGGGGTCAGGCCCGCGGTGAAGCTCGGCTCGGTCGCGCTGACGTCGAACCTGGCGCGGACCTTGTCCATCTGTTCGCCCAGGTCCGGGATCTCGTGCGGGGCGAACGGGGCGATTTCGAGCAACGCGTGCGGGATGCCGAGCACCTCGGCGGCGATCTGGCCGCCGTACTCGTTGGTCTCGCGCAGGATCACGTCCGGCTTCCAGTTCCTGGCGAAGTCGAGGATGTTCGCGGCGGCCTTGACGACCAGGTCGTGAGCGAACAGCGGCACCTTGAGCACGCCGTCGCGTTCCGGGATCCACGGCGGCGGGCCGAAGTCGGACGGCGCCGGCACGTCCGGGAGCGTGACCGTGTGGTCGAGGTGCCCCATCGCCGGTCCGGTCGCGATGACCGCCTCGTGGCCTCTGTCTCGCAGTGCTTGTGCCAGCGGCGCGACGGCCGGGGTGAGGTGGGAGTGGATGGGCAGCGAGGTCAGCAGGACGCGCACGTGGGATCCCCTCTCAGCGGTACTTCGAGGGAACTCCTGCCGGGGTTGGCCCGACAACCTGGAATCCGTTCAGCGGACCGGTTTCCGATCGGTCTTCTCCGGGTACCTGTGCGGGATGCTCGTCGTCACGGCTTCCGAGTCGTCACCTGCCTACACCGTGCTCACCCTCTCCGGGGAACTCGACACATCAGGCGCGGAACGGCTGCTCACCCGCCTCGACCGCCTCCTCGACCACGGTCACCGGCACGTCGTGCTGGACCTCACCGGCGTCACCTTCTGCGACTCCAGCGGAGTGTCCGCGCTGGTCCGCGGACACGCCCGCGCGTCGGCCGCGGCGGGCCGGCTGAGGCTCTCCGCCGCGTCGCCTCAGGTGACACGGGTGCTCGAACTGTCAGGGCTGGCCCGGATGCTCGGGCTGCAGTCCACAGTGGAGGCTTAGTTCTCGGTGCAGACCGTTCGCATCGCCTCGGCCAGTGCGTTCTCGTGCAACCGGTCGAGGCGGTGCAAGACCACCGCTGACCGTTCCGCGATCGTGGCGTGGATCTCGCACCTGAGGCCGGGACGGCGAAGCTGCTCGGTGTCCTTGAGCTCGGCCAGGACGTCCGTCGTGAGCCGGTCCAGGATCGGGCGCACCTCGGTGCCCAGGTCGGGGCGTCGCGTCGGCACTTCCTCCGGGTGCTCGGTCCAGCGCGCGTAGAGGCGGCGCTGCACGAGCTTGTTCGCCTCGATCTGCGCGCGGAAGAACGTCGCGGCGTTCTCGGGGTCGAGGCTCAGCTGTTGTGCTTTCACGCGGACGGTGTCGAGCACCTGCTTCTCGCGCACGGGGTCGTCGATGGGCTGGGGTGTGCCGAACTTGGCCGCTGCCACCAGGTCCGCTACTTGGACGCGCTTCACGGCCAGGTCCGTGAGCTCACCGAGCGGGTCGACGGGCGTGAACGACGCGGCGAGGGTGAGGGCGACCGCCAGGATCCTCATGATCTTCGAGAGTGCCATGATGTCGGGGTGGAGTCCACGCGCATCGACCGCTGGCTGTGGGCGGTCAGGCTGACGAAGACCCGCCCGGACGCCGCGGCGGCGTGCAAGGGCGGCCACGTGCGCGTCAACGACAAGCCCGTGAAGGCCTCCGCGACCATCGTGCCCGGCGACCAGGTCCGAGCCCGCGTCGGCGACCGGACCCGGATCGTCGAGGTGGTCCGCGTGATCCAGAAACGGGTCGGCGCGGCGGACGCGGCCACGTGCTTCATCGACCGCACTCCCCCGCCGCCCAAGGAGCTGCCGATCGCGCAGCGGGACCGGGGTGCGGGGCGGCCGACGAAGCGCGAGCGGCGGGTTTTGGACCGCTGGCGCGCGGAGAACTAGTCCTCGTAACTCATCTCCACGTCGACGAGCTTGATCGTCTCCAGGTGGTCGACCTCGCCGTGGTCCAGCACCGATTCGAGCAGCATCGCGAGGGACGTGCCGAGCACCGGGACGTCCTCGGCACGATCGCCGGGGCGGAAGATCACCCAGTGGCTCAGGCCGGTGAGGAAGTCGCCGACCTCGCCGACCAGGCGCCCGTCCGCGAGGTCGAACACCACGTCGACCGAATGATTGCCGACGGACTCGTAACGGCGTGCCCTGTTCTCGCGGAGCCGCCACGCGCCGCCGTGCAGCGACACCGTGCCGAAACGTCCGTAGAGCGCGATCAGCTCGCCGCCGCCCTGCACCCGGTCGAACAGGCTGATCTCGTGCCCGGCCGCTTCCACCGTCTCCCCGGTTGGAAGGGAAGGCTCCCACTCGTGCTCGGCGGCGATGCGGTCCAGCACCGCCTCGATGCTCGGTGGAGCAGCTACCACCGCCCAGCCCGCCACGGGCTCCAGTGCGCCGTCCTCGTGCCGGGTGACCCCGACCAGACCCGCGTCGACCGCAACCGCGCTGATGTCGCTGCCGTCATTGACGTTGATCACCGCACGGCACAGCGTGGCCGGCACGGATCGGGTGTCGATACCCGGCCTGGTGCTTTCGCGCGGTTCACCGACCGGGAGGTCGAGCATGTGGTTCGGCACGGTTCCTTTGACGGAGACCTCCAGGTACGGGTAGAAGCGTGTGATCCATCCGGTGACAACCTCGGCGCCGTATGCGTCGATCGGGTTGTAGATGCGCTTCCAGAACGCCGTGTCCGGGTTGCCTTCGGCGGCGCGGACGAACTCGTCGATGATCAGGACGAGGGAACGGCACCAGCGCTCCAACCCGAACCGGGGCAGGTAGGCGAGCCGCGCACGGATCTCGCGCCAGTCGTCCGGCGTCCCGGTGAGGGTGATCGACGGGATGCCGCAGATCGCGACCATCCAGTAGCCGAAGTAGGGCGAGTACGCGTCGAGCATGGCAATGCGGCCGGCCAGGCGTTCGACGGCGGTGCTCGTGCTGAAGTCGCACTCGAAGATCGTGTCGCCGATCTGCTTCGAGAGGCGCTCCACGACGGTGTCCCAGGTGTCGTCCGGACCGTAGAGCACCGTGAGGCGTTCCTTGCCCTCGTGGCCGACCAGAACCGGCCGCAGTTCCTCGGCGTGCTGCTTCACGTGATCGGCGATGCCCCGCGCGATGGTCAGCCACACCGCGTCCGGTGACAGGACCAGCGGCCGGTGCTCGGCGAACGCCTTGCCGACCGCGTGCAGCAGCGGGTGCACGCCGTTGGGCTTGAGCACCCGTGCGTCACCGCCCACCGCCCGAGCACCGGGAAACAGGTCGGCTGTCGGGCGAGTGGGCAGGGCGTCCGTGACGGGCGTGACGTCATCGACCGGGAAGGTCACCATTCCCGGACTGTAGAACGACCTCCGCCAGCGATGTGAGCGATTTGCCGAGCGGCAGGTCCACCCGCAGTGATGCGTACGGGTCGCCGCGCGTCTCACCGCGGTTGATGATCACGACCGGCAGACCGGCTGCGGAGGCGCGCCGCACGAACCTGAGCCCGGACATCACCGTCAGCGAGGAGCCCAGCACCAGCAACGAGCGGGCGTTGTCGACGAGCTCATAACACTGCTCGACGCGCGGGCGCGGCACGTTCTCGCCGAAGAACACGACGTCCGGCTTGAGAACACCGCCGCACTCCAGGCAGTCGACGACCTCGAAGCCGCGCACCGCCTCCTCGGGCAGGAAGACGTCGCCGTCCGGGTTGATCTCGTTGGTCGTGGCGGCGAACGAAGGGTTCGCCTCCCGCAGGCGGCGGTCCAGGTCCAGGCGCGGGGAGAGCAGCCTGCAGTCCAGGCAGATCACGCGGTCCAGGCCGCCGTGCAGTTCCACGACGTCCGAGGAGCCCGCGGCCTGGTGCAGGCCGTCGACGTTCTGGGTGATGACGCCGGACAACTTCGAGGACAAACGGTGTACGGCGTGGTGGCCCGCGTTGGGGTGGGCGCGGGCGATGGTGCGCCAGCCGACGTGGCTGCGGGCCCAGTAGCGGCGGCGGCCCGCGGCGCTCGTCGTGAACTCCTCGTAGGTCATCGGGGTGTGCTTGCGCAGGGACCCGCCCTCGCCGCGGTAGTCCGGGATGCCGGACTCCGTGGACAGGCCCGCGCCGCTGAGCACCAGCACACCACCGTCGGCGACGATCGGGATCACGTCGTCGAGGGTGGAGGTGCGCGGCAGCGACGGGCCTGACGGAGACCAGGTCAGAGTGGGCCTTGTTCGCACTTCACCAGGTTACGTACCGGCTGCAACTCACCAGCTCTGGTACCACTGCCGCAGCTCGGCCTCCGCAGCCGCAACGTTGCCTCCGGAAGCGGCCGTGACCAGCGCGAACTGCCGTCCGGTGCCTCCTCGAAGGAGCAGCCGCGAGCCCTCCACCACGGACGACGCCGAGCTCACGACCAGCGGCGAGCGCAGCGACTCGGGCAGGTGCAGCTCGGTCGGCGCGGCGCCGCCGTTCGAGTCCCAGACCAGCACCGCGAACGGAGCCGAGCCGACCAGCGAGCGCACCGCGGGCAGCGGGATCTGCTGCCAGGTCTGGTAGGCGCGGTCCTCGTAGGTGAACGCGAGCGTGGTGCCCGCGACGGCCTGCGGGTAGACGCGGTCGACGAGAGCGCGTTCGACGGTGAGCACCGGGTGGCCGGCCGCGTCGAGCTTGACCGCCGAGAAGTGCTCGTCGTTCATCGCGTCGCCGTCGGTCTTGACCTTGTCCGGGTTGTCGTTCATCAGCTCGCGGTGGCGGCCGTAGTTGGTGTCCCAGTGCCACTGGCTGCCGGAGATCACCGTGCCGCGCGGCGCCGACCACCAGCGAGCACCGGAGGACACCGAGTCGAGGCCCTGGTAGATCGCCTTGAGCACCGAGGAGGTCTTGTCGGAGGTGTAGCCCGAGACCGGGTGCCCGAACTCGGAGACGATCGCGGTGGTGCCGTGCGCCGCGGCGCGTTCACGGATCGTGCCGAACGCCTGGGTGTACTGGCCGTCGCCAGCCTTGCCCGGCATCAGCACGCCCGACTGGGCCTTGCCGTCGTAGAAGTGCGCGTTGAACACGAACCGGTCGCCCAGCGCCGGCACCAGAGTGAGGCCGCCGGGCTCGGCGAAGAACTCCACGTTCTGGTTCCAGAACACCAGCGGTTCCACGAAGGCGGGCTTCGAGGTCCAGCCCGCCTCATCCATCTCGGCCCGGAAGCGGTGGTAGAACGGCATCAGGAGATCGCGCTCCCACTGCTGCGAGGTCTGGCCGCTGTCGTACTTGCCGGCGTAGGGCTCGTTCAACGGGTCGACGCCGACGACGAGCTTGAACTCGTTGGCGGGCAACGCTTCCCGGACGTGCTTCATGGCTTCACCGGCCGCGTTCAGGAACGAGTCCTGCACACCGTCGCGGTTGTGCCAGAAGTCGTAGGTGGCGGCGGTGACGGCGTTGTTGTTCTTCATGTTCTGGCCCCAGTGGAAGCACAGACCGCACGACTCCTTGGGGTAGCCGCTCGCGGCCCACGCGGGGGCACCGTCACCGGTGTACCAGCTGTCCTTGTTGAACAGATGGCGCGAGTACAGATCCTGGTGGAAGTCGAGGTAGGCGCGGATCCCCTGGTCGGTGAACGCCCGCAGCTGCGCCGTCACACCGTCGAGGTACGCGTGGTCGATCTGGCCGCGCACCGGTTCGATCCACGCCCAGGTCAGCAGGAACCGCACCGCGTTCGCACCCGTCAGCTGCTTCATCGCGGTCGCGGACTTGCGCGCGTCCGCGACCGACGCGAACGGCAGACCGCGGTACTCGGCGAGTTTCGCCGTGCCCGAGACGTTGAAGCCGCGCAACACGACCTCGCGGCCGTGCTCGTCGCGGAACACCCCGCCGGACACCCGGAGCTCGGTGCCGTCGAACGACTCCGCGCGCACCGGGGTGATCACCAACGAGAAGAGGAACAGGACTGTCAGGAGCACAGCTCGCCGCATCGCCGCCGCCTTTGGGAACGTGAACGAGATTCGCATTCCACGGTAGCCGACGAATTGGCGTTCGACTAGGGTTTCGACTGCGAAGGGGGATCGCATGGCTCGCTTGGTGCACAACACGTTGAACGCGTTCGACGCATTCGACGATCGGCTCGCCCTGATCGAAGGCGATGTCGAATTCACGTACCGGGAACTGCTCGCGGAGATCAACCGGTTCGCCCGCGCCTTGTCCCGGCACGGCCTGAAGCGCGGCGACGGGCTGGGCGTGCAGTCGGGCAACCGCTGGGAGCTGCTGGTCCTGAAGTTCGCCGCGCAGGTGCTCGGGCTGCGGTTCGTCGCGATGGACCCGAGTCACGTCGTCGGTGGGCTGCCGTTCCTGGTGCAGGACATCGACGCGGCGCTGATCCTGACCGAGGACGACCTGGGCTCGTTCGCGTCCACTGAGGACTCCACCGAACCCGTTGCGGTGCAGGCACTCGATTCCGACATCGCGCAGCTCGTCTACACCGGCGGCACGACCGGGGAGTCGAAGGCCGTGATGCTGACGTTCGAGGCCTTGGAGTTCGTCACGGCGTCGTTCGCCGCACGCCCGCCGTACCCCGCAGACACCCGGCTGATCGTGGTGACGCCACTTGCTCACGCGCTCGGCACGGTCGGACCGGCGTTGATGCGACTGGGAGTTCCACTGGAGATCCACCGCGAGTTCGAGGTCGGGTCCTTTGTGGACGCGGTGAAGCGTGCCGGCTCGGCGGCCGTGCACTTCTACCCGTCGTACCTGTACCGGTTGCTGGACGAGGCCGGCGAGATCCCGGGCCTCGCGCACGTGACGACCGGCGGCGCTCCCCTGCTGCCGTCGCGCTACCAGGAGGCGATCGACCGGTACGGCCCGATCGTCGCGCAGGCGTACGGGCAGTTCGAGAGCTTCGCGATCACCTATCTCGACCACGGCGACGCGGCGGATCACCTGACGTCGGTGGGGGAACCGGTGCCCGGCGTGGAGCTGAAGATCGACGGCGGACACGTGCTGGTGCGTTCACCCGGCACGATGACCGGCTACTGGCGCCGCCCGAACCTCACCGCGGAGGTGCTGCAGGACGGCTGGCTGCGCACCGGCGACCTGGGCTCGCGGGTGGACGGCCATCTTCACCTGGCAGGCCGCGCGGCCGAGGTGATCGTGGTGAACGCCGACACCTGTTACGTGGCACCGATCGAGGCCGCGCTGGCGAGCCACCCGGATGTCGCGCAGGCCGCCGTCGTGGGCGTGCCGGACGCCCGAACCGGCCAGGCGATCCACGCCGTCGTCGAACCGCTGCCCGGCCGCTCCCCCGACTCGGACGTGTTGCGGCGCATGGTCAGCGAGCAAGTCACACCCGAGCACGTGCCGCAGCACGTGACGTTCGTCGACCGGCTTCCGCTCACACCACTGGGAAAACCCGACAAGAAGGCACTGCCGCGGCCGCACTGATGCCACCGGGAAACGCGAAAGGACGACTTGACCATGGCCGACCTGATCACCCGCGACGACGTGGAAGTCCTGCAGCACACCGTTGCCGACGAGCTCACGGCGATGGCGGAGGCGTGGAACTGGTTCGAGAACCTCGTCGGCCTCAAGGGCCGCAAGATGTTCGCGCGCATCGACGAGACGGCCGGCACGTACACCATCTGCACGCCACGCAAGCCCGGCGACTCGTACGACCTGACCATCGGCACGCTACCCGGTGGCAAGTACCGGCGCACGGTGCTGGAAGGCGAGCCGCCCGAGCTGTACGGGCGGATCGGACCGGCCATGGAGGAGCTCAAGGCGCAGGCACCCTGGGACTCCTCCAGGCCGCTCGTCGAGTTCTACCGCCGGCACACCGTGGTCGAGCTCTGGGTGCCGGTCACCTGACGGCCGCGGTCAGCGCGTCCACCTGCAGCCGCGTCGATCCCTCCGCCCGCACGACGATCCGCACGGACCGGGTCTCGTCGCGCAGCCGGACGTCGGACCCTCGGTGCCGCAGGTAGTTGAGGCCTTCGCCGACGGCGACGGGCTCGGTCTGCGTGGCACCCACCTCACGACCGGCCGAGTCGAACTCGGTGATCACGAGCCGGACCGTGCCGTTGCCGCGCAGGATCGCGTTGGGCGTCAACGTTCCGGGCTGCACCGGAACTGTCGCGTCGACCTCCAGCACAGACGGCGTCGGCGAGGTGGCCTCGCGGAGGGTGCCGCAGTCCGGCACCAGGCTCCAGCGCGAACACAGCACGCCGAATCCCGGCTTCGCCCGGTTCCTCGTGAGGTGGCCGAACCCGATGCTGTTCGGGTGCGGCGGCGTGCGCGGGTCGTCGTAGAGCTCCCAGGCCAGGGTGATCGGCACCCGGAGGTTGTCGAGCGTCTGCAGCGTTTGCCTGGTGTAGTCGGCGTGTTCGCGTTCCTTCTGGTCACTGGGCACACCGTTGTCCCAGGTCGACCGGCCGATCTCGCCGACGAGCACGGTGGCGGCGGGGAACTTCTGCCTCAGTCCGCGCACCGCGCCGTCGAGCAGGTCCAGGTTGCCGTAACCGTGGACGTCGACGAAGTCCATCGGCTTGCCCAGCAACGCTTCCGCGAGGTCCGCGCCGTCGGTCGACGCGTGCATCACGGAGATGCCGCGCTTGCCCCTCGGCGCGGCGGTGCGGTCGTAGACCATTGCCACGTAAGCGCTTTGAAGGTTCGGCTGGTTGCCCCGCACGCCGGACGTCTCGTTCTGCAGGTCGTAGTAGAGGACGCTGTCCGGCACCGCGGTCTCCAGTGCGGTGATGTAGCCGTTCATCCAGTCGGCACTGGTGCCGGTGAACTCCGCCCACTTCTTGCGGTCGCTCTGCCAGTTCGGGTTCGTCAGCCAGCTGTTGCCGAACGCGACCACGAGCCGGACGCCGCGCTGCTTCGCGATGCCCGCGAGGTCGACCAGGTTGCGCGACTGCGTCGGCGTGCTCTTCTCCGGCCACAGCACGACCCTGGCGAGCGTGCCGCCGGTGGACGCGATCACGTCGAAGTCCCGCGCGACCTGGTCACGCACCTGCGGCCAGGTCGCGTCGTCGAGGTAGTCCTGGTAGCGCTTCTCGTGCTCCGGCAGGTAGTTGAAGCCGGCCCAGCCGCGTGAGTTCCGCAGCACCGTGACGCTCGCGTGCGACACGACCTGGTTGCCCTCGTAGACCCGCACGACCTTGCGGTCCGCGCCCTGGGTGCTGATCGCGGCCGATCCGCCGCTCAGCACGGTCTCGGTTCCGTCGTCGTTGACGAGCCGTGCCTCGCCTCCGGTCCAGCGCACCGTGGCGGTGCCGCCTGCGTTGACCACGGGCTGGTCGAAAGCGGCCGTCGCGCCGGAGTCCGCGGTGACGACGAGAGTGTCGAGCAGGTGTTCCTGTGCCGTGCCGGACCACAGCGTGAACACCGTGGTACCGCGGCTGATCCAGGTGATCCGGCCCGTGCCGGACGGGCCCTGCGCGTACAGCTTCTGCGGGTTTCCGTTGTGCGACACCCACACCTGGGCGTCACCCAGCTTCGTCGCCCAGGTCAGGTCGATCGTGCCGGTGGTGCCGGGTGCGAGCGCGAGGTGCGTGCGGTCGGCGCTCAACCGGCCCGGCAGCCGCCCGGTGCTGCTCGTGGTGCCCAGGACGGTCCCGAAGTTCGGTCCACCGCGCAGCTCGAACGTCGTGGTGGTCTCGGCGTGGAGGTACGGCCAGGCGGCGCTGCCGTTGGTCTGCTGCCGCCACAGCTTGGCCGCCTTGCCGGTCTCCCGGATCCAGATCTGGACCACTTGGTTGCCGTCGGTGTGCCAGCTGACGTCGACGGACGCCGTGTTCTGGCCAGGTGCGAGCGTGACTTCCGCTGCCGACACCGTGATTTGGTTGCTCGCGTGCGCTGGTGCCACGAGCGTGGCGACCAGTGCCAAGGCGAGCACGATCGATCTCCCCCAGGTGCTCATGCACCCCATCTGACCAGACGGGGTGCATGAGCGAAGGGGTTTCAGGCGAACGCCGCCGCCACCAGTTCCGCGGTCTTGGCCACCAGCGGTTCGTCGGCAGGAGCGTCCTGCTTCGTCTTGGTCGACAGCACCGCGATCACGATCGGCGCGCGGCCGGGCGGGAACGCGATGCCGACGTCGTTCGTGGTGCCGTACTTGCCGGTGCCGGTCTTGTCCCCGAGCCGCCACGCCACTGGCAACCCGGCGCGGATCCGGTTCGCGCCGGTGGTGTTCGCGAGCAGCCACCGGGTGAGCTGGTCGGCGTCGGGGCGGTTCAGCGCGTGGCCGAGGGTCAGGCGCGCGTAGCTCTGGCCGATGGCGCGCGGCGACGTGGTGTCCCAGTCGCAGTCCGGCTCGGCCGAGTTGAGCTCCGGCTCCCTGCGGTCGAGGCGCGTGACCGGGTCGCCGATCGAGCGGCTGAACCGCGTGATCGCCTGCGGACCGCCGAGCTCGGTGAGCAGCAGGTTCGCCGCGCAGTTGTCGCTGTAGGTGATGGTCGCCTCGCACAGGGCCGAGACGGTCATGCCGTTCGCGAGGTTCTCGGGCTTGCCGGTGATCGGCCCGTAGCCGGACTTGTCGACGTCCGCCTTCGTGTAGCGGATCACCTTGTTCAGCAGCTCGCCGTTGACGTCGCGCCGCAGGATCGCGGCGGACGCGATGGTCTTGAACACCGAGCACATCGGGAAGAGCCGGTCCGCGCGATAGGCCACTGTGCGGCCGTTGCCGGTGTCCGTGGCGAACACGCCGAGGTACCCGCCGTGTTCCTGTTCGAGGTCACGCAGCTTGCCGGTGATCGTCGAGGCGTGCGCCTGCGCCGGCACGGCGACGGCCAGCGCGGCCCCCGCCCCCAGTGCCAGCAACGAACGACGGTTGACGTTCAACGTCCTGTCCCCCTTCATCGTGGACCTCCCACCTGAAGGGACGCACGAGAGATCAACTGGTTGCTATTCGATCCGGCGCCAGCACGCGAGGAAGGTGAGCGCCGCGATCAGCGACCCGGCCGACGCGAACGTGCCGGCGCCCAGGTAGATCACCCACGGATCAGCCTGCAGACCCTCGCTGGCCAGCGGATATCCCCACAGGATCAGGCCGAGCGCGAGCGTTGCGGCCGCGATCAGCGACCAGAACACGACCAGCACGACCCGGCCCCGGCGCTTCGGGCCGGTGTAGGGCTTGATCGACCCCTTGCGCTGCAGCCACCACGAGGCGAGGGCCGCGATGGACAGCGCGATCGCGTCCGCGGCGAGGGTGTCGCTGAGGCGGTGCCACTTCGCCGTCAGCGTGTACTGGCCGATCGCGGTCGCCCACGGCAGCACGAAGAACAGCATCACGCCGCGCCACTTCCACGGCACCACGATGATCGCCGCGAACAGCACGGTCATCGCGATCGTGGTGTGGCCGCTGGGCAGGCTGTTGTGCGCGTAGTCGCCGGTGACCTCGACCAGCGCGGGACGCGGGAGGACGAACCGCTTGAGCACCTGCACGACCAGCTGCCCGGCGACGATCACGCCGACCGCGGCGATCGTGAGGTCCCAGCGCTTCCTGAGCACGCCGACCAACGCGACTGCCATCACGGCCGCGGCCAGCGAGTAGATGGTGATCTGGCCCAGCGCCTGCCAGGCCGCGTCCGTCTCGGTCACGTTGTCCTGGTCGGCGCCGCGCAGGGCCGCGTTCTCGATCGTCTGGCCGGCTCTGGTCAGCACCGCCAGCACGTAGACGAGCGCGGCGACCACGAATCCCGCGGCCGCGACCACGGGCCACCGTCGAAGGTTCACGGCGCCGAGTCTGCCGCCGTTCGGCCTAGCGCGCTCCTCGAAGATCAATGCGGTCGAGCACGGCGGTGATCGCGAGCTCGACGGTGTAGTCGAACTCGGCCTGGCGGTCGAAGCGGGCGAGATGCGGCGCGACCTCGGCCACCGCGGGGAGTCCGGACGCCGCAAGGGTTCCCCTGCGGTCCCCGTCGTCGCTCCCGAACGTCGGGGCCGCTTCGACCTCACGCAGCAACGTGCCGATCAACGTCGCGAGCAGCATTCGCAGCAGGTGCACGGCTTCTTCGGCTTCTGCGCCCGCGGCGAGCAGCACCGCCAGCACCTCGTTGACGGGTGCGAGGCCTTCCAACGACGAGAGCTGGCGGGTGAGCACGAGCGGCGCGGCCTGTGGGTGCTGGAGTGCGCGGGCGCGGAAGCTGCCGGCGATGGCGCGCAGGTCGTGGCGTGCGTCGCCGGTGCGGGGCGGCAGGACCAGGCCGGCCAGGAGCTGTTCGGCCACGGCGTCGAGCAGGCCGTCCTTGCCGTCGACGTGGTTGTAGAGGCTCTTCGCGTCGACGCCGAGCACCCGCGCGACCGATCGCATGCCCACCGCGGCGATGCCTTCCGCGTCGATCACCCGCAGCGTCGCGTCGACGATGGACTCGCGGGACAGCAGTGGCGTTCGCGGGCGGCCGCGGCGGGTTTCCGTCACCTGTCCATTGTGCCTTGCGGATGCCCACGGTGTGGGTTTAACGTCGATAACCCACACCGTGGGTAAGGAGTCCCATGTCTTCCCGATTCGTGCTGCCCTCCGAGGACGTCCTGCGCGCCCGAGAGAAGCTCGTGCTCGACCACTTCCGCGACGAGGTGGCGCACGACTGGGACGCCACGCTCTCGACGTTCCCGCACCCGCACTACGAGATCATCGCGCAGATGGTCGTGCACGACGGCGACAGCGCGGTGCGGCAGTACTACACCGACACGCGCGTGGCGTTCCCCGACCAGCACCACGAGCTGATCTCGTTCCGGCACAGCGTCGACGCCGTGATCGTGGAGTTCTGGCTGATCGGCACGCACCTCGGGCCGTTGGGCAAGATCCCGGCCACCGGCGGCTCGCACCGCACGCGGATGAACGCGTACTTCATCTTCGACGCCGACGAGAACCTCGTCACCGAGCGGATCTACTTCGACCAGCTGAGCGTGTTGAAGCAGGTGATCGGCGGTATCGACCGGAAGAAGCCGAGCGGGCTGCGCAAGCTGCTGCAGGTGTTGCGCGGCATGCTCGCGATGTCAGGCGGGAAGCCCGATCCGCGGCTGGTCGACACGACCCCGCCAGAGCTTTAGAGCCGGATCAGCTTGCGTTCCACGGCGGTCGTCACGGCCGCCGTGCGCGTCTCCACGCCGAGCTTCGCGAAGATCCGCACCAGGTGTGTCTTCACGGCGGCCTCGCTGATGAACAACGCCTTGGCGATCTCGCGGTTCGACAGGCCCTTGGCGAGGTTCTCCAGGATCTGGACCTCCCGTTTGCTCAGTTTCGGCGCGGGCCCGCGGACCTGGCGCAGCAACCGTTGTGCGATGTCCGGCGACAGCACCGTCTGGCCGGTCGACGCGGTGCGCACGGCTTTCGCGAGCTCCTCGGGCGCGCAGTCCTTGAGCAGGTAACCGATCGCGCCGGCCTCGACCGCGCGCACGATGTCCGCGTCCGAGTCGTACGTCGTGAGCACGACGACCTGCGGCGGGTTCTCCAGCACGCGGATCCTGCGCGCGGCCTCCACGCCGTCGATCCCCTTGCCCAGCTGGAGATCCATCAGCACGACGTCCACAGTGGATGCCTTGGTCAGCGCTTCCTCGCCGGTAGCGGCCTCCACCACCTCGAAGTCGCGCGACAGCAACCCGACCAGTCCGAACCGGACCACCGGGTGATCGTCGACCACCAGCACCTTCACGGCGTCGGCACCGTCACGGCCACTGCGGTTCCCTCCCCCGGTGCGCTCTCCACGGACACCGTGCCACCGAGTTCCGCGATGCGCCCGCGGATCGAAGCCAGCCCGTAACCGCGGCCCTCCACCGGAACCACCGCGGCCGGATCGAAGCCGCGGCCGTCGTCGACCACGTCCAGCGTCACGGCGTCGCCCAAGTAGGACAACGTGATCGCGACCTTCGACGCCTCAGCGTGCTCGGCAGCGTTGGCCACAGCGCCCTGCGCGACCCGCAGCAGCGCCACCTCGGTCTGCACGCTCAACGGATAAGGCTCGCCGTCGACCTCCACGTGCGAGCAGAGTCGGTGCAACGCGTCGACCAACGTGCCGGGCAGCGGGGACAGATCGCGGACGAACCTCCGTGCCTCGGCCAGGTTCTCCCGCGCGACCTCCGCGGCCCGGTCCGCCTCGCCCAGCTCCAGGAGCAGGTTGATGCTGGAGAAGCCCTGGGCGAGGGTGTCGTGGATCTCGCGGGCGAGCCGCTGGCGTTCCTCAAGGACGCCGGCCTCGTGCAGCAGCCGCGCCCGGTCGAAGAACACCGCCGCCGTCAGCACCGCGACCCCGACCGGCCCGAGCACCAGCGACAGGTCGAACGTCGCGGCCAGCCGGATCTGGGCCAGCACCACGGCGAACGTCAGCACGGCCGCGATCGGCAACGCCACCCGCGGCCTGAGCTGCCGCAGGCACTGGAAGAACAGCGGGATCGCGCACCACCCGAAGCTCGGCGCCAGCCAGACCAGCACCAGCCACACCGCGAGCACGACCGGCAACGCCCGCGTCCACCGCACCCCGGCCGGGTAGACGAGTCCGAGCCCCAGAGCCAGCCCGAGCACCACGAGATCGGCGCCGTGGTACGCGACGTACCGCGCCGCCGACGCCGTCAACAGCACGTAGAAGCCCGCGTGCATCGCCCGGTGCAGCCACACGTCGGCGACTGTAAGCGCTGACCACGACCGCGCGGGTCAACCGATGGGTTGAACCGAGGTTCAACCGTCACCACCAGGTTTCCCGGCTCTGTTCGCGACACCGTTGATGGCATGGACATCAAGAAGATCGCGATCGCCACCCTGGCCGTGCTCACCGTCAGCGGCGCCGGGTACGCGGCAGCCGACCAGCACAACACCACCCGCGCCGAGAAGGTGCTGACCATCGACGCGGCGGTCAAGGCCGCGCAGGCCACCCTCGACGCCGCGGAGAAGGAGAACCAGCGCGTCACCGTGGCCGTGGTCGACCGCAGCGGTGACCTGGTCGTGCTGCTCGCGGGCGACGGCGCGGGCCCGCAGACCGAGGAGTCCGCGAAGCGCAAGGCCTTCACCGCGGTGTCGTTCAACGCGGCGACCTCGGAACTCGCCGGCCGCGTCACGGGTCAGGGCGCGACGCTGCGGGACATCCCGGGCACGTTGTTCCTGGGCGGCGGCGTGCCGGTGACGGTGGACGGCACGTCGATCGCGGGCATCGGGGTCGGCGGCGCGCCGAGCGGTGACCTGGACGAGAAGTTCGCGCGGGCCGGTCTCGCCACGCTGCGGTGAAGCCGGGCGGAGGCCGTCCGCGCGAGGAGCGGACGGCCTCCGGCTCACAGCAGCCAGGCCACCAACGCGCCGCCCACCGCCGTGCCCGTCAGGAACGTCGCGGCCAGCCAGGTGATCGAGGGCCGGTCGTACTCGGGGCCGAACGTGGGCACGAACTCGCCGACCTCGCCGACCGGCATCTGTTCCACCGCAACGACTTCCGAGGCCTCGTTCAGGCGGTGGTAAGCCTGCTTCCACGGACCGATCCGGTCGGCGGGCACACCGCAGGTCAGCAGGAGGTGCTCGATCCGCGCGAACGTCGCCGGCAGCTTCTTGTTCTCCTCCTTGTCGCTGCACAGCTTGTGGATCGTGCTGCGGGCCAGCGGATAGCCGAGCTCCTTGCTGTGCGCGGCCAGCTCGGTGAACGACCGGCCCGACCACGCTCGCACCTTCTTGAGACCGCAGAAGAACGCCGCGGTGGTCCGCATCGTGGCTGGGTCCGGCCACGGCTCGGGGTGCGCGTCAGCACTCCTCGAATTCCTGCCCATGAAGAATTTGCTCCACATTCTGCAAAGGATCCGGACGCAACCTCTCGCACTTGCTCGGAAGTGGCACGGGAATACCACTCGCCCGCGCGAGAGGATCGTGACAGTACACCTCGGTGAGCCACCGAAGAAATCGACATGCCGTACCTGCGCTCCGTGAACACTGACCGGTAACTCAGAAAACGATTCATCCGGATGCCTGTCACACGATCCGGTAAGGAATCCAGAGAAGTCGCAGGTAGAGGCGTTGCAGCCGGTCAAGTACGCCGACAACCGAACCGAAACGGCCGTGCAAGCGTGTAACGTCCGGGCGGCAATGAGCGAATTCGCTCACGCCTCCTCGAAACTCCCGGCCCTGCCTGCATCTTCTGCAAAGGATCCGGACGCGGCACGGGACATCGGGAGCAGGCCCTGCGGGAACAGGGCCTGCTCCCACACAAAGCAGTTGTTTGGTGGGCACGACAACAAAAAGGCTCACCCGGCGAATTCCCCGAGTGGTGCGGAAGCCAGCGCGGTGATCAAGCACAACGCCAGCACGACCACGAACAGCGCGGCCCGGCCGGCCCGCGCGGCGGTCACCGTGCACGCCCGCCCGCGCCGTGGCGTCGTGATCGTGACGGTGAAGAGCACCTTGTCCCGACGCCGCCGCCGGACCGGTTGGGGCGCAACAGAAGCACCGGAGAGGCGGGCGCGAGCCTCGCGCCAGGCCGCGACCCACTCGTCCTGACCCTCGTCGCCGACGCCGCAGGCCCCGACGAACGCGCGGATCTGCTCCTCCCGCAGCGGTAATCGCTCCTGGTTGACCATGTGGTGCGCGGTGCTGCGCGGCAGGTTGTCGCTGCGACGGCCGATGTCGGTGAACGAGGTCCCGGTCTGGATCATCAGCCGCCGCAGCTGGTGGTTGAACTGCTGCGCCGAGTTCACCCGTTGCGCCACGACCAGCGGATCGGGTCCCTGCAACGGGGTGCAGGACCTGCTGGACTTGGCCCGCACCGGCCGCAACGACGGCTGGGTGGGCGGTCCGCTGACCTCGCGCAGCCACCGCGCCACGGCCGCCTTGAACTTCCGGTCGTGCTCGTCGGACGCGGGCAGCGCGTCGTTCATCGCGAGCCACTGCCGGTGGGGGTTGAAGCCCGGCCGGCCCTCCAGGAAGTCCCGGAACAGGCCGGCGTCGTGCCCGCTGGTGGCGGCGAGCCTGGCCGCGGTGGGTCTGCCGGCGAGGTTCCAGCGGCGGACCACATCGGCCTTCAGCGCTGCCGCCAGACCGGCGGCGGTGTCGGGTGCCGTCATGACCGCGGCTGCCGGCCCAGCTGGGACAGCACGACGAAGCCGACCACGATCGCGTTGACGATCACGACGGTCTCCAGGACGACGCTCGCGCTGTGCCCGCGTTCGCTCATCGCCCAGATCAGGGTGATGTTGCCCAGCAACGGGCTGGTGTGCGCCGACAGCTTGCGCAACGAGGGCAGGTTGAACTCGAACAACATTGGTTCGTCCGATCGTTCGGTGACTCTGGAACGGCCCCGTGCGGTCTCATCAGGCGGTGCCAGCCGCTGAGTGATGACTGCCTGCACGGAGCGTGCGGACACATGTTGCACCGAGAAAAGTGAGGCGTACCAGCGAGAACGGGCGTGTCGCGACGACTGTGGACAGTCGCGGACCGTTCACGGGCGTCCAGCGCCGTTCACGAACGTCGGAGTGAACGTCCCACCCCGGTCGTGGACGGAGTGGACGCGCAGGTGGGCGCCGCCGGGTTGACATGGACGCGCTGGATGAACACCTGCGGCGGTACAGGCCGAATACTGTGACGTGCGGTGCGCTTTCACCGCGCCCGCCCGAACCGCGGACTGGGTGACTCTGGACGTGCTCGGGAGAAAGTTCGGTGGCCGGGGGTGCCAGCCTCCGGTCACCGCTCCCGGTCGATGGCGTGCCGCGCCACGTGCCGGCCCGGCTGGGGCCGCTTGCCCATCAGCATCAGGATCACGGACACGATCAGGCCGAACGTCGCGAGCCCGGCGGCGACCGCGCGGGCGGCGGGGTGGTCCAGGATCAGGGTGCAGATCGTGAGCGCCAGCACCAGAGCCGCGATCGGCCCGATGATCGCGATGTCGTGGCGATCCTCGCGCTCCTCGCGCGGTTCGACCGGCTCGATCCGCTGCACGGGCACCTGCGTTTCGATGGTCTCGAAATGCTGCTGGTACGCCGGGGGTCGTAAGCCGGGGGGAACCGTCACGCCCGTCATGCTGCCCGAGAAAGGCACGCCGGAGCAAACCTCGCATTTCAGGTGCGGTACGTGTTCCCATGTAGCGCTGGGTCTGAGGAGGTTTCGACATGTGCCGGTGGCTCGCCTATTCCGGTTCGCCGGTGCTGCTGGAGGAGCTGCTTTACGCGCCGGAGAACTCGCTGGTGATGCAGAGCAAGCACGCGCGCCTCGGTGCGACGGCGGTCAACGGCGACGGGTTCGGCATCGGCTGGTACGGCAGCACGAGCACGCCCGGCCTCTTCCTGAGCACCGAACCCGCGTGGAACGACCGCAACCTGCGCGAACTGTCCGCGCAGATCACGGTCGACCGGGTGTTCGCGCACGTCCGGGCGTCGACGGGCGGGGCGGTGCAGCGGTCGAACTGCCACCCGTTCCGGCACGGCAACTGGCTGTGGATGCACAACGGCCTGGTGGCGAAGTTCCCGCTGGTGCGGCGCGAGCTGACGCTGGCGATCGACCCGGAGCTGTTCCCGCTGATCGAGGGCTCGACGGACTCCGAGATCATGTTCTACCTCGCGGTCAGCTTCGGGCTGGAGCAGGACCCGCTGGGGGCCGTGGCGCGCATGGTCGGGTTCGTCGAGGACGTCGGGCGGCGCGCGGGCGTCGAGTACCCGGTCCAGATGACCGTCGCGACCACGGACGGCTCCACGACCTGGGCGTTCCGCTACTCCAGCCGCGGCAAGTCGCGGAGCCTCTTCCACAGCACCGACGTGTCGACGTTGCGCCGTCAATACCCGGACAACCCGGCGCTGCACAACCTCGCGGACGACTCGCGGCTCGTCGTGTCCGAGCCGCTGGGCGACCTGGTGGGCGCGTGGCAGGAGGTCCCGGAGTCGACCTGCGTGATCGTGCGGCCCGGGGTCGAGGAGGAACTGGCGCCGTTCAAGCCGTAGCCGGCTGCTCAATCCAGGTCGAACAGGCCGGGCAGGTCGTCGCGCCGCAGCCCGAGCTTGCCGTAGAGCCTGGTCAGGTGGTTGCCGACGGTCCTGATCGACAGCGTGAGCCGGTCGGAGATCTCCTGGTTGCTCAGGCCGCGGGCGGCGAGTTCGGCGATCTCCCGTTCGCGGCTGGTCATGGCGGCGACGACGGGTGACTCGTCGAGCGTGCGCAGGATCGGGGTGCGCGCGCCCTCGCACCGCGACGCCAGGGCGCGGGCCCGGCTGAAAGTGCCTGCTTGCGCGGCTGTTTCAGCGGCCAGCAGCGTGGCGCCGAGGGCCTCGAACCGCTTCGACACGGCGAGCAGGTCCGTTTCCGTCGCGTGGGCGGCGAAGCACCGCGTCATCTCGCCGTCGACCTGCTCGGCCAGTGTGGTGAGCCGGTGCCGCAACCCCGGCACGCCGAGCCGGATCCCGTCGTGCAACGCCAGCGCTTCCAACGCCCGGTGCCCTCGTGCCGCAGCCGTGTCCGCTGCGCTGCGCACGAGGCGTTCGGCACGGCTGCGTTCGCCGCTCATGGCCGCGATCCACGCCTCCGCAAGGAGAATCTCGGAGTCGTGCGTGCGGACCATCGGCTGCTTCGCCTGTCGTGCGGCTTCCAGCAGGCTGGAGGCGGCGTCGAGATCACCCAGCCACGCCGCAGCCATCGCGTGGCTCGCGTGACACCACGACAGCAGGCTGCCGAAGTCGTGCTGCCGCAACAGGTCCGCGGCCTCGGCGAACTGGCGGCGGGCCGACGCGACCTGGCCCTTGGCCAGCAACGCGCGGCCCAGCAACGTCGCCCACAACCCGCGCACGTCGTCCGTGCGGCGGCTCGTGGCGGCCGTGTAGCCCTCCTGCGCGAGTGCGTGCATCTCGGTGAGGCGCCCTGCCAGCCACAACGCGGTCGCCTGCCCGGCCTGCAGGTAGTTCACCGACCACGGCACGTCCGCGGTGGCGTTGCGGGCGAAGCTGATCCCGGCCTCGGCGATCTCGATCGCGCGGTCCGTCCTGCCGATCAACGCCAGCGCCGGGATCAGTGCCTGCAACGCCCGCGCACGACCGAGATCCGTGGCGTTCGGCGAAGTCAGCACGGCCTCCGCGACCGCACGAGCCTCGTGCGCGCGACCGTTGAACATCACGATCGACGCCCGGTGTGCGGCGTACTCGTCGTGTTCCGCGCTCGGGCCCACACGTTCTTGTGCGGCAAGAAGTTCCTTCTCGGCCGCGTCCGTCTCGCCGAGTCCCCAGAACAGGTTCGAAGCGGACACGATGGCGCGCCACGGGTTCGGCACGTCGTCGGGCACCAGGTCCAGCACCCGCGCGGCCTCGTCGTGCCGGCACTGCCAGTACAACGCGTCCGCCACCAGCAGGTGCGCGTCCGGGCCGCCGCCGTTCTCCGCCGCGTTGCGGGCGAACCGCTCGGTCGTCCGGTGGTCGAACACGTGCCGGGCCTCGTGGGCGGCGGCCAGCATCGTGGCGGGATCGAGCGGCCGGCCGCCGTCGAGGCTCCAGCCGGCCAACCGGATCAGGTCTCCGCGGCGCCGAGTGCCTGTGCCAGCGAGCTTTTCGGCGAGCCCGGCGAGGATTGCCCTGCGCCGCAACGTTCCCAGGCGGGCTCGCAGCGACTCGCCGTAGAGCGGGTGCGCCAGCCGGAGCGTGACCCGCCCGTCGTGCGCGGTCGCGGCGACCAGGCCGCGTTCTTCCAGCGAGGAGAGCTCCTTGTGGGGCAGGAACGCGAGCTCGAGCGGTTCGCCGACGGCGAGCACCTCCAGCACCGCGCGTTCGGCCGCGGTCAGGCCGACCAGCCGGGCCTCGATCAGCTCGGACAACCGTTCCCCGAACGCGATGTCGCCGTCCCAGCTCCACACCTCGCCCCGCAACGCCAGCCGCCCGCACTCCCGCCCCGCGCGCACCAGTTCGCGCAGGAACAGCACGTTGCCGCGGGTCGCGTGCCACAGCCGGTTCGCGGTCAGGCGGCTCACCTGACCGTTCAGCCCCGCCGCCAGCATCTCCGCGGTTTCCGTGCGGGACAACGGTTGCAGCTCCAGCCGTGCGGCGAGGCCGTCCTTCCACAGCGTCGTCAAGGCTTCCGGGACGGGTTCGCGAGCCCGAACCGTGACGACGACGAAGGCCGCACCGGTCGCGGCGAGCATGTGGATCACGGTCGCCGAGGCGTCGTCGAGCAGGTGGCCGTCGTCCACGAGCAGCAACACCGGGCGGTCGCCGTGGCTCAAGGCGTCGCGCAGGCCCTGCATCAGCTCGACCGTGCCGTCGGTCGCGTCCGCGGCCACCGGGATGAGGTGGATCAACGCGCCGAACGCGATCCCGGACATCGATCGGCTCGCGGTCACCCGTTCCACCACGAAACCACGGGCCCGCGCGCGTTCGGAGAGCTCGGTCGCCAGCCGAGTCTTGCCGACACCGGCCGGCCCGCAGAGCACGACGCCCCGCCGATCCGATCCGCACAGGCTCTCGAGGAGTTCGAGCTCTTCGGCGCGCCCGGTCAGCGGCCAGATGTTCTCCACACCGTTCAATCGCCCACCGAAGCTGTTGCGTAACCGCCCGATCACCCTCCGCTGCGAGAACCATCCGAACGGGGTAGTCGCGCAAGTTGAGTAGTGGCCTACTCACGCGCCGGACGGATCGTTCCCCCGACCTTGGTGCCGTCCAGTTCCACCAACCGCAAGGGGGAGAACCATGAACCAGTGGATGCGTCGTGCGGGCACGTTGCTCGTGCTCGTGCCGTTGTTCGGCACTCCGGTCGTCGCCGAGTCCGCAGAACCCACGTACACGCTCGTGGCCAAGCACAGCCGCAAATGCCTGACGGCGGCCGGAACCGGTGACGGTGCGGCGATCCTGCAGGCGACGTGCGCCGGGCACGCCACCCAGAAGTGGGTGCTGAACAGCGGCGGCACCGTCACGAAGGTCAGGAACCTCACGAACGGCTGCCTCGACCTGTGGGGCAACTCCGGCCGCGACACCGTCGGCGTCGTGAGCTGGTCCTGCTACAACGCGCCGCAGCAGAACTGGCGGCTCAACTGGCGCGGTGGCCGGTACTACGAGATCCGCGCACACGACACCGACCGCTGCGTCGACGTCCCGCACACCAGCACCGCCGAGGGCGTTCCGGTGTACCAGTGGGGCTGCCACATCGGTGACAACGCCAACCAGCAATGGGAGCTGATCCCGGTTTAGAGAGAATCGTCAGGGAAACGTCAGGTAGTTCACCGCTAGCGTCTGGTGCTGCCGCCGCCACTCGAGCACGGACCCCCAGAGAGGTTCCTCATGCTGAGCACGGCAGCGGCAGCACTATTCGCTTTGTCCTCGGTTATTCCCGCCGACACGGCCGAAGAACCCGCACCGGCCATCGAGGTC
Source organism: Lentzea alba (assembly GCF_047445655.1). GTDB lineage: Bacteria > Actinomycetota > Actinomycetes > Mycobacteriales > Pseudonocardiaceae > Lentzea > Lentzea alba_A. Next base: position 190,968 of record NZ_JAJAEG010000006.1, read on the forward strand.
GTGACGGTCAACGGATCGGGTTGCCCGGCCGGGGACGCGGACGTGAAGACCGAAGGCAGAACATTCAGCGTCGGCTACCACACGTTCCTGGCACGGGCGGGAGGTGGCTCGTCGCCTCTCGACCTGCGCAAGAACTGCCAGATCAACCTGCGGGTGAACGTGCCGCAGGGCTGGACCTACGGCCTGGCGAGGACTTCGTACGAGGGCTACACGCACCTGCAGGACGGTGCGAGCGCTCTGAACAGGGTCAGCACCTACCTGCAGGGCTCGTCGGCGACGGCGGCGGTGAGCCACCCGTTCACCGGGCCGTTCAGCGACAGCTGGGAGACGAACTACCACCCCAACTCGTCCGACGTGCAGTGGGCGCCGTGCGGTGAACGGCGCAACATCAACATCAACGCCGAGGTGCGGGTCAACATCGGTTCGGCGGACCCGGACCGGCTGAACTTCGCGATCGTGGAGTCGAGCAACGGGGCTGTGCGGATCAGGCGCTGCTGAGCACCGGCCTGGCGGTGATCAGGTGGTTGAGCACCGCCGCGACCACCGCCAGGCCACCGAAAACGTACGGCAGCACGGTGGGTGCTCCCCCGCTCGCGAGCACCATGCCGCCGAGCCCCGCGCCCAGCGACGAGCCGAGGTAGATGGCGGAAGCGTTGAGGGACACGGCGACCGGGCCTTCCTGTGGCCTGGCCGCCATCACCCGGTGCTGCTGCGTGGCCGGGCAGCTCCACGCGCTCGCGCCCCACAGGAAGATCAGCAGGCCGGGCGGGCCGACGGGCAGCAGGGCCAGGCTCACGCCCATCACGGTGAGCAGCACGCCCATCAACGTCCTGGTGTCGCGCCAGCGGTCGATCACCACGCCGGTGAGGAGGTTGCCCACGAGGCCGCCGAAGCCCCAGATCACCAGGTAGATCGTCACGTTGTCGCGGCCCAGGATCGGCGCGATGTAGGTGTAGGTGCCGAGGCTGGTCAGCGTGGAGAACACCGTCACCAGCACGATCGACAGGACGTGCCGGTCGGCCAGGACGCTGAGACGTGCTTTGAGTGACGGAGGGGCGGCGGGCGGGATGTCCGGCAGGAGGGTTCTCACGCCGATCATCGCTGTGACTCCCAGTGCGGTGACCAGCCAGAACGTGCCGCGCCAGCCGACGTGGTCCGCGAGCAGCAGGCCGAGCGGCACGCCCGCGACCGTGCCGGAGCTCAGGCCGATGGTGATCAGGGCGAGGGCTCGGCCGCGGCGCTCTTTCGGCACCAGGGCGGCTGCGGTGGCGGCGGACATCGGTGAGTAGAGGCCGGCGCCGAAACCCGCGATCACCCGTGACAGCAACAGGAACGCGAGGGACTCGGCGACGGCGCTCAGGGCGTTGCCGAGGGTGAAGACGGCCAGCGCGGCGAGGAGCACGGTGCGCATCGGCTTGCCGGTAACCAGGGTTGCGGCGATCGGCGAGAGAAGTGCGTACGACAGCGTGAAAACGGTGACGAGCTGGCCGACCGCGGGCACCGGCTGGTTCAGGGAGGCGCTGAGCTGGGGCAGCACGCCGGCGACGACGTACGCGTCCAGGCCCAGCGCCACCATGCCGGGCAGGAGGGTGAGGACCCGGCGCATCACACGCTCCGGGTCTCCGCGCCGGATGCCCGCCGATTCCCCGTCATCTCAGACGCCCCGAACCGCCGTGCTGCCCGCCCATCCGTCAACTCCCCAGTCCTGCAACGCATCCGTCGTGTGCTGACCCACGTACGGCGCGGCTGCCGGGACGACCCTCTGCGACCGTGAGAAGCGAGGCGCGGGTGCGGGCTGGTGCTGCCCACCGACCTCCACGAACGAGCCACGAGCCTGCAGGTGCGGGTGCCCGGCGACCTCGGCCGGGGTCAGAACCGGTGCCACACAAGCATCCGAGTCGGCGAAGACCTTCTCCCACTCCGTGCTGTCGCGGGACAGGAACGCCTCGCCGATCTTCTCCGCCAGCACCGGCCAGCCCGACTCGTCGTACTGGCCGGGCAGGTCTTCGCCCAGACCGAGCTTGTCCAGGAGTTCGCGGTAGAAGTGCGGCTCCACCGCACCGACCGACAGGAACCGCCCGTCCGCGCACTCGTAGGTCGTGTAGAACGGAGCGTCGACGACCGTGACCCGGCCGGGGGTGTTGCGCCACTGGTCGACCAGCACCGACAGCAGCGCAGTGCCCTCGACCATCGCCGCGTCGATCACCTGCCCCTGCCCGGAGTTGTTGCGCTCCAACAGCGCCGCCTGGATCCCGATCACCAGCTGCAGCGCGCCGCCCGCGAAGCTCGACAGGTAGTACGGTGGCGGCGTGGCCGGGGCCTGACCGGGCACCGACAACGCACCCGTGACGCCGAGGAACGTGATGTCGTGCCCCGCCCGCCGCGCCAGCGGACCGTCCTGGCCCCAGCCCGTGACGCGGCCGTAGACGAGCTTCGGGTTGCGCTGCAAGGCGGTCTCGGGCCCGATGCCGAGCTTCTCCGCACTGCCGGGCCGGCCACCCTCCACGACCACATCGGCCTGTGCCACCAGATCCAGCACCACCGCGGGACCGTCCGGGTGCTTCAGGTCGACCGCGACAGAACGCCTGCCTCGCGCCAACGGGTCAGCCGGCGGTTCAACGGGCGCGTCCGGCACCTGAGCCGCGCGGTCGATGCGCAGCACGTCCGCCCCGAGGTCGGCGAGCACGGTCGCGGCGAACGCCCCGGCCACCGACCCGCCGATCTCCAGCACCCGCACGCCTTCCAACGGACCAGGCACAGCCCCTCCAAGAACTCAAGTACGTGAACGCTGCCCACCCTTCCCACGCTCGCGCGCGATGTCCCTACGCGGTCCCGTAGTGCCCTTGCCCGGATGCCGACCTAGCTTCGGCGGCAAAACGATCCTCAGAGGAGCAACGAGAATGTCTGTGGTCTACACGGCGGACGTGACGTCGAGCGGCGACGGCCGCAAGGGCGCGGCAACGTCCTCCGACGGCGCGCTCGACCTGAACCTGGCCGCCCCCAAGGAGGTCGGCGGCAGCGGCGAGGGCACGAACCCCGAACAGCTCTTCGCGGCCGGCTGGGGCGCGTGCTTCCACTCCGCACTGCGCCTGGTCGCCCGCAACGCCTCCGCCGACCTCACCGACAGCACCGTCACGGTCTCGGTCGACCTGGTGAAGGGCGACGACGGCTACCACCTCGGCGCGCGCATCGTGGCCACCCTGCCTGGTCTTTCCCAGGAGCAGGCCGATGACCTCGTCGGTCAGGCGCACCGGCGTTGCCCGTACTCCAAGGCCACCCGCGGCAACGTCGACGTCGAGGTCACCGCGAAGGTCTGAGCACGCGAAAAAAGGGGGATGCCGCACCCGGCATCCCCCTTTTCGTCGATCACGCAGAAGCCGCGGCCTTCGCGGCCAGCGGCAGCGCCGAGGCGATCCGGTCCAGCACGCTGTCGTCGTGCGCAGCGGACAGGAACCACGACTCCAGAGCCGACGGCGGCAGGTAGACGCCCTGGTTCAGCATCGCGTGGAAGAACGCGTTGTACCGGAACGTCTCACTGGCCTTGGCCTGCTCGAAGTCGGTCACCGGCTCCGAGGCGAAGAACACCGAGAACATGTTCCCGCTGTGCTGCAACTGATGCGCCACGCCCTCGCGGGCGAGAGCGTCCGAGATGAGCGCGCCGACCACGGTCGCCGTCGCGTCGAGGTGCGTGTACACCTCGGGCGTGCAGTGCCGCAGGGTGGCGAGACCTGCCGCCGTGGCAACGGGATTCCCGGACAGCGTGCCCGCCTGGTACACCGGGCCGGCCGGGGCCAGATGGGCCATCACGTCCGCGCGGCCTCCGAACGCTGCCGCCGGGAAGCCGCCGCCCATCACCTTGCCGAAGGTGAAGAGGTCGGCTGCCACACCCTCGCGGCCGTACCAGCCGGCGCGCGAGAGGCGGAAGCCCGTCATGACCTCGTCGGAGATCAGCAACGCGCCGTGAGCGGACGTCAGCGCGCGCAGGCCCGCGGTGAAGCCGGGTGCGGGCGGGATGACGCCCATGTTGCCCGGCGACGCCTCGGTGATCACGCATGCGATCGTGTCCGGGTTCGCGGCGAAAGCGGCCTTGACAGCGTCCAGGTCGTTGTAGGGCAACACGATCGTGTCGCTGGCCTGTGCGCCCGTGACGCCCGGAGTGTCCGGCAGGGCGAACGTGGCGACGCCGGAGCCTGCCGCGGCCAGCAGGGCGTCGACGTGGCCGTGGTAGCAGCCCGCGAACTTGATGACCTTGGTGCGGCCGGTGAAGCCGCGGGCCAGGCGGATCGCGGACATCGTGGCCTCGGTGCCGGAGCTGACCAGGCGCACCGACTCGACCGGGTCCACGCGGGCCACGATCTCCTCGGCCAGCAGGACCTCGTTCAAGGTCGGCGTGCCGAACGACGTGCCGTGGGCGATCGCGTCGTACACGGCCTCCTGGACCGCGGGGTGGGCGTGGCCGAGGATCATCGGGCCCCACGAGCAGATCAGGTCGACGTACTCGCGGCCGTCGGCGTCGGTGAGGTACGCGCCCTTGCCGCTCGCCATGAACCGCGGCGTGCCACCGACCGCGCGGAACGCCCGCACCGGGGAGTTCACGCCGCCCGGCACGGTTTTCTGGGCGCGGCTGAACAGCGCGTCCGACTCGGGAGCCGCCGCCGGCTCGCCGATCCGGTCAACATCCACAATGGACAGAGTCACGTCACGCCTCCTTCGCGATCACGTGCGCGGCGTCCAGCACCTTGGTGCCGGAAGAAAGCACTCGCACGGGGTTCAGGTCGAGCTCGAAACCGCCCTCCCAGCCGGACACCAGCGCGGCCACGGTCTCCAACGTCCGCACCAGCGACGGCACGTCCGCGGCCGCACGGCCACGCGCGCCGTCGAGCAACGCCTTGCCGCGCAGCTCGCCGACCATGGCGAGAGCGTCACCCGGTGCCAGCGGCAGCAGGCGCGAGGTCGCGTCGTCCAGTGCCTCGGTGAAGATGCCGCCAAGTCCTAGAGTCAGGACCGGACCGAGGTCGGACGTGTGCACGCCGATGATCAGCTCGACGCCCTCGCCGACCAGTTCCTCGACGAGCACCGCCCCACCGAACGCGGACAGCTCGTCGAACGCAGCAGCAGCGTCGGCAGAAGACACGCCGACCTTCACCGCGCCGACGTCGGTCTTGTGCACCAGCCCAGGAACGACCGCCTTGAACACGGCGGTTCCGCCGACCTCGTCCACCACGGCCTTGGCCTCGGAGGCCGAACCGACCACCCGCCCGACCGGCACCGACAGACCCGCCGAAGCCAGCAACGCCTTGAGCTCCGGCTCGGTCAGCTCAGCAGCAGGCGTCTCGATCCCCAAGCCCGCCAACACCTCCGAAGCACGCGGCTTGCTCACCTGCCACAGAGCAGCCGCGGCGCGAACGGCGCGCGCGGGCGACGGGTAGTCCGGCAGACCGGCCTCCCGCAACGTCGCGCGGGCGTTCGGGGCGAGGAAGTCCGCGCCGGTGCGGGAGACCAGCACCGGCTTGCCGGACTTCTCCGCCACCTTGGCCAGCGCCCGCACGGCCTTGTCCACGTCGCCGTCGGTCATCACGCAGAAGCAGCCGATGATCATGTCGACGGTCTCGTCGGCGGCGATGACCTCCAGCGAGCGGTCGAACAGCGACGGGTCGCTCAGCACCGCGGCCGTGATGTCGACCGGGTTGTCGGCCGATCCGAAGCTGGGGATGATCTCCGAGAGCGCAGCCCGCGTCTCGTCCTTCAGGGGCGTCAGCTCAAGTCCCTGCGCCACCACGTCATCCGCGGCGAGGATGCCCGAACCGCCCGAGGTCGTGACGATCGCGACCCGCGGACCGGCCGGTCGGCGCGGCGACACGAAGGCATCGCCCGCGTCCAGCAGCTCGTCGATGTCCCCGGCCCGCACGATCCCGAACTGCCGCAGCGCCGCGTCCAGCACCCGGTCGTCCGTCGCCAGCGCACCGGTGTGCGAGGCCGCGGCGCGGCCGCCTTCCTCGCTACGACCCGACTTCAGCAGCGCGACGGGCTTGCCGGAGTTGGCCAGCGACCGCAGTGCGGACACGTCCGGCACGTTCTCCAGGTAGCCCAGCAGCCCGGTGCACGAAGGCTCAGAAGCCAGCTCCGCCAGCACCTCCAGCGCGGACACGTCGGCGTCGTTGCCGGTGGTGATCACCCAGCCCGGCCGCTGCCCGCGCTCGATGCCCAGCGACGCAGCGCCGAAGCCCAACGCGCCACTCTGCGAGACGATCCCGAGCCCACCCGGCTCCAGCGACACGACCGCCTCCGCCGAGAACAGCGGCGAGAACGTCGCCATCACCTTGTTGCCGAATCCGACGGCACCGATGCAGTTCGGGCCGATCAGGCGGAGTCCACCGGCACGAGCCCGCGCCACGGTCTCGGCCTGCAGCGCCGCACCCTCGTCACCGGTCTCGGCGAACCCGGAGGACGCGATGATCGCGACCTTGATCCCGGCGGCCACGCAGTCGTCGACGGCGGCGGGCACGCGGTCCGCCGACACCACGATGAACGCGAGGTCGATCGGCCCCGGTGCCTCCAGGACCGACGGGTAGGCCTGGTAGCCGAGGATCGTGCCGCCCTTGGGGTTGATCGGCAGAATCCGGCCGGGGTAGCCGTACCGCTGCAGGTACGCGACAGGCTTGCGGCCCAGCGCTCCCTCGCGCTCGGTCGCGCCGATGACGGCGACCGACTCGGCGTTCCACAACAGGGACAGCTCACTCATGCGACAACCTCATCCAGGTCGAACAACTTCCCCAGCACTTCCACGTACCTGGAGCCGTCCGGCGCCCCAGCCAGCTCACGGGCGCGCACGGTCGGGCCGTGCAGCACCTTCTCCACGATCCGGTGCACCGACAGCGTGATCTCCGAGCGGTGCTGCTCGTCGAACGCCGGCACCTTCCGGAACAACCTGCCCAGCTCGGCCTCGGCGGTCGTCGACGCGACCGTCCGCAGCTTCACCAACGCCGGCGCGACCTTCGCGGCCCGTTGCGCGGCGAGGAATCCCTCGACCTCGCCCTCGATCAACGACCGCACCGACGCCACACTGGACAGTGCGGCCTCGTCAGGGCCGTTGCCCGCCAACGTCTCCAGGTCGACCAGCGACACCCCGTCGACCTTCGCCACGTCGCCGGCGATGTTGCGCGGCAACGCCAGGTCGAGCAGGAACAACGGCGAGCCTGCGCGGTTGCGCACCGCCTCCTCCGCGTCCGCAGCGGTCAGCAACGCCCCGGTGCCACCGATGCAGGTCACCACGAGATCGACCTGGGCGAGCAACGACGGCAGTTCGTCGAGCCCGTACCCGTTGCCCCCGGTCGTCTCCGCCAGTCGAGCAGCCTTCTCCGGCGTGCGGTTCGCCACGTCGATGCGCGCCAAACCGCTGCCGCGCAACGCTGCTACGACGACACCGGCCATCGCCCCCGCGCCGACGACCAGTGCCGACCTGCCGGCCATCGCGCCCACAACGTGCTCCAGCGCCGACAGCCCGACCGTGGCCAAAGACCGCCCCGCCCGGTTGATGTCGGTCTCGGTCCGCACCCGCTTGCCGATCCGGATCGCGGACTGCACCAGCTGGTTGATCAGCGGACCGGCGGTGCCGAGGCGGCGTGACCGGTCCAGCGCGTCCTTGACCTGGCCGAGGATCTGGTCCTCGCCGATGACGATCGACTCCAGGCCGCTCGACACCGAGTACAGGTGCCGCACCGCGTCCGCACCCTCGTGCTGGTACAGGAAGCGAGAAGCGTCCTCTTCGGACAGACCGAGCCGTTCGACGAGCCTCTGACGCAACAACGCGGGAGCGCTGTCGGACTGCTTCTCGACGTAGAACTCCATCCGGTTGCACGTCGACAACGCGTACACGGCACCGAACTCGTCCGCGGAGTTGATCTCACCGAGCACGGCGTCCAGGTCCTCGCCGGAGATCACGACGCGCTCCAGCACGTCCACCGGCGCCGACGAGTGGCTGATGCCCAGCAGGGTCAGCTTGACGTCTCCCACGCTCACCGCTCCAGACGTGTGGCGAACTCGGTCGCCCAGTAGCTGATGATGATCGACGCACCGGCGCGCCGGATGGAGTTGAGGCTCTCCAACACGACCTGGTCGCGGTCGAGCCAGCCCTTCGCGGCAGCGGCCTCGATCATCGAGTACTCACCGGAGACCTGGTACGCCGCAACGGGAACGTCGACGTGGTCGGCGACCAGCCGGACGATGTCGAGGTAGGCGCCCGCGGGCTTGACCATCACGAAGTCCGCGCCCTCGGCCAGGTCCAGGTCGACCTCGCGCAGCGACTCGCGGATGTTGCCCGGTACCTGCTGGTACGCGCGGCGGTTGCCCTTCAGCGACGACTCCACGGCGTCGCGGAACGGGCCGTAGAACGCGGAGGCGTACTTGGCCGAGTAACCCATGATCGGCACGTGCGAGAACCCGGCCGCGTCGAGCTTCGCGCGGATCCTGCCGACCTGGCCGTCCATCATGGCGCTCGGCGCGATCACGTGCGCACCGGCTTCCGCCTGCACGACGGCCTGGTCCGCGAGGCGTTCGATGCTGGCGTCGTTGTCGACGTCGCCGTCCGGGCCGAGCACGCCGGTGTGGCCGTGGTCGGTGTACTCGTCGAGGTTCACGTCGCCGATGACGACGGTCGCGTCACCGACCTCCTCCACGACGTCGCGCAACGCCACCTGCAGGATGCCGTCGGGGTCGGTCGCGCCGAGGCCCAGCGGGTCCTTCTCCAGCGGGATGCCGAACAGCAGCAGGCCACCGACGCCCGCGCTCACGGCCTCGGCCGCCGCCTTGCGCAGCGACTCGCGGGTGTGCTGGTAGACGCCCGGCATCGAGCTGATCTCGCGCGGCTGGTCGATGCCCTCGCGCAGGAACAGCGGCTGGATCAGGTTGCTCGGGTGCAGGCGGGTCTCGGTGGCGAGCCTGCGCAACGCGGGCGTGCGGCGCAGCCTGCGGGGACGGGCGACGGGGAACTGTGCCGAGAAGGAGTGGGACGACATCAGACTGCCTTTCCGGAGCCGAGGAAGACGTTCTCGACGTGCTCGGTGAGCGCGTCGTCGGGGCGGCGGAACCAGTAGCCCGCCGTGGAGCGGTTCACGACGCCGAGCCGGCTGAGGTGCACCGCGAGTTCCGCCTGGCGCACAAGGAGTCCGGCGGGGTCGATCACCGGGACGCCGTGCAGCTCCTTGGTGCCGAGGTGCCAGAAGATCTCGGCGGGAATGCCCTCACCGGGGATGAGCACCTGCGCGCCGGCCTCGACCGCCTTCTTCGCGGCGACGTCGAACACCTCGACGAACCGGTCGAAGTCGCCGTCCAACGCCTGCCGCACGGCCTCGTGGCCGTCGTCGACCAGCTCGTAGGCGGCGAGACGGCTGCTCAACCCGTACCGCTCGATGTTCTCGGTGATGATCTCCTTCAACGCCGGCATGAAGCCCAGGACACCGAAGCGGTAGCCGAGCATCGCGGAGTAGAAGAAGCTCGTCTCGCCGTAGCCCAGCGTCGGGATCGACGTCTGCGCGCGGCCGTCGTGCAGACCGGGGTCCTGGCCGGCGGCGATCACCCACGCGTCGAAGCCCTGACGTTCGGCCTCGACCGCGCCACGGGCGAAGTGCGCGTTGAAGTGGATCTGCAGCGCGCCGAACTTGACCAGGTCGAACGGCGTCTCGGTGTCGTAGGTGCCTTCCGGCAGCGTCTTGATGACGATCTCGGTGCCGGGCGAGGTGACCTCGGCGAGATGCTTGCGGTACCACTCGTCGAGCAGTGGCAGTCTGCCTTCGACGGTGTGCTTGTGGAACCAGATCTTCATGGGGCGACGGACCCTTCCAGCCTGGGAACGGAGTCGAGCATCGATGCCTGAACGAGGTACTGCGCCGCTTTGGCGGGATCGCTTGCGGTGGCGGCGAGCTGGCGCACCGCGGCGTCGACAGAGCCCGTTTGTCCATCCACTCCGGACACTCGTGCTTCGCTGCGCGGGATGACGTGGTCGGTGACCACGTTCCGGCGGCGTTGCGCGGCTTCGTCGAGCAGTGCGTTTCCGTGGTCGCCGTTGACCACACGAGAGAGGGCGGTGGCGATGTCCACGGCGTCGTGGATGCCGCAGTTCATGTTCATGCCACCGGCGGTGGAGGTGAGGTGGGCCGCGTCGCCCGCGAAGAGGACGCGTCCAACCCGGTAGTTGTCGATCACGCGGCGCGAGGTGCGGTAGGAGTGCGCGTCGCGCACCTCCATCCGATCGGCGATCGTCGGCAACGCCTTGTGCAGCAACGCCTCCACCGGGACGTCGTCCGGGTCGGCGGTGTGCGGCAGGCGCAGGATGACCCGCCAGTGGTCGGGCAGGCCGAGGACGCTGCACGACTGCACCGGGTCGCGGAAGTACGTCATCGGCGAGAGGCCCGGCAGCAACCGGTCCAGCTCCGTGGTCGTGATGACGCGCAACGCGTAGGTCGGGTACTCCAGGCCGGGAAAGCCGAGACCCAGCCGGGTGCGGACCGCGCTGTGCGCACCATCGGCCGCGATCACGTGGGACGCGCTGATCGTGCCGTTGGTCGTGACCAGCTCGACGCCGTCGGCGTCCTGACGAACGTCCAGAACCTCGGTGTCCCAGCGAACGTCGGCCTGAAGTCCCTTGAGCAGCAACGGGGTCAGCACGGTCTGCTCGGCGTGCAGGCGGAACGGGTGCGCCGTCCGGTCGGCGATCGTCGAGTACTCCATGCGCGTCAGCAACGAGCCGCTGCGACTGCGCCACTGCAGGTCGTGCACCTCGCGGCCCTGCGCGATGAAGTCACGGGCCACACCGAGCCCGGCCAGCAGGTCGAGCGTCGCCGGGTGGAACGTGGAGGCGCGCGAGGCCGTGCCGAGCGCGGATCCCTTTTCCAGCAACGTCACCGGGATGCCCGCACGCGACAACACCAGTGCCGCGGTGAGCCCGACCGGGCCGGCGCCAACGACCGCGATCACGGTGCCAGCCGCCAGTCCACGACCGCGTCCGACACGAGCCTGCTGAGCGCCCACCAGGCCGTGGCCAGGTTGGAGGTGAGGATCGTGCGTTCGGTGCCCGCCTTCAGCTCCTTCAGGGCGGCGAGCGTGAACATCCCGGTGCCGGTCATCAGCAGCACCTCGTCGGCCGGTCGGTCAGCCTCGCGGACCTGCTCGACCAACTCGTCGGTGGTGACGTCGTAGGGCGAGAAACCCTTGCTGGACCGGACTTTCACGATGTCGCGGACCTTGATCCCGGCAGCCTCCCAGTACGACCGCGAGAGGTCGGTGAGCCACTGCGCGTACGGCGAGACGAGCGTGACCTCGGTGGCGTTGATGCTCGCCAGCGCCGAGAGCACGGTCCGCGTCACGGTCGTGACCTCGACGCCGAAGCGCGCGCTCAGGTCGTCGCAGAACTCCTGCTCGCGCTCCGGGCCCTGCAGGTAGTGCGACCCGCTGCACTCGGCGACGATCGCCTGCGCGCCGAGCCGCCCGAACGACGCGATCGCGGGTGCCAGCGCCTCGTTGTACTTCTCGATCCGCTCCCGCTGTTCGAACTCGGTGAACAACGGGAAACGGGTGGCGTGGACGTTCACGTGACCGAACAGCAGAGCGGCGATCTCCGGTTCCACCGCCGCATTTCCTGACGGCACCACGACACCCAGTCGGGGAGCGGTTGGATTGACCATGACGCCGACGTTATGAGCGCGCCGACCGGAGTTCACTACGGAAGTCCGCAGAATTGCTTGATACATAAAACGCTTCGGGATACCGAAGGGGATTTCTGCCACACGGACACGAAAAAGGGCCTCCCGGGTCGAAAACCGGGAGGCCCTTCGCCGGGCGGGGGAAGGCTGGGGGTCAGGCCTTCGCCGCCGCGGGGGCCGGGGCGGGAGAAGGCGCTTCGACCGCCTTGGGCTTGCGGCGGACGAGCATCACCCCGGCGACGGACGCGAGCGCCCCGACGTAGAGCGGCCAGCCCGCCGGCTCACCGAGCACGAGCGCGCCGAGCGCGACCGAGACGATCGGGAACAGGTAGGTGACGGTGGACGCGACGGTCGGGCCGTCCTTGGTGATCAGCTGGAAGTTCAGGACGTACGCGATACCCGTGCAGATCGGCCCGAGCACGGCGATCGCGATCAGCGAGTCCGCCCGCAGGTGCAGCGGCTGCAACCCGGCGAACGGCATCGCCACCAGCAACAACGCACTCGCGGCCGTCAGCTGGGAGGCCGCCAGGGTGAGCGGCGGAATGCCGCGACCTGCCAGGAACTTGCCCATGTAGGCGAAGCTCGCGCCGAGGCTGACCGTGCCGACGACGAATGCCACGATGCTGCTCGTGCTGCCTGCCGACGCGGCGCTCCACGGTGCGGCGATGATGATCGTGCCGACCATGCCGAGCACCACGCCACCGATCTTGGTGGCGGTCACCTTGCGGTCCTGCCCGAGGACGTAGGCACCGACAATCGTCCACAGCGGCGTCGTCGAGTTGACCACGCCGGCGACGCTCGACGACCCGGTCTGCTCACCCCACGCGAACAACACCCACGGAATCGCGTTGCCCAGCAAAGCAGCGACGGCGAGGTGGCCCCAGATCACGCCGCCCTTCGGCAGCCGTCCGCCCCTGCTGTACACGAACGGCAGCAGCACGATCGCCCCGAGCACCAGCCGGGCGAACACCATCTGCACCGGCGAGAACGCATAACCGGCTATTTTGATGAAGAGGAAGACCGAGCCCCAGATGAGGCCGAGCGCGATCAACCTCACCAGGCTCATCCTGGACACGGCAGCAGACATCAGTAATCCCTGTTTCTCATCGGGAATCCAGACCGAAGTGGTTGGCAAGAACGAGCTTCACACGCGCGTAGAGGTAGGTCCATCGAGAATTTGTGCTCTCGACCGTGCAGGGAAACTGAATGATCAGCCCCGCTGGGCCGCCTTGAGCTCGGCGGCGGCCTCCAGTGCGCTCAGCACCGCGGCCAGGTGCGGTGCTTCCTCACTCCCCCTGCGCACGGCTGCGAACACGTGCCGGGTGGGCTGCTCCGCGTCGAGCACCCGGATCACCACGTCCTCGCGCGGTCCCGCGTTGATCAGCCTCGGCACCAGGGCCAGGCCGAGCCCCAGTGCCACCGCGCCCAACGTCGCTTCCCAGTCGCCGATCTGGTGCACGATCTCGGGCGTGAACCCGGCAGCGATGCACGCGGCGAACGAGATGTCGCGGCACGTCCCCGTGTTGGAGAAGATCCACGCCTCGCTCGACAGGTCCGCCAGCCGAACGACCGGCGCGTGCGCGAGCGGGTGGTGCACCGGCAACGCTACGTCGAAGCGTTCGGCCAGCAGCGCCACCCGGTGGAAGCGGCGATCGGTGGCGGCCGGGCTGTCCTTGGACTCCAGGCTCAGCACCACGTCCACGTCGCCGCGCATCAGCTGGTCGAACGAGTACGGCGGATCCGACTCGACCAGCCGCACCACGACGCCGGGGTGACTGTCGCGCAGTTCGCGCACGGCGGGCAGCACGAGGCCGGACAACGTGGCCGCGAAGCCCGCGACACGTGCCTCGGCCACCGAGCCTTCCGAGTACGCAAGAAGATCGGCCTGGACCCGTTCCAGCTCGGCGAAGATCTCGTTGGCACGCCTCAACAGCACACGAGCGGCATCCGTGAGGCGGACGCGGCGGCCGACCGGTTCGATCAGGCGGACGCCGGCTTCCTTCGACAGCGCCACGAGTTGCTGCGACACCGCGGACGGCGTGAGGTGCAGCGCCTGTGCCACCGCGGCGACGGTGCCGCGTTCGTCGAGCTCACGCAGCATCCGCAGCTTGCGGACGTCCAGGTCCCCCATGGCTCCACCTAACGCAGTTGGCCGGTGCCGAGATCAACGATCTCCGACGCCACGAGTTCGAGCAACCCCAGGTAGTGCTCGGCGGGCTCGCGGACGGTCTCGCCCGGATATGTCGTATCCAGAACTACATGCGTGGCACCGAGTTCGGCCAACGCGCCGAGGTCGTCGCGAAGCTGGTCGACCGTGCCCTCACCGAGGATCCGGCCGTGGTCGGGCAACCGCCGCGCGGTGATCCGCAGCTTGATGCGCGGCGCCAGCGCGGGCACTGGGCGCTCCTTCTGCTCGGACACCCGGCGGAGCTGCGGCATTCCGAGCTGCTCCAGATAGCCCGGCGGCACGGACGTCGGATGCCACGCGTCGCCGTGCAGCACGGCCCGTCGCAACGCACCGGCGCTGTGCCCGCCGACCCAGACCGGGATCGGCCGCACCGGCCTCGGCCCCGTGGCCACCGGGCCGAACCGGACAAAAGAGCCATCGGACTTCGCTATGTCGTTGGCCCACAACGCCTTCATCGCGCGCAGCGACTCGTCCGCGATCCGGCCGCGCGAGCGGTAGTCGGCACCCACCGCGGCGAACTCACCCGGCGCCCAGCCCGCGGCCACGCCCAGCACCAGCCGGCCGCCGCTGAACTGGTCGATCGACGCGGCCATCCGCGCCATCACCAGCGGATGCCGGTACGGCAGCACGATCACGGTCGTACCGAGCTCGATCCCGGTCGTCTGCCCGGCGAGCCACGACAGCGTGGCGAACGGGTCGTAGAAGGGCGCCGGGAACAGCCGCTCCACCTCCGGGGTGAGCGCGACGTGGTCGGACACCATGGCGAGGTGGTAGCCGAGCCGTTCGACGTGCTGGACCCAGCGCAGGATCTCGCCGGGCGCGGCACGGTCGCCGTAGTTGGGGATGTTGACGCCGAACCTCATCCTCAGTCCCCTCAGGCGGCCAGTGCGGACGCCAGCTGCGCCCTGCGGTTGATGCCGAGCTTGCGGTAGATGCTGGTGATGTGGAGCTCGACCGCGCGCACCGAGACCCGGAACTGGCCCGCGATCTCCCGGTTGGTCTTGCCGCCGACGATCAGCGCGGCGATCCGGTGCTCGTGCGCCGTGAGAGCGCGACCAGCGGCCACCGCGGCACGCGTGATGCGCGGGCCGTTCTCGATCCGGGAGATCAGCGAACTGGACCCGGCAGCCATAGTGAAACCGAATTGCTGCGGCTCAGGCTCGTGTCCAACCGGGAGCTTCAACCCGCCGACGAGCACGTGCCACTCGCGAATCTTGACGCTGCGCACCAATTTCCCGCGCACATAAGGGTCTCCGTCGACCAAACGGCGCAACGCGGCGTCGTCCGCGGCCTCGCACAGCATCAGCCCGCCCGACTCGTCGGTGTAAAGGCCGCCCCCCAGCAGCACGCCGCGCGCGGCCAGGTCCTCCCAGTACCTGCGATGAGCGGGCCGGACCTCGCCTAACCGCTCGTCCGCTGTCTCGAACACCATCTCGACCACGAACCTGGCCATGTTGTGGATCTCCCCCTGCTGGACCGTCGACCGCTGTAGTGAGTACGCCAGTACAAACTTGAACGCAAGACCGATTTTGAGTGTAGGGCTTCTCGTTCCACCCTGCGAGACCGTGGTTCCCGAACTCTCAGCGACGACCGGCAATTGCGTAACTTTGACTTCCAGCGTTCACCACGGCTGGCTAAACTTGGCTTCGGGTACATAGTTGTACTTGGAACTACTTTGAACCCACGGGGGGACCGTGACACGCCGCCATGCCTCCATGTCCGACAGATCTCGCGGAAGCACCGGTGACACAACCGGACAAGTCGCGGTGGCGGGCATGTCCTGCCGCTTCCCCGGCGCCGGATCCCTGGCCGCGTACTGGGATCTGCTGACCGGCAACGTCGATGCCGTCAGCGAGATCCCGCGCGATCGATTCGAGATCGACGACTGGCATTCGACAACACCCGCTCCCGGTAGGACGATCTCGCGGCACGGCGGGTTCCTCGCCGACGTCCGCGGCTTCGACGCGGAGTTCTTCGGCATCTCACCGCGTGAGGCCAGAGCCATGGACCCGCAGCAGCGACTGCTGCTGGAAGTCGCCTGGGAAGCGTTGGAGGACGCGGGAATCCGGCCCTCCGAGCTCGCCGGGCGGCGCGTCGGCGTGTTCGTCGGCCAGGCCACCGCCGAGTACGGCAAGGCCAGTCGCAACGCGGGCAACCACGACGTCCGGCACGCGGCGGGAGGGGAGCTCCGGGCCGTCACCGCGGGGCGGCTCTCCTACGCGCTGGACCTGCGCGGTCCGTCCATCGTGGTCGACACGGCCTGTTCGTCGTCGCTCGTGGCCGTGCACAACGCCCGGCAGGCGCTGCTCGCCGGCGAGTGCGACCTCGCGATCGCGGCCGGGGTCAACGTGATCCTGCTGCCCGACGACGCGATCGCGTACTCGCAGGCGTCGATGCTCGCCCCCGACGGGCGCTGCAAGTTCGGCTCCGCGACCGCGGACGGCTTCGTGCGCAGCGAAGGTGTCGGCGCGGTGGTGCTGGAACGGTTGCCCGACGCGGTCGCACACGGCGACCGCGTCCACGCCGTGCTGCTCGGCAGCGCGGTCAGCAACGACGGCCGCGGCAGCGGTCTGCTGTTGCAGCCCGCCGTGCGCGGTCAGGCCGAGATGCTCACGGCCGCGTACTCCGACGCCGGCCTCGATCCCTCCACTGTGGACTACATCGAGGCGCACGGCACGGGCACCAGCGTCGGCGACCGGGTCGAGCTCGCCGCTCTGCGCGAGGTGGCTGGGGCGAACCGGGACAAGCCGTTGCTGCTCGGTTCGGTGAAGAGCAACCTCGGGCACACCGAGGCGGCAGCCGGTGTCGCTGGGCTCATCAAGGCGGTGCTGATCGCGGAACACCGCGTGGTTCCGGCCTCGTTGCACGCTCAGGTGCTCGCGGAGACGCTGACGGACGGGCCGTTGCGGCTCGTCACGCGCAATCAGCCGTTGGGTGAGGAGCGGCCGATCATCGGGGTCAGCTCGTTCGGGATCTCGGGGACCAACGTGCACGTCGTCCTGACCTCGCCACCAACCCAGACCACACCCACCCCCGCTGCCACCCCTGCCACTCCCTCCACCGCCACCGCCACCGCCACCCCAGTCGCCGCTGCCGCCACCCCAGTCGCCGCCACCGCCACCGTCACCCCAGTCGCCTCCGTCCCCGCGGCCTCCGTCCCCGCCGCCGCTACCGCCATCCCCGCCGACGCCCGGCCGCGAGTGCTGACGCTGTCGGCCAAATCCCTTGCTGCCCTTCGGGACGCCGCCACCGCACATCTCACGCACCTCGACGAAGCCGTTGCCGTGCAGGACATCTGCCACACCGCAGCCGTCCGTCGCGACCACCACGAACACCGGCTCGCCATCACGGGCGCGACCGTCGCGGAGTTCCAGGCCGGGCTGCGGGCGTTCCTCGACGGTGAGATCGCAGCGGGCGAAGCAACGGAACGGCCACCGGTCGTCTTCCTGTTCCCCGGCCAGGGCTCACAGTGGCGCGGTATGGGCCGTGAGCTTTACGAGGTGTCACCGGCGTTCCGGGCCGCGCTCGACGAGTGCGACGCGGCCGTGCGCGACGAGGCCGGCTGGTCCGTTGTGGATGTTCTGACCGGCGCGGCACCGTGGCGGGAGACCATCGCGGTGATCCAGCCGGTGCTGTGGGCCGTGCAGGTCGCGCTGGCCGCGCACTGGCGGTCGTGGGGCGTGGAGCCCGACATCGTTGTCGGTCACAGCATGGGTGAGGTGGCGGCGGCGCAGATCGCCGGCGCGTTGTCGGAGAGGAACGCGGCCGCGGTGATCTGCCGCCGCAGCGCGTTGATGCAGGAGACGGCGGGCAGTGGCGCGATGTTGTGGGCCGAGCTCTCCGCCGAACGTGCGGAGGGCCTGCTCGACCGGTATCAGGGTGAGGTGTGCGTGGCGGCGGACAACTCCCCCGGCACGTGCGTCCTGGCCGGCCCGGCCGGGCTGATGGCGACCGTCGCGGACGACCTGGAGTCGCTCGGCATCGCGTGCCGCGCGGTGAAGAACGTCGACGTTGCGTCGCACTCGCCGTTGATGGACAAGGTCGCCACGGCGTTGCGCGAGCAGCTCGACGATCTGCGCCCGCACGCACCGCAGGTCGACTTCCGGTCCACTGTGGAGCACGGCAGGCGTGAGCTGGACGCCCGTTACTGGGCGGACAACGTACGGCAAACCGTGCGGCTCAACGACACCGTGCGCCGCATCCTCACCGAGGCGCGGCACGCCGTCATCCTGGAGATCAGCCCGCACCCGGTGTTGCTGAACGCTGCGAGTGAGATCGGCGCGGCGATGACCGTGCCGTCGTTGCTGCGCGAGGAACCCGAACTCCGCGCGATCACGGAAGCGTTGGGGCGGCTGCACGTCGCGGGCGTGCCGATCGACTGGGCGACCTGGCTCGGCGACGGTCGGTGCGTGAACCTGCCGACCTACCCGTGGCAGCACCAGGAGTACTGGTTCGAGTCGTTCACCGCGGACACCGAGATCGTCCGCGAGGTCGACCCGGCGACCCTCGGCCTCGCGGAAGCCCTGCGCGGGCTGCGGTTCCGCGGCCTCACCCCGCTGCCGTGCGCGGCGTTGTTCGAGGCCGTGCTCTCGGTCGCCCGCAGCACCGAACCGGGCAGCACGCACGCGCTCAAGAACATCCGGTTCCACGAGCTGTGCACGGTGGACCCGGAGGCCTTACCCACCCTCACCGTCACGCTGCGACCCGAGCGCGGCGGAACGAGGGCGTTCACCCTGCACACCGACGACGGGCTGAAGTGCGCGAGCGGTGAGCTGGAACGCGGTGGCTCGATCAGCGCGGTCGAGCTGGACTGGGCGCTCGAACGCTGCCGGGAGTACGTGCGGGACAGCGAGTTCCAGGAACTGGCGAGCCGGCACGGCTACGAGTTCGAGGGCGTGTTCCGCTCGCTGCGCCAGGCCTGGCGCGGGCAGGACATGGCCGTCGCGCGGTTCAACAGCACCACAGCGATGTCCGTGGTGCTGGAGACCGGCATGCAGGCCGTGATGCTCGCGCTGGGCTCGTCCGCGATCCCGCTGAGCGTGGACCGGGTGCGGATCACCGGCCGGGCGAGCGGTGAGTTCTGGGCCGTGGCGCGGCGGCGGCGCGGCAAGCCCGTGGTCGACGTCCGGTTGTTCGACGCTCAGCACGAGTGCTTCGCCGAGCTGACCGGCATCACCGTCCGGACCGAGGCGCCGACCCCGTTCGCGGGCCTCAACGAACTGGTCAGCGGCGTGACGAACCTGCTGCGGTCAGCCAGGACACCGAAGCCGTTGCCGGTGCGAACCGCTCAGCACAAGGAGCCCGTCGTCGTCGAACGGCCGGGCGAACCCGTGCGCGAAGTGGTGCTGGGCCACGTCGCGGCCGTGCTCGGCACGACACCGGACCGCCTCGACACCCGGCGGGCGTTGCGCGACCTGGGACTCGACTCCCTGATGGCCGCGCAACTCGCCGCTAGGCTGAAGAAGTCCCTCGGCAGAACGGTTCCCGCGACGCAGCTGCTCGGGCCGGAGAACGTGGGGGCGCTCGCCGACAGCCTCGCCTGATCTACTTCGCCAGGACTCCGTTCATCACCAGTCGCAGGGTCGTGACGAGCTCGTTGGCGAGCGTCGTCGGCTGCTTGCCACGACCCACGTACCGGTAGAGGGTCCCCAGGTAGATGTCGCGCAGGATGTTGCCCACCAGCGTCGGGTCGACGTGGTCGGCGATCTCGCCGGCCTGCTTGCCGCCGGCGACGATCTCCGCGAACAACGACGTCGCGTACGGCTCCTCGAAGATGGGGTGGCCGCACCGCACCCAGGCCGCGAGCATGACCTGCGTGGTGCGCCACTCCAGCTTGTTGATCTTCGCCAGCGCTCGCATGCAGTTCTCCAGGCACGTCAGCACGTCCAGGCCCCCGCCCGCGATCGCACCGAGCTCCGCCCGCAGCGTGTCCCGTCGCCGCGCGCCCCACGCGGCGATGACCTCCTCCTTCCGGTCGAAGTAGTTGAAGAAGGTGCCTCGCGCGACATCAGCCCGTTCGGTGATGTCCTCGATCGAGGTCTCCTCGTAGCCCTGCTCGGTGAACAGCTCTATGGAGGCCGTGTACAACCGCTCGTACATGGCCCGCTTGTGCCGCTCACGCCTCCCGACAGCCTGAGTCGGCGCCGCGGGCTCGGCCACGCGTCGCGTCCCCGCCATACGTGAACCCCCGTCTAATTGTGTACCGGAGTACAGGCTAGCGGTCTGCCGCGTCCGAAAATACCGTCAGAAGGTGCGGACTACGGGATTTCACCTGACTGCATGCACGCGTGTCCGTTCACGCCCGCTCACGGCGAGCGTCACGAGCAGGCCGATCGCCACCCACGTGTAGATGTCACCGTAGATGTGCTGCCACCAGGTCCACAGCATTTCCTTGTCACCGGTGTTGGGCAGCCAGTTGAACGGCCCGAGGAAGAACACCACGACAAGTGCGGGAAGCGCCACCCCGGATCCGTTGCGGCGCAGGAAAGCCAGCGCCAGGAACGCGGGCACGCACCACACCCAGTGGTGGGACCACGAGATCGGCGAGACGAGCAGGCCCGCCGTCGCGATCGCGACCAGGGCGACCACGTCGTGCCGGGCCCGGCGTGCCGCGATCACCGCGAGCAACACGACGACCGCGGACAGCAGCACCCACAGCAGCATCTCGGTGGAGTGGCCGGGGTTGAGGCGGTGCAGCACGCCCCGCAACGATTGGTTGGTCATGTATGCGATGCCGCCGACGCGGCTCCCGTCGAGCAGCCCGTGGAACCAGAACTCGGCGGAGTCCTTCGGTGCCAGCACGAACCCGGCACCGGCGACACCGGCGAAGGTCGCGAGCGAGGTGAGCGCGGCCCGCCAGTCCCTGCGCGCCAGGAAGTACAACACGAAGATCAGCGGGGTCAGCTTGAGCGCGGCGGCCAGGCCGACGAGCATCCCGCGCCACCGCCGGTCGGTGACGGCCAGGCAGTCCACGACCACGAACGCCATCAGCAGCAGGTTGACCTGCCCGTAGAGGAACGTCGAATGCACCGGCTCCAGCGCGAAAGCCGCGACGGAGACCGCGGCGCTGACCGTCCACACGACGTTCATCCGCGGGGTGAGCCGCCGGGTCACGACGAAGCAGACCACCGACAGGCACAGGAAGCTGGCCATCGTCACGAGGGTGTTCGCCAGCCAGGTCGGCAGCACCGCGAGCCCGCTGAAGAGGACGGCGGCGATCGGCGGATAGGTGAAGGGCAGGTTGAAGTCGGCCAGCTTCCCCGGGAAGTCGTGGTAGAGCGGAAGCCCTTCCAGCCAGGCGAGTCCGCCCGTCCGGTACACCTGCAGGTCGAGGTAGTACACGCCCATGGCGGCCAGCACGAGCGGCAGCCCCACCAGGGTCGCGAACCAGAGCACGCGGAAGTCCCGGCGCGCCCTGGCCCACCGGTCCAGGGCGAGGATCCGCCGCCGCCCTGCCTCGAACGCCTCCTGGGACATCGGCGGCACTTCGTCGACGAACTGTCTGATCAACGCTGTCTCGTTCATGTCGGCTTCTTGGCCGATTCGCGTTCTCGCATTTCCACCTGACGGGTGTGACCGTCCTCATGGGAATGCGGAGAGGCCCATCGGCCAATAAGTTGCGTGAGCACCGAGACTGCGCCGCCGGCGCGAACTGGAGGGCCGGGGGTGACCAGACCTCTGGACAGGGAAGCGTGGGTCGAGCTGTACGACCGGCACGCCCGTGACCTGCACCGCTACCTGGCGCTGCGGGTGGACCCCGCGATCGCGGACGACCTCGTCTCCGAGGCGTTCCTCATCGCGTGGGAACGCCGTGAGTCGTTCGACCCCGCCCGCGCGAGCGTGAAGGCGTGGTTGTTCGGGATCGGCACGAACCTGCTCCGGCAGCACGTGCGGTCGGAGGGCAGACGCCTGCGGGCGTGGGCTCGCGACCACGGCCGGCGCGTGGTGGCCGATCACGTCGAGGACCGCACCGCGTCCGTTGTGGACGCCAAGTCGCTGATGGGCGACCTCAGCGAGGTGCTGGCGGACCTGCGGCCGGAGGAACGGGACGTGCTGCTCATGGTGGCGTGGGCCGATCTGAGCGCGGCCGAGGTGGCGGAGGTGACCGAGACGCCGGTGGCGACGGTCCGGACCCGGTTGTTCCGGGCTCGGGCCAAGCTGCGGGCGAAGATCAACGGACAGGAGGGCGACGATGAGTGACGAGAAGCGTCCGGTTGAGGACGAGATGGTCAAGTGGGCGATGTCGGACGTCGCCCCGATGAGCGACGAGGCTTTCTCGCGCGGCAAGGCCGCGTTGCTCGCCCGCATCGACGGCGAGGAGTCCGGGAAGGTGGTCCCGCTGGCGCCTCGCCGCCGGCGCCGGATCCCGCTCGTGGCCGCGGCCGCCGTGACCGTCCTGATCGCCGGTGCCGCGCTGATCGTGCCGTCGCTGACGTCGCGTGAATCCGGTCCGAACGTGGCCGCGGCCGACCTGCTGATCCAGGCCGCGGGAAAGGTCGGCGACGCGAAGCTGGAGCCGGGTCAGTACCTGTACGTGCTGCAGCAGGCCCGGTGGTCGAACAAGGACGGCAACGACTACAAGTGGATGTTCCTCACGGATCACAAGTTCGAGACTTGGATCCCGTACGACCGGAGCGGCACGTGGCTGCACCGGCGCACCAACGTCGGCGACAAGCAGTGGCTGATCGGTTCCGAGAAGGACGTGCCCTTCTCCGTGAAGGACCTGGAGCGCGAGGACGGTGAGTGGAAGATCGCGGGCGGCCGCTGGTTCGGCGACAAGGTCCCGGTGAGCTTCACGGACCCGACCGTCGAGTACATCGCCAAGCTCCCCCGTGACCCGCGCGAGCTCTACGAGAAGCTCAAGCGCGAGTCGCACGGCAAGAACCTGGTCCTGATGATCACCAGCGGCCTGGACACCGGCGTGTACCCGGCCGACGTGCGGTCCGCCGTCTTCAAGGCGCTGTCCTACGCGCCGGGGCTGGAGATCGTCGACACGGCCGCGGTGCTGGACGGCCGCACGGGCACCGCGCTCGGCATCACGGACCACGGCGTCACCCAGCAGATCGTCATCAACCCGGCCACCGGCGAGTACCTCGGGTCCCGCTCGGTGATGGCCGAGGACGCGTGGGGCCTGAAGAAGGGGCAGGTCATCGGGATCACGTCGCTGACCACGAAGGTCGTCTCCGCCATGGGGGCGGCGGCTTGAGAAGCGGGACCGGCCGTCGCGGCGGCCGGTCCCGTCAGATCTGGCTGGGCGCGCTCCGGCGGGCCAGCACGACCCACTTCTCGCCCGGCCGTTCCTGCAACCCGGGCCACCACCGCGGCGCGATCGCCTCACGCAGCTCATCGGCCCGCCGCAGCAACGTGCCCACCGCCGGTTCGCCTGCGACGATCACCGCGGACCCGTCGGTGTAGGTGAGCAGGAAGTCCTCGGTGACACCGAACCTCTTGGCCAGCACCGTGATGAGTTCACCGGTCTCGCTGGAGTCCGGCAGGTTCGCCGCCACGTCCGCCGCGAGCCGTGCGGCGCTCCAGCACGCGTCCCGGTCCCGGAACTCCTCCCGGTTCCTCGTCAGCGCGCGGCCGCTGCCGGCCAGATCGACGCGGGCCTCGACCACACCTCTGCTCTCCTCGTCGTCCCATCTCGCACAGACGGTGACGCCGTTGGCCAAGCGCTTGCGGTAGGTCTCTCGGCTGCCGTGACGGGTGAGCTCCCACCCGGCCACCGACTCCTCGTCGAACACGACAATCCCCTCGATGCTCCCCCCACCACGTTTCTACCGAAGATCGTCCCAGTTGTCACAAATGGGACGCGTATTTGGTCTGAACCTGTATGAGTGAACTTCTGCACCACCCCGCGCACGGCGACGGCCCGCCGCCGAAGGTCGAGATCCTGGCGGAGGTGCCGGCCATCGCCCCGATTCCGGACGGCCTGGTGGCGCGGACGGTCCGGGTCACCCTGCCGCCCGGCAGCCCCGGCGCGCCGCCGCACCGCCACCCCGGCCCCGTCTACGGCTACGTCGTCAAGGGCGCCACCACGTTCGAGCTCGAAGGCCGGCCGGAGCGGGTGCTCCGGGAAGGTGAGGCTTTCTACGAACCCGGCGGCGACGTGATCCACCTGCAGGGCGCCAACCACTTTGCCGACACCGAGTCCGTGCTGGTGGTGACCATGATCTGCGAGGCGGGCGCGCCGGTCCTCACGATCGTGCCGCCGGAGGAACTGGAGGCGCGCCGGCACCTCAGGGCGCCGCGTTCCTAGTTCGCTGTCACAGAACGGCACGCTGTCCGGTCTCAACTGGCATGAGCCACGACCACCAGACCGACATCCCCTTCGCCGGCGTGCCACCGAAGTTCGAGGTCATCGGCACCGTCTCGGAAGCGCCACGCGTCCCGGACGGTGCCCATGCCATGACGGTGCACGTCGTCATGCCTCCGGGCAGTCCCGGCACACCCGCGCACCGGCACTCCGGTCCCGCCTACGGTTACGTGATCTCCGGCGCCATCGTCTTCGAGCTCGAAGGCGAGCCCGAACGGGTCGTGCGGGCCGGCGAGACGTTCTGGGAGCCCGGTGGTGACGTCATCCACTACCAGGACGGCAACCACCTCGCTGACGAGGAATCCTCGTTCGTCGTCACGATGTTCTGCGCGCCGGGACAGCCGATGCTGACCGTGGTGCCGGAGGAGGAGCTCGAAGCGCGCAAGCACCTCCGGGCGCCGCGGCCGTGAAGACGTCGTTGAACGCATTGGTGCGCGACCATCTTGTGCTGGCGCAGGAGGCGTCCAGCGGGCGCAGTGCCGCGACCGTCCACGGTGGACACGAACGGTCGTTGCGGCAGACCGTGATGGCGCTGCGCAAGGGCGAGCACATGCACGAGCACGAGCACCCCGGCGAGGTGACCGTGCAGGTGCTGCACGGGAAGGTGCGGCTCGTCGTCGGGCCGCACTCCTGGGAGGCGGACCCCGGCGACCTGCTGACCATGCCCGAGGACCGGCACCGGGTAGAAGCCTTGGAAGACAGCGTTTTCCTGTTCACCACCGCGTTGCGACTGCGGTGAGAGCGAAAGGGGCGGGAAGTCCCGCCCCTTTCGCCTGTGTCACTCGACCAGCTTGCCGGCCGTGTCGACGTCCCTCATCAGCGACGCGATCTCGTCCGGTACGGGAGGGATCTCCTCCCGGTCGATCCAGCCGGGGCCCGACCACACCAGGTTCACCTGCAGCGCGGGATCGGTGTCCGGGAAGTCCGACCGGTTGTGACAGCCGCGGGTCTCGCGGCGTTCGAGGGCGCACTCCAGGGTCGCGCGGGCGGCGAGCGCCGAGGCCTTCAGGTCGAAGGCGTGGGCCAGGTCCTGGTACCCGGCGAGGTCGGGGTGCACGCCGACGTTGCGGATGCGTTCTTCCAGCTCGTCGAGTTCGGCGAGGCCCTTGCGCAGACCGGACTCGTCCCGCACGACGCCCGCGTGCTCGGTCATCGTGTTGCGCAAAGATCGTTGCAGCGCACGGACGTTCTCCGGGCCGTCGGCTTTCAGCAAGCCCTCGACCTCGGCCCGCGCCTCACCGAGCACGATCTTCGAACGCCGCTGGGCGCTCAAGGAGGACGAGTACTCGGCCGCGGCCTCACCGACGATCCGGCCGTACACCAGCAGTTCGATCAACGAGTTGCCGCCGAGCCGGTTCGCGCCGTGCAGTCCGCTCGACGCCTCACCGATCGCGTAGAGGCCGTCGACACCCGTTGAGTGATCAGCGGAGGAAACCCAGACACCGCCCATGGAGTAGTGCGCGGTCGGCGCGATCTCCACGGCCTCCTGGGTGATGTCCTTCATCTGCAGTTCGAGCAGGGTCTGGTACACCCTGGGCAACCGGCGCATGATCTGTTCGCGCGGCAGGTGCGAGACGTCCAGCCACACACCGCCGTTCGGGGTGCCGCGGCCCTCCTTGATCTCGGTGTACGCGGCCAGCGCCACTCTGTCGCGTGTGGACAGTTCCAGGCGCTTCGGGTCGTAGCGGGCCATGAATCGCTCCCCCAGCGCGTTCGTCAGCACACCGCCCTCACCGCGCGCGGCCTCGGACACCAGGGTGCCGGCCGCGTTCTCCGGTTCGAGCAGGCCCGACGGGTGGAACTGGACCAGCTCGGGGTCGCGGATCCGGCCACCGGCGAGCACGGCCAGCCGGAACGAGTCGCCGGTGTTCTCGTCACGCCGGCTGGACGTGCGCCGCCAGATGCGGGTGTGCCCGCCTGCCGCGAGGATCACCACGTCCGCGTGGAACACGTACTGCGTACCGGTCTGCAGGTCGAACCCGTAGGCGCCGAAGACCACGTTGTCCCGCACCAGGATCTGGGTGATGTAGCAGGAGTCGTGGATCGGGATGTCGAGCTGCGCGGCCCGGTTCACGAGCGTGCGCTGGATCTCCAGGCCGGTGTAGTCGCCGGCGAACGACGTGCGGCGGAACGTGTGCGCGCCGAAGAACCGCTGGGAGATCCGGCCGTCCTCCTCGCGCGCGAACGGCATGCCCCAGCGTTCGAGGTCGGCGATGCCGCGTCCGGCCTGTTCCGCGACGGTGCGGACGGTCTCCGGGTTCGCGAGGAGGTAGCTCTCCTTGATGGTGTCGGCCGCGTGCTGCTGCCACGTGTCGGCCTCGTCCATGGTGCCCAGCGCGGCGTTGATGCCACCGGCGGCGAGTGCGGTGTGCGCGTCCGCCTTGGGCCGCTTTCCGACGACCATCACGTCGACGCCGCGCTCGGCCAGCTCGATGGCGGCGCGCAACCCCGCACCGCCCGTGCCGATCACTAGTACCGATGTGGCTATCTGGTGTTCAGTCATCGCGGCCTCCGAAAACAACGCTGCCCGTGTCTCTACAAGTAGGACCAGGTGGCGACGCGATATGTGACTGTTAGCTGAACTACACGCGAGCCACGTCACTAGGATCGGGTCTGTGTTCGTGAAGCTCTGTGGTCTGCGCACCGAAGCCGATGTCGCCGTAGCGGTCGAGACCGGCGCTGACGCGGTCGGGTTCGTGCTGACCACCAGCCCCCGCCAGATCGACGTCGACCTGGCCGCCAGGCTCGTCGCCGCGGTGCCGTCACACGTGCTGACCGTGGCCGTGGTGCGCGGGATCACGGCCGCCGAGGCGGGCGAGCTGGCGTTGAAGAGCGGCGTGCAAGCGCTGCAGCTGCACGGCGACTACCTGAAGGACGCGTTCGACGAGCTTGCCGGGCAGCCGTTCGGGCTGTGGCGGGCGACCGCGCTCGGGCCGGACACCGACGTGCGCGCCGGAGCGTTCGGCGAGGAGACGCTGCTGATCGACTCCCCGGTCGCGGGGTCCGGTGAGCAGTGGGACATCACGAGGCTCGCCGACCGCAGGCCCACCGGGAAGTGGCTGCTGGCGGGCGGGCTGTCGCCGGAGACCGTCGCCGGGGCGATCGAGGTGGCTCAGCCGTGGGGCGTCGACGTGTCCAGCGGCATCGAGTCGAGCCGCGGCGTCAAGGACCACGGCCGGATGCGTGAGTTCGTCGCCGCAGCCCGCGGCTGAGCAGCGGCTTTCTAAGCAGCCGCACCCTTCCATTCACGCTCGTGAACCATCACCGGATCCCCCAATCCATCGATCGCGGCCGGTGACACGTACCCCCAGGCCGTGTCACCGGCCGTGCGCTGTTCATTTCAGTGGACGACACCCCGCCTTGTCAACTCGTTTGAACAGATACCGGGACTGGGCTACCGTTGTGTTCAATCCGCTGGATGTCAGGCGCACAAAGGGAGCAGCTGCCGTGGCTTCGGTCGACCCCGGCTCCATCGCGGCCAAGATCAACGCGTTGATCGACGAGCGCTGGGCGGACGAGAAACCGCCAGGCAACGCGGTGATCGCCAAGGCCATCCGCGACGAGACCGGGCTGTCGATCTCCACCGGCTACCTGTGGATGCTGCGCACCGGTCAGCGGGGCAACCCCACCGGGCCGCGGCTGCAGGCGCTCGCGAGGTTCTTCGGCAAGCCGCCCGCGTACTTCCTCGACGACGACGTCACGAACGACGACATGGAGCTCGCCTCGGCGCTGCACTCCGCGGGCGTGCGGATGATCGCGCTGCGGTCCAACGGGCTGTCTGAACGCAGCCAGCGCGCGATCCTCGACATGATCGAGCGGGCGCGCGAGATCGAGCAACTGGACGAAGAACGAGACAAGACCCCAAACGACCCCTCGGGTCGTGATTGACTACCGCCGGTGCCCGATCACCACCGGGCGTGCGGATGGAGGGACTTGCGGGAGCTCAGGCAGTTCCGGTTGCGTCGCCGGGCCCGCGCGGCGTTGCGCGGGTTGACGATGCCGGAGCCGTTCTCGGTCCAGGCGCTGTGCGACGAGGTGGCGCGCGTCCGCGGCCGGAAGCTCTTCCTGCACCCCTTCACCGAACCGCCCGTCGACGAGATGCCGTCCGGGTTGTGGGTCGCGACGGACGTGGCGGACCACGTCTTCTTCGAGCAGCAGACGAGCAGGTTCCACCAGGAACACATCATCTGCCACGAGATCGGCCACATGCTGTGCGGCCACGAGTCGCAGCGGGCCATGGCGCGCACCAGTTACACGACGGCGCAGGAACATGAAGCGGAAATGGTCGCGACGCTGATCCTCGAGCTCGCACGCCGGCGCACGCCGCCGGCGACCGAGACCGAGCGGCGGATCAGCGACGTGCTGGGGCTGAGTGATGAATGACTTCCTGATGGTGCTGGTGACCGTGGTGATCGTGCTGCGGCTGCCCGCGGTGCGGTCCGCGCAGCAGCGGCCGTTGTGGCTGATGTTGGTGATCATGGAGGTAGGCCACCTCGCCGGCTTCCCGGTCGTGGCCAAGATGATCAACGGGGTCTCCGGCGTGCCGCAGCTCGCGGACCTCACGCGTGGCCTGGCCGCGGTCGCGCTCTCGACGGCGTTGCTGCATCTCGCCGTGCACTTCCACGGTGCCGATCAGCGCGGGCGGACCACGCGGTTCGTGCTGGCCGCGATCACGATGGCCGGGCAGATCACCTGCTTCGGCATGGCGATCACGTCCGGTGACCCGCTGCGGCCCGGCTTCGCGCCCACGCCCGGCGCGCTGAACTGGGTGATGGGCTACTGGTTCTTCTTCCTGACGTACATGATCGGCACCCGGTTCGTCTCGTCGGTGTTGTTCTGGCGGCTGCTGCCACGGGTCCGGTCGCTGCCACGGGTCGGCATCCTGTTGCTGGCGCTGGCGACGGCGGTGAGCCTGGTCTACCTGCTCAGCCGGATCGGCAGCCTGTTCAGCACCGCGGTCTGGCTGCGCGACATCGGCCACTTCGGGGCCGCCACCTCGTTGGCACTGCTGGCTCTCGGTGCCTCGCTGGCCGCGCTCGCACCGTTGCGCGAGTCCTTTGTGGACTGGCTAGACTGCCGCCGGCTCCATCCGCTGTGGCACGACCTCGTCACGGCTTTCCCGCACATCGCGCTGCAGCCATCACGCAGCAGCATGCGCATGCGCCTGCAGCGGCGGATCATCGAGACCCGCGACGGCATGCTGAGCCTGCGCGAGTGGATCACCCCGGCGGACGAGGTCGACGGCGACTCGGCGGAGTCCACCGCGCGGTGGATTCGTCTTGCGTTGCAACGCATGCGGGACGGCGAACCGAAGTCGCCGGTCGTGCTGGACCTGGTGCGGCACGGCGGAACGGACACCGAGACCGAGCTGCGCTGGTTGCGCGAGCTGGCCAGGGCGTACCGGGCGTCAGCGGGAGACGCGCTCCCCGGCGCGAAAGACCGCGCGCACGTCCAGTAGCGCCGCGACGTCCTTCAACGGATCTCCCGCCACGGCAAGGAGATCGGCGTCGTGGCCGGGTGCGATCCTGCCCTTGCGCCCGCCGAGCCCACAGGACTGGGCGGCAACGCTGGTGGCGGCCGCGATGGCCTCGGCGGGCCGGAATCCGAGCACGTCGCAGAACTCGGCGACCCCGTGCGGCACCGAGTCGAACCGGCTGAACGGCCCGACCCCGGCGTCGGACGAGCAGACCAGCCGCACCCCGAGCTCGCGCATCCGGGCGAAGTTCTCCCGCACGCGCACGCTGATCGGCGGGAGCGGGTTGCCGGACGGCCGGCGCGCCGTCGTCGTGCTGACGTAGATCCCCTTTTGCACCAACAGGTCCACGGTGTCCCAGTCGGCGACGGCGCCTTCGGGGGTGAGGAAGAAGCCGTGTTCGATCGAGTCGACGCCGGCTTCGACCGCCGCCCTGATGCCAGCCGGCGCGTGCGCGTGCACGGCGACCGGGATCCCCGCCGCGTGCGCGATCTCCACGCCCGCCTTGATTTCGTCGGTCGTGTACTGCTGGTGGAACGGCGACGAGCCCGGCGTGATCGACCCACCGGTGACCATGATCTTCACGACGTCGACGCCGCGTTCGACCCGTTCGGTGACGGCCTTGCGGATGCCGTCGATCCCGTCCGCCTCACCGCCGAGGAACCAGCAGTGGCCGCCGGTCGTCGTCACGGGCGGACCGGAGACCAGCACCTCCGGGCCGGCGTCGCGGGCTTCGAGCGTCAGGTAGCTGCGGTCACCGAGGTCGCGCACGGTCGTGACGCCCGCGTGGAGGGCTTCCCGTGCGTTGGCGCGGATGCGTTGCAGCATCACGTCTTCCGCGTCGTGCTGCAGGTGTTCGGCCGCCTTGCCGTCGGGGTCGAACCCGAGGTGCACGTGCGCGTCGACGAGGCCGGGCAGCAGTGTGACGTCGCCGAGGTCGACGACCTGAAGGTCAGCTCGAGCGTGCGTGACGTCGACGATCTTGCCGTCCGCGATCACGACCAACGGCTTTCCGGCGATCTCACGCTCTCCGTCGAAGATCCGCTCTGCCCTGATCGCGTACTTCATGCGCCCAGGCTAGTTGATCAATGTGTGGAGCCGCCGAGGTGCTCGGGCAGCACGGTGACGGCGGCCTTCGAGGCCGAGTACGGCGGAGGTGCTGGAGGCGGTGTCAGACCTGCGGCTGGAGTCGGCGCGGGCCGACTTCGTGCGTCAGTTCCGGCGGGCGCTGGACGTGCTGATCGCGGGGCTCACGACCTCGCGCGACGCCACAGCCTGAACGCCAGCAGCCCCACCGCGAAGACGCCGGCCACGCCGATCACAACGGACCAGAACCCCGTCCAGTCGGCCTTCTTCGGCAGGGCGTCGAGCTGCCGGTCGCGCGCCCCGAACCGCGTCACCAGCTCGGTCCGGTTCAGCACCAGGGTGTCCACGCCGTTGACCTCGACGGCGACGGCGTCGAGCGGTCCCTTGTGGGTCGTCCACACGAGCTTCGCGGCGCGGTCCGCCGCCTGCTCGGCCGGCTCGGACTTGGTCCTGAGCTCCACCAGGACGAGGTCCTGACCGGGCGCCGGCTGACTGTGCCCGACGCTGGTCCAGTCGTAGCCGGCCTCGGACAGCCGCTGCAGCGTGCCCTGCAGGTCCCCGCGCTCGGGCGGAGGCTCGGCGCAACCCGCGATCAGCAGGCACAGCAGCAGGACCAGGGCTCTCGGCATGCCGGTGATGCTAGGTCGTGCAGGGCGGCTGGTAGTCGTGATCGCGAAATTGTGCCGACCACTCCTCGCGCGTGATCGCGGTGCCGGCCAGCTCGCAGATCCTCTTGGCGGCGGCCTCCACGTCGGAGTCCCAGAACCGGATCGTGCCCTCGTCGCTCGTCACGGCCACGCGCCGCCCGTCCGGCGTGAAGATCACCCCGACCACGGTGGCCTCCGGACTGCGCAGCGTGGCGACCAGCGCGGGCTTCACGGGATCGTCGATGCTCCACAGCTGGGTGGCGCGGTCGCCGCCGGTGGTGATGAGCGAGCGGTTGTCCGGAGCGAACCGGACCCGGTTGATCGGTCCACTCTGGTCGGTGATGGTCGCCAACGCAACAGAGTCGGCGACGCGCCACAGCCGTGCGGTGCGGTCGAGTCCGGAGGCAGCGACCATCGAACCGTCCGGGCTGAACGTCACGCTGATGACCGCCTCGCGGAAGCCGGTCAGCTTGGCGGTCAGGCGCGGGTTCGCCCGGTCGGTGAGGTCCCACAACCGGACGGCGCGGTCGGTGTTGGCCGACGCCAGGCGTTTGCTGTCCGGGCTGAAGGCGACGCCGTTGACGTTGCGGACGTTGTCGGTGAGGGTCGTGAGTCTCCGAGGCGGGGTGGCCGTGACGTCCCACAGCACGAGGTCGCCCGCGTCGTCGCCAGAGGCCAGCGTTGTGCCGTCGGGGCTCCAGGCCAGGGTGGTGACCGTTTCGCGGTAGCCGTCGAGCACGGCCACCGGCTGACCGGTGATGTCCCACAGGCGGACCGTGCGGTCTCGGCTCGCGGTCGCCACAACGGTGCCGGACGGGTTGAAAGCCACGGAGTACACCGAGTCGGTGTGCCCGGTCAGCGTCGTGAGCGGGGTGAGCGTGCGGAAGTCGGTGCGCCACAGGCGAACCGTCGGGTCGAGGCTCGCCGTGGTCGCGGCCAGGCCGCTCGCGGGGTGGGTGTAGAAGCCCTCCAGGGAGGTGGCGTGGCCGGTCGAGCTCGTCAGCGGGTCGTGCCACAGGTACGCGCGCCCGGCGCTGCTGGAGCTGGCCAGCAGGGCGCCGTCGCGGCTGAACGCGACGTCGCGGACGCGGTTCGGCTGGGTGAGGCGGCCGGTTTCGCGGCGGGTGGCCACGTCCATGATCCGGACGATGCCGTCGTTCGAGCCCACGGCGAGCTTGTCGTCGTGGAAGGCGAGGCCGCGGACCAGCGAGTCCGGGCCGGGGAACGACGTGACCGCGCCGTCGTAGAGCCACAGGGCGTGGGTCTCGTCGGCGATCGCGAGCTTGCCGTCCTGGCTCCACGCGAGGCCGCTGATCGGGCCCTCCGCCCTCATGATCTGCCGGTCGCCCACGAAGACCCCGCCGTCCGCGCCCGCGGTGGCGAGCACGCCGGACGGGCTGTACGCGACGCGGTAGACGTCGCCCTCGTGCCGCACCGGCGCGGACTCGGCCTTGCCGGACTTCAGGTCCCACACCTGCGCGGTGGCTCCCGCGGTCGCGAGCCGGGTCCCGTCGGGACTGAACGAAACACCCGCGGCCGCGGCTTTCGGTTCCAGGGCGGTGATCTGCCGCCCGTCGGCGTCGAACAGCCGCACGCCCTCGCGGCCCGCCACCGCGAGGCGTTGGCCGTCGGGGCTGAACGCCACGTCGGTCACGCGGCCGGTGTTGGGCAGGGTGGCGATCTTCCGCGAGTCCCGCCACAGTTCGGCGACGCCGTCGACGGCTCCCGTGGCGAGCAGGCGGCCGTCCGGGGACAGCGCGATGGTGTCGACCTGGTCGCCCGCGCCGTGCAGGCGGGTCGGGAACGACGCGGCGAACGTGCTCAGCACAGCGCCGCGGGCCTCAGGTGTGGGCGAGATCCGGTACGCCGCAAGGCCGATCTGGGCGGCGAGCGACGGATCGGTGGCCATCAGCCCGGCGGCGTGCTCGCCGCCCTGCCGCGACGTCGCCCGGTCCCGGTCGGTGACGGCCTGCTGCCACTGCACCAGCGCGGCAACGCCCGCCACCGTCGTGAGCAACACGAAAACCATCAGTGCCGCAACGAGTTTCCGCAGTCGTTTGTTGCGACGAGCCGTGTTCTCCTGCTCCGCCGCCTCCGACTCCAGACTGGCCGACAGGAACCGCTTTTCGCGCGGTGTCAACGCCTCCGGGTTCGCCGCGGCCCAGTCGCGGGCCGACGCGAGCCGCACACCCCGGTACAGCGCGCCGGGATCGTGTCCGACCGCCGCCCACGTCTCGGTCGCCTCGCTGAGCTGCCGGTGCAGCCTAAGTCCCTCGCGGTCGTCGGAGAGCCACTCGCGCAACCGCGGCCAGCTGCGGATCAACGCCTCGTGCGTCAGCTCCAGGGTGTTGTCGTCGATGGTGATCAACCGGGCCGCGGCCAGCTTCTCCAGCACGTGCACGGTGAGGTCGCTGTCGTCCAGCGACTCGCGGGTGATGCGGCGTTTGGTGTCCGCCGTGCCCTCACCGATCGCGGTGAGGCGCAAGAAGATCTGCCTTGCCGCCACCTGCCCGGCCGGGTCGAGTGATGCGTAGGCCTCCTCGCCGCTGCGGGCGATCGCGTGCTGGATCCCGCCGGCCTCCTCGTAGCCCTCGACGGTGAGCCG
The DNA here is from genome assembly GCF_047445655.1 of Lentzea alba. Classification (GTDB taxonomy): domain Bacteria; phylum Actinomycetota; class Actinomycetes; order Mycobacteriales; family Pseudonocardiaceae; genus Lentzea; species Lentzea alba_A. The sequence goes on from NZ_JAJAEG010000006.1 coordinate 224,978, forward strand.
CAGCCCGCGCCGCCGTCGCCACGTCTCCAGCAACGCGTGCGACACCAACGGCAACGCGGCGGGCTGCCCGGCCGCCTCCGCCACCAACCGGGCCACCAGCGCGGTGTCGAGGACGCAGCCTTCCCTGGAGGCGGGCTGGGTGATGGCCTGGCGCAGTTCGTCGGCATCCATCGGGCCGACCAGGACCTGGCTGTCCTGCAAAGCTTTCACGAGCTCCGGGTACCGTCCACAGTGGCCGTAGAAGTCCGCGCGCACCCCGATGACGACCCGGCCGTGCCGCGCCGAGGCCCTGACGAGTGCTTCCACGAACCACGCCCGTTCGTCCTCGTCCTGGCACAGCGTGAAGACCTCTTCGAACTGGTCGACGACGACCAGCACCTCGTCGGCCACCATCCCGAGGTACACGTGCAGGGCGGCGGGATCCTTGAGGTCTTCCAGGACCTGACCTACCCGCGTGCCGGTCAGCTCGGCCATCCGCAGCGCGCATTCCTCGCGTGGACGGGCTCCTGGCGTGAAGACAACGGACGGTGTGTTGGTGCGTGCGACCAAACCGGCCCGGAGCAGTGAGGACTTGCCCGAGCCGGACGCCCCGAACACCCCGAGGAACCGCCGTTCCGACGACCGTCGCACCAGCTCGGCGATCAGCACGTCCCGCCCGAAGAACCTGTCGGAGTCCTCGACCTGGAACGCGGCCAGCCCCAGGTAGGGCGGCCGGACACCTTCAGCAGGCGGTTCGGTCAGCTCCTCGGACAGCTCGTGCCACCGCCGCCGCCACTCCTCGGCGTCACCCCCGCACGCCTCGACGTACGCGAGCGTCACGGCCAGCGTCGGCAGCTTCCGCCCGCTCGCCGCGTCCGACAGCACGGTCACCGAGTAGTGCGCCTGCTTGCTCAGCTCGCGGTAGGTCGGTTTGCCCGCCTTCTCCCGCAACCGCCGCAGGTCCGCCGCGAAGCTCAGCAGCGAGCTGTCCTCGGGCCCGAGTGGCCGTTCCGGTCGAGGCATGTGGAGCGTCTCCCCTGGCAAGCTTCTGTTCCGCTAGGCGGAACGGTAGCCCGGAATGTCCTCCACTCGGCCGTACACCGGCAACCCGCGTTCCCGGGCGAGCCTCACGTCCTCGTCCGCACCGGTCGACTCCCCCGGCAACCTCAACACCGCGTCACAGTGCCTCAACAGGCGTTCCGCGGTCGGGTACATGATCTCCTCGGCGATCGGGTCCAACGGCGAACTGCCGCCCGCACCACGCAGAACCGGCAGCGCCACCCACTCGCCGATCATCGGCACGTGCCCGCTGCGGAAGATCGGCCACGCCGCCTCCTCCAGCCGTTCGAGGTTGCGCGCCATCAGTTCGGGGTCGTCCCCGGTACCCGACCGGTAGGGCCCCGCGATCAGAATCAGCATGCGATCGACCATAATGTGCAAGACTCGGCAGAAACAAGGAGAAACGTGCATGCTCGCTGCCCAACGCCGTGACCTGCTGCTCGAACGCCTGCGCACGGACGGCCGGATCGTCGCCAAGGACCTCGCTCTCGAAGTGGGGATCTCCGAGGACACGATCCGCCGCGACCTGCGCGATCTCGCCGCGGCCGGTCTCTGCCAGCGCGTCTACGGCGGCGCGCTGCCCGTCTCCCCCGCGATCGCCGACTACGCCACGCGCCAGGGCGTTCAGCCGGACAGCAAGCAACGCGTCGCGCGAGCAGCAGCGAAGCTCATCGAGCCGAACGCCACCGTGATCCTCGACGGCGGCACGACCACGCTCGCGTTGGTGCGCGTGCTACCGCTCGACCTACGAGCCACGGTCGTCACGCACAGTCCGACGATCGCGAGCGCGCTGGCGGATCACGAGAACGTGGAGGTCTACGTGATCGGCGGACGCCTGTTCAAGCACTCGATGGTCGCCTGCGGTGCCGCCGCCGTGGAGGCCGCACGGGGTGTGCACGCCGACCTCTTCTTCCTCGGCGTCACGGGCGTCCATCCCGAAGCAGGCCTCACCACCGGAGACGCCGACGAAGCCGCGATGAAGCGCGCGCTCGCGGGTCAGGCCGCCGACACGTACGTGCTGGCCAGCGCGGAGAAGATCGGCGCGGCGTCCCGGTTCACCGTGCTGCCGTTCACCGAGGTCGCCGGCGTGATCACCGACGCGCCCACCCCCGTGCTGGAGGCGCCGGTCATCCCCGCGTGAGCTGCGGCTCGTCCATCGCCTCCCACACCTCTCGCGCCCGCCCCGGCTCGTCCAGCACGGCAAGCGCCCGGCCGAGGCCGAAGAGCGTGTTCGCGATCTCGTAGGTGTCGCCGAGCTCGCGGCGGAGCTCCAACGCCTGCCTGTACCGTTCGACAGCTCGCGCCGGTCGTCCACTGTGGAGCTCGACGTGCCCCAGAGTGTCCAGGGCGTACCCCTCGCCGACGCGGAAGCCGACCTCCCGGTGCAGCGTGAGTGAGAGCTCGCCGTGTTCGCAGGCCGTTGCCGTTGGGCCACACGCCGTTGTTCGTCCGCGGCGCGCGTGTTGTCGAAGACGCTGGTGCCGCCTGATCTGGAGCTGCTGGACGACCTCTACTAGTAGGTGATCCGCAGAAAACCCTTGGGAGAACCGTACTTCAGGCCACACGCGGTGAGCGCGAGCACGCCGTGGCCCTCCCAGTCGCCCTCGAAGTACTTGGGGTTGGCGGACATCGCCTCGGCGACGTCGGTCGCGTAGCAGTCCTCCAGGTCGTCGGCCTCGTCGCTCCAGTCGTGCGGCAGGCTCAGGCCGTCCTCGCAGTCGAGGGGCTCGCCGATCTGCTCGTCCGGGTTGTCCTCGTCGTAGTGGCGGATCACCTCGCCGCCCTCCGCGATGCACCACTCGTTCCCGCCGCCCTGGCAGTGCATGGCGTAGTAGTGCACCTCGCCGAACACCGCGCTGAGCACCGCGCAGATCTCCCGGACCCCACGGTCGGCGTGCGCGAACGGCTCGCCGAACACGAGCGTCCAGCCGTCCCACGCGCCGGTGACGTAGACCCTGGCGCAGCGGACGTGCTCCTCCGCCTTGGCCCACGAGTGGTGGTCGTTGTTCCAGGCGTCGCCGCCGAGGATCTTGGTCACCGGCGTCGGATCTTTCAGACCGCAGACCTCGAGCACGGCCTGCTGGTTGTCGGTCTTGATCGCGTACCAGCCGCCGCAGAGGTGCATCGGCTCGCTGGAGTACATGTCCTCCTCGACCTTGACCTCGATGAACCGCTTGAGCACTCGGCGGTCCCGCTCGTCGAAGGCGTCAGGTCCGGCGACCTCGGCGATGCCCTGCCACGCGCCCCTGCGCACCGCGCCCTTCGTCGTTCTCCGCGCCTCCTGCAGGTACGGCAACGCCTCGGGCCCCGCAGACCCGAACGCCCACCGCGCTTCCCGTCCCACGTAGTAGTCGTCATCGCCCAGCAGCGGCAGGAGTTCGTCGGCGTGCTTCAACGCGCTCTCGCCGCGGAACATGCTCGCGGCGTGCAGGCGCACGGTCCGGTGGGGATGCCGGGTCAGCGCCGCGTAGGTCTCGTCGCCGGCGCTCAGCAGCGAGAACACCCGGCACGCCTGCCGGCTGACCTGGGCGTCCTCCGTCGTGGCGATGAGGTCGACGAGCCCCTCGAACGTCGTGAGCCCGTGCTCGGCCGCGAAGTCCGCGGCCTCGTTCCGGAAGTCGTCCCGGTCCATTCCGTCGAGCAGCGCCCGAATCTCCATGGCGCGGCAGGATACCTGTTAGTCCGAAGTGGACTTCCCATTCGGCCGGACGGCCCACTCTTGACTCTCCGCCGCAGGTGGACGACCCTACGAAACCGATGAGTACCTCAAGTTTGACCGAGGAGCACGTCAAGCCGGCAGTGCGATGGAGCATCGGCCACGCCCTGCCACGGGCGGTGCTGCGCCTGGCAGCCCGCCGCGGCGACCTGCAGGGTCGCATCACCGTCGAAGCCTCCAGCGGCGCCGACCTCACCGATCTGTTCAACGAGATCCGCGCGCGAGGCCCGTTGGCCGCCACCAAGGTCGGCCACACCACGGCCCGGCACGCGAGCGTGCGCGAGATCCTCACCAGCGACGCCCTCGTGACGACCCGCCCCCGCTACGGCGCCGGCATCCTGGGCCGGCTGGCCGCGTGGTCCGCCACGGACATCACGCACCCCGTGCAGCCACCGTCGCTGCTGGTCGTCGAACCCCCGCAGCACACCCGCTACCGCAAGCTGGTCACCCGCGTCTTCACCGCCCGCGCCGTGGAACAGCTGCGCGCCCGCACCCAGTCGATCGCCGACTCGTTGCTGGACAGCCTCGACCCCACCAACCCGGTCGATCTCATCGAGACCTACTGCGGCCTGCTCCCGGTCACCGTGATCAGCGAGATCCTCGGCGTCCCGCACTCGGAACGCGCGAAGGTCCTGGCCCTGGGCGCGGCCGCCGCCCCCAGCCTCGACATGGGCCTGTCGTGGCGCGTCTTCCGCAGCGTCGAGTCCACTCTGAGCAGCTTCGACACCTGGCTGACCCAGCACCTCGACGCCCTGCGCGCCAACCCCGGCGACAACCTGCTGAGCCGCCTGATCACCGCCCGCGAGGACGGCGAGGGCCTCACCGAACGCGAGCTCAAAGCCACCGCGGGCCTGGTCCTGGCCGCGGGCTTCGAAACCACCGTCAACCTCCTCGGCAACGGAATCGCCCTGCTCACCCAGCACTCGTCGCAACTCGAAGTCCTGCGCTCGCGACCCGACCTGTGGGCCAACGCCGTCGACGAGGTGCTGCGTTACGACCCGCCGGTGCTGATGACGGGCCGGATGTGTTTTGCCGACACCACTATCGCCGGCGTTCCCGTGCGGCGCGGCCAGTTCGTCACCGCCGTGCTCGCCGCGGCCAACCGCGACCCGTCCGTCTTCGATAACCCCGCCGCGTTCGACGTGACCCGCCCCAACGCCCGCGACCACGTGTCGTTCGGCGCCGGCCGCCACTACTGCCTGGGCGCCCAGCTGGCCCGCATGGAGGGCGAGATCGGCCTGCGCTCGATCTTCGAACGGTTCCCCGACCTGCGGGCGTTGCCCGGTGCGCGACGCCGCCCGACCCGCATCCTGCGCGGCTTCGAACGCCTCCCCACCCAGCTCTATTGAACGATCGTTCAAACATCTCTAGGTTCTGACGGATGGGTGTCACGGCGGCGGACGTACATCGCATCTCTTCCGGCTACCACGAGGATCCCGCGCGCTCGATGTCGTTGCGCGCCGAGGCGTACGTCGAGCCTCAGTGGCACTCCTACGAGCTGAAGACGGTCTTTTCCCGTACGTGGCAATGGATCTGCCACGTCGAGCAGCTCCGCGAACCCGGCAACTACGTCGCCGCGACCGTGGCCGGGATGCCGATCGCGATCGTCCGCGACCGGGAAGGCACGCTCCGGGCGTTCTACAACGTCTGCAAGCACCGCGCGCACGAACTCCTCAGCGGCGCGGGCACGACGCGCAACATCGTGTGCCCGTACCACGCGTGGACGTACGACCTGAACGGCTCGCTGAAAGCCGCACGCCGCGCTGACCGCATGGAAACCTTCGACAAGAACGAGATCTGCCTGGACCAGGTGCAGGTCGAGGAGTTCTGCGGGTTCGTCTACGTCAACCTCGACGCCACCGCGAAACCTCTCGCCGAACAGGCACCAGACCTCAAGGCGGAGATCGACTTCTGGGCCCCGAACGTCGCGAACCTGACGCACGCCAAACGGCTCACGTACGAGCTCAACTCCAACTGGAAGAACGTCGTCGACAACTTCCTGGAGTGCTACCACTGCCACATCGCACACCCGGAGTTCGTCGACCTGGTCGACATGGGCACGTACGACGTGAAGACGCACGGCATCTGGTCGAGCCACTTCGCCGAGGCCGGCAAGCACGAGAACTCGGCGTACGACGTGTCCGGCGCGACGGTCAACCAGCACGCGGTGTGGTGGTTGTGGCCCAACACCTGCCTGCTGCGCTACCCCGGCCGCGACAACTTCATGGTGTTGCAGATCCTGCCGGACGGCCCGGAACGGACGAAGGAGACCTGGGACTTCTACTTCGAGACGACCGAACTCACCGCCTCGGAACAGGACGGGGTCCGGTACATCGACGAAGTGTTGCAGCAGCAGGACATCGGCATCGTCGAAAGCGTGCAGCGGGGAATGCGCACCCCCGCGTTCGACCAGGGCCGGATCGTCTACGACCCGCAGGGATCAGGCCTGTCCGAACACGGGGTGCACCACTTCCACGGACTGCTCCTCGACGCCTACCGCGAGGAGTGCTGAGCTACCGGGTCGACCACGTGCGCGGCGACGGAGTCCGGGGCGAGATCCCACAGGATGACGCGCGGGTCGGCGCCGGCGGAGACGAGCCGCGTGCCGTCGATCGCGAGGGCGTTGGCGGGGCCGGTGTGCCCGGTGAGAGAGGCGATCTGAGTGCGGGAAGCGATGTCCCACAACGTGATCGCCGTGTCGCTGCCGGCCACGGCGAGGACGTTTCCGTTGACCGCGATCTCGCGCACGGCTCCGCGCTGACCGGGTAGCACCCCGATCTCGCGGCGGCGCGCGACGTCCCAGAGGGTGATCGTGCCGGTCGCGTCGCCGGTGATCAGCGTGGTGCCGTCGGGGGTGAAAGCGATGTCGCGCAACGCTGTGTTGCGTTCGCTCAGCACGGCGAGGCTGCGGTCGTGTTCGACGTCCCACAGGACCAGGCGACCGTCCTCGCCGCCGGACGCGAGCAGGTGGCCGTCCGGGCTGAACTGCAGCGCGTCGACCTCGGCGGTGTGGGCGGCGGGGAGGACGCGTGCCGGGGCGTCGGAGCGGGGATCGAAGAGCCGGATCGTGCGGTCCGCGCCACCGGAGGCCGCTAGATCTCCCTTGCTGGTCAACGAAAGTCCGGTGACCGGGCCCTGGTGTCCCGCGAACGTGCGCAGTGCTCGGCGTGCGGCGATGTCCCACACGGTGACCTGGCCGTCCTCCCCCGCGGACAACAGCGTGCCGTCGGGGTGGAAGAGCACAGACTTCACGGCGGCGGGCGTTGTGAGGACGTGGCGCCGCACGCCGTCCTGACCCCACACCATGATCGTACGGTCGGCGCCGCCGGTCGCGACGGTGCCGTCGGCAGTCATCGCGACGGAGAACGGCGGGACGGCGTGTCCGGTGAAGGGCGGTAGAGCCACTGGCCACAGGCTGACGCTGTCGTCGCCGCCCGCGGCGATGCGGCTGCCGTCCGGGCTCAGGGCCGCCGCGAAGAACGCCCCGGTCCTGCCGATCAGACCCGTCAGCCAGCCGCCGGTCGCGGACCACCAGCGGATGCTGCCGTCGTCGCTCGCGGACATGAGCTTGCCGCCGTCGGGTGTGAAGCGGACCGAACGCAGGCCGGCGGTGTGGCGGCGCAGGAACCGGGGTTCTCCGTCACCTGCGCGCAGCACGACCTGGCTGTCCGCGCCGCCGGTGGCGATCGAGGTGCCGCTGAGCGCGATCGTGCGAACGGCGCTGTCGTGGTCGCGGTAGGTCCGGGCGGCACCCGTCTGCCGGTTGTGGATCTGCGCGCCCTTCTCCCCTGCCAATCCGACGAGATCGCCGCTCAGCGTGATGCCGTTCAAAGAGCCCAGATCGTGCGGGATCCGCGCCGACTCACGCCAGCCCGCGTCCGAGCGTTCCCACAGCACCGCGGTGCCGTCGTTCGAAGCCGACGCGAGCAGGCGGCCGTCGGCGCTGAACTCCAGGCCGTTGATCCGGCCGTGTGGCAAGGAGATCTGTTGCTGAGGTGTGCGGTTGTTCAGGTTCCACACGATGATCTGGCCGTCGTCGGATCCGGAGGCCACGACAGGAGCGTCGGGGTGGAACGCGAGTGCGTGGACCGGTGCCTGATGTCCGGTGAGTGCGACAGGAGCCCCGGAGTCGCGGACCAGCACCGACCTGTCGTCACCGGCTGAGGCGAGCATTCCGTTGCTGCTCAAGGCCACCGCCCGCACCGGACCGCGATGGTCCTTGAACACGGTGCGCGCGGGCTTGTAGGCGGCGGTGCTGAGCAACGCGCCCAACGCCTCCGACGTCGGGGCGGTCCGATAGGCCGACACGGCAAGGGCTTTCGCCGCGTCCGGCCACGACTCGCTCAGGTCCTGCGCCTGCAGGGCGAGCTGACGTGACTGGGCGATGTGCTGTTCAGCGACCGCTGCTCTGCGTTGGACGGCTGCGGCGACCGCCACGGTCACGGTCACGACCAGCAGCACGGCGAGTGTCCGGACCAACGTGCGCAACCGGCGCGTGTGCCGTTTTGCCGTTGCCAGCTCGGTGTTCTCCAAGGCCGAGCTGGCGCCCAGGAACTCGCGCTCGAGCTCGGTGGACAGCACCGGCCAGTCAGGTGCCTCCGCGATCGCGCGTGCCGTGGCCAGCCGCACACCCCGGTACAGCGAACCGGGATCGCGGTCCAAGCAGACCCACGCCTGCGCCGCGGCGGTGAGATCGCGGTGCCGGCGCAGGTGTTCGCGGTTCTCGTCGATCCAGCCGCGCAACCGGGGCCACGCCTCGATCATCGCCTCGTGGGCCAGCTCGACCCCGCCCTCGGTCACCACGACCAGCCGCGCCGTCGTCAACGCGTCGACCGCGGCTGCCGTATCAGCAGGATCACCGGCGTCGAGGACCTCGTCCAGCGGGGCGCGGCGCCGCACGTCGACCAGGTCGTCCTCGCTGGAGACCAGGCGCAGCAACACTCCTCGCATCGCGACTTGGCCGGCGGAGTCCAGTGTGGTGTAGACGTCCTCGGCGGTGGCCGCGATCGCGCCGCTCACCCCACCGGCGTCCCGATATGCCTTGAGCGTCAACGTTCCGTTCTCGCGTCGCCGCCACGTCTCCAGCAAGGCGTGGGAGAGCAGCGGCAACGCGCCGGGTCTGCCATGGGTGTCGGTGAGCGCGGCGGTCACCATCGCGGGTTCCAGCGACAACCCCGCCGCCGGCAGCTCGATCGCCCGGCGCAGCTCGTCCAGGTTCATGGGTCCGACCAGCACTTGGGCGTCGCGCAACGCCTCCACGAGAGCCGGTATCGCCGCGCACCGGCCGAGGAAGTCGACTCGTCCCCCCACGACCACTCGCGCTTCCGACTTCAGCAGAGCGGCGATGAACTCGTCCCGTTCGTTGTCGTCCCGGCACAGCGTGAAGATCTCCTCGAACTGGTCGACGACGATCAGTTCCGCTGGGCCGGCCCGACGCAGCTCCACGAGCGGGTGCTCGGTGGGCGTCAACACGACCGTTTTGACCGCCATCGCAGGCACCAGTCCCGCGCGCAGCAGCGACGACTTGCCGCACCCCGACGGCCCGAAAACCCCGAGGAACCGGTTGTTCTCCAGCTTGGCCACCAGGTCTGCGACCAACGCCTCCCGGCCGTGGAACCGTTCCGCGTCCTCGGCCTGGAACGCCGCGAGTCCCAGGTACGGCGCGATGTGCTCGTCCCAGCCGGGGGCTTCGAGTCCTTCCGCCACCTCACGCCAGTACTCGGTCCACGCGTCGAGGTCGCCCTCGCACGCCCGCACGTATCCGAGCGTCACCTCCAGCGAGGGGAACTGCGTCCCACCGGCCGCCTCCGACAACGCGGTCGTGCCGAAATGCGCGCGTCTGGACAACTCCCGGTAGCTCGGCGAGCCGGCCTTCTCCCGCAACTGCCGCAGCTCCCACGCGAACCGCGCCACCGGGCCGGTCTCGGGGTCGATCTTGCGTTCCGGCCTTCCCATCGGGTCCTCCCGCCAGGGCCGTTGATTGTCCAGTGCTGATCGGGGCTGCTGGACAACTCGCGGCCGATTAAGAACCTCTCCAAACAGAGGAGATCGACATGCGACGCTTTTGGTTGCCCTTGCTGGCGGCCGTTTCGTTGACATCAACACCCGCGCTCGCGGCACCGGACCAGATCACCGAGCGCGACGGCAGCGCGTTCTCGCTCACCGCGGACTGGTCGCTCGACGCTCGAGCCGCTGCTCTGACGACCGAACTGGGCACTCGTCGCCCGGTGTCGGAGGTGCTCAATGCCGCCAACCGCAGCACCAACTCGTGCTCCGAAAGCCGCAAGCAGGCCCAGCCGGAGTACTACGACCGCACGGACATCCCGCTCCCCGCGGACAAGATCCTGCGCAGCAGCGCCAGGTTCTGCTGGGACGACGGCGACAGCCTGGTGTCGTACTGGGTTCCGCAGGGCGTCAGCGGCTCGTCCGACGCGGACGACGACGAGCTCTGGGGCTCGGACCGCGTGCTGCTGGTCGCCTGGTACCACGACAAGGGCAAGGCCGGCACGCACGAGAGCCACGGCGTGCGGATCTCGTTCGTCGACCGCAACACCGGCAAGTACCGCCACGTCCTGCTCGCCGAACCGACGAGCAACACCAACTTCAAGCCGGTCCCGATCCACGCGGGCGGCATGGCGTGGCTCGGCCGCTACCTCTACATGGCCGACACCTCGCGCGGCATCCGGGTGTTCGACATGGAACGCATCCTCGAAGTCTCAACCGCGCGCGACGACGTCATGGGGTTGTCCGGCGGCTCCTACTACGCCTACGGCTACCGCTATGTGCTGCCGCAGGTCGCTTCCTACAAGCAGTCGATCGTGCCCGCGTCGCCGTGCCTCCCGCAGGCCAACGCGTTGTGCTTCTCCTCGCTCGCCCTGGACCGCAGCACGGCCCCGGACACCCTGGTCGTCGGCGAGTACCGCGACGGCCGCAGCACCGACCCCGCCGTCGAGGGCGGCCGCGTCGTGCACTACCCGGTCGACGCTTCGACCCGGAAGCTGACGTTGTCCGGCGGCAAGGCCGTGCCGCGCACCGCGGTCACCATCCCGAAGACCAACGTCCAGGGCGTGCAGACGTGGAACGGCCGCTACTACCTCGGCCGGAGTTCCGCCGACAAGCACAGCTTCATGTTCTCTGGTGGCGTGGGTGCTGCCATGACCACCTACAGCTGGGCCGTCGGCGGGGAGGACCTTTACTACGAGCACGGCAGCGGTCTGGTGTGGACCGCCACCGAGCACGCTTTCAACGGGTCCGGCACGCAGATCGACAAACGCGTCGTGTTCGGCGTGCCGCTCAACACAATGGGCTGAGCGCGTTCACGAGACTGGCGGCCGCTTCCTTCACAGCGGCCGCCACGTCCTGCCGCCCGGCCTCAACGCCACCCACGAACACCCGCTCGACGTTCCCGGGATGCGCCGCCGTCACCACTGCCGCGACGGGGTCGGCCGTGCCGACGAGGTTGATGTCGTCAGCCCGCAGCACCACCAGATCCGCATGCTTGCCCACGCCGAGCGACCCCACCCGGTCTGCCATCCCGAGCGCCGCCGCACCCTCGATCGTCGCCATCCGCAGCACGTCGGCGGGAGTGACGTGCACGCCCTCGCTGAACTGAGCCGTCAGCAACGTGGCGCGCATGGTCGAGAACATGTCCCCGGCCACCGCCGCCACGGTGTCCGAGGCCAGACCCGTGAGCACTCCGAGCGATCGCGTCCGGCGCACCATCGGCGCCCCGTGACCCATCCGCGCCTCCAACGCGGGTGCGATCGACACCCCCGCACCGGCCTCCGCGATCAGCTTCAGCTCGTCGTCGGAGAGGCCGTTGCCGTGCACGAACGTCATGTTCGCGTCGAGCAGGCCGCGGTCGCGCAGGGCCGAGATCGAGTTCGCGTCTCCGCCGATGTGCGTCACGACCCGTTGCCCCAGTGAGCGGGCCAGTGCCCAGTCCTCCTCGACCTCGGCCATCCCGCCGAACGACGGCCCCGGCGCGGCCAGCACAACGTCGATCAACCCACCGGCCAGCCCCGCAGCACGCCTGACGTCGTCCACAGAGGACCGTGTTAGAGGCTGCCCGTAGCCGAACTGCGCCCGCACTCCCGATGAGCGCAGTCCTTCCACCCCGGCCTCGGCGTACGCGAAGGACGGCGAGTGCGAGAAGTCCTGCACCGTCGTGATCCCGGACGCCAGGCACTCCAGCGCGCCGGCGAGGTTGCCGATCCGCAGGTGCTCGGGTGTGAGCACGGGCTGTACGGGCCGCAGCAGCTTCTCCAGGTACTCCCCCAGCGACATGTCCGCGGTGAACGAACGCAGCAACACCTGCCACAGGTGCCGGTGCGTGTCGACGAAACCCGGCAGCACGATCCGGTCCGTGCAGTCGATCACGCGGTCGACGACCAGATCCTTGCCCACCGCGGTGATCCGGCCGTCCGACACCAGCACGTCGGTACCGGGCCGGACGACGACCGGATCCGTGTCGATCACCAGGGCGTTGCGCAGCACGAAGTCCATCAGATCCCCCTCACGCGAAAGCTTTCTTAAAAGCTATCACGACGTGCAATAGGCTCTGACCTGTGACGGATCGGGTGGAAGAAGTGCTGGCGATGTGGCGGACGGAGCTCCCGGAGGCCCTGGTCGCCAGCTCGGAACTCGGCAAGCGCGCGATGATGCTCTCGGCCCTGCTGGGCGAGGCCACCCGCGCCACCGTGACCCGGTTCGACCTCACCGGCGCGGACTTCGACGTGCTGGCCGCCCTGCGCCGCGCCGGAAAGCCCTTCCGGCTCAAGGCGAACGAGCTCAGCCGCTCACTGCTGCTGTCGACCGGCGGCACCAGCAACGTGGTGAACCGCCTGGTGAGCCGGGGACTGGTCGAACGCGAGCCCGACCAGTCCGACGGCCGCAGCACCTACGTGCGCCTCACCGCGACCGGCAAGGAGATCGCCGAAGAGGTCGTGATCGCGAACTCCCAGGCCCACGACCAGGTGTTCAAGGCGGTCCCGGCCGAAGTCCTCGACAACGCCACGGCCGCACTGCGCGAGCTGTTCAAGCACCTGTCCTAGATGATCCAGCGGTAGATCGGGTCGCCGGCGGTGGGCTCGAACAGGCCGTAGATCGAGTTCGGCACCGACCGGCTGCCGGCGAGCACCGCACCCTCGGCGGCGGCCTCGGTCGTCAGCATCACGCCACCGGCCACCGGCAGGAACTTCCAGCGCTGCGAAGGATCCGAAGCGCTGCAATCCCGCAGCAGCACGTAGTTCCCACTCCCGGACATGCACTGTCCGGTGTGGACGTTGCGCAGCCCGCCAGAGGTCGTGCGAACCCAGCGCTGGGCCGCAGACCCTGACGGCGCGACCTGACGAAGGTGGTCGGCGGCCTCGATCACCGAGTCCACGGCGGCGCTTCTGATCACCACCTCGTCCGCGCACGGCGAGGCAGCCGCGAACAACAAGGCCGAAGCAAGTACAAGGCTCATGTCAGCCGGTTCTACTCAGGCCCAAACGTCCGCAGAACGTCATTTGGGGCAGACCCAGCAGCACCACGCCTGACGTGCGACGTTCGGCGTGAACCGAACGGAGCATTTCCGAAACGGCGCGTCCCGAATCCGTCCCGACCTCCTCTATCAGCCGTAACGGGCCCCTGCACCCGCGCAATGAGCGTGGGCATCGCCCGCTAGGGAGTTGGAGGAATCGTGTTCCTGGGTTCACGATCACGTCTGCGCACCGCGGTCATCGCCGCGGCCGTGGGCGCTGGTGTTCTGACGGCGGCCACCCCCGCCGCCGCGGCACCACTCGCGGGTACGCGGTCATATCTGGTCATCACGGCGCCGAACGGCACGGCGGGCGCCAAGGAGGCCATCGGCACCAACGGCGGCACGGTGTTCAGCAGCTACGACGCGATCGGCGTCATCGTTGCGCACGCCAACACCACCGACTTCGCGAGCAAGATGCGCACCGTCAGCGGTGTGCAGAAGGTGGGCGCAACCCGCACGTCGGACATCCCGGCCGAGGCGGCCAACCCGCCGATTCCCGCCGCGCCCTCCCAGGCGACGCCGGCGACGTCCGAGCCGTTGCGCACGGACATGACGCAGATCGGCGCCGACAAGGCGTGGGCGATCAACCAGGGTTCGCCGAGCGTCACGGTCGGTGTGCTCGACACCGGGGTCGACGACCTGCACGACGACCTCAAGGAGAACTTCCTCGCGAGCAAGTCCGCGTCGTGCGCCTACGGCAAGCTCGACACGCGCGCTGGGTCGTGGCGGGACACCGACACCCACGGCACGCACGTCGCCGGCACGATCGCGGCGAAGAAGAACGAGCGCGGCATGGTGGGCGTGGCGCCCGGCGTGAAGATCGCCTCGGTGCGCATCGCGGAGAAGCCGAGCGGGCTGTTCTTCGCGGAGAACACCATCTGCGCCTTGGTCTTCTCGGGTGACCAGGGGTTCGCGGTGACCAACAACAGCTACTACACCGACCCGTGGCTGTTCAACTGCCCGGACAACGCCGACCAGGACGCCATTCTGGAGGGTGTGAAGCGCGCGGTGGCCTACGCCGAGGGCAAGGGCGTGCTGAACGTGGCCGCGGCGGGCAACGAGAACTACAACCTCGCGAACAAGACCCGCGACACCACGAGCCCCAACGACTCCACGCCGGTGCAGCGCAACATCACCAACGCTTGCCTGAGCGTCCCGACCGAGGTCTCCGGCGTCGTGACCGTCTCGTCGATCACCTCGGGCAACGGCAAGTCGTCGTTCTCCAACTACGGCACCGACAAGGTCCACATCGCGGCGCCCGGTGACAGCGTCTACTCGACGGTGCCCGGCGGCCGGTACGGCTCCAAGTCCGGAACGTCGATGGCCTCCCCGCACGTCGCGGGCGTCGCGGCACTGCTGAAGTCGGCCAACCCGACGGCCACCCCGGCCCAGCTGCGCCAGCTCCTCGCGACCCAGGCCGACGACCTGGCGTGCACCGACAGCCGGTGCAGCGGCACCACCGCCAAGAACAACTTCTTCGGCGAGGGCCGCGTGGACGCGCTCGCGGCGGTCGACACCGGCACGCCCGGCACGTCGTTCGAGAACACCGCCGACGTCAGCATCCCCGACAACGGCGCGGCCGTGACCAGCTCGATCACGGTCTCCGGCGTCACGGGCAACGCCCCGGCCACGCTCAAGGTCGGCGTCGACATCCAGCACCCCTACCGCGGTGACCTGGTCGTCGACCTGATCGCGCCGGACGGCACGGTGTACTCGCTGAGCAACCGCTCCGGCGGCAGCGCGGACAACATCGTGCAGACCTTCACGGTCAACGCCTCCAGCGAGGTCGCCAACGGCGTCTGGAAGCTGCGCGTGCAGGACGTGGCCAGCGCTGATGTCGGCTTCATCAACTCCTGGAAGCTGACCTTCTAGAAACCCCCTGATCGGCCGCCCGCCCTGGGCGGCCGATCAGGCTTATGGTGCGGAAGTGCTAGATACCCGCCAGCTAGAGGTGTTCGCGACCGTCGCCAGGACCGGCTCGTTCAGCGCGGCCGCACGCGAGCTGCACTGCACCCAGCCGGCGATCAGCCAGCAGATGCGGGCACTGGAACGGCAGGTCGGCGGCCCGCTGTTCGTGCGCACCGGCCGCGGCCTGACCCTCACCGAGGCCGGCCGCATCCTCGCCGAGCGCGGTACGGCGTTGCTGGACGAGCTGGCCGCGACCCACCAGCAGATCAGCGCGATCGCGACGCACGACATCGGCACCATCCGCATCTGCGCGTTCCCCAGCGCCACCGTCTCGCTCGTGCCGGCGGCGGCCGCGATCCTGGCCAAGGAACGGCCCCACCTGCGCCTCGAACTGGTCGAGGAGGAGCCGCCCGACTCGTTCGCCCTGCTCCGGCGCGGCGCGGTGGACCTGCTGATCAGCTTCAGCTACGAGGACGAGCCGCTCGACGAGGCCGCCGGCATGCTGCGGGTCCCGCTGCTGCACGAACCGCTCGCCTTGCTCGTGCCCACCGGCCATCGGCTCGCGGGCCACGAGCGCGTGTCACTCAAAGAGACCGCGGACGAACGCTGGATCGCCGGCTGCCCGCGCTGCCGGCACGCGCTGGACCAGGCCTGCACCGAAGCCGGGTTCACGCCCGACATCACCTGCTCCACCGACGACAACCTGGCCATCCAGAGCCTCGTCAGCGCCGGGCTGGGCATCGCGCTCGTGCCGGGACTCGTGCTGTCGTTCCTGCGGCACCCCGGTCTGACCACGGTCAGCATCGACTCGTTCGCGCAGCGCAACACCGCCCTCTACACGTGGCCCGACCTGATCCGGCTGCCGATCGTGCGGGCCACCGTGGACGCGCTGGTCACGGCTGCGGCCAAGGTCCTATAACGCTGCCTTATACGTCCCCAAGAGATCGGCGTCTTCTGCGCATAGGTCGCAGAAGCGATGGTTGCTCATATGGGCAGCATCCGGACAACGCCGCGCGCGACCGACTCACCGGTACCCGGCCTGACCGTGGTCGCCGGCGGGGTCGCCGTCGCGATGATCGCCGCCTGGATGCTGCCCTCTGTCAGCGCGCTGACCGTGGCGGTGCTGCTCGGCGCCGTCGTGGCCAACGTCGTGCACCTCCCCGCGTCGTTCACCCCCGGGATCAAGCTCGCCGGACGCCGCCTGCTGCGCATCGGCATCGTGCTGCTCGGGCTCAAGCTGGTCATCCGCGACGTGCTGGCACTCGGCTACGAGGTGCTGGCGCTGGCGGTCGTGGCGGTCACCGTGACGTTCGTGGTCACGCGGTGGCTCGGCCGGGTGCTCGGGGTGAGCGAAGGACTGTCGTTGCTGATCGCGACCGGGTTCTCGATCTGTGGCGCGTCGGCCATCGCCGCGATGAACGGCGTGCGTGAGCAGGACGAGGAGGACGTCGCCAGGGCACTCGGCCTGGTCACGCTCTTCGGCACCGTGGCCATGTTCAGCCTGCCCGCGCTGTACCCGTTGACCGGCCTGGATCCCGCCGGATACGGGGTGTGGGCGGGCGGCAGCGTGCACGAGGTGGCCCAGGTGGTCGCCGCCGCCGGACCGGTCGCGGGTGCGCTCGCCATCGCGGTCGCGGTGAAGCTGACCAGGGTCGTGCTGCTCGCTCCGATGCTCGCCGCGGTGAGCATCGCCGAACGCCGCCGGTTCACCGGCACGCGGCCGCCGATCGTGCCGTTGTTCGTCGTCGGCTTCCTGGCCGCGGCAGCGGTCCGGGCCACCGATCTGCTTCCTGACGTGGTGCTTTCCGCCGCCACGTTCGTCGACAACCTGCTGCTGGCGGCCGGCATGTTCGCGCTCGGCACCGCCGTCCGCCTGCGCTCACTCGTCCGCTCCGGACTGCCCGCGCTCGCGCTGGGTCTGCTCTCCACCGTCGTGATCGCCGCGGTGGCGCTGACCGGAGCCTTGTTGATCATGTGAAGGAGGCACCAATGCCACGCCTGCTCTCACCCACCGCCGCGGTTCTCGTCGACGGCATCCGCTCCGCCGTGACCGCTGGAGGCGACGACCACGCCGTCGCGGCGCGCGTCACCAGGGCGTTGACCCGCCACCTCGCCGACCCGACGCTGCTGGACCCGGAACACCGCGAACCCGACCCGAACCACTACCGCCAGCACGTCCTGCACGTCGAACCCGACGGCAGCTTCTCGGTCGTCGCACTGGTCTGGCTGCCCGGCCAGGAGACGTGCATCCACGACCACGTGTCGTGGTGCGTTGTCGGCACGTACGTCGGCGAAGAAGAAGAGACCACCTACCGGCTCGCGGGCGAGCGGCTGATCCCGTTGCGGATCAACCGGACTCCAGAAGGCGTCGCGTCGTACCTGGTGCCGCCGGGAGACATCCACAAGGTCTGCAACAGTTCGGACTCCGTGTCGATCTCGATCCACGTCTACGGCGCCGACATCGGGGTCCTGGGCACGAGCATCCGGCGCCGGTACGACCTGAAGGTCACTTTCTGAACGCCATTCGGCCGAACATCAGCAAAGACGGCTAACCCAGGTCCCCAGCCGCAGCGATAGCACCAGCGTGGAACTACCGGACCTGTGGTCGATCGCCGCGGAGGCCCTCCAGGAGGACGAGCGCACGGAGGTGCGGGCGTGGCTCGCCGGCGTGGTGGCACAGCCGGGCCAGACCGAACGGCTGGCTCGTGGCGAGCGCGACGTGGTGTTCCTGTTGCCGGACCGGCTCGTGCTGGTGCGACCCGAACCGTTCTGGGCGGGGCGCTACCCGCGCGTCGAGGTCACGCGCATTCTCATCGCCGCAGGTCACGTCCAGTTCGACGTGGTCAACAACGACAGCTTCGAGTTCTGGGTCGACACCACGATCACCCCGGTCGAGCCGTTCACCGAACAGGCGGAGGCGTGGCTGCGGCCCAAGCAGAGCGGGTCGGGCTTCGGCATCGCCGCGTTCGGGCTGCTGCTCGTCGTCGCGCTGCTCTTCGCCTTCGGACCGTCAGACCTGGACACGAACGACAACCGGCTGACCGTCCGCTCGACCTGCGGCGACTTCCTGCGGGCCGGGTTGGACGCCCAGCTGGAACTGCTGCGAGGGCTGTTCGGCCAGGTCGGCAAGCCTGAAGAAGCCGAGAAGCCGGCCACGCTCGACGCCTCCCGCCGCCACTGCGGTGAGCACGGAGGCGCGACGCTGGACTCGCTCGTCACCGGTCGATGACGCCCCGTTCGATCGCGGCCGTGGCGAACGCGATCAGGTGCGCGGGCTTGACCCGGTTGGTGCGCGCGCCCTGGAGCAGCAGGTCGTCCGCCAGGCCGATCAACGAGTCCCACACCCAGTGCGGCAGTGCCGGGTCGTCGATCAACGTCTGACCGCACTCGTCCGCGGTCTCGCGCAACGCCTTCGCGAGGGCCTTGATCGTCTTGCGGTAGTCCTGCGCGGACCCGTCGACCTCCTTGCCCCGGCGGCCACCGGAGAGCACCTTGGCCTCCCACTGCGCCGCCGAACGCCCGAACCGCCGCCACAGCTCGGTGATCTGCGGCTCGATCTCGCGCAGCACACCCGCGATGCCGAGGCCGCGGTCGACCTGAGCGAGCGTGCGCTGCAGCTCGTCCAGGCGCCGTTCCATCAACGCCGCGAAGACGTCCTCCTTGCCGGAGAAGTACTGGTACACGGTGCCGGAGCTGACGCCCGCACCCACCGCGATCGCGCGCATGGTCAGGCCCGCGTAGCCCTGCTGCTCCACGATCAACTCCGCCGACGACAGGATGTCGCGCCGCCTGCCCTCCGCGTCTCCCCACGCCGTCTGCTCGGTGCTCACGTCGCACAGCCTACTTTGAACAACGTTCAAAAGCATATTGAACGTTGTTCGGTTTGCTCGCTACAGTCGGTCCATGGCGGAGACCGACAGTGAGTTAGCCAGGCGGTTGGCCACCGAGACCGGTCGACTGCTCGTGCGCGTCCGAGGTCACGGCGACGGCGATCGGATCGCACAGGACTTCATCGCGGCACAACTGAAAGAGCACCGGCCGGACGACGCGGTGCTGTCCGAGGAAGCGCCGGACGACCTCAGCCGGCTCACCGCCTCACGGGTGTGGATCATCGACCCGCTCGACGGCAGCCGCGAGTACGCCGAGCCGGGGCGGACCGACTGGGCCGTGCACGTGGCCCTGTGGGAACGACAAGAGCGGGAACGAGGCGAGCTCACGGCGGGAGCGGTCGTGTTGCCCGCGCACAGAACCGGTCCCCCGCAACCTCCCGGCGACCGGCCCAGGATCGTCGTCAGCCGCACCCGCCCACCGGCGTTCGCCCAGCGGGTCGCCGACGCGCTGGGTGGCCTGCTGGTGCCGATGGGCAGCGCGGGAGCCAAGGCGATGGCGGTGGTGCGCGGTGAGGCCGACGCCTACCTGCACGCGGGCGGCATGCACGAATGGGACTCAGCCGCCCCGGTGTTCGTGGCCCGCGCGGCCGGGTTGCACGCCTCACGCGTCGACGGCAGGCCACTCGCCTACAACCAGCGTGATCCCTGGCTGCCCGACCTGCTGATCTGCCGCCCAGAACTCGCGGAGGTGCTCGCGTGAACCACCTCGATCGGCTGGAAGCCGACAGCATCGACATCTTCCGCGAGGCCGTGGCGGAGAGCGAACGACCGGTGCTGCTGTACTCGATCGGCAAGGACAGCTCGGTGTTGCTCCACCTGGCGCGCAAGGCTTTCTACCCGTCCAAGCCACCGTTTCCGTTGCTGCACGTGGACACCACGTGGAAGTTCCGCGAGATGATCGCGTTCCGGGACCAGGTCGCCGCCGACCTCGGCTTGGAGCTGATCGTGCACCGCAACCCGGACTGCGTGGCGCTCGGCATCAACCCGTTCGACCACGGTTCGGCGCGGCACACCGACCTGTGGAAGACCCAGGGACTGCGGCAGGCACTGGACAAGCACCGGTTCGACGTCGCGTTCGGAGGTGCGCGGCGGGACGAGGAAGCCTCTCGCGCCAAGGAAAGAGTGTTCTCGTTCCGCACCGCCCAACATCAGTGGGATCCGAAGAACCAACGTCCGGAACTGTGGCGGCTCTACAACACACGGGTCGCACCGGGCGAGAGCATCCGGGTGTTCCCGCTGTCGAACTGGACCGAGCTCGACGTGTGGCGGTACGTCGAACGCGAGCGGATTCCCGTGGTGCCGCTGTACTTCGCGGCGCAGCGGCCGGTCGTCGACCGCGACGGCCTGCTGATCATGGTCGACGACGACCGGATGCCTTTGACGTCCGAACCGCGCAACGAGCTCGTCCGGTTCCGCACGCTGGGCTGCTACCCGCTGACCGGCG
The DNA here is from genome assembly GCF_047445655.1 of Lentzea alba. Lineage (GTDB taxonomy): Bacteria > Actinomycetota > Actinomycetes > Mycobacteriales > Pseudonocardiaceae > Lentzea > Lentzea alba_A. Next base: position 245,497 of record NZ_JAJAEG010000006.1, read on the forward strand.
CGGTGCGCAGCGAGGCGCGGACGGTCGCGGAGATCGTCGAGGAGATGCGAGCCGCGACCACGTCCGAGCGACAGGGCCGGCTGATCGACCACGACCAGAGCGGGTCGATGGAGCGCAAGAAGCGGGAGGGATACTTCTGATGGAGCTTCTGCGGTTCATCACCTGCGGCAGCGTGGACGACGGCAAGAGCACGCTGATCGGGCGGCTGCTGTACGAGTCGAAACTGCTGTACGCCGACCACCTGGCCGCTTTGGAGGCCGACTCGCGGCGCGTCGGCACCCGTGGCGGTGAGCTGGACTTCGCACTGCTGGTGGACGGGCTGGCCGCGGAACGGGAGCAGGGCATCACCATCGATGTCGCGCACCGGTTCTTCGCCACCGAGGCGAGGCGGTTCATCGTCGCGGACACCCCTGGTCACGAGCAGTACACCCGCAACATGGTGACCGGCGCGTCCACCGCCGACGCCGCAGTCATCCTGATCGACGCGCGCAAAGGCGTGCTCTCCCAGACCCGCCGGCACGCGCACATCGTGTCGCTGCTGGGGATCCGGCACGTCGCCCTGGCGGTGAACAAGCTCGATCTCGTCGGGTACTCGCAGGAGGTCTTCGAGCGGGTCAGCGCCGAGTTCGCGCGGGAGAACGACTTCGATGAGATCGTGTGCGTGCCGATGGCCGCGACCGAGGGCGTCAACGTGGTCGGTCACAGCGAGCTGACCCCGTGGTACGACGGCAAGACCCTGCTGCAGTGGCTGGAGTCGGTCGAGATCCCGACGGCGGCGGACGGGCCGTCGCGGTTCCTCGTGCAGTGGGTCAACCGGCCGGACGCGACGTTCCGCGGGTTCTCCGGGCGGGTGCTGCGCGGGACCCTGCGCCAGGGCGACGAGGTCCGCGTCGGCGAGCGAACCTCCACTGTGGACCGGATCGTCACGATGGACGGCGACCTGCCCGAGGCACCAACGGGATCGTCGGTCACGGTGGTGCTCGCCGACGACGTGGACGCGAGCCGTGGTGACGTGCTGGCCGCCGCCGCGGATCCGCCGGGAACGGCCGACACGTTCCAGGCGCACCTGGTGTGGTTGAACGAGACCGGCCTGCTGCCCGGCCGCCACTACCTGGCCAAGATCGGTGCCCGCACACTCGGGTTCTCCGCCACGAAGGCGTTGCAGCTCAACGAGATCGGCGTCGCCGAGGTGCACTTCGACGCACCCGTGGCGTTCGAGAGCTACCGCACGAGCCGGGATCTGGGCTCGTTCGTGGTGCTCGACCGGTTGACGAACGCCACGGTCGGCGCCGGGATGATCGACTTCGCGCTCGGCTCGACGGACGTGCGCTGGCAGCACCTGACCGTGGACAAGCAGGCGCGGGCCGGGCGCAACGGCCACCGGCCCTGCGTGGTGTGGCTGACCGGCCTGTCCGGTGCCGGCAAGTCGACCATCGCCGACCTGGTCGAGAAGGCGCTGCACGCGGAAGGGCGTCACACGTTCCTGCTGGACGGCGACAACGTCCGGCACGGGCTGAACTCCGACCTCGGGTTCACCGACGCGGACCGGGTCGAGAACATCCGGCGCATCGCCGAGGTCGCCGCGCTGATGGTCGACGCCGGGCTGATCGTGCTGGTCTCGTTCATCTCGCCGTTCCGGGCCGAGCGCGCCCTGGCCAGGGAGCTCGTCGAGGAGAACGAGTTCTGCGAAGTCTTCGTCGACACCCCGCTCGCCGTCGCCGAGCAGCGCGATCCGAAGGGCCTGTACCGCAAGGCCCGCCGGGGTGAGCTGGCGAACTTCACCGGCATCGACTCGCCCTACGAACCACCGGAGAACCCCGAGGTCCGGCTGGACACCACGGCGCTCAGCCCGGAGGCCGCGGCCGAGGTCGTGGTGGCGAAACTGCGCACGCTCGGCGTCTGTTGAACGTTGTCCAGAATCGGGTATGTTCAGCTAGAACACGTTCTAAATTCGGGAGGTCACCCGGTGCCGGATCAGGCGTGGTCGCGGTTCTGCCAGGCGTTGGAGAATGCCGGCGAGGTGGTGCTGTCGGGCCCGGACACCCCGCTGGACCGCGCGGAGGGCTACCGGTACCTGGCCCGGCTCACCCGCGAGATGCTGTACTCCTGCCTGGACAACGCCGATCCCGACTTCCCGCGGTTCCACGAGCTCGATCTGGTGAAGATCGGCGCGGACAACCCCGACAACGTCTACCTGTCGGCGAACATCCGAGGCGACCGGACCTACCGGATCACCGGGACGCGCGGCACGATCTCGTACTTCAGCATCGGGTCCAAGGCCAACCGGTACGCCAAGGACGGCACGATGGCGTCGACCGGCGAGCTGACCGACGCCGACCTGACGATCGCGCCGGACGGCACGGTGGAGATCATCGCGAGCGCTCGCCGGCAAGGCACGAACTGGTTGCCACTGGCTCCGGACTCGACGGGTCTGGTGGTGCGTCAGACCTATCTCGACCGGGCGGCCGAGGTTCCCGGTTCGTGGCACATCGAGCAGATCGACGGTCCGGCCACGCCTGCCGAGCTCACGCCGGAGTTCTTGGTCAAGGCGCTGCAGCGGGCGGCGTTGTCCGTGCACGGCACCGCGGCGACGTTCGCACACTGGACCCGGACGTTCATGAAGCGCCCCAACGAGCTCCCCGACTTCGGTCAGGAGATGTTCCAACGCGCCGGTGGTGATCCGGAGATCTTCTACCTGCACGGGTACTGGGAGCTGCGGCCCGATGAGGCGTGGGTGATCGAGACCGACGTGCCGGACTGCCCGTACTGGAACTTCCAGCTGGACAACTGGTGGATGGAGTCGCTCGACCACCACCGGCAGATGACGCTGAACAAGCACACCGCCCGGCTTGAGGACGGCCGCCTGACGATCGTGGTGGCTTCGCGTGATCCCGGTGTCGGGAACTGGATCGACACCTGCGGGCACAGCTCCGGCACCGCGTTGCTGCGCTGGCTCGGCGCGAGCGAACACCCGATCCCGAAGTGTCGCGTGGTCTCGTTGGAGGAACTTCGATGACGGTGACGACCGAGTTGAACGTCTCCGAGCTGGTGGAGAAGGCCTGTGTGAAGACCGGGCTCTCCGACTTCGGCGACGACTGGTTCCGCGAGCCGCTGGACGTGCTGGTGACGAGTCTGAACACCGAGGCCTCGTTGTCACCCCTGGGTTTCGAGCTGACCAAGCACCGGCTGACAGCGCTGCTGTCCGACCGGCTGCGGTTGCGCGAACTGCAGCGCAAGAACCCTTCCGTGCTCGACGTCGAGGTGCGGGTCGCGGCGGAGATCTGCGGTCTGCCGCGCACCGGTTCAACACTGCTGCACCGGCTGCTTTCCGCTTCCCCGCAGGTCACCTCGACGCTGTCGTGGGAGGTCGCGTACCCGATCCCGTTCCCCGAGGAGGGACCGGACGCCGAGCTGCGCAAACGTCGTGCACAGGAACGGATGCAGGTGTTCGCGCAGCTCTCCCCCGACTTCGGCGACCTGCACACGGTCGTGTGGGACGGGCCGGAGGAGGACGTGATCCTGCTCGACCGGACGTTCGTGTCGATGAGCTACGACTCGTTCTACTGGGTGCCGACGTACGGCGACTGGCTGCGCTCGGCCGACCAACGTCCGGCGTACCGCGAGCTGCGCGAGTGGCTGCAGGTGTTGCAGTGGCAGAACCCTTCGCGGGCCGGCCGCCCGTGGGTACTCAAGTCTCCGCACCACCTGACCGCGGTCGACACCGTGCTGGACACGTTCGACGGTTGCAAGATCGTCATGACGCACCGCTCGCCCGTGAACGCCGTGCCGTCCTACGCCTCGATGGTGCGTGCGATGTCCTCGCAGTACAGCGAAAGCGTCGATCCGGTCCGGATTGGACAGTACTGGTCGCGCCGGTTCGCTTCGACACTTCAGGACTTCGCTGCTTCTCGTGAGGCACGTCCGGACCGGTTCGTGGACGTGCGGTTCGCGGACACCGTCAGCAAGCCGCTGGAGGTCGCCCGGCAGGTGCTCGACGCGCTGGACCTGCCCGCGGGTGCCGCCGACGACCGGGCGTTCGAGGCCTACCTGGAGCAGAACCGCACCGAACGGCACGGTTCGCATTCCTATGCCCCGACGGACTTCGGGATGTCCGAAGACCAGCTGAAGCGCGACTTCGACTTCTACTCGGAGGTGTACCTGTGATGCTCCAGGACGAGGTCGTGGTGATCACCGGCGTCGGACCGGGCCTCGGCTCGAAGCTGGCCGTCCGCGCCGCCGCCGAGGGCGCTCGCGTGGTGATGGCCGCACGGTCCGCCGACGTGATGAAGCAGGTCGAGAAGGACGTCGCCGATCTAGGTGGCGAAGCTGTCGGCGTGCAGTGTGATGTGCGCAAGCCCGAGGACGTGGCGTTGCTGGTCTCGACCGCGGTCGACCGGTTCGGCAAGATCACCGGGCTGGTCAACTCGGCTTTCGGGCACCCCGGTTTCTTCGACCTGCTGGACACGCCGGAGAAGGCGATCCGCCGGTCGATGGACATCATCCTGTACGGCGCGTTGAACGTGACCCGCGAGGTGGTGCCGCACATGAAGGCGGCTGGCGGCGGCTCGATCGTCAACATCGGCACGATGACCACGCGCAAGCCGATGCGCGGCGAGGCCGGTTACGCGGTGGCGAAGGCGTCGATGGCGACCGCGACCCAGTTCCTGGCCCTGGAGCTCGGCCAGCACGGCATCCGGGCGAACCAGGCGATCATGGGCTGGCTGGACGGCCCCGGTGTGCGGTTCTTCCTGAAGATGACCGCGGACGGTCGTGGCGTGACCGAGCAGGACGTCTACGACGAGATCGCCGCGCGCAACCCGCTCGGCCGGATCCCGGCCGACGAGGCGTGCGCCGGTGCGGTGTTGTTCCTGTTGTCCCGTCTTGCTTCTGAGGTGACGGGCGCGGTGCTGGACGTCAACGGTGGGGAGTACATGCCGGCTTGACTTCCTCCTCCTCGTGAACGAGGAGATTCCTGCGGCTCACGCCACAGGGGTTTCTGCTTCGTCACCAACCGCCCGCCCGGAGTGTTCCGTTGAGGTCTTACATCGGCTCCACAGACCGATACCGCCAGCCCGGCGGCCAGAATGTTGCGTGCGGCATTCACGTCCCGATCGTGGGTCGCGCCGCATGCACAGGTCCACTCGCGCACGTGCAGCTGCATGGCCGCCGCGAGCGCGCCACAGACCGAGCACAGCTTGGACGACGGGAACCAGCGATCGACCACGATCACGTTCCGCCCGTACCAGGCCGCCTTGTACTGAAGCATCTCCCGGAACTGCCGCCAGCTTGCGTCGCTGATCGCCCGGGCGAGGCTGCGGTTGCCAACCATGTTCGACACGGCCAGGTCCTCGATCACGAGCGTTTGGTTCTCACGCACGAGCCGAGTAGTGATCTTGTGCAGCAAGTCCGCTCGCCGGTCGCCGATGCGGACATGGACTCGAGCCAACTTGACGCGAGCCTTTTCTCGGTTTCGGCTGCACTTCTGCTTACGGCACAAGGCACGCTGCGCCATGACCAGCGCGCGCCGGTCACGACGCTCGTGTCGGGGGTTAGCGATCTTCTCCCCAGTCGAGAGCACCAAAAGGTGATCGAGGCCGACGTCCACACCCACTGCCGAGTCCACTACGCGCAAAGGCCGAGGGCCTGGGTCTTCACACAGCAGCGACACAAACCAGCGCCCGGCCGCATCCTGCGACACGGTCGCGGTCGACGGAACCACTCCCTCAGGCAGTGTTTGCGACCATCGGATGTCCAGCGGTTCTGCCATCTTCGCCAGCGTCAAGTTGCCGTCGCGCCACCGGAACGCCGAGCGCGTGTACTCAGCGCAGGAATGCGACTTCTTGCGGGACTTGAACCTGGGATGCTTGGCTCGCTTGGCGAAGTAGTTCGTGAACGCAGCCTGGAGATGCCGCAGCGTCTGTTGCAGCGGGACACTCGACACCTCCGAGAGGAAAGACAGTTCCGAATGGCGTTTCCACTCGGTGAGCATCCCGGACGTGGCTTGGTAGCCGACCCGTTCCCCGCGCTGTGTCCACGCCTCGATACGCGCCTGCAACGCCAAGTTGTACACCTTGCGGACGCATCCGAACGTGCGCAACAGTTCCGCTGCTTGTACCTCGGTCGGATAGAAGCGGTACTTGAACGCCCGCTTCACGTGCCCCGTCACCATTCAGACAGTAGCAAGCCGCAGAAGCGGACGTGCAGTGGGTGTCGCCGTATCCGACGACCAAACACTTGCTTCTCTTTCGCAGGCCTCCGAATTCCCACCAACGCTGCCGTACAGGCCTTCCACAGAGGACTTCGCATGAACAATCTCATCGAGTCTGTTGTCGTCGAGATCGACGCGCCTGCCGAGTTCGTGTGGGGCGTGCTGCTCGACTATCCGAGCTATCCGCAGTGGAATCCCTACACGGTAAGTGTTTCCACGACGTTGGCAGTCGACTCTCCCATCGACCTCACGCTGCCGAAGCCGGACGGCAGCGAGGGCACGTGGGTCAGCCGGGAGTACATCCGGGTCGTGAACGCGCCGCGGTTGCTGCGTTACGACACCGGTGACACGTTTCCGGGTCTGCTCGGCACGCGCGACCAGGTGATCACGCCGCTCGACGCCGGGCGGTGCAGCTACCGCACGTTCGAGACGTTCACCGGCAAGTACGCCGAGGCCGTGTTCACCGCTCAGGGCGCCTACGTCAAGAACGGGTTCGATTCGGTCGCGCACGCGCTGCGCGACCGGGTCGCCGCGCTCACCGAGGTGACGAGGAAGTGAAGTCCAGGCGAACATGATCAACGGGAGTGGGAGCGCGCCCGCAGCGTTTGTAACGTTGCAAACGTGGGCCGCCCGGCCCGCTCCGATCACACCTGGGGTGCGATTTTGCGTTTCCGCAGAACGGTTTTCGCTGCTCTGACCGCTGTCGGCCTCACCGCGACCCTGGCCCCGCAGGCCAGCGCGGCGACCTACTACAACCTCGTGAACTACAAGAGCAACAAGTGCATGTCCGTCGAAGGTGGCGGCAGCACCTCCAACGGCGCCAACGTGATCCAGTGGAGCTGCAACGACGGCGGCGAGCAGCTCTGGTACTGGTCCGGCAGCCAGCTCAAGAACCGCAAGAGCGGCAAGTGCCTCTCGGTCTCCGGTGGCGGCAGCACGGCCAACGGTGCCGAGCTGATCCAGTGGTCCTGCAACGGCGAGGCCGAGCAGACCTGGGACTCCTCGAACGGCTACCTGGTCAACGGCAAGAGCGGCAAGGTCGCGTCGGTCTCCGGCGGCGGCAGCACCGCGAACGGCGCCAAGGTCGTCCAGTGGTCCGCCAACGGCGGCAGCGAGCAGGGCTGGTACTTCGACGCCCGCTTCATCGACGCCTGATCTGATCTCGAAGAAAACTGGGGTAACACCATGCTTTCCGCTGCCAAGAAGATCTCCGTGGTGCTCGCCACGGTCGCCGGCGCGACCCTCCTCGCCGCCTCGCCCGCCTCGGCCGCCCAGCAGTGCGCCGACCTGCGCGGACCGGAAGGCGGCACGCTGCCGTTGTGCAAGTCATGGGTCTGGGACGGCAACGACTACGACGGCAGGTGGTGGACGGACGGTCCGTCGTCGCTGCCCTCGCGCACGTACCTGCAGCGTTCCGAGGACGGTGTGGTGCGCAACTCGTCCTTCTCGGGCAGCTACTCCGACGTGAAGAAGATCGCGTTCCGCCTGTGCGACAGCTCGACCGGCCGCTGTAACGGCTGGTGGTGACGTTGGTCGGGTGCCCCCGAGCAGAGGGGGCACCCGATCACCTCGACACCGCGAGCAGTTCCTCGACCGCCTTGTCGTGGCCACCGTTGCCCAGGTGCGCGACCGCCAGCAGCGGCGCGATCACCTGACTCCACCCGAACAGCCGGTCGGCGTCGAGCCCGCAGGCCTTCGCGACCTTCTCGCACCGCGCCGCGACGCCTTCCTGCCCCGCACCGGCCACCACGAGGTCGACGGCGTCGAAACACGGGTCACCCACGCACGCCTTGGGATCGATGGCCATCAGGCCGCGCGGCCCGACGAGTGCGTTGCCCAGATGCAGATCACCGTGCAGCATGACGGTCTTCGTCTCCGTGTCCAGCAGCCGCTCGCACCGCCGCATCGCCCGGCTCCACGCGGCTTCGCTGATCCGCGCACCGATCACGGGCTCGGTCAGCCGCCGCCCGATCCGTGCGAAGAACTCCTCGCACCGCCCGCGCAGCAACCCCACGGGCTGCGGCGGTACACGGTGCAACGCGTCCAGCAGGTCCGCCCACAGTCCTGGCAGGGCAGCGGCCGGCAGGGCCTCGGCGGGCGTGCCCGGCAGCACCTCTTCGAGCACCAGCGCGGACCCGTCCAGCGCCAGCACGGCGGGCACCCGGCCGGATCTCGCGAACAGCCGGAGCATCCGGGCCTGGGCGGCCAGCAACTCGCGGTCCGGGCTGAGCTTCAGCACCGCGGGTGTGTCGTTCGACCACCGGCACTGCAACACCACGGACACCGCGCCGGGTTCGAGCTCCGCGCCCACCGAGAGTCCCCACCGGCCGGCCGTGCGCTCCACCAGCCGCGGCACGTCCGCGCACCAGACCGACACCTCCGGCCCGAACCGCGCCGACAACCGCGTGGTCATGTTCCCCAGATCTTCCATCGAGCCCACGCTACCTCCCGCCTTCGAACGGGATCACCGCCACTTGCCGCCCACCACCCGAACAACACGACCGCCGCGACTCCCGCACGCAGCACGGCGGCCAGCGTCGCTTCCTTCAGCACGCCCTGGAACACCCAGCCGAACGACAGCAGCAACAGGCTCGGCACCACCCCGAGGGCTCGCCACCCCGCGATGGCCAGCAGCACCGCCCCGACGATCGACCCGGCCGACGCGGTGACCGGCACCCGCCACAACCCGTACGAAAGGTCCACATAGGACTCCATGACGAACGCCGTGGCCTGCTCCACTCCGAGCCGATCGACCAGCTCGAACGCCGTCAGGTCGATTCCGGAGCGCTGGAGCCGTGAGAACAGCGACGCCACGAACAGCGCCGCTCCCACCATCGCCAGCCGTCCGCCGATCTCTCTGGCGAACACGATCACGGTGGCGCACAACAGGATCGATGCCAGTGCGAACATCGCGTACCCGGCCGTGACCAGCTCCGGCTGCCGTGCGTAAGCCGCCAGCTGCTCCGGCGCCGCGAACGGTTCGGCGTCGAAGCGCGCCCGTTCGGCGGCCGTGAACCCGGCCGTCTCCACACCCAGATGCCGTACGAGCAACGCGGCGAACCACACCAGCGGACCGGCCACCAACGCGAGGACCCTCATGCCTCGACGCCAGGGACCGGCCCTCCCGCTGACATCGGACCACGGTCCGAGAAGTAGTGGTGTGGCCGCACCCCCGAGGCGGCCACACCGGGATCAGAGCCTCAGCAAACTGCTCGGAGAACGGTCGGGTTCGACCTCTTCCTCCGCCGCGGGCAACGTCTCCGGCAACCAGGCCCGGAGCGCCCGCCCGAACATCAGCAGCGTGCGCCAGATGTCCCACAGGGCTATCAGCGCGGCGGACAGGACGATCGACACGGCGACCGCGAGCACGCCGTGGTCGTCGAGCAGCACGACGACGGCGACGATCGCCCAGAGCTCGACAACGGTGAAGATCACGGCGAACACCACCTGTTCGGTGTACTTGCGCCGAGCACGCAGCACCTCCGAGCGGGAGGTGGGGTCAGGGAGTGAGTTGCGCTTCATGACGTCTCCTGTGCGGCTCGGTGAACTGTGCCTGATCAGGAAAACGCCAGAACCCGGACATGTCTGCGTCAGATGCCACACACGATCAGATACCGCACAAGGCGCGCAATTCTTCTTCGCGAAGAATCTCCACACCGTTGCGCCGCGTGTGGATGATTCCCGAGTCGCGCAGAATCTTCAACGTCCTGGCGAGCGTCTCGCGGGAAATCCCGGCAATCCCCGCCAGTTCGCGCTGGCTGAGCGGCACCGTGGCGATCAGGTCGCCGGCACCCCGGTGCGCGAGGTCGAGCAGCATCGCACCCACGCGGTACAGCGACGGCCCGGTCCGCAGGTCCTGCTGGTCGACCATGGCGCGCTGGCGTGACGTCACGACCCGCACCATCGCCCACGCGATCCCCGGCCGTTCGCGGCACAGCTTCTCCAACGCACGGGCGGAAATCACCATGCCGCACACGAAATCCACCGCGGTCAGAGTCGCCGAGCGCCGCCTGCCGTCGACAGCGGAAAGCTCGCCGATGATCTCGCCCGGACCCCGGACGGCCAGCACGTTCTCCTCACCGGTCACGGCGAAGCGGCTGACCCGAATCCGCCCCTGAGACACCACCAACACGTTGCGCGACGGGTCGCCCTGATGACAGATCACCGATCCAGGCGGAAACTCGACGCTGGTCGCGGCGTCTCGCAACGCTGTGCGATCAGTCGCGTCGAGCATCCCCATGAAAGACCGGTCAATCCCCATGCTTCCATGATTCCTGCAACAGCACGCCGCACACTGCCCCGATCGATCTAAATCATGTCCAGGGCCTGGTCAGCAGAACCGGCCGTCGACTACCGCAACCGGGACAGCCCGCGCAGCGCGTCGGCGATCTGCTCGCGGTGCTGATCGAGGGTGACCCGAGTGACGCCCCGGCTCGTCGACCTGGCGACGTCGTCGGTGGCGACCTTGAGCACGGCGCTCATGGCGGCGGCCTGCACCCGGAGGTCGATGGACTCCCGCGGCAGGCCCGTGCGGTTCGCCAGCACGTCCGCCAGCGCGTGCTCAGCCCGTTCGCGGAGCACGAGGTACGCGGCACGCAGCGCACGTTCGTTCTGCGTCAGCCGCACGACTTCGAGCACCGCCTCGATGTCGTCGTCGGACGCGTCGTCGAGCAACGGGGTGTAGGCCGCACGCAGGTGGTCGATCAGTTCGAGCTCGGCCGGCCAGGCGCGCAGCACGACGCAGAACGCGTCGATCATCTTGGTGAGCAACGGCTCGACGCAGCTCTCCTTGTGCGGGAAGTAGCGCCAGAACGTCCGCTCGGAGACGCCCGCGGCCTGCGCGATCTGCTCGCCGGAGGTGGCGGCGACGCCCTGTTCCGCGAACAGCCGCACGGCGTGGCGCGAGATGTCGAGGCGTTGCTGCTGACGTTGCTCGTCGCTCACCGGCGGCCGGCCCCGGCGAGGCTTTTCTGACACAACGTCCGTCATCGCCCGATTCAACCACGTCACCCAGGCGAATCATTTAGTGGCAGAGAGTGCCAGTAATCGCTACGGTCGAGGTATGAGCACTGCCACCGAACGCCTACAGCTGCCGCTGGCCAGGCCGAACGTCCTCGACCTGGCCCCGCTCTACGAGGTGCTGCGCCGGGAGGCACCGATCGCGCCGGTCACCACACCGGCCGGTGACCCCGCCTGGCTCGTGACCCGGTACGAGGAGGTCCGCCTCCTGCTGGGCGACAAGCGGTTCGGCCGTTCCCACCCCGAACCGGACAAGGCGTCGCGCATCTTCACCGCCGCCGTGCAGGACGGCCCGACCGGCGAGTACGAGACCGAGGAGGCCGACCACGCGCGCATGCGGCGCCTGCTCACGCCGGCGTTCTCCGCCAAGCGCATGCGGATGCTGTCCGACCACATGGGAGGGTTGGTCGACGGCTACATCGACCGCCTGATCGCCTCGGACGAGTCCGTCGTCGACCTGCACGCCGGGCTCGCCTACCCGTTGCCGGTCGCGATGATCTGCCGGTTGCTCGGGGTGCCGCAGGAAGACCACGAGACCTTCGCCCACCTGTCCGAGCGCATGGCCAACCTGACCATCGGTGAGGAGGCCCACCGGGCGCGCGAGGAGTTCTTCCGCTACATGGTCGGGCTGGTCGAGGCCAAGCGCCCGCAACTCGGCGAGGACGTGATCTCCGACCTGGTCCGCGCGCAGAGCGAGGACCCGTCGTTCGACTACGAGGAGATGGTCCGGCTCTGCGTCGGCCTGCTCTTCGCGGGCCACGAGACCACCGTCAACCGCATCGGTCTCGGCACGTTGTTCCTGCTCACCGAACGCTCCCGGTGGGAGGAGCTGGTGGCCGATCCCGACGGGCGGGTCGACGCCGTCGTCGAGGAGATCATGCGGCTGGGCGCACCCGGTGACCTCGGGCTGCTGCGGTACTCGCACGAGGACGTGGAGATCGCGGGCGTGACGATCAACCGCGGTGACGCGCTGGTGCTGTCGATCAACGCGGCCAACCGCGACACCGACGTCTACTCCGACGCCGAGGCGTTCAACCCCGACCGTCCGGAAAGGACACACCTGGGCTTCGGGCACGGCGCACACTTCTGCATCGGCGCATCGCTGGCCCGCACGGAGCTGCGCGTCGTGTTCTCGGCACTGGCCCGCCGCCTGCCCGAGCTGCGGCTGGCCAAGGACCTCGACGAGCTGGAGGTCCGCGCCACGCTCACAGGTGGTGTCGCCGAGCTGCCCGTGACCTGGAGGTAGTCGTGAAGGTCTTGGTGGATCAGGGGAAGTGCGTCGGCGCCGGGCAGTGCGTGCTGGCCGCGGACGACGTGTTCGACCAACGGGACGACGACGGGCTGGTGGACCTGCTGGACGCGAGCCCACCGGAAGCCCGGCTGGCTGACGTGCGACACGCTGCCGCCGTCTGCCCGGCGTCGGCGATCACCGTCGAGGACTGACGGGCAGCACCCGCCGCAACGCCGCCAGCGCACCTGGCCAGCCGCTGGGTGACGGTGTGCCGAACCCGACGACCAAAGCGTCCCGGCACCGGGGCACGGCGGGATGGCGGAACTCGTCCAGCCCCAGCACGGCCAACCGGCGTGCGGCCGCGCTGTCCAGGGTGGCCTTCTCGGTGCCGGGCGGCAGGTCGATGAGGGCGTGCAGACCCGCGGCGATGCCGGACACCTGGACTCCCGCGCTGACCAGCTCGTCGCGGCGTTGCCGGTAGCGGGCCCGCATGGTGCGGACGTGCTTGTCGTAGGCACCGGAGTCGAGCAGTTCCGCGAGCGCGAGCTGCTCGACCGCCCCGGTCAGGCCGAAGTCGCCGAGCACGCCGGTGAGGTCCAGCGACTCCGGCACGACCATCCAGCCGAGGCGGATACCGGGGGCGAGCGCCTTGCTCGCCGTGCCGAGGTAGACGACGTGCTCGGGATCGAGACCCTGCAGTGCGCCAACGGGTTTGCGGTCATAGCGGAACTCGCCGTCGTAGTCGTCCTCGATGACGAGACCCCCGGTCGACCTGGCCCAGTCGACGACGGCCGAGCGCCGTGCGGGGTCCAGCGCGGCGCCGGTCGGGAACTGGTGCGCCGGTGTCAGCAGCACGGCCCCGCCGCGGTCCAGCCGTTCGGTGCGGGCACCACACCGGTCCACCGGCAACGCGGGCGTGCGCAGCCCCGCCCTGGCCAGGAGATCGCGGTGCAACGGCAGTCCGTAGGCCTCCACCGCGACGGTGCCGACCTGCCGGGCCCGCAACGCGGCGGCCAGCAGCGCGATGCCGTGGGAGGCGCCGGCGGAGATCACGATCCGCGACGGGTCCGCGTACACGCCCCGCACCCTGGGCAGGTAGTCGGCCAGGGCGCGGCGCAGTTCGAGGCGCCCGGCCGGTGGGCTGCAGGCGAACGCGTCGACGGAGGCCCGTTCGAGCGCGCGCTTGGTCGCCTTGATCCACTCCGCGCGCGGGAAAGACGACACGTCCGGCCAGCCCGCACGCAGGTCGTGCAGCGGGCGCTCGTTCTGAACGGGCGGGGCGACCGGGCGCGGCTGCCCGGTTCTGCGGTCCGCGACCTGGGTCGTCGCACCCTGGCGAGCGGTCAGCCAGCCCTCGTCGATCAGTTCGCTGTAGGCGGCGACCACGGTGTTGCGGGCGACGCCGAGGTCCTCGGCGAGCCGGCGGCTGGAGGGCAGCGTGGTGCCGGGCGCGAGCCGGCCGGTGCGCACCGCGTCGCGCAGCGCCTCGGTCAGCCCGGCCAGCACCCCCGTCCCGCGGACTTCCAGGTGCAGGTCAGTCATGCAGCTAAGACCAGACCGACCGTCCATTTGTGACAGGCCGCAGCACCAGCCGCGACTCGGCGACCCGCTCCACCGCCTGTCGTGAGTACGACAGCGGAAACGCGTCCCCGCGCGCCCAGGCGTCGATGTGGTCGTCGTAATGCGTGCCGGTCGGATGCTCGGACTGGCCGGGAGCGTTGACCGCGACCGACGAGTCCCAGTCCCCCACGTCGATCACGATCCGGAACGAGGCACCGAGCACCTGCCGGAACGACCGGTCGAACGGCGTGCTGTTGACCGTGTCACCGCTCCCACCGCGCGGGATCGGCGGCAGACCGGGTGCTCCGAACGTCAGCGTGTGCAGGTCGCCCCACTGCCACGACTCCGGGCACGAGCCGTGGTCCGTCACCAGTTCCGCCACCGCGTCGGCGAACGTCCGTTGCATCAACGGCTTCAGCGACGGGTGCGCGTGCAGCAGGCGCAGGTCGATCCGGGGGTCGCCGCCGTAGCCCTCCTCCGGGAGCACCGCCTCGACCACCTCGTCCAGCGGATGCGCGCCGGCGTGAGGTGCGAGGGCGTCCATCAGCAACGCCGGCCGCAGGTGCCGGCGGAACCACGTCTGGAACACGGCCGGTGCCGCGGCGTCGACGGACTCCACGAAGTCCCAGGACCGCAGCAACTGCAGCGCCCTGCGGACCATCGGCTCGGTGGAGTCGACCGCGTCGAGCAGGATCGGCACGACCTCTCTGGCGAGCGGGCTCAACTCGTCCGCCTGCAGGGCGAGGCTGTCCGCGACGGTCCAGTCGTCGCCGGTGGTGAGCACCTCGCGGATTCGTTCGGCGCGCTGCGGGGAGAGCCAGTAGTCGTACCCGACCGGGATGCCCGCCCGTTCGCCGTCCGGGAAGTTCTGCTCGTTCGCGGTGACGATCAGGTCCTCCGGCGGGTTCACGACGCCCGGAAGCAGGTCCGTCGACCTGAAGCCGTCCCACTCGTAGCGCCCGTCGCCCGGTACCGGCAGCGTGCCGTCCCAGCCGCGGCGCACCGGCAGCAGACCCGCGGCCTGCCAGCCGATCTCACCGTCCGGCGTCGCGTAGACCTGGTTCTCCGCTGGGGCACCCCAGCTCTTCAGCGTCGCGCGGAACGTCCTGGTGTCCTTGGCCCGCATCAGTTGCACACCACCGAGATAGGGCGCCATCCCCGGTTCGAGCCAGGCCGCTCTGAGCGCGAACGCCTTGCCGTCGCCCTCCTTCAGGACCGGGCCGTGCCGGGTGTACGCCAGCTCGACCTCGCGCGGTTCCTCGCCGCTGATCGGGACGAGCTCCGTGATCCGTTCCGGCTCGTCCCACTCGTCGGTGTCGTAGACGTACAGGTCTTCCTGGTCCATCGCGAAGATCGTCAACCCGAACGCGATGGAACCGTTGTGCCCCACCGAGATGCCGGGCAGGCTCGGTTCTCCCGCGCCGATCACGTCGATCCCCGGCGCGACCAGGTGCGTGACGAACCGCAGTGACGGCACGGTCATCGCCCGGTGCGGGTCGTTGGCGAGGATCGGCCGGCCGCTGCGGGTCCGCGACGCGCCGATCACCCAGTTGTTGCTGCCACCGCCCGCGACCGGCCCGAACGCCAGCCGGTACACCCTCAGCACGTCCTCTGGGATCTCGGCGGGATCGAGCCCGTCCGGCACGACGATCCGGTGTCCCTCGGTGCGGAATCTGCGCAGGTCCTCGACCTCCGGGCCGTACTTGGCCAGCGTGACCGCGCGGGCGACCTCCTGGTCCACGTTGGGGTAGAAGGCATTGGTCCGGATGCGGATGATGTCCTCGGCGTTCCACCGTCCCGCGCCGGGGACCTTTCCCAGGTCGATGAACGCGTTGATCCCGGCCACGAACGCCTCCGCGGATCGCCTGGTGGACGGCCCGTAGGCGTCCCAGTCGGGCTCACCGCGGTAGAGGAACAGCCGCGCCGCCCTGTCCTGTTCTGCAAAGGACGGACCGAACACCTCCGACAGCAGGCCGAGACCCTTGCGCCGCCACAGATCCATCTGCTGCAGGCGCTCGCGGGCGGCGACGAAACCCTGTGCCAGGAACAGGTCGTGCTCGTTGGCGGCGTAGATGTGCGGCACACCCCACCGGTCGATCAGCACCTCGACCTCGGCGGTGAGCCCTGGGATGTTCATTCGTCCGTCCAAGCGTCGTAGACGTCCGAGAGCGTCGGCCACCAGAGTCCGCTCATCCCGCGCATGTGCGTCAACAGCTCCTCGAACGCGGCGATGTGGTGGGCCCGCCCGATGGACTGCGGGTGCACGGTCAACGTGTAGACCGCGCCGGGAACCCGTTGGTAGGCATAGGTGAAGACGTCGCGGAAGCGCTGGAACATCGCCCGGTGGTCACCCATCCCGGCGGAGACGCCGGGCAGGTACTCGACCGCGATGAGGTCGTCGAGGAACCACGACACCGGGATCTCCAGGATCCGGCTCGGCTCACCGAACGTGCTGGCCTGTTCGTACCGGACCTCGACGGGCCGCGGGTGGTAGGGCTCGAACTCGCGGCCCATCAACGAGCTGTCCCAGTCGAATCCGGCCTCCTCCAGGATGCCGAGCGTGCTGTCGGTGAAGTCCCAGGCGGGCGAACGGTAGCCGCGCGGCCGTTTGCCGACGATCTTCTCGTGCTGGGAGAGCTGCAGCTCCATCAGCTCCCGCTCGCGTTCGGGGCTGAGCGCGCGGATGTTCTCGTGGTAGGCGCCGTGGGCCGCGATCTCGTGCCCGTGGGCGAGCACGGACTCGATGGCCGCCGGGAAGGTCACCAGGTCGTGGCCCGGCGTGGGCCAGGTGGTCCTGATGTCCAGCCGCCGGAACAGCTCCAGCAGCCGCGGCACCCCCACCTCGACCCCGAAGTCGCCGCGGGACAACGCGGACGGGCTGGTGGTGTTCATCGTGCCCATCCACGGGGAATGGGCGTCGAAGTCGAGCGTGATGGCGACGGCCATCCGCATGCCGTCTGGTAGTTGAAGTGACATGCCTCCACTGCACCGCTTCGGTGGTCCGCTCAGGAGACTGGCCCAAGGAATCCGGTCCTGAGTGGACCACCGCCGTGGACCGGTCAGAGGAAGTACGAGTCGTGCTTCTCCCGGAAGGCGGTCAGCTCGTCCTTCGCGATGCCGCCGAGCTTCTCGAAGTACTCCTCACGCGGCGCGCCCGGCGTGAAGAGCAGCAACATCTCGGCCGGCGCGTCGGAGTCGTTGCGGAACGCGTGCAGCCCGCCCTGCGGCACGTGCAGGAAGTCACCCTGCTTCGCGTCGACCCACTTGTCACCGTTGTACAGGTTCACCGTGCCGCTGAGGATGAAGAACGACTCCGAGATCGTGCGGTGGAAGTGCGTGCTCGGGCCGCCCGCTCTGGGTTTCATCATGACCCGGTACAGCCCGTACTCGCCGCGTGTGGTCTCGGTGGTGGCGAGGTAGTGGATGCCGTCGCCCTCCTGGCCGAGCTCGGGCGGGGTGTCCGCAGGCCGGAAGTTCGCGCTGACCTCGCCGTTCTCGCCGAGGTACACCTTCTCCGGGTAGGACATGCTGACCATCCCCCTTGTTCTCGTGTATGTCCTGTCTACAAGACCGAATCGCGAGCGGAGATGTGACAAGAACCATCGGCTGTCACAGAAATGTGCGGCGGTCCGTTCGACGTTGATCAGGGCTTCATGATCGGCTCGGTCAGCTTCGAGCCGTCGGCCTTGCCCACGAAGCAGTGGATGACGCGGCTCGAGCGCCGGTAGCCGTTCTCCGTCTTGACCTTCCACGCCTCCGCGGTCGGGATGACCACCCAGTACCGCAGGGTCTTCTCCTTGTCCTCGCCGAGCACCGCGAACGAGAGGAACGTGCGCGTGCACGCGGTGCCGCCGATCTTCGTCAGCTCGTCGGCACCGGGGTACGGCACGTCCTTCTCGGTCTCGGTGTTCGCGAGGACGGTGTCGAGCAGCTCCGTCTCGTGCTCGGCGTAGCAGCCGACGTCGTCCTGCGACCTGATCTCCGGGGCGTCCTTCCGCGGTGTCCAGGTCAGGCAGTCCTTGTGGAACGCCCGGAGCCCGTCGCCCTTGATGTCGCCCTCCGGGCCCAGGGTCAGCACCGGCTGCATCGCGGCGGTGCTCGCGGGCCCGGTCAGGCCCCAGGTGGTGAACATCGGCTTGAACACGGTGATGTACAACGAGACCAGCGCGCCGATCAGGAACAGCGGGACGAGGGTCGCGGACATGATCACGCCGACCGGGCGGCGTCTTCGCGGCGGGACCTGGACCGGTGGGGCAGGCGCCGGCGGCGGTGCGGCACCCAGCGAGACCACCTCGTGCTGCGGGCCGGTCGCCAGTGCCCGCTCGATCAGCCGGTGCGCCTGCTCAACTCCCAGCCGTCGCTGCGGGTCCGGCTCCAGCAGGCCCGTGATCAGCTCGCCGAGCGGACCGGAAACCCGGCGCGGCTGCGGTCGTTCGCTCATCACCGCGAGGATCGTCGCGGACGTGGTGGGCCGGTCGAACGCCCCGAAACCCTCGGTGGCGTAGAACAACGTGGCGCCCAACGCCCACAGGTCCCACGCCGGGGAAGCGGGTCCACCGGCGAGGCGTTCCGGCGACATGTACGCGGGCGAGCCGATCAACGTGCCGGTCGCGGTCAGCTTCGGATCGTCGACCGCCTGGGCGATGCCGAAGTCGGTGAGCTTCGCCGTGCCGCGCGCGGGCACCATCACGTTGCCCGGCTTGACGTCCCGGTGCACGACGCCGGACTCGTGGGCCGACTGCAGGGCGTTCAGCAGCTGCGAGGCGAGGGTGGCGGCCGCGCGGACGTCGAGCGGGCCGTCGAGGTCCACCAGCTCGTCCAGCGTGGGAGCGTTGATCAGCTCCATCACGATGAACGTCTGGTCGTCCTCCTTGACGAGGTCGTACACGGCGACCACCGCGGGGTCGGTCAGCCGGCTCGCGATCCGGGCCTCGCGCAGCACGCGTTCCTGGTACACGGCCTGTTCCGCCGCGGGCACGTTGCCGGGCAGCAGGAGTTCCTTGACCGCCACGTCGCGACCGAGGACGGCGTCCTGGCCGAGCCACACGACGCCCATGCCGCCCCGGCCCAGTTCACGAACCAGTTGGTAGCGCCCGTTTCCCACCTCACGCATGCCGCGAAGTCTTGCAGCCGTGGTTACGATCCTCGCCGTGCCCCCTCCGCCGCACTTCCTGCTGAGCTACGGGCGCGCGGACGGTCCGCACGTCACCCGGTTCTACGAAGACCTGGTCGCCGCCGTGCGCGCCAAGAACCCCGCGTACAAGGGGCTTTCCGCAGGCGCCGTCGGGTACATGGACACCCGCACCGAGCACGGCGACGACTTCGATCACGCCCTGCTGACGGCGTTGCGCCGGAGCAAGACCTACATCGCGTTGATCAGCGTGTCGTACCTGGCCAGCGACTACTGCGGCCGCGAGTTCGCCGTGTTCCGCAACCGGGTCGACCGGCACGTGCCGGGCAGCAGGCTGATCAAACCGGTGCTGTGGCAGCCCGAGTGGCGGCTGGGCCCGTTGCCGGACGTGCTCGCGCGCATCCAGCACTCGCATCACGACTACGGCGAGGTGTACCAGGAGAAAGGGCTCGCCGCCCTCGTCAAACAACAGCGCTACCGGGACGACTACGAGGAGTTCCTCGACGCGTTCAGCTGGGCGCTGGTGAACGACGTGAAGGAGTGCGACCTCCCGGAGATCACCGCCGGTCCCACGCTCGACGAGGTGGTGAGCCCGTTCATGGTCGTACCGCCACCGGATCCGGCCAGGGTCGCGCAACTCGAGCGGGTGCGCGACCTGCTCGCCGCGCAGCTCCGTCAGCCCGCAGTCCTCGCGGCCGTCAGGGCTCACCAGCTGCGTCCGAAGCCGGTCCCGGTTCGCAAGCCTTCGGTGACACAGCCTCAGGTCCCTGCCTCGGACCCGTGGACGTGGGTGGTGCTCGGCGTCCTGATCGCCCTGGTGATCTTGTACCTGATCACTCGGCCCGGATGATCATCTCGTGGGCGGCCCTCAGCCGGGGACCTGGAGGCACTCCCAGTTCTCGCGCGAGCAGGGCGTGGACGTTCCGGTAGACCTCCAGCGCCTGGGCGCGCCGGCCGCAGCGGTGCAGTGCGGTCAGGTAGAGCTCGTACAGCCGTTCCTCCAGCCGGTGCCGGTGGATGATCAATGGTGCTTCGGCGGCTACTTCGGCGTGGTCTCCCCGGGCCAGTCGTAGTTCGAACAGCTGCAGGGTGGCGTTGAGTCGTTGCTGCTCCAGCCGGAAGCGTTCCCGTTCGGCGGCTTCGCCGGGGACGCCAGCCAGGGCGGTGCCCATCCAGAGATCCAGGGCCTCCTTCGGCCGGTTCTTCTTGACCAGTTCGTCGAACTCATCGGCATCGAGCGTGAACAGCGCTGGGTCGAGCGTGTGCAACCCGTTGTGGGTGCTGATCGCCGGGCTGAGAATCCGCCGCAACCGGCAGAGGTACGTCCGAATGACGCCGTCCGCCGCCGGTGGCGCCGCTCCGCCCCACAGGCCGTCGACCAGCTCTCCTGTCCGTTTCGGGCCGGTGATCAGCATCATCAGCACGGCCTGCTGCTGCGGGCTGCCGAGGTCGACGCTGGTGCCGTCAAGCACGAGCCTCGGCGGGCCGAGCACCTTGAACCTCACTGCTGCAGTGGAAGTCGTTCGGGGTTCTCGTCGCGAGCGTCAGGTGACGGTGTCGGTGTACGTCATCGGTTTTCTGCTGAAATGGAGGTGTGGACTTCAGGCTGCTCGGCCCGGTGAGCTTCGGATCTCCGCAGCAGAGCGGAGTTCTCGCCGTGCTGCTGCTGAGCTCCCACGTGACGCTGGAGGATCTGGTGTGCGCGGTGTGGGGTCCGGACGCGCCTGCTGGTGCCGCATCGACGGTGCGCACGTACGTGTCGCGCCTGCGTTTGCTCACCGGCTGCGCGATTGTGGCGGAAGCCGGTGGCTATCGGATGGTCGTCGATCCGGCCACTGTGGACGTTTCGGTGTTCCTCTCGAAGCTCCGTCTCGGGCAGTTGAAGGGCGCACTGGACCTGTGGCGCGGGCGGGCGCTCGACGGGTTGTCCGGTGCCTTCTTCGACAGCCGTCGCACGTGGCTCGACCAACTCCGGGCCACGGCTCAGGAAGACCTCTGGGCTGCCTCGCTCGGTGATCCGGCGGTGATCGGTGAGCTTGTCGCGGCCACGGCGGCGGAGCCCTATCGCGAACGGGTGTGGGAGTTGCTGATCGAGGCTCTGGTGCGCCGAGGTCGTTGTGCCGAAGCGTTGGCCGCTCAGCGCCGCATCACCCGGCTGCTGGACGAGGACCTCGGCCTGCGCCCCGGTCCCGGCCTGCGCGTACAACGTTTGTCAACGCCACGCGCTTAACGTCGCGCCGCGTGAGACGACTGACAAAGCTGTTGGCAACAACCGTGCTCATTTCCGGTCTGGTGCCACTCGCGCCGGCCACCGCCAGCTCCTCGTGCGCACCGATCGCGGTCACCGCACCCGCCGGCGCCAAGATCGAGTCCGTGGACGCCGTGCGCCGTCCAGGTGGGACGGTCACGTTCCCTCAAACCCCTTTCTCCGCACCGGCTCCGATCCACGACGTGCCCGCGTGGTGCGAGATCACCGTCACCGTGACCCACGGGGGTGATCACGCCCGCACCGTGGTCGCGCTCCCAGAGGCCGGCTGGTCCGGCCGCCTCCAGGACGTCGGCGGGAGCGCCTACGCGGCCGGCGACACCGGCGCCCCGTTCGTGCAGGCCGTGAAGGACGGCTACGCCGCTGTGACCACCGACGCCGGCGTCCTGACCGGCCTCGACACCAGCTGGGCCGTCGTCGACGGCAAGGTGAACTCCACGTTGCTGACGAACTTCGCTTCTCGCTCGGTCCACGAGTCGGCGGTGATCGCGAAGTCCGTGGTGCGCAAGCACTACCAGCGTTCGGTGTCCTACGCGTACTGGAACGGCTGCTCGACCGGCGGCCGCCAGGGCTACGCCGAAGCGCAGCAGTTCCCCTCCGACTACGACGGCATCCTCGCGGCCGCGCCCGCCGTGAACTGGTCCCAGTTCGCCGTGGCGACACTGTGGCCGCAAACCGTGCAGTACAACGAGGGCCACATCCTCGGCAACTGCGTGCTCGACGCGTTCCGCAAGGCCGCGATTGCTGCCTGCGATTCTGGGGACGGCGTGACGAACAACATCGTCGACCGCCCCGACCGCTGCGGCTACGACCCGCGACGCCTGGTCGGCACTTCTGTTTTGTGCGACGGCAAGGAAGTTGTCGTCTCCCTTGCCGATGCGGAGGTGATGCGCAAGATCTGGAACGGCCCCACGGACGCTTTCGGCCGCTCCCTGTGGCCGGGCCTGCCCAAGGGCGCGGATCCCGTGTGGCTCGCCGGCACGCTGCCCGGTTTGCCCGGCCCCGGCTTCCCCGTGGCCTCCGCCTGGGTGTCCAGCTTCCTGTTGAAGCAGCCCGGCTTCGACACCTCGTCGCTGAGCTACGCACAGTTCCGCGCGCTGTTCCAGCAGTCGGTGCGCGAGTTCGACGCGGTCATCGGCACGTCGAACCCGGACCTGTCGGCGTTCCGTCGCGCGGGCGGCAGGCTGCTCACGTTCATCGGCACCAACGACCAGCTCATCCCACCCGGCGGCACCCTCAAGTACCGCTCGGACGTGGAACGCCGCATGGGCCACGTGAACGACTTCTACCGCCTGTTCCTGGCCCCCGGCGTCGACCACTGCACCGGCGGCAACGGCCCCCAGCCGACCAACCCGCTGGGCGCGCTGGTCGTCTGGGTGGAACGCGGCAAGGCTCCTTCTGTGTTGCCGGCTGCTTCGGCCACCGGTTCCCGCAACCTGTGCCCGCTCCCGCAGATCTCGCGCTACGTCGGCGTCGGTGATCCTTCGTCGGCGTCGAGCTACCGCTGCGTCTAGGTTGCCTGTCGTGGGGGGCGGGNGGCAAGGCTCCTTCTGTGTTGCCGGCTGCTTCGGCCACCGGTTCCCGCAACCTGTGCCCGCTCCCGCAGATCTCGCGCTACGTCGGCGTCGGTGATCCTTCGTCGGCGTCGAGCTACCGCTGCGTCTAGGTTGCCTGTCGTTGCAGCCGGTTCTCTACGCCGGCTGCAACGACGTCGGGTAAAGCCACGCACCAGGCGTGTCCTCGGCGGGGTTCGTGTAGAAGTCCCGCACCGCCGCCACGTACTCCTGCACGCTGATCGCCCCGTCACCGTCGGTGTCGAGGTGCGCGAACGCCATCCCGCACTCCGCCTCGGTGAGCCCCCGCGCCTTCAACAACACCTGGAACTCGTCCGCGTCGACCCGGCCGTCCTCGTTGGTGTCCGCGATGTCCAGCAACGACTGCACGACCTCCAGGAAGTCCGCGTCGAACGGCCCGTCCTCGACGAACGCCGACATCATCGCCTCGCGGTACTCCTCCGGCCCGATCCGCCCGTCCCGGTCGGCGTCGCAGTGCTCGACCAGCAACTCCCAGAACCGGTCGTACGCGTCGACCAGCTCACCCCCGCGCTCCGAGGACGCCGGCTCCCCGAACGCCTGCAGCAGGCGGTTGGCCAGCGCGTAGATGTCCGCGAGCTCGATGACGCCGTTACCGTTGACGTCGTAGTGGGCGAACGTCGAGTCGATCCTGTGCTGCAGCACCTGCTTCATGCCCGGCACTGTGGAGACGTGACGTGGGTGAGCGCAAACCACGTCGCCCACCCAGGTGACGGAGTTCAGCCTCCAGGATCATCACCGGCGACCACGCGGTATAGTTATACCGGTACCCGCCTACGGAGGATCACGTTGATCGAGCTCAAGTCGCCCGCCGAAGTCGAACGCATGCACATCACCGGCCAGTTCGTCGGAAAGCTCCTCGAAGAGCTCTCCACAGTGGCCGCCGTGGGCGTCAACCTGCTCGACCTCGAACTCCACGCCCGCGGCATGATCTCCGAACGCGGCGCCGAGTCCTGCTACTGGGACTACTCGCCGTCGTTCGGCCGCGGCCCGTTCCGCAACGTGATCTGCCTGTCGGTCAACGACGCGGTCCTGCACGGCCTGCCGAAGAGCTACGTGCTGCAGGACGGCGACCTGCTGACCATGGACATCGCCGTGAGCATCGACGGCTGGGTGGCCGACTCGGCGCTCTCCATCATCGTCGGCACGCCGAGCGAGAAAGACCTGCACCTCATCCGCGCGACCGAGGTGGCGCTGGAGGCCGCGATCCTGGCCGCCAAACCAGGTAACCGGATGGGCGACATCGAGGCGTCGATCGGGGAGGTCGCCGCGGAGTTCGGGTACACGCCCAACCTCGAGTTCGGCGGGCACGGCATCGGGCGCACGATGCACGAGGCGCCACACGTGTCGAACAACGGCCGGCGCGGGCACGGCATGAAGCTCCGGCCCGGCCTGACCATCGCCATCGAACCGTGGCTCGCGGCCACGACCGACCGGATCATCTTCGACGAGGACGGGTGGACGTTGCGGTCCGCGGACGGATCGCGGACCGCGCACTCCGAGCACACGGTCGCGATCACCGAGGACGGGCCGTTGGTGCTGACCCGTCGCCCGTCCGAGAACCGCTAGAGCATCACTCGTACCAGTCGCGGGACCACTGCTCGCGGCGTTCCTGCTCGCGCGCGATCCAGTCGCTGCCCTCCGCTGCCACCGCCTCCAGGATCGGCAACGCCGCGTCGATCCCGGAGGTCTGCAGCGCCACGAGGAACAGCTCGGACTCGTCCTCCAGCACGGTGTCGTTGGCGTTGCGGAAGTTCTCGGCGACGACGGTGATGTCCCTGCCGTTGACCAACGTCAGGCAGAAGCGGCGGCTGCGGAGGCGTTCGACCTCCTGGGTGTCTTCACCGAACCCGCGTGTGGCGCGCACGCCGGTTTCGCGGACGCTCGCGGACGCCAGCGCGTCGTAGCGGAAGAGGTTGCGGCGCTCGTTGCGTGCCTCGCCGGTCAGGAAGTTCAGCTCCTGCCGCGACTCCCGCACACCGCTGCGGGTCAGGAGGAAGATCTGCACCTCGTACTTCGAGTAGCGCATCGGGCCGCGCCGAACGCGCGCGCGGTCCGCGCCGTCGGCACCCTCGGTCATGACGACGTGCGTCACGAGGTCGTGGGTCGTGAGGTTGTTACGGCGCACCAGGTCGTTCTTCAGGTAGATCTTGTCCATCGCCAGCCAGCGGGCCATCTCGCCGTCGGACGGGCGGTCGGCCAGCACGCGCAGCCACTCCTCGTAGCCGTGCTTCTCGGCGGCGAAGATCTGCTCGTCGTGGGCGCGGGCCAGTGCGCTCATGCGCTGCAGGCTGCGGATTCGCGTGGCGCCCTGGACCACGAAGAACCCGCCACCCGCGATGAGCACCGCGGCGCCACCCCCTTTGGCTGCGACCAGCAGGACCAGCGCGACCACGGCGACGCCGATTCCGACGCGGTGCAGGAGCGTGTCGCGTTCGGACGGCCGGGGAAAGTTGAACAGGCCGTTGTCGGCCCACCCGGACGCGACCTTGCGGGCGTGCCAGAGCGCTAGCCAGCCCACCGCGCCGGCCGGGACCTGCGCGTTGCCGTAGAGGTCGACGAAACGCTGCTTGAGATGCGACCGGATGCCGGCGGTGTACCCAGGCCAGTCGCCGGACACGTGTGGACGCGCCTCGGTGAATCGGCTGTCGACGACCCGGTGGATCTCCCGGACGAACGACGTGGGGACCCAGTGGCCCGGCGAGCGCGCCGCCACCGTGTGCGGTGCGACCTGGTTGTGCCGGATCTGCGCCCACATCGTCGTGGCCGCCCGCTCGGCGCCGTGGAACACCGCCAGCAACCCGCCGACCGCCACCAGCGGCAGCGCCAGCAGGACGCCGGGCAACGACGTGCCGGCGAAGCTGGAGAGCACGCCCATGACGGCGAACGCGCCGCCGATGACGAACTGGAGCCAGTCCTTCTGCTCCGCCTTGGTCTCGGCCGCGACGTACGGGCGCGGCGGCGCCGGTTCCGGCTCGAAGAACTTCCACGCCCGGCGCTTGCGGTCGTTCGACATCCGCTGAGTCACGACGCGCTCGGCGTACGCGCCCTCCAGCTTGGTCTGCGACGCACCGCTGAGCATCATGTTCACGTGCTGGGCGATCTCGTCCTGACGGTCCGCGGGCAACCCGCTGAACGCGCCGAGCACGTCGTCCAGGTTCTCCGTCGGCCTGCCGCCCTCGACCTCGCCCCGCACGAACCTCATCAACCGCCACACCACGGTGAACGCGTCCTGCCAACCGTCGTGCGGCAGCGACAGCGCCATCTTGCGCGCGTCGCGGATGTTCTTGAACAGCTCACCGTCCACGTTGCCGCACGACCGGCCGCTGACGACGGACAGCACGTAGTAGTACGCCCTTTCCGCGGTGATGTGCCCTTCCCGCAGCAGATCACCGAAGATGCTCTCGGCCGTGCGCGGGACGCCCGCGGCGAGGAAGTTGCGGGCGACGTCGTGGCGGCGCTCCGGCGGGTCGCCCTGGTTGATGTTGTAGATCGACTCGTTGTGGAACGCGGTGTCGCCGTAGTTCACGCCGATCTGCTGACCGACGTCGGCTCCCGACTCCGCGAAGTTCTGGTTGTTCATCGGATCTCCCGGGTCACGTGCTGGTGGAAGTCGCCCGTGTTCACGCCGATCTGCTGACCGACGTTGGCGCCGGTCTGCGCGATGTTCTGGTTGTGCACCTGCGGAAGCGGCTCCGAGGCCTTAGCAGAGCTGCCGTTGTCCTGGACCGCGGCGGCCAACGCGACCGCGAACGCCGCCGCGTTGCGCGCGGCGAGGAGCTGGCCCCCGTTCCGGTCCGTCGTGGACTTGGTGCCGTCGGCGCGGTCGCTGATGCCCCGCACGGCCGCCGTCGGAACCCGGCCCGCGAGATGCCCGGCGAGAGCGAACCCGGCGCTCTCCATCTCGACCGCGACCGCGTCGTTGTAGTTGCGGTGCAACGCATCCGCCACCGACGAGGTCGTCGAGTTCAGCACCACGTCACCTGCGGCGATGGCCTCGAAACAGACCTCGGGGGCGGGATCGGCGTGCCACGCGCGAGCGCGGTGCACGCGGCGGGCGACCTGCTCCAGCTCGTGCGAGATGTCCCAGGACCGCGGCCGCGCCAGAAACTCGGCGTCCTCGCTCTTGCCGCCCTGGTAGGCGTACACCTTGGTGCCCACCACGACGTCGCCGATCTCCAGCCACGGCCGCAACCCGCCGGCGATCCCGGCGAACAGCACTGCGGCCGGCGAGAACTCGGCGATCGCCCGCTCGGTCAGCGCGGCGGCGGCCAGCGTGCCCTGCCCGGTCACCCCGACGGCGACCTCGCGCCCGGGATGCCCAGGCAGCGTGCCGACGTCGAACAACGTGCCCAGCTCGTGCCGGTGCTCGCGAACACCCACCAGGTGCTCCAGCACCGCTTCCTGCTCGACCGGCAACGCGGTCAGAATCACGATCATCGTTCCACCCCAAGAGAATCCCGTTGCAAAGGGACTTTCACGCGCGACAAACAGGCGGATGGCGAGTCCGCGACACGGCCGATTCGTTCTGGGTGCAGAGCTCTGAGACTCGCGGGACAGGGGCCCGCGGCGCGGAGGAGGTTAACCCCGCCCTGCGTTTCGCGTCAAACCATTCTTTCGTTACATCCCAAGAGGACGCTCAACCACCGGGAAACCTGATGTCCAGCACCGATTCCACGCGGTAACGAAACCCGAACCGGTGAGCGATGGCATCGGCCACGATCTCGCGGTGGTCGAACGCGACCGCGGTGTCCACTCCGAAGAACTCCGCCAGCCCCACCCACCGGGCACCGGCGGCGTCACCCCCTCCCACCGGCGCGGGAGCCCCGGCGACATACGCGTGGAACGCCACGCTCTCAACAGCACCGCGCGGATCCCGGCCACGCTTGCGATAGCGCCCGAACCGCCTCAGCCGATCCCGCGGCACCGCGATGCCGGTCTCCTCGGCGAGCTCTCGCGCCGCCGCGTCGGCCGCACGCTCGTCCGGCTCCACGAACCCGCCGGGCAACGCGAGCGCGCCGGCGAACGGCCCCTTCCCCCGTTCCACGACGAGGACCGCCAGCACACCGTCCTGCTTGGTGAACAACACGACGTCCGCGGTGAGCCTCCGACCTTCAGCCATACCGGAAGGCTAGGTTATTGTCAGATTGACATCAAGTGGTTCGACGAAAGAACTTCGTTATGACAAGCCAATTGTCAATCAGACACGAACACGCGTCAGGACCGCGGCCGCATCATCGGCGGCGACAACGTGACCGCACCACCGGCGCGGTAGAGCGCGGCGGGCCGGCCGTTGGGACTGGGCCGCTTCTCCCCCGTCGCCTCGACGAACCCGGCGGACTCGGTGACCTTGCGGTGGAAGTTGGGCTTGTCCAGCTCCACCCCCCAGACCGCCTCGTACACCTCGCGCAGCTCACCGATCGTGAACTCGTCCGCGCAGAACGCCGTCGCGATCGTCCGGAACTGCAACTCGGCCCGCGCCAGCTCGACGGCGTCGCGCAGGATCTCGTCGTGGTCGAACGCCAACCCGCTGCGCCGCACCTCGTCGACCGGCAGCCAGTGGGCCGCCCGCGCGTCCGAACCGGCGCTGGGCAACGGCAGGTTCGGCGCGATCGCCAGGTAAGCGCACGTCACCACCCGCTGACGCGGATCGCGATCAGGCGCGGAGTAGACGCCGACCTGCTGCAGGTGCAGATCAGCGGCGTCGAGCCCGGTCTCCTCGGCCAGCTCACGCGCGGCCGTCTCGTCCAGGCTCTCCTCGCCCCGCAGGAAGCCGCCGGGCAACGCCAACCGGCCGGCGAACGGCTCGTTGCCGCGCTCCACGACCAGCACGCACAGCACGCCCTCGCGGATCGTCAGGATGACGAGATCCGCGGTGAGCGCGACGGTCTGCCGAGGTCGGCGAGTCATGGCGGGCAGCGTACTGACCGGACGGTCCGGCCCGCCAAACGGCGGCCCGGTCACGGCGCCTGAGACGTCACCTCGGCCAGCGCCTTCCGCATCTCCTGCAACGCCGCGGCATCCTGCTCCCGCTCGCCCGGCAACGCCTTCGCGATGATGTCCAGGTTCTCCAGAACCGTCGCCCGGTCACGGCTGCTCGACTTGAGGAACGCCTCCTCGTAGGCAGCCGTGACCCGAGCAGCCCGCTCAGCCACCTTGTCGGCCACCAACGCCCTGGCGAGCAACGCGTCCGCCTCCGTCACCCGTGACCAGAAGGTCGAGGGCGAGATCTCGCGCGCCGCCTTGGCCGCGTCCGCGATCTTCTTCTTGGCATCGGTCTTGACGAACGGCTGCTCCGGGTTCCACAGGTGCGCGAGCAGTCCGCGGACGACCTGGTTGAGCGTCGGGTAGTAGTAGACCTCGCCGGTCTTGGCCTGGTGCAGGTCGGCGGCCTCGCCGTACGCGTCACGGGCGGCGGCTAGAGCGGCAACCGGTCCATCCTTTGTGGACAGAGAGCACCGTGCGCGGCGGCTGGCGAGGCTGCCGAGCATCGACAACCGTTCGGGTGTCCTGCCCCGCTCCAGCAACCAGTTCAACAGGTCCTCGGCCTCCGCGAGGCGACCCAGGGCGTCCGGGGTGTTCTTCTCGCTCTGTTCGACGAGCTCGACCGCGCTCTTGGCCTTGACGTTGACGAGCTGTTCCAAGGTTTTGAGGGTGCCGGCCGAGCTCCAGTCCTTCAGCACGGCCTCGTAGCACTCCATCGCCCGGTCATAGCGGGCGAGCAGCCCCCAGACGTCGCCGATGTCGGACAGCTCCCGGCCGCCCAGCCAGCTCTGCGGATCCACGTCGCGCAGGGCCTGCAGCTCCTCGGCCAGGTCCGGGACCTCGTTCGGCCGGCAGGTCTCGGCGCGGCGCTTGAGCTCGTCGAGCCGGTCCCTGAGCTCCCGCTGCGCGATCGGTGCCGCCGGCCGCCCCGCCTGCCCGGATCGCAACACCAGCCGGAACGCCGGCGGGCCGTACACCTGGTACGCACCCCATGTGTTGGTGGCCGGGAATTCCCGGTACACGCGCTGGCGGGCTTGCAACACGGCTGAACCGAGATCACGGCCGGAGAGCAACGAGTCGTACAACCGGTCGGCGAAGGCGTAGGCGGCCCTGTCGTCGACCGCCCACCCCGCCGCGATCACCGCGCGCACGCCGTTGTCCACGAGCTGGCGGGAGATGCTGGAGGCGAACCGGTCGGCGGGCATCGACGCGCCCCGCGTGCGCGACCTCATGGCGCCGAGGTGGCAGCAGTTCATGAAGACGAGGTCCGGAGTCGTCCGCATCTTCGCGATCTCGAGTGGACCGAGGTAGGTGTCGAGGCCGATGCGCACGCCGCTGCGGGTGACGTCGTCCGGGTCGTAGTTGCCGTGCCCGGCGATGTGGATGATCCGGTACTCGCGGGCGAACAGGGCGTTCAGGATTCCGACGACGTCCTCACCCGCGTCGGCGTCCGCGCCGGGGATGATCGCGGTGACCTCGTACCCCTTGCTGTGCAACACGTCCCGCACCAGCTCGGCTTCGCGGCGCGCGGCCGGCAGCCGTTTCAGACCGGTGCCCGCCGGGTCGCCGATGACCAGCGCGGCCTTTCCCGACGAGGGTCGCGTGCCTTCCGTGGTGGTGCGCGTCTCCAGCCTGCGCAGCACACCGACCTGCACGGCCAGCGGCAGCAGGTCCTCGTCCGGGGAACGGCTGGCGAGCATCTCCAGCGGCAGCACGCCCGCCTGCTCGTCGACGACCACGCTGAGGTGCTCGCTGCCGTATCCCTGCTCCTTCAACGCGTTCGGCACGAGCAGCTCGTAGAGGGTGTTGAACAGCTGGTGGTCCTGCACCGGCTTGTCGATGGCCTCCGAGACCAGTTCGTCCAGCACGCGGCGCTGGCCCCTGCTCACCCGTTGCTGCACACCGGCGTCCCTGCCGATGCTCGTGAACGTCAGCTCGACCAGGCCCTCGGCGAGCGGGACCCGCTGGCCCGGCTCGGCCGCCACGATGCGGACGGTCCGCCACGTGTCGTCGTGGTAGTCCGGGCGCGGCATCCCGCGCGTGCCGTGCTCGCCCTCCAACAGGCGGCCCTCGACGACGACCTCGGTGCCGCCGTCGCCCTTCAGCGTGCCCGCGAGGTTGATCGCTGCCCTGGTCGCCTGGATCGCCCTGTCCTCGTACAGCTCGACGATCTTCAGCTCGTCGACGAACACGCTCGACCTGACGTCCCGCAGCCGGCGGTTCGCCTGGCGCACACCGGTGACGATCGCGGTGAGCGAGTTCTCCACCGGCATCGCGGGTACCAGCGCGGTGCCGACGAGCACCGCCGCGAGCGCCAGCGGTTCCGTCGCGCCCCGGTCCCTGCTCTCGGCGACGAGGCGGAGCACGGCCTGGATCACGCTCGCCGTCAGGCCGCGGGGCGTCAGGTCACCGGCGTCGCCGATGCCGATCACCACGCCGGCCGGGCCCTTGTCGTCCTCGAACACCTCGCAGGTGTTCAGCGGTCCCGGGTACTGCCGCAGTTCGAGGCGGCGGATGAGCGCCCCTTTCAGCCTGGTGTCCAGCGCCTTCTCGGCACCACCCACAGGCGTGCCGTCCTGGTGACCGACGAGCACCGGATCCTGCACCGACCCGAGATCGCCGTGCATGACGCAGACCCGCAACACCTGGCGGTCGGACGTGCGCGAACCGCCGCCCCACGCCATCCGCACGATCTCGGCGTCGGTCGGCAACAGCAACCGTCCGCGTGACTCGGGCATGGTCCTGGCGTCGATCGTCACCGCGGGCGGCGAGTTGAGCAGCTTCGCCGGTGTCTTGCCCTCCAACAGGTTCAGCACGCAGGCCGCGACGTCGCGGTCACCGGGCAGGTCCGCGTGCGGCACGACCGCGTACAACGTCGGCAGGCCGGGAACGGGGGTCGGCATCGCGAACCCGTCACCACCGGTCGAACAGGTGAAGTCGCCGTCCTTCACACCGGACGCGGTGAGCTCCGCCGAACCGTAGACCGCGGTGATCCCGGTCCAGTCCGCGGTGTCCGGCGTCTCGCGAGGCTTCAGCAGCTCCATCAGCGGCCATCGGGCCATCTGCTGCCCGATCTCGGCAGACTCGGCACCCGAGAGCAACGCGAGAGCCGCGGTGAACTCGTCGCGGCCGGCCAACCGTGCTTTCGCCAGCCAACTGCCCTGCAGCGGCGGGCCCAGCAGCACCGCACGTCCGCCCTTGCCCCGCCAGGCCTTGCGCAGATCGTCGTCGCGCAGAGCCTCCAGAACGAGGAGCGCGCCCAACCCGTGCGCGACCACGTGCACCGGCTTGTCCTGCGCCACCTGGGCGGCGAGCAGGCCGGTCAGCCGCTCAACCGGCGACTCCGTTGGTGCATAAGAGAAAGGCAGCACCTCGTGCGGTGTGGCGAGTGTATCGGCGAGCATGCCGTAGGCGTTCACGAGGCCGTTCGGCTGTCCGTCGAGCGACTTCGGCACGCCGCAGCTCGCGAGCTCGGCGACGTCGGGCCAGGTCTCCACCTCGCCGACCTTGATGCGCGACCCCAGCAGGTCGGGCACCACGATCACCTTGGTGTTCTTCTCCACCAAGGCCTCGTCGCGGTGCCGTGGCGTGGTGGTGGTGATGGTGGGGTCCTCGAACAGCGCCACGCTCTGACCACTCGTGGCCTTGAGCCAGCCCAGCAACGCCTGGCGACTGTCCGAGTTGGAGAAGTACTTGCCGTGGCTGACGGTGGTTCCCCTGAACGACGCGGTGCGTTGCGCTTTCCTGCGCGCACCACCGGACATCGACGAGGTCGGCACCACGAAGTCGTGGTCCTCGCGGAAGAACAGGTTCATGCCCCGCACCAGCAGGTTGCGGCGGATCCCGCTGCCCTGCACGTCACCCGCGATCGAGCCCAGCCCGTCGTCCAGTCTCGTCGCGGTCAGCAGCATCCGCAGGAACGGCGCCTCCGGCATCATCGCCTCGATGCCGGGCACGATGCGCGGGTCCGTGCGCTGCTCCAGCACGGTCATCAGGAACTTCTTGATCAGGAACGCGATGCCGGTCTCGGACAGCCCCGGCACCAGGTTGAACGCGTTGAACAGGAACGATCCCCACTTGTCCAGCCGGTGCGAGGCGAGCGTCGTGCCACGCGCGGGGCAGGCGACCCGGACGAACCGCTCGACGGTGATCTTCCGTTCGGTGAGCCGCTCGTGCAGCTTCGGCAACGCTTTCAGGTCAGGGTGTCGGGACTCAGGGTCGACGGGCTGCGAATCCGGCTTGTACGGGTTGAGGTTGGGCGGCTGCTTCGACGCGTAGCTCAGCACCTCGCCCACGAGTCCGCCGCGTGAGTGGCTCACCAGGTGCAGGGGTGTGCCGGCGGGCAGGAACTCCGCGGCCTGCAAGGCGTTCTCCACCGGAGACATGCTCAGCGTCGCGTGCTCGACCGCCAGGATGCGGCCCTCGTACGTCTTGACCAGTTCCAGCCACTCAGGGGTATCGCGCAGCGCGCCGAACGCGCCCTCGGTGTGCGAGAAGGTCCCGTGCAGCAGCACCAGATACGGCTTGTCGCTGGACGGCACCTCCGCGTCCAGCAACGCTTTGGGATGCAGTTGCAGTTTGTCGTCGACCTTGTAGACCCCGCGCGGCTTCGGCTTGCGCCGCCACACCTTTTCGGGCGCGTCGACTCCGACCGGCTTGTCGATCCACTCCACGACCTCGCGCATGGCCTTGCGGGCGGTCCAGGTCGCGATCGGGTTGGCCACCACGCCGAGCGCGTCGTCGACCAGCCCCGAGCGGTCGATGTCGACGCCGACGGCCTGGTCGACCACGCGCAGGTTCGCGGCGACCTCCGGCGGCAGCGTGACCTCGACGCGCCGGACCGAGGCGAGCCCGGCCGACGAGCCGCGCGAGCGGGTCTCCGACTCCAGGTAGTCGGTGATCTCGGTGTCGCGGGCGGCCTCGGCCAGCCGGTCGGCGCGGTGGAACGACACCACGCCGTCGGTGTCCACGACCTCGATGACGTCGTCGCTCGCGCCGTCCAGGCCCACGAACTCCGCGTCGGCGTTGCGCACTCCGGCGACCTTGATCTCGCCGCGGGTCTGGTAGCTCTCGAAGTCGTTTCCGTACAGCTCCGCGAACTCGTCACCCTTCGGTGAGTCGACGCGTTTGCCGTGAACGATGAGCTCCATGCCGGCCTGCTTTCGCGTAGGTGCATGTGGCTCTCGCGGATCCGAACGACTTCGTTACCCCTATTCCACGTCAGCGCGTTCGATCATTTCGATCATGTGGTGGCGAAATCGGCGATCCGCGGGTAGGCATGCGGGTGGGCTGATCGCGGAGAGGAACGGAGCGACTACACGGGAGTCTGTGATGACCACAGGGGGCAGGACAGAACTGGGAGTCGACCTGGACGAGCTGCGGCTGCTGGTCGGGTTGTCCTACCGCGAACTGGCGCGCCGCACCGGATGCGCGCGCAGCACGTTGCACGACGCGTTGACCGGCCAGCGGTTTCCCCGGCTCGACACGGTGCTGGCGATCGCACGGGCGTGCGGCGGTGATCCGATGAGCTGGCGGCGGCGCTGGGTCAACGCGAGGCGATGTCAGGCACCGCGCACGGCACCGACGATGTCGCGGCAGTCGACCAAACCCAGCTGACGGGAGTCCTGTGAACGCGGGTTGTCCCCCACCACCGCGACGAACCCCGCCGGCACCTGGGCCACGTCCGGCAGCGTCGGGGTTAGCCAGTCCGGTATGGGGTCTCCGGCGACGGCCGCCACCCGTTTGATCCGGTGCGGCAGTTCCGGGTCCGGCACCCGGAACACGATCACCTCACGGCGGCGCGGGTCCCTGCGCAGGCGGCGGGCCAGGAGCTGCTGGCCGTCGCGCAGGGTCGGCGCCATGCTGTTGCCCCGCACGACCACCCGCGTCCACGGGAGGGTGATCATCGCGCCCTCGCAACCCGGTACCCGGTCCACAGCAGTCCCATCAACCGACCCTCGCATCCTGGTATCCGTCCGCCTGCAACCGGAAGAGCCGCGCGTACTCCCCACCCGCGTCCATCAGCTCGTCGTGACGACCCTGCTCGGCGATCCGCCCGCCGGCCAGGGTCACGATGAGGTCGGCACCCCGCAGCGAGGACATCCGGTGCGAGATCAGCAACCGGGTCCGGCCTTCCGCGTGCCGCCGCACGGTTTCCTGCACCCGGTGCTCGCCCTCGGCGTCCAGCCCGGACGTCGGCTCGTCGAGGATCATCAACTCCGCGTCGGCGCGCATCAGGCACCGCGCCAGGGCCACGCGCTGCCACTGCCCACCGGACAACGTCACGCCCGGATGGTCGTCGTCCGCGTGGGTCCGGGACAACACCGTGTCGAACCCTTGAGGCAACGCCCTGATCGTGTCGGCCACGCGGGCCAGCTCCGCCGCGGCTTCGATCGCACCCCGATCGTCGAGCCGAGCGGCCTGACCGATGCCGATGTTCTCCGCCGCGGTCAAGTCGTAGGCCATGAACTCCTGGAACACCACGCCGATCCGGGCCCGCAGCCCGTCGACGTCCAGCTCGCGGAGGTCCACACCGTCCCACGTGATCGTGCCCCGCTGCGGGTCGTAGAACCGGCAAAGCAGCTTCACCAGCGTGCTCTTGCCCGCACCGTTGACGCCGGCCAGTCCGACCGCCCTCCCGGCCGGGATGGTCAGGTTCACCCCGCGCAGCACCCACGGTCCGTCCTCGCTGTAGCGGAACCAGACGTCCCGCAGCTCGATCGAC
The DNA here is from genome assembly GCF_047445655.1 of Lentzea alba. Classification (GTDB taxonomy): domain Bacteria; phylum Actinomycetota; class Actinomycetes; order Mycobacteriales; family Pseudonocardiaceae; genus Lentzea; species Lentzea alba_A. The sequence continues at coordinate 281,213 of NZ_JAJAEG010000006.1, forward strand.
GCGTTGTGAGACGGCGTCCCCGTGCCCTCGGGCAGGTCGTCGTGAGTGCCGATCACGTCGAGGTAGTGCCCGAACAACGTGACCGCCCGCCCCGCCTCACCGAGCTGCAGCACCACACCGGAGAGCCCGGTCTGCACCCCTGCGACGGCTCCCAGGAACAGCACGAGATCACCGACCGAAGACCGACCGGCCGCCACGTTGAGCACCACCACGACCGTGCCCGCCCCACCCACCGCGGCGCCGAGCAACGCAAGGGCGCTCTGCACCAACGTTCCCCGGCGCGCCGCCGCGAGCCGCGCGCCGGAGACCGTCGCGAGCGAGTCGATCATCCTGTTGTGCAGCAACGATCCGAGCCCGAACAACCGGATCTCCTTGGCCGCACGCACATCCGTGAGCAACGCCCGGTAGAACAGCCGCCGCCGGTCGGTGGCGACCCACGCCTCCTCCGTGGCCGCCTCACGCCGCGCAGTCGCCAGCCTGGCGAACACCGCGGTCACCACCGAGGCAAGCAGCAGCAACGTCATCGGTGGCCACACCACCAGCAACGCGCCGGAAAAGCTGACCAGCAGCACGACCGAGCGGATCACCTCCTGGGTGAACTGCGAGATCGTGCCGGGAGCCTCCTGCGCCGCCTGCTCGGCGAGCCGCAGCCGGTCGTGGAACGCGGGGTCCTCGACGTACCGCAGCCCCGGCAACGTGGCGACCCGGCGGAACAACCTGCTCTCGACGGTCAGCGTGACCCGCTGCTGCACCACTTCCCCGAGGTGGCCGCCGAGGTAGAGCAACGCGATCGCGAGCCCGCCCACCAGCGCCGCGGCGACCGCGAGGAACGCCGCCCGGCCAGGGCTCGCCGTTCCCGAGGTCAGCTCGTCCACCAGCAGCATCGTCAGCCACGCGCCGCTCGCCGGCGCCACACCGGCGAACACCGTGAGCACGAGCGTGATCGTGGCGACCAGCGGCGTTGCTCTGAACGGCAACGCGAGCGCCGCCGCGGCGTTGCGGATCATGCCACCGGCGCCGGAGCGTGCGCGAAGTCGCCGAGCTTGATGCCGGACGCGGTCACCACACCGCCGTGGGTGTGCACCAGCGTCGGGAACGCCATGACCTCGAACGCCGACAGCACCGGGTCGTCGGTGCCGACGACCACGACCCGCCCGAGCCCGCTGACCTTCTCGGCCAGTCGCGAGGTCGCTTCCGGATCGGTGAGATCACCGTCCACAACAGACACGAACCTCGCCGCGGGCGGGTCGGCCAGCAGCGCGTCGCTGAGCGTGCGGCACGGTCCACAACCGACCGAGAAGAAACCGACCTGCACCGGCCCGTCGAGGTCGGCGTTCGTGAACGGCATGCCCTTCGTATCGGTGACCTCGAACGGCTTGATCACCAGGCCGGGCTGCGGCAGGTTCTCGTTGCGGCGCGGTCCGGAGTTCTCCTGCAGCTCCCGGACCCTGGCCACCAGGCCGCAGGTGAACAGCACGTGCAGCGCGACCACGACGGCGAGCAGCACCACGGCAATCGTCAGCAGGGTCAACGGTTCCTCCCAGGATGCGGGCGACGGCGCGAACGCGCCGATGAGAGCGACAGCGACCAGTGATCCGTTGCGGACGAGGTGTTTCGGCCCGAGCACCTCACCGCCCGCGCCGAAACACTTGCAGCGCACGGCTTTCCGGCTCCGCATGACCAACGCGATCCCACCGCAGAACGCCAACAGCAACGCCACCACGACCGCGTACCCCAGTCGCGTGCCGGGGACGGCCAGCAACACCACGGCAACGGCCTCTGCCGCGAGGATCGCCGCGGCGACCAGCCGGGCCGGCGACCACGGCGCGATGGCCGCGATCGAGTCGCGGAACTCGGCAAACCCTTGCCGGGTGCGGACTTTACCGGCGAATGCCACGAGGAACACCACCGCGAGCAGCACGCGAGCGAACAGGTCGAGCACTTTCGGCCTCCAAGCACGGTGCCGGCGGGGGCGCCCCGCCGGCACCGCGGATCAGCGCGTCACTTGCAGCTGGTGCTCTTGGACGAGCAGATGCCGTTGCAGTTGAACCGGTACCCCTTCTTGCAACACTGCCCGTGCTCCGGCACGCAGGCACCGGCATCCACCTTCGGCAGCACCATCGCCACGAGCCGCTCACCGGCCAGCTGCGCGAGTCGCTTCATCGTCCGCTCCTCCCAGTTGATCAACACTGAACGGCGACCACGCTCGCTCGGCCGGGCCGGAAACGGAAGGAAAGTCGGACGGTCTCGGACGCCCTCGGACGCCGCCGGGCATCGCGAACCTGATCAACTGCGCCCTATCACGAGTCCGATTAATCCACAATCGGTACTTCCTTTGAAACCAAAACGCTAGTGCATATCACACGCCCGCCAGCCTGTGCAATTCTGCACTTTAAGTCACGAATCTCTACACCGGAATGCCTCACAAACATCGGATAGCCACCTAGTCAATAGGCCGTGCAGTGCAATCTTGATCACAGCCGAGAGTGGCGCCTGCAACCCCCTTGGACCTTGACCTGGCCATGTGGTGGGTTGAGAGAATTCATGCGCGATTCCACCCCGAACGGATTGCACCCTGTCCTGATTCCCCGGCCGATCAGGAGTGCCCCATCTTGAGCGCGCCACACGTCTCGTTACGCGATTTCGCCATTGGTCAACTTCGAAACCTGCTCCGAGCCGTCGGTTTAACGGGTTCCGCAGAAAGATCTACGAAACTGCTGGCCGAGGCAATGGGCCCCGGCTGTGAGCTGCCGTTATCCGCGGTTCCGCATTGGCCGTCATTCGTCGCCGACGACCACACCCCGGTCGAATTCTCGGTCGCTTTGACCCAAAACGAACCGCCCGCCGTCCGCATGATCGTCGAGTCGATCGCGGAGCACCCGGACCGCAGCGCGAACCTCAGCGCGGCGCTCGGCGTGCTCGACCGGCTCACCGTGCAGCACCGGCTGGACCTGCGGCAGCTCGACCTGGTGCGCGACCTGTTCCTGCCCGCGGAACCACAGGGCGCGTTCGCGTTCTGGTACTCGCTGATCGTCCACGCGGACGCGGCGCCCGCGATCAAGGTCTACCTCAACCCCGAGGTGCGGGGCCGGGAGAGCGCGACGGCGCTCGTCAGCGAGGCGCTCGCCAGACTCGGCCTGCGGGACGCCTACCCGAGGGTGACCGGGCACGCGTTGCAGCGCGACGGGCTGGACCGGTTCTCGTTCTTCGCCCTCGACCTCACCGAGGAGCCGCAGGCGCGGGTCAAGACCTACGTGTCGCACGAGGCCGCCGAGATCGCGGACGTCGTCCGCGCGGCCGCCGCCGCACCCGACGTCGACCTGGAGCTCCTGTCGGACGTCGTCGCACTGGCCTGCGGCGGCACCGGGCCGTTCACCCGCAGGCCGCTGATGTCCAGCTACACCTTCATGTCCGGCGACACGGACCGGCCGAGCGGCTACTCGATCTACATCCCCCTGCGGGACTACGTGCAGGACGACCTGGAGGCCTGTGAGAGGGTTCTCACGATCATGGCCAGGTGCGGGTTGGACACCGCGCCGTTCGTCATGGCGCTGGCGAGCATCGTGCGCAGACCACTGGCCGAGGGTGTCGGGCTGATCGCCCACGTGTCGTTGCGTCTGGGCCGGCCGCGGCCCGGAGTCACGGTGTACCTGTCGTCGGAGGCGTACGACGTGACTCCGCCACGCACGAAGGCAATGTCGTTATAGAAAGGCAAGATCGTGGAGCCGTACCGGATCAAGGTCGTCGAGCCCATTCCCATCACCACCCGCGAGTACCGGGAACGCCGGTACGCCGAGGGTGGCTACAACCAGTTCAACCTCACCGCGGACGACGTCACGATCGACCTGCTGAGCGACTCCGGAACCGGTGCCCTGTCGGCGGAGCAGCAGGCGGCCGGCATGCGCGGGGACGAGACCTACGCGGGCGCGCGGTCGTTCCAGCGGTTCCGGGACGTGGCCGAGGAACTGACCGGCTACGAGCACATCTTCCCGGTGCACCAGGGCCGTGCCGCCGAACGGATCCTGTTCACCGCGTTGCTCAAGCCCGGCCAGATCTCGCTCAGCAACACGCATTTCGACACGACCCGCGCGAACGTGGAGCTGGTGGGCGGGGTGTGGCGCGACATCCCGTGCCAGGAGGCGAAGGACCTCGACAGCGACGCGCCGTTCAAGGGCAACATCGACCTGGAAGCACTCGAAAAGGCGCTGCAGGGCCCGGACGACGTCGGCCTGGTGCTCATGACGATCACCAACAACGGCGGCGGCGGGCAGCCGGTGTCGATGGCGAACATCAAGGCCGCGAGCAAGCTTTCGCGGAAACACGGCGTTCCGTTCATCCTCGACGCGGCCAGGTTCGCCGAGAACGCCTGGCTGGTCACGCAACGAGAAGCGAAGTACCGCGACCGCAGCGTGCGCGACGTCGTGAAGAAGGCGTTCCGGCTCGCCGACGGCTGCGTGGCGAGCCTGAAGAAGGACGGCATCGTCCACATCGGAGGGTTGCTGGGCCTCAACGACCCGGAACTGGCGCGGCAGTGCGAACTCCTGCTGATGGCCACCGAGGGCTTCCGCACCTACGGCGGGCTTTCCGGCCGCGACCTCGACATGTGCGCGCAGGGCATGATGGAGGTCACCGATCCGCTGTACCTCAAGGAGCGCGCTGACGCCACAGCACATCTCGCCGAGTGCGCGCGACAGGCCGGTGTGGACAGTGTGCAGCCGACGGGTGTGCATGCCGTGTACCTCAACGCGGGCAGGCTGTTGCCGCACATCCCGCCGCACCGGTTCACCGGCCACGCGCTCGCGTCGGAGCTCTACCTCGCGGGCGGAATCCGTTGTGCCGAACTGGGTTCGCTCTACCTCGGCGAGATCGACGACGCCGGCGAGCTGATCACGCCGGCGCCGTACGAGCTGGTGCGCCTGGCGATCCCGCGCCGCGTCTACACGCGCAGCCACCTGGAGTACGTGGCCGAGACACTCGCGGGGATCGCCAAGAACCCGGAGCGGGTGCCCGGTTACCGCCTCGTCGAGGCACCCGCCATCCTGCGCCCGTTCCGGTGCCGCCTCGAACAGGTCCGCTAACGGATGAAGGGCTCTTTCGTCCACCTGAGGTCGACGAGAGAGCCCTTCATCCGTTCAGGCCATCGCGGGGTCGAGTTTGGCCATCGCGTGCTCGATCACGCGGGCCAGCACCGCCTTGCACGACTCACGGTCACGCGCGTCGCACAGCACCAACGGCACGTTGTCGGTGACGTCGAGCGCGTGCCGCACCTCGTCCTCGGTGTAGGAGTGGCTGCCGTCGAAGCAGTTCACGGCGACCACGAACGGGATCCCGCGGCGTTCGAAGAAGTCGATCGCCCCGAAACCGCCGTCGAGCCTGCGGGTGTCGACCAGGACGACCGCGCCGATCGCGCCGTACGACAGCTCGTCCCACATGAACCAGAAGCGGTCCTGGCCGGGCGTGCCGAACAGGTACAGCACGACCTCGGGGTTGATCGTGATGCGGCCGAAGTCGAGCGCGACCGTGGTGGTGTTCTTGCCCTCGACGCCGGCCAGGTCGTCGATCTGGGTACCGGCCTCGGTGAGCAGTTCCTCGGTCCGCAGCGGCGTGATCTCGCTGACCGCGCCGACCATCGTCGTCTTGCCGACGCCGAAACCGCCGGCGACGACGATCTTGACCGAGGCGGGGACGAGCAGTTCTTCGGGCTGCTCAGATCGCACGGACACCATCCAGGACTTTCTGCAGTAGGTTGCGGTCCGGCGCGACGGCGAGCCGCGACGGGTCGCTGGTGATGACGTCACCGCGCTGGATCAGGTCGCTCAGCAACACCTTCGCCACGACGAGCGGCGCGTGCAGGTAGGCCGCGACCTCCGCCACGGACAACGGTTTGCGGCACATCTTCATGATCTCGAGGTGCTCGACGGACAGCGATCCGGTCTCCGTCGTGGTGCGGATCGCGCGGACCTGGGTGGCGAGGTTGAGACGGCCCCACGTCGGTCTGGTGCGGCCGCTCACCAACGCGTAGGGGCGGACCAGCGGGCCCGCCGCCTCGTCGTACCACCAGTCCGACGACCGCGAGCTCATGACAGCCCCGGGAGTCGCGGCGACGCGAGTGTTCGCGGCGCCGACGACAGGTAGCTGCCCACGCGCTTCACGAGCATGTTCATCTCGTACGCGATCATGCCCATGTCCGCGTCCTCGTCGCCGACGACCGCGAGGCAGGCGCCCTGCCCCGCTGCGGTGACGAACAGGTGCGCGCGCTCCATCTCCACGATCGTCTGGCGGACCTGGCCGCCACCGAAGTGCCTTCCGGTGCCGCGGGCCAGCGACTGGAACGCCGACGCCATCGCCGAGAGGTGGTCGGAGTCGTCCTTGGACAGTTCGGGAGAGCGGGCGAGCAGCAGGCCGTCCGCGGAGAGCACCACCGCGTGCCTCGCACCGACCACTCTGGCGACGAGGTCGTCCAGCAGCCAGTTGAGCTCGGGGTGCCCGCCGGTCAGGTCGTCGTCCACTTCAACAGCCCTTTCGATGTTCGGGGTCATCAGGGTTCGACGGCGTCGTCGGCCTGGCGGGCATCACGGGTGCCCTGCTGGAAGGCCGACATGCCGTCGCGAGTGCGTTCCGCCCGTTCCTCGTGACCGACCTCGGGAAAGTCGGCCGCCGGGCGGTGGTCGTCGTTCGCCAGCTGCGGCACGAGGTGCTGCTGCTTCCGGCGCCGCGGCAGTTCCGGCCGCGCGTCCTGACGCGCCGCGTCACCGTCCGCGGGGTCCTCGGCCGGCCAGGTTCCGGCCAGGTGGTCTTCCTCCCGCAGCACACCGCCGATGCTGCCGCTGTCGGGGTCCTTCACCTGGCGCGAGTCGTTTCCCACTCCTCCCCCGGCCCAGAACTCGTTGAGCTCCGAGGTGGAGGGCCGGGCGTCGAGCACCACGTCGTCAGTGCCGTGCGGGAGGGCGTTCTGCGCGAGCGTCTGCTGCCGGAACGTCGGCTTCGGCATCTGCACGGGATCCGCCGGATCGGCCGCGCCCGCCTCGCCGACGAGCAGGTCGGCCGGGACGAGCACCAGCGCGATCGTGCCGCCGGACGGGCAGTCGCGCAGCTCCACCCGGATGCCGCGACGGGCCGCCAGGCGCGCGACGACGAAGAGGCCCAGGCGGGACTCACCACGCAGGCGCATGGCCTCGAAGTCCGGCGGCGCGGCCAGCATCTTGTTGTGCTGCTCGCGGTCCTCCAGCTTGATGCCGAGGCCGTGGTCCTCGATCTCGATCACGAGACCCTGCGGCACCTCACTGCTGTGCACCTCGACCTGCGAACGCGGCGAGGAGAACGACGTCGCGTTGTCGACCAGCTCGGCGATCAGGTGGATCGTGTCGGCGACGGCGGCACCGGCCAGCGCCACCTCGGGCACCGGGTTCACCTTCACGCGGGCGTACTGCTCGGTCTCCGCGACCGCCGCGCGCACGACGTCGAGCATGCGCACGGGCTTGCGCCACTGCCGGCCCGGCTGCTCGCCGGTCAGGATGATCAGGTTCTCGGCGTTGCGGCGCGCGCGGGTGGCGAGGTGGTCGAGCTGGAAGAACGCGTCGAGGTGGTCGGGGTTCTCCTCCTCGCGCTCCAGCTTGTCCAGGATCTTCAGCTGGCGGTGCACCAGACCCTGGTTGCGGCGCGCGATGTCGAGGAAGACCCGGTTGACGCCTTCACGGGTCTGCGACTCCTTCACGGCCGCGGCGACGGCGGTGTACTGCGCGGCGTTGAACGCGTCGGCCACCTGACCGATCTCGTCGTTGCCGTAGTCCAGCGCGGGAACCTCGGCGGCCACGTCGACGTGCTTGCCTTCGCGCAGCCGTTCCACGATGTCCGGCAGACGTTCGTGCGCAAGCTTCAGCGAGTCACTCTTCAGGCTCGTGAGCCGGACGATCAAGGCCTTGTTGACCAGGCGGCTGGAGACGCGCACCGCGACGAAGATGCCCACGATCACCGCGACCAATGCGATCAAGCTACCGATCAGCACGGTCGTGAACTTGCTCTGCCCGTTGGACATCGCGAGGTTCACGGCGCCGTTGGACTGCTCCTCCACGACCGCGGTCAGCTCGGTGTTCACCGCACGGCTGGCGTTCTCGTAGTCGGCCAGCGTGACCGAGTTCCCGATGTTGCGTTCCGCGTTCTGGATCAGGCGGTTCTCCATGGCGGTCAGCTGCTGCCACGGTGCACTGGCGACGATCTGCTTGTAGTGGTCACGCACGTTCGGCAGGACGTAAGGCTCCATGCCCGCCAACGAAGACCGGTACTGACCGACCAGCTGGACGAACTCGCGGTGCTCCTCCGGGGTGAACTTGCCGACCGTCAGCGCGGCGGCGGCCACCGAACCGGACCGCGACATCGCGTCGACGGCCTGGAAGGACTGGGGCGCGAGCAGCGCGGCCGCCACGGTCTCGGCGTCGGGCACGATGCGGGCCTGCGTCGTGAACAGCGAGGCGCCGGAGTCCAGCAGGCTGTTGTAGTAGCGGTAGACCTCGTCCTTGGACGCGGCGCCCGACTCCAGTCGCTCACGCACCTCGGGAAGCTGGTCCAGCAGCCCGTTGAGTTTGCCGATGCCGTCGACGATCTCCTGCGGCGCCTTGGAGGCGAGCTCGGCGAACGCGGTCTTCATCGTGCTCACGTCCGCGTCGGTCGCCTGCTGCTGCTTGAGCAACGCCGACGTCCCGGAGCCCGGCCGGCTCAGGCTCGTCATGCTGAGCTCGCGTTCCTTCTGCAGCGAGGAGAACGTCTGCACCGCCGGAATCGACGCGTCCTTCACACCTGATGCGACCAGCTGGAGGTACAGCCCCTCGAACACCGTGTAGGACGAGAACAGCGCCCACATGGCCAGAAGGACGATGCTGGGAACCACCACGACACCAGTGAGCCGAGAACGAATTGTCTTGTAATTCGTCTCAGGCACGTTCTTCAGCTTCACAACTCTCCACGACCACCCGAATTGGCGACGGAAAGGTAGCACTGCATGATCAACACGATCAACAGGCGATGATCTTGGGGGGCGCGTAGAGACTACTCAGTCAGATGACCATCGCAACACCCCCTATCAGACGTTTCGGCCCTCAGGGGAACCCGTGTTGGCATGCGTGAACACGCTCCCGCAGGTAGAACGGTCACCGATGGTTGTCGCGGGCAACCGATGCCCAACTGGGCTTTCTCAAACCGAACCAGACAAACGCACAGGTTATTGCGGCGAACTTGACAGGACGCGCAAAGTCTTCTAAGCGAGAGCGGAGTGCGACCGAGCGTCGCTTTCCGTCACCGTTTCGAATTCGTGAATTCGCATGCGTGCGCCTTGCGGTAGGCCGTGGGTGTGGTGCCCACCTCACGCCGGAAGACGGCGCGGAAGTTCGACCCGGTGCCAAAGCCCGCAACTGCGGCGATGCGGTCCACAGGCCAGTCCGAGGTCTCCAGCAAACGCCGTGCGCTCAACACCCGTTGCATAGTCACCCAACGCATCGGCGAGTACCCGGTCTCCCGTTCGAAGTGGCGGATGAACGTCCGGCGGCCGAGGTTTCCGCGTTCGGCCAGCTGATCCACGGTGATCGGCTCGCCGAGGTGCTCCATGGCCCAGGACCGCACCTCGGACAGGTCGGCGCGGACCGGGCTCAGCACGTCGACGTACTGCGGCTGCGCCCCGTCCCTGACCGGGGACGCGACGACCTCCTTGCCCGCCTCCACCGCGGCCGCGACTCCGAAGTCGGAGCGGATCAGGTGCAGGCATGCGTCGATCCCCGCGCCACCACCGGCGGAGGTGAGGAAGTTGCCGTCCTCCACGAAGAGCCGGTTCTCCACCACTTTCACCAACGGGTGCAGCGCGCGCAGGGGTTCGAGATACCTCCAGTGCGTGGTCGCGTCCCTGCCGTCCAGCAGATCGGCGGCGGCCAGCGCGAACGTGCCGGTGCAGATGGCGGCGATCCGCGCGCCACGGCCGGCCGCCTCGCGCAGGGCGTCGAGGTACTCGCCGGCGGGCTTGATCTCCGGGTTCTCGTAGCCCGGTACCACGACGATGTCGGCGTTCGGCACCTCGGACACGTCCTCCGCGCACACCCGGACGTCGTAGCCGGACTGCGTGCCGAGCACGTGCGCGGGGATGCTGAGGTCGAGCGGGTACACGTCTGGCAACGCCAGGATCGCGACGGTCAGCACGGCTTCGACCGTACTCCCGGTGTCACGATCCTTGCGGTTTACGGCATCAACGGCGGTGGAGTCCTGGTGGGGGATTCGCGAGGCTCGATCTCATGGAAACTCAGAACTTCGGTGTGCCGTGGGAAGCCGTGTACGGGTACCAGCAGGCCGTCAAGCACGGCGACACCATCTACATCTCCGGCCAGCTGTCGCACGACGGCGCCGACTTCGTGGCTCCCGCGCCGGTGGTGGACGGCCGGGTGACGGACTTCTCCGCCATGGAGGCCCAGATGCGGCAGACCTACGCCAATGCGGCCGAGCTGCTGAGCCGGTTCGGGGCGTCTTTGGAGAACGTGGTCGAGGAGGTCCTGTACGTGCTCGACATCCCGGCTGCGTTCGCGGCCGCGGGCCCGGTGCGCAAGGAGATGTACGGACGGCCTGATCCGCAGGTCGCGAGCACGCTGGTGGGCACGACCGGGCTGGCCCTTCCCGAGCAGCTCATCGAGATCAAGTTCATCGCCCGCGTCTGAACAGGGGTTATCTTGGCGGGATGGCACCCGTGCACACGCCCGGACTGACGAGGTTCCGGACGCACGACCTGCCTGGCGCGCGCCGGCTCGCCGGGTGGGAGGAGCACAACGCCCGCGCGCTGGTCGGCCTGCGGGCGCAGCCTTTCAGCGATCGGTTCGAGGGCACGGAGGTCAACCTCACGCTGCCGCGCCTGCAGGTGGCGCGGGTGACCGGAACACCGCACGCCGTCGACCGGGACGTCCGGCAGATCGCCGTGCACCCGGCCGACAGCGTGGTCGTCTACTTCGCGCTGGCAGGTGCGAACCAGTTCTCGCACCGGGGCGGCGACCAGCTGATCACGCCTGGTCAGGCGCTCGTCGTGGACGGGGACCAGCCGTTCCGGCGGACGTTCTCCCACGGTCTCACCGAGCTCGTGCTCAAGGCGCCGCGTGCCCTGGTGCGCGAGTTCCGGTCCGGCACCGTGAAACCGCAGGTGTTCAGCTTCGAGGACGACGCGCACGCGCGGGCGTTGGTGACGGCGTTGTCCGGGGCGTTGCGCGGCGGCCCGGCCGACTGGGACGGGCTGGAGAACGTCGCGACGGACCTGCTCGGCGCGCTGCTCGGCGGAGGGTGCTCAGCCGCCGCTGATCTGGCCGCCGCGCACGCGTTCATCGCCGCCCACCTGCACGACCAGGACCTGTCCGCGAGCCGGATCGCCGCCGCCGTCGGGTACTCGGAGCGGCACCTCTCCCGGCTGTTCTCGAAGTCGGGGCAGAGCGTGCCGCAGGCGATCCTGCACGCCAGGCTCGACGCGGCCCGGCGTCTGCTGGCCGAGCCCATCTCGTTGGCCGAGGTCGCCGCACGGAGCGGTTTTGTCTCGCAGGCGCACTTCTCCCGCACGTACAAGGCGCGGTTCGGGACCACCGCTCGTGAGGACCGCCGCGCGTTTTTGCCTGAATCCGCCACGTCCGGGCGCTGAGCCCTCGCGACGGTGGTGGACACGTCACCGTTTCGGCATGGTGACTTTCCACGACGGCCACGCCGACACCGCTCCCCCGACAGACACCGCGGTCGAGACCGATGTGCTGATCGTGGGATCGGGCCCGGCCGGAGCCTCCGCAGCGCTGTTCCTGTCCACGCTCGGCGTCCCGAACGTCATGATCACGAAGTACCGGTGGACGGCCAACACCCCTCGCGCGCACATCACCAACCAGCGCACGATGGAGATCTTCCGCGACGTCGGCATCGAGGACCAGGTGCTCGCCGACGCGACCCCGCACCACCTGATCGGCGACACGGTGTTCTGCACGTCGATCACCGGCGAGGAGATCGGCCGCATCCTGACGTGGGGCAACCACCCCGCCCGGCACGCCGACCACGAACTCGCGTCGCCGTCGCTCAACTGCGACATCCCGCAGACCTACCTGGAGCCGATCCTCGTCCGCAACGCGACCGCGCGTGGCACGCAGACCCAGTTCAGCACCGAGTACCTGGGGCATGTGCAGGATGCCGACGGCGTGACCGTGCGGGTGCTGAACCGGCTGACCGGCGCCGAGTACACGATTCGCGCGAAGTACCTCATCGGCGCGGACGGCGCGCGGTCCGCGGTGGCCGCTGACCTGGACCTGCCGTATGAAGGGCAGATGGACGTCGCCGGGTCCATGAACATCACGTTCAAGGCCGACCTCTCCGAGCTCTGCCGGCACCGCCCTTCGGTGCTGTACTGGGTGATCCAGCCCGGCGCGAACGTCGGCGGCATCGGCGCCGGTCTCGTGCGCATGGTCCGGCCGTGGAACGAGTGGCTCATCGTGTGGGGCTTCGATCTCGCGCAGGGCGTGCCCGAGGTGAGCTCCGACGACGCGTTGCAGATCGTCCGGAACCTCGTCGGAGATCCGGGGTTGGACGCGGAGATCACCGGGATCTCCTTGTGGGGCAACAACGAGCAGTACGCGACCCGATTGCAGCGCGGGCGGGTGTTCTGCGCGGGCGACGCCGTGCACAAGCATCCGCCGTCGAACGGGCTCGGCTCCAACACGTCGATCCAGGATTCGTACAACCTGGCGTGGAAGCTCGCACTGGTGTTGAACGGCCAGGCGGGATCGTCGCTGCTCGACACCTACACGGACGAGCGCGCTCCCGTGGCTGAGCAGATCGTGTTGCGCGCCAACAAGTCCGCTCGTGAGTTCGGCGCGTTGTTCGAGGCGCTCGGCCTGGACGCGACTTTGGACGCCGAGCAGATGAACGCCCAGATCGAGGAACGCAAGGACAGCAGCCTGACCGGTGCCGCCAAGCGCGCCGCCGTGCGGGAGGCCATGGAGCTGAAGAACTACGAGTTCAACGCTCACGGCGTGGAGATGGGCCAGTCGTACTCGTCCAGCGCCGTGGTTCCGGACGGGTCAACTCGTGCTGAGCCGGCCCGTGATCCCGAGTTGTACTACGAGCCGTCGACCTGGCCGGGAGCCCGGTTGCCGCACGCCTGGGTCGGTGACAGCAGGCGCAAGCTCTCCACGCACGACCTCGCGCCGTACGGCCAGTTCACGCTGCTGACGGGCATCACGGGTGACGCGTGGGTCGACGCGGCGAAGAAGGCGGCCGACCGGCTCGGTGTCGTGGTGGAGACCGTCGTCATCGGTCCCGGCCGGCCGGTGACCGACCTCTACTTCGACTGGTCCCGGCTGTCCGGCGTGGACGAGGACGGTGCCGTGCTGGTGCGCCCCGACAAGCACGTCGCCTGGCGCTCGGCATCGCTTCCCGCCGATCCCGAGGCCTCGTTGATGTCCGTCCTGGCCACGGTGCTGAGCCGGGAGGAGAGCGCATGAGCTGGCAGCACGTCACGCTCGGCCAGCGGGTGCTGTTCGGCACCGGAGAAGCTGCAGCTCATCTTGCTGCCGAAGTCGAACGCCTTGGTGCGCAACGGGTCCTGTTGATCGCCGAGGAGGGCATCGCGGACGAGGTGACCTCGAAGGTCGACGTGGCGGCGCGCGTCACGGACGTTGCGCCGCACGTACCTCTCGCGAATGCTCAGCGCGCCCGTGAGCAAGCCGCTGGCGCGGACCTGCTGGTGAGCGTCGGCGGTGGCTCCACGACCGGCCTCGCCAAGGCCGTCGCGCTGACCACGGGACTGCCCATCGTCGCCGTGCCCACGACCTACGCGGGCTCCGAGGCGACCAACGTGTGGGGCCTGACCGAGGCTTCGCGCAAGACCACCGGCAGCGACGACCGCGTCCTGCCCGTGACCGTCATCTACGACGCGGCCCTCACCGCGTCGCTGCCCGACGACCTGGCGATCGCGTCCGGCTGCAACGCGCTGGCCCACTGCGTCGACTCGATGTGGGCGCCGCGCGCCGATCCGATCAACCAGGCCCTGGCCACGGCAGGCATCCGCGCGTTGAGCAGCGGTCTTCGTGCGATCGGCAGCCTGGCGGGCCGGGAGCAGACCCTCTACGGCGCCTACCTGTCGGCCGTGGCGTTCGCCTCCGCCGGTTCGGGGCTGCACCACAAGATCTGCCACGTCCTCGGCGGCGCCTACGACCTGCCGCACGCCCAGACGCACACCGCGATCCTCCCGTACGTGCTGGCGTTCAACGCTCCGGCGGCTCCTGATGCGGCTGGTCGTGTTGCTTCCGCGCTCGGGGGCGATTTGATCTCGTTGTACGACGAGATCGGCGCCTCGCACGTGCTGCGCGGCGTACCCGATGTCTCCGCGGCCGCCGATCTGATCCTGCCGTCCGTCCCGGTGTCGAACCCCCGACCGGTCACCAAGGAAGACCTGGTCACGCTGCTCGCCGCCGCCACGGCGGGCCTCAACCCGAGTGGAGCTTTCGCATGACCTCCGAAGCACAACGGCGCATCGAGGAACAGCTGACCGCGGAGGTCGTCGCGTCGTTCGCCCGCACACCCGACCCGCGCCTGAAAGAGCTGATGGAGTCGCTGGTGCGGCACCTGCACTCGTTCATCCGCGAGGTGCGCCTGACCGAGGCGGAGTGGACGCGCGCCATCGAGTTCCTGACCGCGGCCGGCAACATCACCGACGACAAGCGGCAGGAGTTCATCCTGCTCTCCGACGTGCTGGGCGCCTCGATGCAGACCATCGCGGTGAACAACGAGGCCTACCGCGACGCCACCGAGGCCACCGTCTTCGGCCCGTTCTTCGTCGAGGACTCACCGATGGTCGGCAACGGCGGCGACATCGCCGCGGGAGCCGCCGGAACCCCGTGCTGGGTCTCGGGAACCGTCCGCGACACGGACGGCAACCCGATCGCAGGCGCTCGCATCGAGGCGTGGGAGGCCGACGAGGACGGCTTCTACGACGTCCAGTACACCGATGGTCGTGTCTCAGGCCGAGGTCATCTCTTTTCTGAGGACGACGGCAGCTACGCCTTCTGGGGCGTGACCCCGACGCCCTACCCGATCCCGCACGACGGCCCGGTGGGCGCGATGCTGGATGCCGCCGACCGCTCTCCCATGCGCGCCGCCCACCTGCACTTCATGGTCACGGCTCCCGGCTTCCGCACCCTGGTCACGCACATCTTCGTCGACGGCGACCCGCAGCTGGAGATCGGCGACTCCGTGTTCGGTGTGAAGTCCTCGCTGGTCAAGCAGTTCGTGTCGCAGCCTCCGGGCACCCCGACGCCGAACGACCGGGCGCTGGGCGACAAGCCGTGGACCAGCGCCCGGTTCGACATCGTGCTGGCGCCTAGCTAGTCCGGTACAGCTCGGTGACCTCGCGGACCTCGCCGGCCAGCCGCTCCTGGATCTGAGCGAAGAACCGGGCGTTGCGCACGACCTTGGTGTTGCGTTTGAACAACGGCCGCTTCACGTCCTTCCGGAACACCGAAAGGCAGTCCGAGAAGTCCGTACCGCCCCACGGAACCAGCTCCTGCACCACAACCCGCAACCCGCCGGCCTCCGCGTACTTGCGGAACTTCTCCGCCGACATGGTGGGCGCCCGCCAGTGCTCGTTGCCAACGGTCAGCTCCCCGGTCCGCTGATCCCGGTAGGAGTCGATGTTGGAGTGGTGGAACACCCCGGTACCGCCTGGCCGCAGCTTGCGCCCGAGCTGCGCCAGGTAGGACTCCAGCACGTCGTGCTCGGCGTGGACCAGCGAGTCCCAGCTGAACACGAAGTCGATCGACCCGTCCTCGATCATGTCGAGCGACTTGCCGTCGTTGACGTGGTAATCGATGTGGTCGTACTTGGCGAACCGCTCCTTGCACGCGTCAATGCACTCCTGCGTGAGGTCGACCAGCGTCAACTTCTCACTGGACGGCACGAGGAACTGCGTCGCCCGGCCGAAGCCCGGCGCGATCTCGAGCGTGTGCGCCGACGGCAGGAACGGGCTGACCCGCGGCTGCAGGAACCAGGCCCACATCGCCTCGGTACCACCGAAACCGACGGACCACTCGTCCCCCTTGTCGGTCCAGTCGTAGTTCGCCCACCGATTGTGGTTTTCCTCGACACTCGGCATCCTGCACCACTTCCTGGGTTTGCCTCGGGTGCGGTGCAGGCTACCTCTCCCGGTTCGGAATGGGGCGGGTTCGCGGTGACGCGTACCGGTGAAGTCAGGTCAGCGCGGCCGGAGCGGACCCGGCCACCTGCGAACTCGGACCGACTGCGAGACGTCAACCGGCGTGCACCCCGCGTCACACGACCGGGCGGGCCGCTCCCCCGCGGACCGGCTGGTCCGCGGGGGAGCGGCTCTCACGCGACCAGCCCGATCGCCGGCCGGTTCCGCCCCTCGAACCCGGCCAGCCTGATGGTCTCGGCCACCTCACCGCTGGCGCCGGTGATCTCGATCCGCAGACCGGACCCCCGAGCCTGGTGCGCCATCAACAGGCTGCGCATTCCCGCGGCGGGCAGTGCGGTCAGCCGTTCGACGTCGAACAGCAGGCTGCGCACGGGAAGCAGGGCCACCGCCTCGATCAGGCGCTCCAGCCTGGGCACCGCCTCCTGGCCCGCGTAACCCGTCAAGGTCACCGTTGCCGAGTCGTCGTCCATCTCCACCCTGGTGTACAGCGTCATCGTCCTGTCTCTCCTTTCGGGACCGCCTCCAGCACGACGGCTGATCGCGGTTCGAGCGTTATCCGGTCCTCGACTCCCGCACGGGAACCGGACGTGTCGGCGAACAGCCGCCATTCCATGCCGTCCGGCGCGGCGGGCACCGGTGTCCAAGCCGGCTCCCAGTGGGCGTTGGCCGCCAGGAACACGGCATCACCGGGGACCTCGAACGTCAGGCCGGCCACCCGCCCGCTCAGTGAGCTCGTCACGCCGTCGAACGTGCCCGAGCGCAGTGCCGGGTGCGCCCGGCGGAACGCGATCAACGCCGCGGTGAACTCCACCAGGTCCCTGTTGCGCGAAGCCAGGTCCCAGTCCACCCAGGACAGTTCGTCGTCGTGGCAGTAGGCGTTGTTGTTGCCCTGCTGGGTCCGGCCGAACTCGTCGCCCGCGACCAGCATCGGCACACCTCGGGCCAGCAGCAGCAGGGTCAGCGCGAAGCGGGTGAGCTTTCTGCGCAGTGCCAGCACTTCCTGGTCGGTGGTCGGGCCCTCATGGCCGCAGTTCCAGCTGTGGTTGTGGGTCTCGCCGTCCGCGTTGTGCTCGCCGTTGCGTTCGTTGTGCTTGTCGTTGTACGAGAACAGGTCCGCCAACGTGAACCCGTCGTGCGCGGTCACGAAGTTCAGCGACGCCAGCGGGCCGCGGCCGGGGAACAGGTCGGGTGAGCCGGTCAGCCTGCACACCAGGTCCGGCCCGACGTCCTCGTCGCCCTTCACGAAGCGCCGCACCGTGTCCCGGAACGCGCCGTTCCACTCGGACCAGCGGTCGTAACCGGGGAACGAGCCGACCTGGTACAGGCCGGCCGCGTCCCACGCCTCGGCGATGAGCAGGGTGTCGCGCAGCAGCGGATCGGTCGAGATCGCCCGCAGCAGTGGCGGATCGGCGAGCGGTGTGCCGTCCTCGCCCCTGGTCAGCGCCGCCGCCAGGTCGAACCGGAAGCCGTCGACGTGGAACTCCGTCACCCAGTACCGCAGGCAGTCCAGCACGAACTCGACCACCTGCGGGTGGTTCGCGTTGACGGTGTTGCCGGTGCCGCTGTAGTTGCGGTAGCCACCGTGTTCGTCGAGCAGGTAGTAGACCTGGTTGTCCAGGCCGCGCAGGGAGATCGCCGGCCCGTTGTCGTTGCCCTCCGCGGTGTGGTTGAACACCACGTCCAGCACGACCTGGATGCCTGCGGCGTGCAGTGCCCGCACCGTCGACTTCAGCTCACGTGCCGCGTCGCCGCAGGCGTACCCCTGCTTCGGCGCGAAGTAGCCGACGGTGCTGTACCCCCAGTAGTTCCACAGCGGCTGACCGGTCACCGGGTCGTACCGGTCGTTGGCGAGCTCGTCGAACTCGAACACCGGCAGCAGCTCCACGCAGTTCACGCCGAGCTCCACCAGGTGATCGACCTTATCGGCGAGACCGGCGAACGTGCCGGGCGACGCGACGCCCGAGGACCGGTGCCGGGTGAAGCCACGCACGTGCAGCTCGTACACCACCAGGTCCTCCACCGGCAGGCGCAGCGGCCGATCGCCCTGCCAGTCGAAGTCGTCGGCCACGACCCGGCTGCGGTAGCGGAACCCCTCGAACGGCTGACGCTGCTCGCCCCACCGCTGACCGCCACCGCCGACCGCGCGGGCGTGGGGATCGGCCACCACCCGGCCGGGGTCGAACCGGTCGCCGGGGCCGTCCGGTCCCCACACCCGGTAGCCGTACTCGATCCCGTCGGGGTCGAGGCCCCGCACCGTCATCGCGTAGACCCCGCCGGTGCGGCACTCCGGTGGGAACGGCACCTCGGCGAACGGTTCGGCCGCGCCGGTGCGGTACAGCACCAGTGCCACGTCGGTGGCGCCGGCGGATCGGACCGCGAAGGTGACGCCTCCCGGCACCGCGTGAGCGCCCAGGGGTTCGGGGGCCGCGGGGACGACCCGCAGCCCCGTCAACTCCGCTGTCACGACGCGACCAGCCTGGCCCGCACCCGCACCGGTGACCTGGAGTCGGGCAGCTGCACGGTCAGCGCCGCGGCGTCGAACCGGTCCCACGGCCGGTCGTCGATCTCCACCGACTGCAGCCGCACCGAGCCCGGCGGCAGCGCGTCCGGTGCGACCCTGAGCACCCGTCCGGCGAACCCGTCCGGCTGCGGCCGGAACCACAGGTCCAGCGAGTCGCGGCGGATCAGCAACCGGTCGTACGTCTCGGCGAGGAAGCACAGCTCGGCCGCGTGGTACATGGACATCGAGTGGCTGCCCTTGAGCCGTTCGGTGCCCAGCAGGTAGGGCGTGCCGTCGGCGAGCACCATGAAGTACACGCCGCCCTCGTCGTGGTCGAGGAAGAACGCGTTGTAGAACGCCGCCGACTCCCGCGCGTGGCGCAGGAACTCCGCATCGCCGGTCATGCCCGCGAGGATCATGTACGCCAGCACGCCCTGTTCCTGCTGCCACCACGCCTTGCGGTCGTGCCAGGTCAGCCGGTGGCCAGGAACGTCGGTGCGGGGCGAGCGCTCCATCACGTCGTACCAGCCGCCGCGCTGGGCGTCCCCGCCCGCCAGGGGCATGGTCCGCGCGATGCCGCCGGCCAGCTCGGTGTAGGCCGCGTCCGGGCGGATCGCGTTCATCCGCATCAGGTTCCAGACGATCTTCAGGTTGTGCCCGACCACCGCGCGGTCCTGCTGCCAGCCCCACTCCCGGTCCGGCGTCCAGTCCGCGTGGAACCGCTCCTGCACGAACGGGCTCGCCGGGTCGGGGAAGTGCTTGACGATCAGGTCGAAGCACTCCCTGAGCATCTCGGCGTCCTGCCTGCGGCCGGCGGCGAGGTAGAGGTTGATCAGGTACGCGGGCGCGTGGTCGCCGATCGAGTTCCAGTTCTTCCTGGACCTGTTGGGCCCCAGGGACTCGTGGTGCGGCGACAGGTGCACCGGGTCGACGTGCGAGAAGTAGCCGCCGTGCACGTCGTCGCGGAAGAACCGTTCGAACAGCCGCAGCGTCGCGTCCACATCGGACAGGATCGCCGGATCGCCGGTGACCCGGTAGGTCTGGGTCGGGCCGACGAGCGCGTAGATCTGCTCGTACGCGGGAATGGCGCGGAAGTCGTCGCCGAACTCCGACGAGAAGAGCTTCGTCACCGTGCTGCCGCCGACGTCCAGACCGTGGTACCAGTACACGACGTCGTTCTCGGTGTCGGCGAACCGCAGGTTCTCGCGCAGGTAGCGCGTGCCCTTCTCGGCGGCGTCCAGGAAGTCGTCCTCCCCGGTCAGCATGAAAGCCGACGCCATGCCGTAGACGAGCCGGGAGATGGTGTCCGTCTCCTGCACGTGCCTGCCGCTCTTGTCCCCGCCCAGCCGCAGGATCGTCCGGTAGTCGGCGTAGTCGATCTCGCCGGTGCCGAACTGCGCCCTGCGGTAGAACGTGGCCAGTTCGCGGAGCTGAGCGGTCCACCAGCCGGGTTCGGCGAACGCGTACCCGCCGGGTTCCCTGCCGAGGAACACGATCCTCGTCGCGTCGAAGACGTGGCCGGCGCCGGTCGGCGAGTAGATCCCGTGCACGAGCACGTGCCTGCCCGGCGTCAGCAGCTCCAGCCGGCGCGAGGTGAGGTCGACGTGCGGCTCGCCGAGGTTGCGCACCAGTTCGGCGGACGCTCCCCCGACGCCGACCCGCACCGTGCGGCCGTCGCTGGTGCGCAGGTCGACGAGGTTCCGTTCGGGGTGCACGGCGTGGACGTAACCGGCGACCAGGTCGGAGATCCGCACGCCGGACAACGGAGTGAGGGGCTCAGCGGACATGGCTCGCTCCCTGGTTCGTGACGGAGGATCGCCACCACCGCATCGCCCGCCCGGCCGTCCTGGCGGCGAGCAGGTCGATCATGGTGCGGGCGAACAGGTGGCAGTGGTCCGCGCTGCGGGCCGTGACCAGGTCGGCGCTGACCACCACGTCCTGGTCGACGTACTGCGCGCCCATGTTGCGCGCGTCGGAGATCAGGTTGTTGTGGCACGTCACCGCCCGGCCGGCGACCACGTCGGCGATCGGCGCCACCAGCCACAGGCCGTGGCAGATGATTCCCTTGAGCACAGCGGGATTGGCGAACGCGCGGCGCAGCAGGTCGACCGCGGGTGCGGTGCCGCCGGGGCTTTCGGCGTAGCGCAGCCGGTCGGACACCATGCCCGACGGCACGATCAGCGCGTCGTAGCCGGCCAGCCGCTCGTCGTCGACCAGTTCGAGGTCACCGTCCACTGTGAACGGGAGGTGGTGCTCGTGCCCGACGAAGGTGATGCTGTCCTGGCCCCACAACCGGGTCAGGAACTCGACCCGCGCACCCTCCTCCGCGAACCTCATCCGGTAGTAGTCGATCTCCGGCTCGACGTAGTCCGTCTCCATCAGAATCGCGATGGTGCGCCCGGTCAGCGCGCCGCCTTCTCGCAGGATCGTCGTGTCCATCCCGGTCACACCGTCTCGAGGTCGATCAGGAAGGGACCGTCGTGGTCGAGCATCTTGCGCACCGCCGGCTCCACCTGCTCGGGCCGGTCCACCCGCAGCGCCTCGACTCCGAGCCCCTTCGCCAGGTCGACGAAGGAGATGTCGGGCCCGGTCAGGTCGAAGCCGCTCGGGTGCGTGTGCGACGCGATCCCGCTGTCCCGCCAGTACTGCTCGATGTTCAGGTCCAGCAACTGGTAGCGCTGGTTGTTGCAGATCACGAACTTCGCGGCGACGCCGTAGCGGGCGGCCGTCCACAGCGCCTGGATGGTGTACATGCTGCCGCCGTCACCGGTCACGCCGACGACGGTCGCGTCCGGCCGGGCGATCTTGGCGCCGATCGCGCCGGGGATGCCGATGCCGAGCGATCCGCCCCTGGTCAGGAAGTAGTTGCCCGGCACGTGCGGCGGCAGGTGGCTGAGCAGGCCGGGTGAGGCCGTCAGCGCCTCGTCGAACAGCACGAGGTCGTCGCCCGCGGTGGCCGCCAGTGCCGCGCTGAGGTGTTCGATCAGCGGGCTTTCCGCGGTCAGCGCCGGAGGAGTCCACATCGGTGCGGCGGCCGGCTCGGCAGGTGCGCCCAACCGGTCGGCGAACGCCGCCAGGGTGGCTTTCGGATCGGCCACCAGAGCCACGTCCACCGGGAAGTTCTTCGCGATCTCGTAGTCGTCCAGGTCGACGTGCACGATCTTGGCGTGCGCGGCGAACGGGTTCGCGAGCTCGGGGAACACCTCCGGGAAGGTGTAGGTGCCCACGATGAGCACGGCGTCCGCGTCGGCGACCACCTTCCGGCTCACCGCACCGAACATGTGGCCGAGCTGCCCGCGGTGCAGCGGGTGGCGGGTGTCCATGTTCAGCTCGGAGTTGTCCAGGCCCCACACCGGTGCGCCGAGCGCCTCGGCGACACGGGTCAGTTCCCGCTGCGCGCCGGACACCGAGACCCCGTCGCCCATCAGGATGATCGGGTTTCGCGCCCCGCGCAGTGCCGCCACCGCGCGGTCCAGTTCCGCTTCCACGGGCTGGACCGCACGGCTGGGGATCGTGCTCGGCGTGGCCTGTTCGGTGTTCACCGCGTCGAGCACGTCCATCGGCAGTGCCACGAAGACCGGGCCACGCGGCTCGGTCATCGCGGTCTTCACCGCCCGGCGCATGACCCGCAGCAACGAGTCCGGGTGCGTGACCCGGGTCGCGTACTTGGTCACCGGGCGGGCCATCGCCACCAGGTCGGTCGCCATCTGCGAGTCCATGGCGTCGTAGCGGACACCGGCCTCACCGGCGATCACGACCAGCGGCGAGTGACCGCGCATGGCCTGGTACAGCATGCCGATCCCGTTGCCGAGACCGACTCCGGTGTGCAGCTGCACGAGGGCGGGCCCGGCGGTGGCGCGAGCGTAGCCGTCCGCGATGCCGACGGCGACGGTCTCCTGCAGCGCGAGCACGTAGTCGAACCCGGAGTGCTGTTCGACGGCGTCGAGCAGTCCCTGTTCCACCGTGCCCGGGTTGCCGAACATCGTCGTCAATCCATCGGCCTGCAACTGCTCGAGTAAGGCGTTCTTGCCCCACCGTTCGGTCATTGCCCTGCCCTCCCAAGGGTTTTCGTTACCAGCCGAACCGGCGCAGGCCGGACTCGAGCACCTCGACCAGCTTCTCGCCCGCGAGGAACGAGTCCGGAGTGGACCGTGCCGTGATGAACGGGAAGTCCACGATCACCGACGTCTCCTTGCCGACGTTGCCGTGGAACTGGCCGTCCGGGCCGGTGGCGTCGCGCAGGATGTACTCGAGCGGGTACGGCGGCGGGCCCATGTTGAACTCGACCCCGACGAACCCGGTGCCGTCCTTGTAGTCGTATTCCTTGCAGTGGCCCGTGACGTGCTTGCCCCAGATGATCGACTTGCGGTCGTCCCACTCGCGGGCGAACGCCAGTGCGGCGACGCCGTAGCACTCGCCGACCACGGGCTTGTCCGCTCGCACGAAGGCGAGGATCAGCTCGTGCAGCCGGCCGTTGTTGGCCAGGTCGACGATCGGGCCGGAGCCGCCCACGATGACCATCGCGTCGTACTCGGCGATGTCATCGGTGAGAGTGGCGATCTCCCGGTAGTACGCCTCCATGGCGCGCAACGGGTTCGGCGTGCTGTCGTAGGGACGCTCCGGGATCCAGTCGGCCAGGCTGACCGGGTGGTCCAGCCGCGCGGACTCGTCCAGCTCCCTGGCCGCGACCGCGACCTCGGGCGTGGTGACCGAGCGACCGAGCGGCGGGTCGACGTAGCCGGGGTCGAGGCTGGGCGGCAGTGCCACCGGGCGCTTGCCGTTCGGCGTCGCGAACACGGCCGTGTAGCCCTGGCGGTCGGTGGCGACCAGCGGGCCCAGCAGCTCCTCGCCCCAGTAGCCGAACTCCGAGAGCACGTACAGAATCTTCTTGCTCACTTGATCTCCTGATCTCGTTCCGATTACCGGAGAACCAACAACTCAATCTTCGCGAACCTTGTTTTCCCTTACAAGGCAAGGGAAGTAGCGGAGCCTCAGTCACGCAGGTGAGGCATTTTCCGTGTGGTCGGACCGAAACAGCCACATCACGGTGGACGCCGGCAACGCGAGCACACCGCCGAGGTGCACGTCCGCGTGCTCGTCCGCGGTGTCCACGAGCACCGCCCACTCACCGTCGCCGGTGTCCAGACCCTGTGGCACACCGGAGAAGTTGGCGGCGCACAACAGCGTTCCGCCGGGTCCGGTGCGGGTGAACGCGACCAGGTTGCGGCCGGGATCACTGGTGTGCCAGGCGAACCCGGCCGGGTCGTGGTCGGTCTCGTACAGCGCCGGCAGCGACCGGTACACCGCGTTGAGCCGGCGAACCAGGTCGGTCACGCCCTGGTGCAGCGGGTCCGCCGCCAGTTCCCACGGCAGGCCGGCGGCCGAGTCCCACTCGGACGTCTGCCCCAGCTCGCCGCCCATGAACAGCAGCTGTTTGCCTGGATGCGCCCACATGTACGCCAGCAGGGCGCGCAAGCCGTCTGCTCGCTGCTTGTCGTCGCCGGGCATCCGCTGCCACAGCGATCCCTTGCCGTGCACCACCTCGTCGTGCGAGAGCGGCAGGAGATACCGCTCCTGCCAGGCGTAGTCGAGCGGGAACGTCAGCTCCCCGTGATGGCCCGCGCGGTGCACCGGGTCGTGCCCGAGGTAGCCGAGCACGTCGTGCATCCAGCCGAGGTTCCACTTCAGGTCGAAGCCGAGGCCGTCCGGGGCGGTCAGTCCGGGCCACGCGGTGGACTCCTCCGCGATCACGACCGCGCCGGGGAAGTCGTCGTGCACCACACCGGTGAGCTCGGTCAGCAGGGCCACCGCGGCCAGGTTCTCGTTGCCGCCGCGTTCGTTCGGCACCCACTCCCCCGGCCCGCGCGAGTAGTCGAGGTAGAGCATCGACGACACCGCGTCGACGCGCAGACCGTCCACGTGGAACTCGGCGAGCCAGTACAACGCCGCCGCGATCAGGAACCCCCGCACGTACGGCCGGCCGAAGTCGAAGATGTAGGTGCCCCAGTCGGGGTGCTCGCCGCGCCACGGTTCGGGGTGCTCGTACAGAGCCGTCCCGTCGAACCGCCCGAGCGCCCACGCGTCCTTGGGGAAGTGCGCGGGCACGAAGTCCACCAGCACCCCGATCCCCGCCGCGTGCAGGTGGTTCACCAGGTAGCGGAACTCGTCCGGGTCGCCGAACCGGGCCGTCGGCGCGAAGTACCCGCTGACCTGGTACCCCCACGAACCGCCGAACGGGTGCTCCGCCACCGGCATCAGCTGCACGTGGGTGAACCCGAGGCCGGCGACGTGCTCCGCCAGCTCGTGCGCCAGCTGCCGGTAGCCCAGTCCTGGCCGCCACGAGCCGAGGTGCACCTCGTAGACGCTCATCGGCTGCCGTTCCCAGTCCCGCGGGCGCCGCGCGACGAAGTCGTCATCGGTCCACCGGAACTCCGACCGGAACACGACGGACGCGTTGGCGGGCGGGCATTCCGCCGCCTGCGCCAGCGGATCCGCCTTCTCCTGCCAGACCCCGCCCGCGCCCAGCACCTCGTAGCGGTAGCGGTCTCCGGGTCCGGCCTCGGGGACGGTCAGCTCCCACACGTCGCCGTGCCGGACCATCCCGTGTGCCCGGCCGTCCCAGCCGTTGAAGTCGCCGCGCACCCGCACCTGGCGCGCGGCCGGCGCGTACACGGCGAACGCGACGCCTCCCTCCGGCAGCGCGTGTGCCCCCAGCACCTCCCACAGCCGGCGGTGCGTGCCTTCGCCCATCAGCCAACGATCGTCATCGGTCAACCTCATCAGCCGGCCCTCCCCCAGGTCGACACGAACTCCTCGACCGCGCGCAGCGGGATGCCGGCCCAGTCCGGGCGGTTGCGGGTCTCGTAGCCGACCTCGTAGATCGCTTTGTCCAGTTGGTAAGCACGCAGCAGCGCGGGATCGGGCAGAGCTCCGGACTTGCGGGCGTAGCCCGCGAGGAACTCGCGTTCCGCCGTGGTCGCCCAGCTCCGGTCCACCGTGCGGCCGGCCGCGTAGTCCAGTGACCGCAGCACACCCACGACGTCGCGGGCCGGTGAGTCCCACGCGGCGCGCTGCTCGATCGGCGCGGCCGGCTCACCTTCGAAGTCGATGAGCAGCCAGCCCCGTCCGGTGGCCAGCACCTGCCCCAGGTGCAGGTCGCCGTGCACCCGCTGCAACGGGGACCCCGGCACGGCCAGCCGACCGGCCTCCAGCAGCAGTGCGTCGAGCGCGCCGACGTACGGGGCCAGCACCGTTGCCTCGGCCGCGGTGCGGGCTAGCCGATCCCGCATCCCGTCCACCGCGGCACGGATGTCCGTGCGCGACAACGTCGTCCGGCCGAACGCCTCGGCGAGTGCCTCGTGCGTGACGGCGACCGCCTCACCCAGAGCACCCGACCGACCGGCGAACCCCGGTGTGCCCGCGAGGTCCCAGCCGGACACCGCGCCCGCCGCGAACCCTTGCAGCACAGCGAGAGTGGTGTCCTCGTGCTCGACCACGCCGAGCAGTGGCGCGATCGTCGGCGTCCGCACCGCCCGGCCGATCTCGACCTCCGGGTGGGGGCCGGGGAACAACCGCCGGAAGAACTTCAGGACGTAGCTGCCGCCGTAGATCACCGAGGTGTTGGACTGGTCCGCGGTGAGCCGCCTGGCCGGTCCGGCGGGTAGCAGCGGCACCTCCGCGGTGAACCGCGTCGAGCCGCGCACACCTCCCCCGGCGATGAGGTCGAGCAGGTGTCCCATGAGCGCGGGGTCGTCGGCGGCGTCGCAGGCCCACACCCCGCTGAGGAACGTGATCGCGTCGGCGCCCGGACGTGCCCGCAGACCGATCGGCAGCTGGTAGCGGCGCGGCTCGGCCTCGCCCGCCAGCGACACGTCGGCGAACACGATCAGCAGACCGCGGCCGAGGTCGATCACCTCGGCGAGCACGACCCGTTCGACGGCCCGGTCGCCCGCGCCGAACCAGCGCCGTTCCGGCAGCCAGCCGGCCAGCGCCTGGCAGAGCCTCGTCCGGTCCCACGCCGAGAGCGTCATGACGCCGCCTTGAGCGACAGCCAGTAGAAACCGTGCCCGGCCAAGGTGAACGTGTGCCCGTCCTGCTCGACCTCACCGAAGTCGACGCCGCCGGTCAGCTCGACCAGCTGTTCCCCCGCGTGCGCGGACAGGTCCAGCCAGGCCGACTGGGGATGCCTGGACAGGTTGTACGTGCACAGCACCACGTCGTCCTCGTGCTGACGCACGAAGGCGAGCACAGCGGGGTTGGAGCACGGCAGTTCCCGGTAGTCGCCGAGCCCGAACGCCGCCTGGTCGCGCCGGACCTCCAGCATCCGCCGCGTCCAGTGCAGCAACGACGACGAGTCGCGCAGCTGCGTCTCGACGTTGACGCTCTGGTAGCCGTAGACCGAGTCCATGATCACGGGCAGGTGCAGCCTGCCGGGATCGCAGTCGGAGAACCCGGCGTTGCGGTCCGGGGTCCACTGCATCGGCGTGCGGACACCGTCGCGGTCGCCCAGCCAGATGTTGTCGCCCATGCCGATCTCGTCGCCGTAGTAGAGAACCGGCGATCCCGGCAACGACAACAGCAGCGCGGTGAACAGCTCCTGCTGGTTGCGGTCGTTGTCCAGCAACGGGGCGAGCCGTCGGCGGATGCCGATGTTGGCTTTCATCCGCGGGTCTTTGGCGTACTCCGCGTACATGTAGTCGCGTTCCTCGTCCGTGACCATCTCGAGCGTCAGCTCGTCGTGGTTGCGCAGGAAGATCCCCCACTGCGTGCCGGACGGGATCTTCGGGGTGCGGGCGAGGATCTCCGTGATGGGGAACCGGTTCTCCCTGCGCACCGCCATGAAGATGCGCGGCATCAACGGGAAGTGGAACGCCATGTGGCACTCGTCGCCACCCACGGCCGGATCGCCGAAGTACTCGACCACGTCCGACGGCCACTGGTTCGCCTCGGCGAGCAGCACCCGGTCGTGGTACTCGGTGTCGATCACCTGCCGGCAACGCCTCAGGAACTCGTGCGTGCGCGGCAGGTTCTCGCAGTTCGTGCCCTCTTCCTCGAACAGGTAGGGCACCGCGTCGAGCCGGAACCCGTCGATGCCGAGGTCGAGCCAGAACCGCAGCACGTCGATCATCGCCTCCTGCACCCGCGGGTTCTCGTAGTTGAGATCCGGCTGGTGGCTGAAGAAGCGGTGCCAGAAGAACTGCCCGCGCACCGGGTCGAAGGTCCAGTTCGACGTCTCGGTGTCGACGAAGATGATCCGCGCGTCGGCGTAGCCGGAGTCGTCGTCGCTCCAGACGTAGTAGTCGCCGTGCGGTCCGTCCGGATCGCTGCGTGAGGCCTGGAACCACTCGTGGGCGTCGGAGGTGTGGTTGAGCACCAGATCGGTGATCACCCGGATGCCCCTCAGGTGCGCCTGGTCGAGCAGGTGGACGAAGTCCTCGACGGTGCCGAACTCCGGCAGCACCTTGCGGAAGTCGCTGATGTCGTACCCGCCGTCGCGCAACGGCGAGGCGTAGAACGGCGGCAGCCACAGGCAGTCGACGCCGAGCCACTGCAGGTAGTCCAGCTTGTCCGCCAGCCCGCGCAGGTCGCCCGTGCCGTTGCCGTCGGCGTCGGCGAACGCCCGGACCAGCACCTCGTAGAAGACGGCGCTCTTGAACCACTCGGGTTCGTCGCGGGCCGGTCTGGCCCTGCCGGGGGCGGTCATGACCGCGTCTCCTCGCGCACCGCGGCGATGTGGGCCACCGCCTGGTCCGGGTCCAGCCGCACGTAGGTCTGCCCGCTCCAGCGGAAGGTCCGGCCGGTCACCTCGTCGTGCACCGGGAAGTCGGCGGGCAGGCCCAACGCGGCGGTGTCCCACCGGACAAGGCCCTCCTGCGGACGGCTGGGGTCCAGGGTGACGACCACCAGCACGATCTCGCCGGTGCCGGGCGAGGTCTTCGAATACGCGACCACGGCGTCGTTGTCGACGTCGTGGAAGCGCAACGTGCGCAGCTCCCGCAGCGGGGCGTGCGCGCGGCGGATCTCGTTGAGCCGCGTGATCCACGGCTCCAGCGACGGCCGCCCGTCCGCGGTCGCACCGAACTCGCGGTGCACCAGCTGGTACTTCTCCGAGTCCAGGTACTCCTCGCTGCCCGGCCGCACCGGCTGGTGCTCGTACAGCTCGAAACCCGAGTACACGCCCCAGGTCGGGGACAGCGTCGCGGCCAGCGCCGCCCTGGCCGCGAAGACCGCGGGCTCCCCCGACTGCAGTTGGGCGGGCAGGATGTCCGGGGTGTTCACGAACAGGTTCGGGCGCGCCTCGTCCGCGTGCTCGACGAGGTCGCGGCCGAACTCCACCAGCCCCGCCTTGTCGGTGCGCCAGGTGAAGTAGGTGTAGGACTGGCTGAAGCCGCGCCGGGCCAGTCCGAACAGCCGCGCCGGGTCGGTGAACGCCTCGGCCAGGAACACCACGTCCGGGCTGGTCTCCCGGACCCTCGCGATCAGCCACTCCCAGAAGTCCGGTGGCTTGGTGTGCGGGTTGTCCACCCGGAAGATCCGCACCCCGTGGTCGACCCAGTGCAGCACCACGCGCAGGACCTCGGCGTAGAGGCCGCCGGGGTCGTTGTCGAAGTTCAGCGGGTAGATGTCCTCGTACCGCTTGGGCGGGTTCTCCGCGGTGGCGATCGACCCGTCCGGCCTGCGGGTGAACCACTCCGGGTGCGCGGTCACCCAGGGGTGGTCCGGCGCGCACTGCAGCGCCAGGTCGAGTGCGACCTCCAGGCCCAGCTCGTGGGCGCGGGACACGAACTTGCCGAAGTCCTCCAGCGTGCCCAGGTCCGGGTGCACGGCGTCGTGCCCGCCGTGCCTCGACCCGATCGCCCACGGCGAGCCGACGTCGCCGGGTTCACCGTGCGGATTGTTGTTGGGGCCCTTGCGCTTGCTCTCCCCGATCGGATGGATCGGCGGGAGGTAGACGACGTCGAAGCCCAACCGGGCGATCCGGTCCAGGTGGGCGGCCGCGGTGGCGAACGTGCCGTGCACCGGGCGGCCCTGCTCGTCCAGGCCGCCGGTCGACCGCGGGAACAGCTCGTACCACGCCCCGAAGAGCGCTCGCTCGCGCTCGACCAGGATGCGGTGATGCCCGCTGCCGGCCACGAGCTCCCGCACCGGCGTCTCCGTCATCGAGTCGTGCACGGCTTCCGACAACGCGAGCACGACCCGTTCGGAGAGCAGCAGATCCTTGCGGCGCAACCGTTGTGCCGCCTCGACCAGCCGGGCCCTCGGGTGCGCGGCCGACCGTTCCAGCAGCCGCGCCCCCTCGTCGAGGTCGAGCTCCAGGTCCGAGGCGGACTGCCCGGCGGTGAGCTTGGCCGTCACCGCGTGCCTCCAGGTGGCCCACGGGTCGCTCCAGGCCTCCACGCGGAACGTCCACTCCCCCGGCCGGTCCGGCACGACCGAGGCCGTCCAGCGCCGGTCGTCGCCCTGACTCATCCGGATCCGGCGCCCTGCGGCGTCACCGGGACCGGTCAGCACCACCTCCGCCCCGACCGCCTGGTGCCCCTCGCGCCAGACCGTCGCGCCGACCTGGACGTGTTCGTGGACAACGGCTTTCGCCGGCCGCCGCCCCGCCGACACCGACGGGTGGACGTCCTCGATCGCGATCCTCTGCGTCACTGGTTCCTCCTCGACCCAGCAAGCCGACCGGCGCCCAGTGCCCTGGTCGCCGGCCGTTACCCCCATGTTTTGCGGTAGGACAGCCGCGAGGCGCCCTGCTGGACGCCGGAAGACGCGGCGAAGGTCGACGCGGCCCGGTGCCCGCACCCGCCCTCCTCGCCCGGTGGGCACCGGGCCACGTCGGTCACGGCCCTAGCGGGCGTCCGGTCCGATCACCCAGTGCTCGGCGACCGTCATCTCGTGCAGGTAGCGCTGCTGGACGAAGGAACCCAGCTCCTCGTCGGCCCGCCGGAACTCGGGCGAGGCCACCGCCGCGCGCAGGTCCTCGACGCTGTCGAACCACAGCTGGTAGGCGGCGTCGAGGGTGGCCTCGCCGATCCCGTAGGCGCCGTCGACGGTGTGGCCCTGCAGGTAACCCCGCAGGCCGGGGACCTCCGCGACCAGTTCCGCGTGCTTGCCGAGGCTGAGCTCGCGGAAGGTGGGCAGCGAGATGCCCTCCTGCCGCTTGACCAGCCGGACCAGCTTCACGCCCTCGGCGCGCGGCGGTTCGACGATCACGTGCGCGAAGGTGTCGAGCACCAGCGACTGCCAGAACGCCGCCCACTTCGGCTCGTCGAGCCGGGCACCCTCCAGGAACTCCGGCGTCTGGAGCGACTCGATCTGCTCCTCCGGGCGCAGCCAGATCTCGGCGATGCCGCCCCACAGCGGCGCGTTCTCGCCCTCCACCGGCAGCCGGGTGTCGATCTTGTACTTGCGGATCTGCGGGATCTTGCTGGCGTACCGGACGGCGTGCTCCTCCAGCCAGTAGCGCTGGAACTCGGTCTCGGTCATGCCGGGCCGGGGCGCGGCGAAGATCAGTTGGTGGATCACGGTTCTCGTCTCCTCGTCAGACCTGGTAGCGCTTCAGCACGTCCTCGGCGAAGCCGAGGTAGTCGCGCAGCGGCCACACCTCTTCGAACTCCAGGTACTCGCGCATCGGCAACCGGCCGAGCGCGGTGCGGTCCAGCTCCTCGGCGCTCGGGGCGTCGATGATGCCGATCACGCGCTTCTGCGCGGCGACCTTCCACAGGCCGACGGCGAAGCCGGAGTCCAGCGTCTCCTTGGCGTGCGCGGCTTCCTCCTGCTCGATCTCCCAGAGCTCGTCGAGGGTGATGCGGCCCTCGTGGTTCCAGCGCATCTGCACGTAGAACAGCATTGGTCGGGTCTCCGTCCCGGTCAGGCGGCGCTGGCGCGCAGCAGGTCGAACACCGGGTGCCCGGCGTCGAACACGTCGGTGGCGATGTCCAGCGGGGTCTTGCCGTCGTGACCGACGAGGTCGGTCCTGGCCCCTGCCTGCAGCAGGATTCGCGCGCAGTCGTCGTAGCCGTGCCACAACGCGTCGTGCAGCGGCGTGTACCCGTTGGTGGCACCCTGGAAGTCCAGGTTCACGCCAGGGGCACCGACGAGCTCCGCCGTGATGTCGGCGTGTCCGTTGTAGACGGCCTTGTGCAGCGGGCACGCGCCGAACGTCGGCTCGGTGGCGTTGACGTCCGCACCGGCCGCCAGCAACGCGCGGACGATCGCCAGGTGACCGTCGCGGGTCGCGACGAGCAACGGCGTGTGCAGGTCGTTGAAACCGTTGCGCACCGGGAACCTTGCGTCGACCTCGGCACCGGCCGCCAGCAGCTTCTCGACCTGCTCGGTCTCACCGGACGAGGTGGCCGCCATCAGCTGCTGCTCGGAGATGCGCCGCTCGTCGTCGTTCTCCCTGGCGCGCAACAACTTCTCGGCTTCGAGCAGCTTGTCCTTGCCCAGCGAGTTCACGTTCAGCTCGAACTCGAAGTGCTCCTTCATGGAGAACCCGTAGTGGGTGCCCAGGTTCACGCCGGCACCCGCGTCGAGCAGATACGCCACGACGTCCGGCCACTTGTACCAAAGAGCGTCCATCAGCGCGGTGTGCCCGGTGGTCGGCGCGACCGCGTCGACGAACGCACCGGCCTCCACGAGGGTGCGCACGGTGGCCAGGTCGCCGTTCTGCACGGCCTTGTGCAGCGCGGTGCAGCCGGCGTTCGTGTCCACGCCGTGCACGTCCGCGCCACCGGCCAGCAGCGCGGCGACACCGGCGGCGTGACCGAGACCGGCCGCGATCTGGAGCACCGTGAGCCCGGTGGACTCCTCGCGGTGGCCGGGGTCGGCACCGTCGCGCAGCAGGACGCGGATGGCCTCCTCGTCACGGTCGCGCACGGCTGCCACCAGCCGCTGCTGGATGTCCGAGCGGAACAACGCGATCTCGGGGGCGGAGTCGAAGAACGCCCGCCACTCGTGGATCAGGCCGTCCTCGCCCACGGTCAGGCTCATGGTGAACTCGAACGACACGGCCATGCCGGTGCCGCGGTGCACGATCTTCTGGTAGTTGAGCACGAAGGCACGCGCGCCCTCGACGATCATCTCGCGTTGCTCGAACTCGACGACGTCGGTGTTCAGCGTGCGCAGGCGGAACGCCTCGATCACGCCGTCCTTGCCGTGCCACGTCTTCAGGTTCGGGATCACGGTGTTGAACTCGTTGCCGGGCAGGTCGAACACGATGTCCTCACCGAGTGCGGCGAGCACACCGGGGAGGTCACCGGACGCGACGTCGGCGAACAGCCTCGTCACGATCTCACGGGTGCGGGCGGTCTCCACCACAGCCGTTTCTCCTTTCAAGTTCCGGGGTTCGTGTTCTCCACGAAACCAGCGCGCCCAGGCGGGGACAACGAATGCGCCCGCTTCCGCGAACACTCCTCACGGTGAGCGTTTTTCCGTTCAGTCAAAGGCTTTTCGGAGATGTTCAGAGACGCGAACGGACCCGCCGCGGCGAGCGCGACGGGTCCGTTCCGGGAGAGATGATCAGGCTGGGCGCAACGGCGAGTAGTGGTCGTCGGCGACACCGCGGCGCACCGTCGTGCGCCGGTCGTCGATGGAGTCCCACTGCACGCCGTACATGTCCCGCACGGTGATCTCGTGCCGCAGCAGGTCGTGCGGGTAACCGAGCTCGACCGCGGCGGAAGCATCCAATGTGGACATCTGCTCGTCGGTCAGCACGACCTCGGTGCTCCCGAGGTTGTCGGCCAGCTGCTCGACCTTGGTCGCGCCGAGCAGTGGGATCACGACACCCGGTTTGTTGCGCAGCCAGGCGATCGCGACCTGCGCGGACGTCCAGCCACCCGCCGCGGCGATCTTACCGATCTCCACGACCACGTCGTCACCGCCCGCCATGCTGTGCTCGCGGGGCTGCACGGTCAGCCGGCCGGTGCCGCTGCCGTCGAGGTACTTGCCGGTCAACCGGCCCTCGGCGAGCGCGCCCCAGGCCAGCACGGGGAGGTCGAACTGCCGGGCCATCGGCAGCAGGTCGCGCTCCGGAGCCCGTTCGAGCAGGTTGTACCGGATCTGCAGCCCGACGAACGGCGACCAGCCGCGCAGCTCCGCGAGCGTGTTGGCCTGGGAGACCTCCCACGCCGGCCAGTTGGAGGCGCCGACGTGCAGCACCTTGCCCAGCCGCACCTGGTCGTCGAGCGCCCGCATCAGTTCAGGAACCGGCATCAGCGTGTCGTGCGCGTGCACCCACAACAGGTCGATGCGGTCGGTCTGCAACCGCCGCAGACTGTCCTCAATGGACTTGACGAGGTTCTTGCGGCTGTTGCCGGCGGAGTTCACGTTGTCCAGCTCGGTCTGCAACGTGAACTTGGTGCCGATGACGAACCGGTCGCGGCGGGCACCCCGCAGCAGCGTTCCGAGGTAGCGCTCGGACGTGCCGCCGGTGTAGTGGTCCGCCGTGTCGACGAAGTTGCCGCCGGCCTCCTCGTACATGTCCAGCAGGCGGGCACTGGTGTCCTCGGCGGCACCCCAGCCCCAGTCCTCGCCGAACGTGACGGTGCCCAGCGCGAGCTCCGACACCCGCAGCCCGCTGCGGCCCAGCACGGTGTAACGCATCATGTCTCCTGTCCGGTAACGGTTTCTACGGTTCACGGGTGACGACGGGGCTGTACTGCTCGTACAGCTCGATCAGCTCGCCGGCGGGGCCCTGCACGAACGCCACCCTGACCTCCATCTCCGGGTCGCCGTCGAGGGTGACGGTGGTCGGCTCGCCCGACCAGTCCTCGAACGCGAACGGCCGTCCTCCCGCGGCGAGGCTCCGCGCGTACAGCTCGTCCACATTGGACACAGCGAGGCCGATGTGGTGCACGGGACCGTCGGTGCGCACCTCACCGGGGAAGAGCTCCAGGTAGGTCTCGCCCTCGAGCTCGATGTAGACGCCCCTGCCCTGGTAGACGGTTTGGCCGGTGGCGGTGTAGGTCTTGGTCCACTCGTAGGTGCGCGAGAAGCCGAGACCCTCGCGGTAGAAGCGGATCGACTCATCGACGTCCGGGCAGAAGATCGCGACGTGCATCAGGGTCGCGGCGCCGGGCGGGCGGATGGAAACGGGACTCATGGTGTGCTCCTGACTAGGGGCTGTGTCGAGGTCTGGTTCGATGAGGGGTCGCGCCTGAGGTGGTTTCTGGTGGTGCGGCCGGACGGCTCGCACACCGGTGTTGCACGTGGGCCGTCCGGCCGTGCCGCCAGGGGCCGCCTCAGGCCTGGCTATCGCGGGCCAGACTTCGATACAGGCGCTCGGGGTCGGGTCAGCGGTGCAACCACTCGACGAGGCGGGCGGGCAGGGTCGCCGCCTCCTCCGTGGCCGCGGTGAGGGCGACGTGTCCGTCCGGGCGGACGAGCACGGCGTGCGGCAGGTCGGGATCGACCGCGACGGCGATCGGGATGTCGCCGCGCTCCGCGTTCTCCTTCACGGCGACGGCGTCACCGTGCGACGGCAGCACGATCGACCACCCGATGCCGTCGGCCATGCCGGGCCGCGGTGGCATGCGATCGCCGACCGCGGGCGCCGGGCCGCCGTCGCCACCTCCGTAGGTGACCGCGAGCTGCGCGAGGCGCCTGGCGAGCCACCCGGAGAACTCCGGCAACTCCCCCAGCACGGCGAGCATCTTGTTGCGCAGCTCGATGCTGTCGGGGTTGCTCATCGTCGAGACGTCGTGCAGCTGCGCGGTGAACGCGAGCAGCCCCTGCGCCATCGTGCGCCGCTCGGCGTCGTAGGTGTCCAGCAGCGCCGGTCCCGCCGTGCCGTCCAGCACGGCGGCCAGCTTCCACGCGAGGTTGAACGCGTCTTGGATGCCGGTGTTCAGCCCCTGCGCGCCGACCGGGCTGTGCACGTGCGCGGCGTCGCCGACGAGCAGGACCGGTCCTTTGTGGAACGTGCTGGCGAGCCGGTGCCGCACCCGCCAGATGGACACCATCTCCAGCGACCGCACCTGCGCACCGGCGGCGGCCGGCCCCCGCGCGTCGAGCATTTCCTGCACTGCGGCGAGATCCGGCACCGGGGTGTCGTCCTCGACGAGCGCGACCATCCGGTACAGCGGGCCGGGCAGGTGGGAGATAGCGGCCAGGCCCGCCGGGGAGAAGAAGAAGCTGATCTCCCCCTCCGGTCCCTCCCAGTCCATGACGAACTCGATGAGCGCGAAGTTGTGCGGCCGGTCGTGTCCCTCGAACTCGATGCCGGCCCGCTCGCGCACGACGCTGTGCAGGCCATCGCACCCGACCACGTACTTCGCGCGGATGGCCCTGATCTCACCGGTGGCGTCCTCGGTGATCAACGCGGTCGCACCGGGGTACTGCTCGTCGACGTCCAGCACGGACCAGCCGCGGTAGACGTGCCCGCCCACCTCCGCGACCTTGGCGTCCAGAATTCGTTCGGTGGTCTCCTGCGGGATCGCCAGCACGAACGGATAAGGCGTGTCCAGCTCGTCGAACGGGGTCTGCAGCAGCACGCGATCGCCGTCGCGGGCGGCGAACGCCCTGCCTGGGCGGCCTGCGGCCACCAGCGCGTCCGCCACGCCGACCGCGGCCAGCGACTCCAGCGTCCGCGCGTGCAGCGCCGCTGCCCTGGAGTTCGGCGCCGGGCCCTGCTGCCGTTCGACGACGACGTGGTCCACGCCCAGGCGGGTCAGCGCGAGAGACAGCGCGAGCCCGGTCGGTCCGCCACCGGCCACGAGCACGTCGGTGCTGCTCGGTGGTCGGCGCGTGCCCGTGTCACTGGTCATTTTTCGCTCCACAGAAGAGAAAACGGACTTCCATCCCGTTCGAGCCGGGTGGCATGTGTCCAGTCTCGGGAGCGGATGCGTTGTGCGGCAAGGAAGAATGACCAAAGCAGCCGGAAAGGCCAACAACACCACGGACCTCACGAAGTGTCGCCGCCGCGCACGAAAAGGACCGGGGTGGTCCGTGTCGCACCGGACCACCCCGGCCGAAGTCACCGGGTCCTGTGGGGGAGTTCAGGCCGCGGTGACCGCCTCGGACCGCGTGCGGCCGGACGCTTCACCGTCAGGCTGCCGCGGCGTGCGCAGGAACAGCGCGGCCACCACCAGTCCGGCCAGCGTCACGATCGCCGCGACGAGCAGACCGGCACGCAACCCTGCCAGCGACGCGGCCTCGGGGGCGATCGCGTCGGGCACGGTGGCCGCCGCCACGACGGCGGCGAGCACCGCGACACCGACCGCGCTGCCCACCTGCTGCGCCGTCTGCGCCAGGCCGCTGGCCAGTCCGGTGTGCTCGCTCGGCACGCCCGAGGTCATGGTGCCGATGAACGCGACCACCGCGAGCACGTGGCCGAAGCCGAGCGCCGAGGTCGTCACGATCAGCAGCGCGAGATTTCCCTGCTGGGGCAACAACAACATCGCCAGCGTGCCCACGCCCTGCACCAACAGGCCGATCATCAGCACCGCGGGCGTGCCCAGCCGGCCGATGAACCGCGCGGCCAGCGCACCGGACACCATCGCGGCCGCGCCCTCGGCGACGAAGCCGATGCCGGTGGCCAGCGGGCTCCAGCGCAGCACCTCCTGCATGTACAGGCTGAGCAGCACGGTCGCGCCACCGCACATGCCGAACGTGATGAACCCGGTCAGGCCGCCCCACTTCACGGTGCTCCTGCGCAGGATGGACAACGGCGCCAGCGGAGCCTTCTGCCTGCCCTCGACCACGAGGAACGCGCCGAGCAGCAACACCGAGCCGACGAGCGGGATCAGGGCCTCCGGAGCACCCCAGCCCACGGTGCCCACCGTCGAGATGCCGTACACGAGCGCCAGCAGACCGGTGGTGGCCAGCAGTGCGCCGGGCACGTCGAGCCGGGTGGCGTGCCGCTCCTGGTCGCGTTCGAACAGCACCACCGCGCCGAGCAGCACGACCGCGCCCATGATCACCAGGATCAGCATGGTCCAGCGCCAGCTCAGGCCGCTGGTGATGATGCCGCCGCCGATGGTGCCGACGACGAAGCCCAGCGACAGCAGTGCGCCGCTCACCCCGAGCGCACGGTCGCGCCGAGGCCCTTCGGGGAACGACGCGGTCAGCAGCGCCAGCGCCGTCGCACCGACCATCGCCGAGCCGATGCCCTGGCCGGCGCGGGCCGCGATGAGCACCCACGGCGCGTCCGCCAAGCCGGCGACCAGCGAGAACACCGTGACGATCACGAGGCCGGCGATGAACAGCGGCCGTCGCCCGACGACGTCGGAGACCCGCCCGAACAGCAGCAGGAACCCCGCCGTGGGCAGGATGAAGGCCGTCATCACCCACTGGAGCTGGGCCGGGCCGCCGAAGTTCAGGCCGGCGTCGATCGCCGGCAGCGCGACGGTGACGATGGAGAAGTCGAGCGCGATCATGAACTGGGCCGCGCAGATGGTGATCAGGGTGAGCCACCCGCGCAGCCCAAGGCCAGCGGTGGTCTCGCGCTGCGATTTGGTCATGATTGCCTGTGCCTTCCCGGGCGAACACCCAGAGCGGATGGGGACTTGCGGCAATCGTGACGGCGGCCAGAGGGCCTACCCAGACCAGAACTTAGGGTAGGACCGCGTTGCCTAGCACTGACACTGTCAGGCTAAGACCGGCGCGCGTGGTCACAATGGGGTGCATGAACCGGCTCAGCGACCTCGGCGAGTTCCTCCGCTCCCGGCGCGCCCAGCT
This sequence comes from Lentzea alba, assembly GCF_047445655.1. Classification (GTDB taxonomy): domain Bacteria; phylum Actinomycetota; class Actinomycetes; order Mycobacteriales; family Pseudonocardiaceae; genus Lentzea; species Lentzea alba_A. The sequence goes on from NZ_JAJAEG010000006.1 coordinate 319,582, forward strand.
GCGCCCCGAGCAGCTGGGGCTCGTGAACTACGGACGGCGGCGGGTCCCCGGCCTGCGCCGCGAGGAGGTCGCCCAGCTCGCGGGGGTCAGCGCGGTCTACTACACGCGGCTGGAACAGGGCGTCACGGACCGCGCCTCCGAGGCCGTCCTGGACGCGGTGGCGCGGGTGCTGCAGCTCGACGAGGAGGAGCGCGCCCACCTGTACCGGTTGGCCAGAGGCCCGCGCGGGGACCGCAAGCGTCCGCGCAGGGCGGAGAAGCTGCGTCCATCGGTGGCGCTCATGGTGGAGTCCTTCGCCGCGGCGACCGTGCCCGCATTGGTGATCGGCCGCACGACGGACGTGCTGGCCTGGAACCGCCTCGCCCACGCACTGCTGGCCGGGCACCTCGACTTCGACGCTCCCGCCGGCACCGCGAACCGCCCGAACATCGCCCGCATGGTCTTCCTCGACCCGCACGTCCGCGAGCTGTACCCGGACTGGAAGCGCAAGTGCCGCGACACCGTGGACGACCTGCGCATGGTGGCGGGCCAGTACCAGGACGACGCGCGGCTGGCCGAACTGGTCGGCGAGCTGACCATGAAGAGCCCGGAGTTCTCCGCGCTGTGGAACAGCCACGCGGTCAAGCCGTGCGCGAACTCGGTGCGGGAGTTCCGCCATCCCGAGGTCGGCTCGCTCACGCTGACCAACGAGATGCTGGTGCTGCCGGACGACGACGGCCAGCGGCTCGCGGTGTTCAACGCCGAGCCGGGCTCCCCGTCAGCCGCCGCGCTGGACCTCCTGGCGGGCCTGTACCAGCGCGGTGTGGTTGCGCAGCCGGAGAAGAAGCAGACGCACGCCACGCGCTGACCACACGCCGATCCGGCCTCCCGCAGCAGCAGGAAGCCGGATTCGCCTGTCACGGCTTGAAATTCCGCCCACTCTCGGTGCCGTGAATCGACTCCAGGTAGGCCCGCGCCACCTCGTCGGCCGGAGTACCGCCGACCCCACCCGCCTCGGCCAGCGTCTCGCTGACCCAGCCGGGACTGACGACGTTCGCCCGCACACCACGCGGCAGGTCAGGCGCGGCAGCACGGACGAAGCCCTGCAACCCTTCGTTCGTCAGCACCCCGGCAGCACTGCCCGGCACGCTTCCGGCGAAATCTCCTGCCGTCAACGTGATCGAGCCGCCGTCCTGCACGTGCGGCAGCGCCTGGGCGAGCAGACCGGCCTGCCCGAGCAGCTTGTGCCGCACCAACTCCGTGAGCCGGACAGCACCGAGCTCGGCCAGCGGCGTCATCGGCGCGTGGGCCGCCGCACACACCACGGCGTCGACCGCGCCGGTCATGGCGAACATCCGGTCGACGGACTCCGGGTCGCCGATGTCCACCCGCACCTCACCGGTGCGCGATGCCCGCACGACTTCGTGCTCCGGCTGCAGTGCGCGCACCACCGCGCCGCCGATCGTGCCCGACGCGCCGATCACCAGGACTCGCATGTCGCTTCTCCACGGGGTTTCACCGCCTCAGCGGACGGGCTCGTCCTTCCACTGTGGCGCATCGGAGCGCCGACCACGCTGTCGGCGCCACCGATCTGGGTATCCCTGTTGGTGACAGGCAACGACTTCCGCGATCCGCCATCCTGGAAGAGTGGATCACGGACGAGCGGTCAGCAGCTGCGGAGGTCGCAGCCCAGCTCGGCCCTGCGCAGGCTCACCAGGTACGCGTGAGCGAGCGAGGTGAGCGTGACGTGGTGGTGCCAGCCGCGGAACGAACGTCCCTCGAAGTGGTCGAGCCCCACGTCGTCGTAGAGCCTCGAGGTCTCCCGTGCCGTCTCCGCGCCTGCCTGGCTCAACTCGATCAGCTCCGGCATCGGCGCGTGCATGTTCGTCAGCCACACCTGCGCCGGGTGGGAGTCCTCCGGCTGCCACCGGGTGAGCAGCTTGCGGGTGCGGTGCAGGCCGGCGGGTTCGCCGCCGCGGCGCGCCGGTGCCGCCTCGATCATGTACCGCGAGGTGCGCTGCCTGCCGTTGGCAGCGTCCCACCACTTCATCGTGGCCACCGGGCGGCCGACACCGCCCGGCCGCGGTCCCTGCTCGCCACCGAACAACGGCGCCGCGGACTCGTGAGGCACCTGCACGAGGTAGCGCATCCGCCGTTGTTCCAGCCCGGCGAGCAGCTGTTCGGTCTGCATGACGTGCCTTGCGTCGACGACGACCGGCTGGGGCGGGAGCTCCCAGCCCCAGGCCAGTTCGTCGACCAGGGACAGCACCGCCTGCCACCGCTGCACGTGCCGCGCGGAGTCGGGGATGTGCGCCTTGGCCCGCAGGTCGGCGTCGTGGTCCCAGCTCTGGGGCAACAGCAGCCGCCAGTTCACCGGGACCGCCTCCCCGTCTCCCACGACGAACAACGCGAGGCCGAGCTGACAGTTGAGCAACCTGCCCGCGGACGGGGCGAACTGCCGCGCCACCCCGACTGAACTGGTGCCGTTCTTGGCGAACACGGCCTCGCCGATCGCCCACGCCTTCGGCCGGTAGAGCTGGCCCAGGTGCCGCGCAAGGTTCTGCCTGATCGGTCCCCAGCTCCACGTGCTCTGGTTGACGAACTGCTGCAGCCCCTGTTCCGCGCGCCAGCCCGCCATCGTCTCCGCCATCCTGCGAATGGACTTCCGGCCGGCCAGCGACACCAGCCCGCGCACGTAGATCTCACCCCACCGCCGCTGGTCCGACCGCGGCAGAGTCGCGAGCAGCTCGTGGCAGAACTGGGTCAGGGTGTCGACTTCGTTCATCCGGATGGTGCGCAGGTCGCGTTTGCTGATGACCATCAATCCCCCCAATGTTGATGATGTACTTCGTGAAGAGGTCGTGCCTCAGTTCGTCGTCCAGGTCTCCTCCACAGATGTCGCGACGGGATGCCGGCAACGGCTTCAGTGCGCGTGCCGGAGTCTCGAGTGGCCCAGCCGGTCCGCGAGTGCGGACGCGGCGGGGGCGTAGCAGGTGCGCCGGGACTGGAAGTCGGCCCACGCGTCGCCGGGATCGCGGTCGATCCGCAGGCCGGCGTCGGCGAGGAGACGCACGGTGTCCTCGAACGCGCGGTCCTCCCTGCCGTGCAAGCTGATCGGCACTCCCGGCGGCGTCGTGCCCGCGGCGACCAGCGCGTCGCGCACGCAGTCCCGGCCGATCACGAGGACGCGGGTGGTGTGCGGCGGAGCCCAGTTGGGCGCCAGTGCCTCGGCCAGCGCGGCGACGTCGAGCATGACGACTGCGGCGTCGATCCAGCCCGGCGGTTGCGCAGGCGGTGAGTGCAGCAGGACCGGCCAGGACCGGTGCGCGGCGCGCACCTCGGCCAGCCACTCCGCCCAGCCGACCATCGTGCGGTCCAGCCGGTCGCGGCCGCCGGTGTCGAGGAACGCCGCGAGCACGTCCTCGGCCGCAAGGTCGTCGCCGAACGGCGCGGCGCCGCGTTCCCTGGCCCGCCAGGCGGCGCCCGTGCCCGCGACGTGGATGCCGAACAGCACCACGAGCGTGACGTGACCCACCACGGCGAGTTCCACCGGCAGGGCCATCGGGAGGTGGGCGCCCAAGGCGCAGGTGCCCAGTTGCCAGCCGGTCAGCCAGGCGAGCAGCACGAGAGCGAGGCTCACGGGTCCGCTCAGCCGCAGCACCAGCGCCGCGGCCCGGTCACCCAGCACCGAGCAGAGCCGGCGGCAGGTGGCACCGCAGAGCCGGGCAGCGCCGCGCAACACCACGCCGCCACCGATGGCCAGCGCCGCTCGCACGCCGTCGACCAGCACCGATGCGAGAACGAACGCGCCAAGGACCGAGATCCCCCACCGCATGGCCACGCAGAGCCAGCCGGTTTCCATCCCAGGTCCTCTCCCTCGCGGCGACGGGCGTCCGCCGCCGCGTCAGATCAACTGCGAACCCCATTCCACATCGAATCTCTGACTCGGTACAGCAAGCATTTATCCGCTTACTCCCAGTTCCACCCAAACAGAATGCCCGGTTACCGCGTGAAGTCACGGGTTCCGCCAATCGGATGACGAACGACAAGCACAGGACCGAGAAAAACGCGCAGCTAACGGAATGCGGATGTCGTGACGGAGATGGCGCCGAACTCAGCCGGTGGACGGTTTTACCGCCGGGCTCATGTGCACGATGGATTCCGTTCTCCCATCTCGCCACCTCATCCGGTTCATCCGGGTAAAGGAGGTATGACCGATGTCATCGCACCTGATCGCTCGCGCCGGCCTGACCGAGGTGATCACCGGCGAGCTCGCGGCAGACCGGCACGGTCCCGTCGTGTTCGCCGGGGAGGCGGGCTCTGGCCGTTCCACCGTCCTCGCGGCGATCGCGGACATGATCGACGACCGGGCCGACGCCCTGCTGCGACTGCGCGGTGCGCCCGGTCGCCTGACCGCACTGCGCGAGCACCTGCCACGCGACTTCCGGCTGCCGAAGGCGGGCGGCTTCGGCTCCGTCACCGACGCCCTGCTGGCCGCGGTCGCCGGGCGCCGTCCCGTCGTGCTCGTGGACGACGTGCACCTGGCCGACCACGCCACCGTCGAGGTGCTCCGGTCGGTGCAGGTCCGCACGAACGGCCTGCTGTTCATGACCATGCGGTCGGACGTGGGCGCCGACCCGCTGGACTGCCTGCGCTACGAGCCAGGTTTCCGCCGGGTGGAGGTGCCGCCGTTCACCGCGGCCGAAGTGGCCGAGATGGCCGCTGCCGCAGGGCGCGGAACCGCTCCGGTGGAGGCACTTCGCGCGGCCACCGGCGGCAATCCCCTGCTGCTTCGGCAACATCTCGCCGCGGGCGCTCGGATCGACCTCGACGCGCGAGGCCGCGAGCGGCTGCGGACGGCGATCTCGCGGGCGTGGCGGGACCTGTCGCTCAACGTGCTGGACGAGTTGTGCCGGCTCGCGCTGCTCGCCGGCGAAGACGAGGCCGCGGAACTCGTGTGGCCGCAGACACTGCTGCTGCGCGGGCAGGCCCAGCAGGCCGTGGCGCACCTGGACCGGACGGAGAGCACGTCGTCGGACGCGCGCAGCCTGGTCAGGGCGATCGTGCTCGCCTTCGGGTTCGGCGACGTGCCGGGAGCGGACGCGGCACTGCGGGCGCGTGGCCTCTCACCGCGGCTGAACGCCGTGCGCGCCTGGCTGTTCGCGGTCAGCGGTCGCCTCGACCAGGCGCGCACCGCGCTCGGGGAGGCGACTGCCGGCACCGACCGCACCAGCGCCGTGTTCACCAACGCGGCCCTGGCGGCGATCGCACTGGCCGAGGACCGGCCGGCGGTCGCGGTGTCGGCTCTGCGCCGGGCGTTGATCGGCGCGGAGGGCCTGAGCGAGGAGCTGCCGTGGCTGCCTCCGCACCTGTCCGCCGCGCTCGTCGACAGCCTCCTGCTGCTGGGCCGTGTGGGCGAGGCCACGACGACGGCCGCCGGTCTGGGCGAACATCCTGGTCAACGGGCTGCGGCAGCACTGGGCAGTCGTTTGCAAATGGATTTCCAACAGGTGAACTCCCGGTAGGAAGACCAGCGGCCGCAGATTCGCGGAGCAAGACCGAACCACTTGCGCGCGAAATACCGACTAGATTGATGGAATGACCGGGGGGCCACGGGGGGACGTGTGAACACCAGGCGAAACAGGCAGGAATTGGCGCAGTTTCTGCGCCGGTGCCGAGAACGGACGAGTCCGGCGGACCTCGGCCTGCCGGTGCGCTCCCGTCGTCGCACCCCCGGCCTGCGCCGCGAGGAGGTGGCGTTCCTGGCCGGCCTCAGCCCGACCTGGTACGCCTACCTCGAGCAGGGACGGGACATCAGGGCGTCCACCGAGGTCATCTCGAGCCTGGCCAGGGTGCTGCGGCTGACCAGCGACGAGCGCGCCTACCTGCACCAGCTGGCGACGGGCAGCCCGGCGCCCCAGGAGAGCCCGTACGGCGAGACCGAGGACAAGATCGTCCGCGCGGCGGTGGCCGCGATGGGGCAGCGAGGGCTTCCCGTCTACGCGGCCGACGTGCACGGGGACCTCGTCGCGTGGAACGACGCCGCGACCACCTGGTACACCGACTTCGGTGCGCTGCCCGCCAACCGCAGGAACATGCTCTGGTGGATGCTGACCGCCCCCGAGGCACGCGAGCGGTTCGTCAACTGGGAGGAGGACACCCGCGACGTCGTGGGCCGGTTCCGCCGGGCCGCCGCCGCCCGCGCCTGGGACGCGAGGTTCGAGGAGCTGATCACCGCGATGCGGGAGTCCAGCGAGGAGTTCGCCGAGTGGTGGTCGTCGCACCACGTGTCCAAGCAGCGTCCTCGCAGGCGGGAGATGTGGGTCGACGGTGAGCTGCGGGCGGCCCAGGTCGCCGTGCTCAACCTGGCGGAGTCCACCCGGTCCGTCGTGCTGCACCTGCCGGTCGACGAGCATGAGCCGACACAGGGCGAGTGACAAGGCTCCCACGCGTTCTCCGTTAGGTCGGCGTTGCCACCGCTGCCCGATTCATCCGATCTTGTGATGAATTGGAGATGTGCGGGGGCGCATCGGCCACACGCCGTCCGCGGGCCCCGTCGTGCCCGTAGGAGGACATGCGCATGGCGCTGGGGGAACAAGGCCGGGAGCCCGTCGCGGTGGTCGGCATCGGCTGTCGCCTGCCGGGGGCACACGGCCCGGTGAAGCTGTGGGAGCTGCTGTCGAACGGCGTCGACGCGGTCGGCCAGCTGCCGCCCGACCGGTTCGGGCACGGGCCTCCCGCGGGCGACGCCACCTCGGTGGGCGGCTTCCTGCCCGAGGTGGACCGCTTCGACGCCGGCTTCTTCGGCATCTCCGGCCACGAGGCGGCGCGGCTGGACCCGCAGCACCGCCTGATGCTGCAGACGGCGTGGGAGTCGTTCGAGGACGCCGGACTGACCGCGGAACGGCTCGCAGGCAGCAGAACAGGTGTCTACACGGCGTGCCTGAACGCCGACTACTGGGACGCCGTCCGCGCCGCGGGCCTCACCGACATGCACGCGGTGGCGGGCAACGGTGCGTGGGGCATGCCGGCCGGCCGGCTCTCGCACCTCTTCGACCTGCGCGGCCCCAGTCTCGGCGTGGAGGCGACCTGCGCGACGTCGCTGCTCGCGGTGCACCTGGCGTGCCACGACCTGTGGTCGGGCCAGGCGGACGCGGCGCTCGTCGCGGGCGCGAACCTGTTGCTGGCACCGGACTTCTACGTCGCGCTGGCCGAGGCGGGCATCCTCTCCGCGGACGGTGCCGCCCGTTTCGGCGACGCCGCGTCCGACGGGTACGTGCGCAGCGAGGGCGCGGTCGCGGTGGTGCTCAAGCCGCTGGCCACCGCGCTGAGGGACGGTGACCGCGTCTACGCCACGATCCTGGGCGGTGCGGTCAACAACAACGGCCGCGGCAGCGACACGCTCATCACGCCGAGCGTCGACGGCCAGGTGGCGATGTTGCGCTCGGCCTACGCGGACGCCGGTGTGTCGCCTGCCGACGTCGACTACGTCGAGGCGCACGGTGCGGGCACACCTGTCGGCGACGACGTGGAGCTGACCGCGCTCGACGAGGTGTTCGGCGCCGCGGACAGGGATCGCCCGTGCCTGATCGGCTCGGTGAAGTCGAACATCGGCCACGTCGAGGCGGCGGCCGGCCTGGCCGGGCTGGCGAAGACCGCGCTGGCGTTGCACCACGGCCGCATCCCCGCGACGTTGCGGATCAGCACGCCGCATCGGCTGCTGGCCCGCGAGAACTCACCGCTGGCGGCGGCGACCTCCCCGGCACCGTGGCCCGCGACCGGACGGCCCGCGCTGGCCGGGATCAGCTCCTTCGGCTTGTCCGCCACCAACGTGCACCTCGTGCTCGGTGCCGCCGAGCAGGCCGCCGCACCGTCCGCGCCGAAGCGGGAGGCCCATCTGCTGCCGGTCTCGGCGCGCACGGAGGACGGTGTGCGGGAGCTGGCATCCGCCTACGCGACACTGGTCGAACGAGCGGACGACGACGCGCTGGCCGACGTGGTGTTCAGCGCCGCCGTCCGCCGCAGCCACCACCGGCACCGGATCGCCGTGGCCGGACGGGACTCCGCCGAGATCGCCGCGGGACTGCGCGCAGCCGCCGGCAGCGTTGTCCCCGGCAGCGTTGTCCCCGGCAGCGTTGTCCCCGGCAGCGTTGTCCCCGGCAGCGTTGTCCCCGGCAGCGTTGTCCCCGGCAGCGTTGTCCCCGGCAGCGTTGTCCCCGGCAGCGTTGTCCCCGGCAGCGTTGTCCCCGGCAGCGTTGTCCCCGGCAGCGTTGTCCCCGGCAGCGTTGTCCCCGGCAGCGTTGTCCCCGGCAGCGTTGTCCCCGGCAGCGTTGTCCCCGGCAGCGTTGTCCCCGGCAGCGTTGTCCCCGGCAGCGTTGTCCCCGGCAGCGTTGTCCCCGGCAGCGTTGTCCCCGGCAGCGTTGTCCCCGGCAGCGTTGTCCCCGGCAGCGTTGTCCCCGGCAGCGTTGTCCCCGGCAGCGTTGTCCCCGGCAGCGTTGTCCCCGGCAGCGTTGTCCCCGGCAGCGTTGTCCCCGGCAGCGTTGTCCCCGGCAGCGTTGTCCCCGGCAGCGTTGTCCCCGGCAGCGTTGTCCCCGGCAGCGTTGTCCCCGGCAGCGTTGTCCCCGGCAGCGTTGTCCCCGGCAGCGTTGTCCCCGGCAGCGTTGTCCCCGGCAGCGTTGTCCCCGGCAGCGTTGTCCCCGGCAGCGTTGTCCCCGGCAGCGTTGTCCCCGGCAGCGTTGTCCCCGGCAGCGTTGTCCCCGGCAGCGTTGTCCCCGGCAGCGTTGTCCCCGGCAGCGTTGTCCCCGGCAGCGTTGTCCCCGGCAGCGTTGTCCCCGGCAGCGTTGTCCCCGGCAGCGTTGTCCCCGGCAGCGTTGTCCCCGGCAGCGTTGTCCCCGGCAGCGTTGTCCCCGGCAGCGTTGTCCCCGGCAGCGTTGTCCCCGGCAGCGTTGTCCCCGGCAGCGTTGTCCCCGGCAGCGTTGTCCCCGGCAGCGCGCCGGCCAGGGTCGTGTTCGTCTACTCCGGACAGGGTTCGCAGTGGAAGGGCATGTGCCAGGACCTCTACGAGGTGGAGCCGACGTTCCGCCGGGTGCTCACCGAGTGCGCCGAGGTGATCAGGGCCGAGGCCGGCTGGTGGCTGCCGGACCGCTTCGACTCGCTGGAGGGCCCCGGTGAGCTGCAGCCCGCGTTGTGGGCGACCCAGGTCGCCCTCGCCGCCACCTGGCGCGCGTGGGGCGTCGAGCCCGACCTCGTGATCGGGCACAGCATGGGCGAGATCGCCGCCGCGTGCACGTCCGGGGCGTTGACGTTGCGGGACGGTGGCGCCATCGCGGTGCGCCGCGGTGAGCTCATCGGCAGGCTGCCGGGGCAGGGCGCGATGGCCGCGGTCGGTATCGGCGCCGACCAGGCCCGCCGGGCGATCGGCCGGTTCGCGGATCTCGTCGCGGTCGCCGCGGTCAACAGCGCGACCTCCGTCGTGCTCGCAGGTGATCCGGCGGCGCTGGACACCGTCCTGGCACCGCTGCGCGACGCCGGAACGTTCTGCGCGCTCATCAACGTCGACTACGCGTCGCACTCGCCGCACGTCGCGCCGGTTCGCGCGGAACTGACCGAACTGCTCGCCGATGTCCGTCCACAACGGACCTCGATTCCGTTGCGCTCCACGGTTTCCTGTTCGAGGGTGGACGGCGTGGAGCTGGACGGCCGCTACTGGGCGGACAACCTGTGCGAGCCGGTGCTGTTCGGCCCGGCCCTCACCCGGGAGCTGACCGGCAGCGGCCCGGTGACCTTCGTCGAGATCGGCCCGCATCCCGTGCTGGGGCCCGCGCTCTCGGACCTGCTGGCGGAGACCGACGTCGACGGCACGGTCATCGGGTCGGCGCTGCGCGGCGAGCCCGCGCTGGGTGTCATGCTGGCGGGCCTCGGCGTGGCCTACACGCGCGGCCACTCGATCGCCTGGGACCAGGTGCAGCCCGCCGGTGCACACGTTGATCTGCCGCTGTACCCGTGGCAGGAGCGCCGGCATTGGGTGCGGAAGCCGCACGCCACAACGGAACTCTCCGGCGAGGTGCGGACCTACGACCCCAAGGTCATCGCTCCGGAGCCGCACGAGCTCGTCCAGGTGGCCACCGCGCTGGCGACCGCCGCGGTGGACCAGGCTTTCGGTGCGGGCAGGCGGCTTTCCGGAACGCGCGTGCACGGCACCGCCGCGCCGGGCAGCCCGTTGCGCGTCGTCCTGCAGCCCACCGGTGATGAGTGGTCGTTCGCCGTGCGGGCGGAGGAGTCCGACGGGAACGGGTTGTCCCGCTGGTTCCCCGTGCTGAGCGGGCACGTGACTCAAGCCGCGGACGTGCCGGAACCGGAGGCGCGCGAGGAGCCGCGAGCGGTGGGCGACTGGTTCGTCGCCGCGGTGGGCGCCCTGCTCGACAGCGACCACGTGGACGTGCACCGGCCGCTGACCGAACTGGGCATGGACTCCGTGCTGGCGACCAAGTTGCTGGCCAGGGCGCGCATCGAACTGGGCGTGCGGCTGCCCACCAAGGCGTTGCTCGGCTCGAACACCGTCCAGGCGGTGATCCGCGAACTGGAACGTGCCCTCGGCGGTGCGGACTTGACTGAATAACGCCGTCTTTCGGGAGTCACGACGGCGGCGCTCGCCGCGCTTGGCGGCCGGAGAACACGCTCCCTACGCTCGGAACATGACCTCCAGTGCGGAGATTCTCCCTGCGGCACAACGAAGTGCTCGCAACGTGGAGACATTGCGAAACTACTTCACCCTGTTGGCGGCGTTGGACATCGACGAGTGGTCCCGGCTGTGGAGCGAGGACTGCGTGCAGGTCATGCCGTTCGCCGTCGGTTCCCTGCCCGGCGAGGTGCGGGGGCGTGACGCCGTGCGCGACCTGTACGACGGGATGGCGCGGCAGTACCGGACGCTGCGGTTCGACGACCTGACCCTCTACCCCGCCACCGACCCCGACCAGGTGCTGGCTCTGTGGAAGCCCCGCGGCGAACTGACCGACGGCACCGAGTACAGCAACGAGAACATCGCCATGTTCGAGTTCGGCGCCGACGGCCTGATCGCGCGGTTCACCGAGTACTTCAACCCGGCCGGCGTCGGCGACCGGTTCGTGCCGAAGGAGACGTCGTGACCACTGTGGACACTGACACCCGGCGCAGCACCAACCTCGAGACGCTGCGCGAGTACTTCCGGTTGCTGGGCGAGCGGGACCTGGACGGCTGGATCCGCCTGTGGGCACCGGACTGCGTGCTGCGGCTGCCGTACACGGCGGGCGACCTGCCGGCGCGGCTCGACGGAGCCGCCGCCGTCCAGGAGTTCTACCAGCGGGTGATCGACGGCTTCAGCAGCGTCACCTTCACCCTCATCGAGTTCTCCCCGTTGCAGGACCCGGACAAGGTGTTCGCGCGCTGGCGTCCGCGCTGCGCGATGCTGGACGGTTCCGTCTACACCAACGAGACGGTCGGACTGTTCGAGTTCGGCCCGGACGGGCTCATCCACCACTTCACGGAGTATCTGCACCAGCTGGGTTTCGTGGACAGCTTCGACTCCTTCCGGCAGTGAGGACCTGACGTGGACATGCAAGCCGTCGTGGCGCGGGGATACGGCGCGCCGGAAGTGATGGAGCTGACGCGGGTGCCCCGCCCGGTCGCCGGCCCCGGCGAGGTGCTCGTCCGGGTGGCCGCCGCGGGCACCAACCCGGTCGACGTGGTGTCGCGGGCGGGCCTGATCCCGGACTGGTTCGGCCGGCCGCCGTACATCTGGGGCTGGGACATCTCCGGCACCGTCGCGCAGGTCGGGCCTGGCGTCGTGCGGTTCGCGCCCGGTGACGAGGTGTTCGGCATGCCGAGCTTCCCCAAGATCGCGGGCGGCTACGCGGAGCACGTGGTCGCGTCCGCCCACGAACTGGCGGCCAAACCGGAGAAGGCGAGTCATGTCGAGGCTGCGGCACTGCCGTTGTGCGGGCTGACCGCCCTGCAGACGCTCGACCTGCTCGACGTGTCCGCCGGTCAGCGGGTGCTGGTGAACGGGGCCGCGGGCGGCGTCGGTCATCTCGCGGTCCAGCTGCTGAAAGCACTGGGCGCACACGTGATCGGTGTCTCGCGCGAGTACAACCACGAGTTCCTGCGCACCCTCGGCGCGGCTGAAGTCGTTGACTACCAGCAGGTCCGGGTTGCCGATGCCGTGCGCGACGTCGACGTCGTCGTCGACTGCGCGGGCGACGACTCACTCGTGGCGTCACTGCGCCGCGGCGGGGTGTTCGCCAGGGTTCCCGGCGCCGGCAACGGACCCGGCCCGCTGGACGAGGCGGCCTCGGCTGCGGGCGTGCGGGTCGTGCGGCACGTGGTCCACCCGGACGGACACGGCCTGACGCGGCTGGCTCGAGCGGTCGACGACGGTCTGCTCACCGCCGCCGTCACCGCCACGCTGCCACTGGCGCAGGCGGCCAAGGCTCACGAGATGCTCGACGGCGGCCACACCAGGGGCAAGGTCGTGCTGACCGTCGAAGCCCGGGGATGACGGTCACCGCCGGGGGGGGGGGGGGGGGGGGGCCGCCCCCCCCCCCGCCGCGCTGTCGCATCATGTGGACCATGAGCGAGCGTCTGCGGTGCGTGGTCGACCAACTCGCGATCCGCCCCGGCGAGCGGGTGCTGGAGATCGGCTGCGGCCAGGGCGTCGCGGCCACCATGGTGTGCCAGCTGCTGTCCACCGGCACGCTCACCGCGATCGACCGGTCCACGAANTCCCGAAATGCAATTCACACCACCTTTTCACCACCGGCCCTTCCGATAGGAATAATTTACGAGAACAGCTCAGCTACCAAAAAGGTTCTTTCGTCTACGAAGTGAGACGCTGAAACCGTTTCATCCAATCAAGACGTACCCAAATGATGGATTTCGCCGAACTCGCGTGACAAACTCCGAACCCTCGTCCCTCTTCCGGGAGGTGTGGTGTTCTCACTCATCGGCGACTTCCACAATTGGTGGAACGAACAGCTGCAGGCACATCCCTTTCACGTCACGCCCGCACCGCTCGACCAGCTCAAGGGCTGGTCAGCGGACCAGGACACGGGCGTCATCCGGCATCACAGCGGCCGGTTCTTCTCGGTGGAAGGGCTTGAGGTCAGCACCGACCACGGACCCGTCGAGGAATGGTCACAACCCATCATCGACCAGCCCGAGTCGGGAATTCTCGGCATCCTCGTGAAGAGGGTGCGCGGGGTGCCGTACTTCCTCATGCAGGCCAAGGCCGAGCCGGGGAACGTGAACCTGTTGCAGCTCTCGCCGACGGTCCAGGCCACGAAGAGCAACTACAGCCGCGTTCACCAGGGTAAAGCCGTGCCCTATCTCGAACATTTCCTGGCGCCGCGGCGAGGGCGAATTCTGTCAGACGTGTTGCAGTCCGAGCAGGGTGCGTGGTTCCTGCGCAAGCGCAACCGGAACATGATCGTCGAGGTCGACGAGGACGTCGAGGTGCTGGACGGGTTCTGCTGGCTGAGCCGGGAGCAGCTGGCTGCGCTGTTCGCCGTCGACAACCTGGTCAACATGGACTCGCGGACCGTGCTCGCGGGCTATCCGCTGCCCGGCACGAGTGCCGGCACGCACAACGACACAGCGAGCCTGTTGAGCTGGTTCACCGAGGCCAAGTCCCGCTACCGGCTCGAACGCAGGCGGCTTCCGCTCAACGCCGTCAAGAAGTGGATCTGGTCGCACGACGCGATCCGGCACGAGGACGACAGGTACTTCGAGGTCATCGGGGTCGACGTCGTGGCGGGCAACCGCGAGGTGGCGAGCTGGTCGCAGCCGTTGCTCGCACCCAAGCACAAAGGCCTGGTGGCGATGCTCGCCAAGCGGGTCGACGGGCAGCTGCACGTGCTGATGCGCGCGCTCACCCAGGCAGGCACCCACGACGTCGTCGAGATCGGGCCGACGGTGCAATGCGCGCCCGGCAATCACGACACCTCGCCCGCGTTCGTCGAGCACGTGCTCAAGGCGCCGAAGGAACAGATCCTCTTCGACGCGGTGCATTCGGAGGAGGGCGGCCGGTTCTTCCACGCGGAGAACCGGTATGTGGTCGTTGACGCGGGTGAGCTGGACGACGTCGGGCCGGACTTCACCTGGATGACCCTGCCGCAGCTCGCGGAGATCGCCCGGTACGGCAACCACGTCAACGTCGAGGCGCGCAACCTGTTGGCCTGCCTCATCTTCCAGCCATCCGAGGGACGCTGATGACCACGAGGGTCTGGGACTACCTGGCCGAGTACGAGAACGAACGCGACGACATCCTGGCCGCGGTCGACCGGGTGTTCCGCTCCGGCACGCTCATCATGGGTGAGAGCGTGCGGAACTTCGAGCGGGAGTACGCGGACCATCACGGCGCGAAGCACTGCGTCAGTTGCGACAACGGGACGAACGCGCTCGTGCTCGCCCTGCGCGCGCTGGGAGTCAAGCCTGGCGACGAGGTCATCACGGTCTCGAACACGGCCGCTCCCACGGTGATCGCGATCGACCAGGTCGGCGCCACGCCGGTGTTCGTGGACATCGACCCCGACACCTACCTGATGGACTCCGACCAGATAGCCGCGCACGTCACCGAACGGACCACGTGCCTGCTGCCGGTGCACCTGTACGGGCAACAGGTCGACCTGGAACCGTTGCAGCGCATCGCGGACCAGCACGGCCTCATGATCCTCGAAGACTGCGCGCAGGCTCACGGCGCGCGCCGCAACGGGGTCGTGGCAGGCACAACAGGCCACGCGGCTGCGTTCTCCTTCTACCCCACCAAAGTCTTCGGCGCGTACGGCGACGGCGGTGCCACGATCACCAACGACGACGAGGTCGCCGCGAACCTGCGCCGGTTGCGCTACTACGGCATGGAGAAGCAGTACTACGTCGTCCAGACACCCGGCCACAACAGCAGGCTCGACGAGGTGCACGCGGAGATCCTGCGCACCAAGCTGAAGCGGTTCGACGGCTACCTCGCCGCACGCCGGAAGGTCGCACAGCGGTACCAGGAAGGGCTCGGCGACACCGACCTCGTGCTGCCGAAGGTCGCGCCGGGCAACGACCACGTCTACTACCTCTACGTCGTCCGCCACCCGAAGCGCGACGAGATCCTCGAACGGTTGAAGGCCTACGACATCGAGCTCAACGTCAGCTACCGCTGGCCGGTGCACACGATGTCCGGCTTCGCCCACTTGAAGCAACGACCGCTGCCCGTCACCGAGCGGCTGGCCGGCCAGATCTTCTCCCTGCCCATGTACGCCTCACTGCCGGAAGACCTGCAGGACAAGGTCATCCACGCCGTGAGAGAAGTCCTGAAAGGGCTCTGACAATGCGAGTACTGGTCACCACCGTGGGGCTGGTGGGACACATCTTCCCGTTGGTCTCCATCGCCCACGCACTGCGCGCCGCCGGGCACGAGATCCTCTGGGCGACTCCCCAGCCTGAGCTCGTCGCGAAGGCGGGGCTGTCCGCGTTCGACCCCGCGCCAGGCGTGAACCCGATGGAGATCATCCAGTCGGTTCTGGCCAAGTACGGGCTCGGGTTCGAGATCAGCCGCGACGAGTACGCGAAGGAAGTCGAGATGGGCGGCGAGCTGCTGGCCCGGCTCGGTGAGGTCACGATCGACCGAACCGTTGCGGTGGCGCGGAACTGGCGGCCCGACCTCGTCCTGTACGACGAACTGCAGCCCGCGGGGCCGTTGATCGCGAGCAAGTTCGGGGTTCCCGCCGTCGAGCAGGTGCTCAGCGTCTGCGGTTACCGGGAGATCCGCGACGGCATGCGCCAGCACCTCGACGAGGTGTACGACCGGCACGAGGTCGTCGGTGCGCCGGAGAGGTCCGCGTTGCTCGACACCCGGCCGCCGAGCATGCGGCAGCAGGACTTCGGCGGCTGGTCGATGCGGCTCGTACCGCACAGCGGATCAAGCGTGCTGCCCGACTGGCTGCTGGAACCGCCCTCCCGGCGTCGTGTCGCGATCACGCTCGGCACCACGACCCCCGGCTTCATGGACCTGGGCGCGTTCCGCACCGTGATCGAGGCTGCGGGCCAGGTCGACGCCGAGTTCGTGCTCGCCACCGGCGACGCCGACATCTCCGGGTTCGGCGAGCTGCCGGGCAACGTGCGGGCAGCGGGCTGGGTGCCGTTGCACGCGCTGCTGAGCACCTGCGACTCGATGATCCACCACGTCGGCGGGGGCACCGCGCTCACCGGGCTCACCGCGGGCGTCACGCACCTCACCATGCCGGTGAGCGCCGACTCCTGGCAGGTCTCCGAACAGATCATCAAGCGCGGCCTCGGTCTGGAAGCCGCCGCTCCTGACGAGGTGAACGCCGAAATGATCCGCGCGGTGCTGTTCGACAAGTCGATGCGCACGGCGGCGAACGAGGTGCGGACGGAGATCGCCGCCATGCCCTCACCAGCAGACCTGGTGCCGCGACTCGAAGAACTGGCCGGCCGATGATCAACGTGTCCCAGCCGTCGCTGGGCGCCGAGGAGCTCAAGGCCGTCCAGGAGGTCTTCGCCAGCAACTGGATCGGCAAGGGCGCGCGAGTGGACGCGTTCGAGGCCGCGTTCGCCGAGCACATCGGCGTCCCGCGGGAGAACGTCGCCACCCTCAACACCTGCACCGAGGCGCTGTTCCTGTCCATGCAGCTGCTCGGCATCGGGCCCGGTGACGACGTCGTGCTGCCCACGTTGAGCTTCGTGGCACAAGCGAACGCCATCGCTGCGCACGGCGCACGCCCGGTGTTCTGCGATGTCGACCCGCGCACGCAGAACCCGACGCTGGAGGACGTCAAGGCGGCCATCACCCCGGCGACCAAGGCCGTGATGGTGCTGCACTTCGGCGGACATCCCGGTGAGGTCGCGCAGATCGCCGAGTTCTGCCGGTCCCGGAACCTCTTCCTGATCGAGGACAGCGCGAACTCCGTTGCGTCCAGAGTGGATGGTCAGGCGTGCGGGACGTTCGGCGACATCGGCGCGTGGAGCTTCGACTACGCGAAGATGGTCGTCGCCGTGGACGGCGGCATGATCTACGCCCGCGACCCCGAGCTGATCGAACGCGCCCGCAAGATCGCGTTCTTCGGCCTGGAGCAGGAGAGCAACTCCTCGCAGGCGGAGCGGCACGCGAACCGCTGGTGGGACATCGAGGTCGGCTCGTTCGGCCGGCGCACCATCATGAACGACGTGCACGCGGCCGTCGGCCATGTGCAGCTCGGCAAGCTCCCGTCGTTCGTGGCCCACAGAAAGCAGATCACCGAACGCTACAACGCGCTGCTGGCCGATGTTCCTGGCGTTGTAACGCCTCCCCCGCTGCCACCGGGGCACGAGAACTCGTACTACTTCTACTGGGTGCAGCTGCCGGAGGGCGTTCGCGACCAGGTGGCCAAGGAGCTGTACGCGCGAGGCATTTACACGACCTACCGGTACACGCCGCTGCACAAGGTCAAGGCCTACGACTCGGACGCCTCACTACCCAAGGCCGAGCAGGCCGCCGAGTGCACGCTCAACCTGCCGATCCACCAAGCACTGACGGAGTCCGATGTGGACACCGTGGTGACAGCGCTGAGAGCTGCGATGAGGAGGATCCATGTCCACTGACGAGGAGCTGCGCGCTCGCAACCGCGCGACGGTCGAGAAGTACATGCACACCAAGGGACAGGACCGGCTGCGCAGGCACGAGCTGTTCGTGGAGCACGGCAGCGGCGGTCTGTGGACCAGCGACAAGCTGGAACCCATCGTGACCACCGGCCGCGACCGCCTGGCCGAGCACGCGAAGTGGTCGCTGCGGTGCTTCCCCGACTGGGAATGGTTCGACGTCGAGGTCTTCGAGACCCAGGACCCGAACCGCTTCTGGGTGGAGTGCGACGGCCGCGGGAGGATCCTCTTCGCCGGCTACCCGGAAGGGTTCTACGAGAACCACTTCCTGCACTCGTTCGAGCTCTCCGACGGCCTGATCGTGCGCCAGCGCGAGTTCATGAACCCGTTCCAGCAGTTGCGCGCGCTCAGCATCCCGGTGCCTGAGATCCGCCGCGAAGGCATTCCCACCTAGGAGACCTCAGATGCTCCCGCCGATCACCGGTTACGCCCTGCCGACCGACCTCCCCGAGTCCGTTCCACAGTGGACCGCCGACCCGGAACGCGCCGTGCTGCTGGTGCACGACATGCAGCGGTACTTCCTCGCCCCGTTCCCCCCGCCGATGCGGGACGAGCTGGTCACGACGGTTGCGGAGTTGGTGAGCCAGGCCAGGGAGCTGGGCGCGCAGGTGGCCTACACCGCGCAGCCCGGCAGCATGACCGACGAGCAACGCGGGCTGCTCAAGGACATCTGGGGACCCGGCATGCGCGCCACCGCGCAGGACCGGGAGATCGTGCCGGAGCTCGCGCCCACCGACGGGGACTGGGTGCTGACGAAGTGGCGCTACAGCGCCTTCGCCCGGACGAACCTGCTCGAACGCTGCCGTGCGGCCGGGCGCGACCAGCTCGTGCTGTGCGGGGTCTACGCCCACGTCGGGGTGCTGACCACCGCGCTCGACGCGTACAGCAACGACATCCAGACGTTCTTCGTCGCCGACGCGACAGCCGACTTCACCGAGGACGACCACCGCATGGCACTCGGCTACGCCGCCGGTCGCTGCGCTGTTGTCACAACAGCAAAGGAGATGTTCACATGAGACCGTTCGACGAGCTGCTCTCCGGCCGCGCGGGTCCGTTCGCGCTGCTGCACCGGCCGGAGACGACCGGCCCCGGTGTGCTCGACGTCCTGACCGGCCCGGTGTCCGACCACGAGACGCTCGACGACCTGCCCGTCCACACCGGCGCGGACGTGCTCGCCCTCATCCCCTTCCGGCAGGTCACCGAACGCGGGTTCGCTTGCCACGACGACGGAACGCCACTGCTGGCCCTCACCGTCACGGCCAGAACGCAGCTCTCGCTCGCCGAGGTGCTCACCCGCCTCCCGGACGTGCCGACCCCGGTCACCGGCGGCGCGTTCGACCTCGACGACGAGACCTACGCGGGCATCGTCCGCAGGGTGATCGAGCAGAACATCGGTGCGGGCGAGGGCGCGAACTTCGTGCTGAAGCGGTCTTTCACGGCCGAGATCGGCGACTACGGCCCGCTCAGCGCGGCGGCGTTCTTCCGCCGGCTGCTGACCACGGAGAAGGGCGCCTACTGGACGTTCCTGGTGCACACCGGCGAACGGACGCTCGTCGGCGCGTCACCGGAACGGCACGTGAGCCTGAACGACGGCACCGTCGTGATGAACCCGATCAGCGGCACCTACCGCTACCCGCCGACCGGCCCGACCCTGCAGGGCGTGCTGGAGTTCCTCGAAGACCAGAAGGAGACCGACGAGCTCTACATGGTGCTCGACGAGGAGCTGAAGATGATGGCCCGCCTCTGCGAGCACGGCGGGCGCGTGATCGGCCCGCGGCTCAAGGAGATGGCCAGGGTCGCGCACACCGAGTACTTCATCGAGGGCCGCAGCACCCGTGACGTGCGGGAGATCCTGCGCGAGACGATGTTCGCCCCGACCGTCACCGGCAGCCCGCTGGAGAACGCGTGCCGCGCCATCCGCGACCACGAACCCGGTGGCCGCGCGTACTACAGCGGCGCCGCGGCGTTGATCGGCGGCGGGGGCCGGACGCTCGACTCGGCGATCCTCATCCGCACCGCGGACATCGACCGTTCTGGCCGGGTCCGCATCGACGTCGGCGCCACGGTCGTGCGGCACTCGAACCCCTCGGCCGAAGCCGCCGAGACTCGCGCGAAGGCCGCGGCTCTGGTCGCGGCGCTGGAGTCGGAGGGCACGCGACTCGGTGCGCACCAGAGCGTCCGGTCCGCGCTGACCCGCCGCAACGACACCATCGCGGACTTCTGGCTCGGCTCGCGCCCTGCCCCGCTGGCCGGGCTGGAGGGCCGCGAGGTGCTGGTGATCGACGCCGAGGACGACTTCACGGCCATGATCGGGCACCAGCTTCGGGCACTCGGCCTGCGGGTGACCGTCAGGAGCCACGCCGAGGCCCCGGACGACGCCGGCTACGACCTCGTGGTGCTGGGACCGGGTCCGGGTGACCCCCGCGATCTGACCCACCCGAGGATCGGCTTCCTGCACCGCCGGATCGCGCGGTTGCTCGCCGAGTCACGCCCGTTCCTCGCCGTGTGCCTGAGCCACCAGGTCCTCAGCCTGCAGCTCGGGCTCGACCTGCACCGCCGCTCGCAGCCGAACCAGGGCGTGCAGGCGAAGATCGACCTGTTCGGCTCTTTGGCCCAGGTCGGGTTCTACAACACGTTCACGGCTCTGAGCTCCCACGACGAGCTCGCGGTGGACGGTGTCGGCTCGGTCGAAGTCGCCCGCGACCCGGCGACTCACGAGGTGCACGCCCTGCGCGGCGCCCACTTCGCCTCCGTGCAGTTCCACCCCGAGTCCGTGCTGACCACCGGCGGTCCCGGGCTGGTCGGCGCCGCGCTGCTGAGGCTGCTGGGCTGCCCCGCCGCCATCGCCGCCTAGGGAGATCCGACGTGCACCACTACGCGGTGGCGGACGCGTTCGCCGACAAACCCTTGCACGGCAACCCGGTCGCGGTGTTCTTCGACGCCGACGACCTCACACCTGAGCAGATGCAACGCATCGCGCGCGAGACCAACCTGTCCGAGACCACCTTCGTGTTGCGGCCGTTGGAGGGCGGTGACGCGCGGGTCCGGATCTTCACGCCGGTCAACGAGCTGCCGTTCGCCGGGCATCCGTTGCTCGGCACCGCGATCGTGCTCGGTCGCGGCTCGCTGCGGTTGGAGACCGCGATGGGCATCGTACCGTTCGAGGTGTCGGACGGGTACGCCGTGATGCGCCAGCCGGTGCCGAGCTGGCGGCCGTTCGACCGGACATCGGAACTGCTCGACGCGCTCGGGGTGCCGGAACCGCCTTACCCGGTGGAGATCTACCACAACGGCCCGCGGCACGTGTTGGTCGGACTGGACAGCGTCGCCGCGCTGTCCAAAGTAGACCCGGATCACCGGGCGTTAGGTGGGTTCGAGGACATGGCGATCAACTGCATCGCGGGTGGTGGCACGCAGTGGCGCAACCGGATGTTCTCCCCCGCCTACGGGGTGGTCGAGGACGCCGCCACCGGGTCGGCGGCGGGTCCGATCGCCATTCACGTCGCTCGGCACGCTCAGGCACCGCACGGTGAGTGGGTGGACATCGAGCAGGGGGTGGAGATCGGACGGCACGCATGGATGCGGGCCCGGATCGAAGTGGGTGGGGAGCCGGGTGGCGATCGGGTGGAATCGGTCGAGGTCGGCGGACACGCAGTGGTGGTGGCCCGGGGAACGTTCCATGTCTGAGCCCGACTCATTGACCGGCGATCTCTCGGCGTCCCGCTCCGAGTCGCTGACCGGCAACGGCGCGATCCCTTTCCCCGAGTACATCGATCCACCCGCCGATCCGTTCCAACTGCTGACCTCGTGGCTGGAAGCCGCCGCCACGAACGGCGTTCGCGAGCCTCGGGCGCTGGCTCTTGCCACGGCGGACGAGCACGGACGCACATCGTCGCGGATCGTCGTGCTGAACCGGATCACGCGGTCCGGCCTGGTGTTCGCCACCCACCACGACAGCCAGAAGGGCCGGGAGCTCGCGGTGAACCCGTGGGCGTCCGGAGTCCTGTACTGGCGCGAGACCAGCCAGCAGATCACCGTCGCCGGACCGGCGCTGCTGCTGCCCGAAGCCGAAACCGACGCCATGTGGGCGGACCGCCCGCCGTTCGCCCACGCCATGACCACCGCGTCCCGGCAGAGCCGCCCGCTGACCGATGTCGAGGCCCTGCGCGCGAAAGCCCGCCGGCTCGGCTCGCAACCGTTGCCACGCCCGGAGAACTACGTCGGCTACCTGCTCGAACCGGTGGTGGTCGAGTTCTGGGCCAACGGCGTCGACCGGCTGCACGAACGACTCCGCTACGACCGCGACGACACCGGCTGGCGCGCCACGAGGCTGCAGCCGTGAGGGGAACCATGACCAGCAACCGACAAGCCGTCGAGCAGTACCTCCGCACCGAACCCGAGGCGAGGCTGAGCCGCTACCTGCTCTACACCGAGGACGGCACCGCCTCGCTGGTCAACACCGACATCGGCCGGCCGATCACCGTCCGCGGCCGGGAGAAGCTGAAGCGGCACAACGAACTCTCGTTGCAGGTCCTGCCCGACTGGCGGTGGACCGACGTCGAGATCCACGAGACACCCGGCACCATCTGGGTGGAGTGCGACGGCGAGGGCACGATCCGGTTCCCGGACTACCCGGAAGGCCACTACCGCAACCACTTCGTGCACAGGTTCACGCTCGTCGACGGTCTCATCGCGGCGAGCAGGGAGTACGCGAACCCGATCGAGCACATGCGCGCTCTCGGCATCGAGACCCCGCACATCAAACGCGATTTCATTCCAGAATGATTCAACACGGAGTGATCATGGACGCATCCCGTGCCGCACTCGACCTGGTCACCGCTGCTTGGCGGGCCCAGGTCGTGCACGTCGCGGCCACGCTGCAACTACCGGACCTCGTCGCCGCGGGCCACCGGACCAGCACGGCGTTGGCCGCTCCGACCGGTGTCGACGCCTCGGTGTTGCGCAGACTGCTGCGAGTGCTGGCATTGCTCGGTCTGTTCGAGGGCGATGACGAGAGCGGTTACACCGTCACGGCGCTCGGCGAGCAGTTCCAGGAGCGCCCAGGATCGTTGCGCGACACCTGTTTGCTCTACGGCGACGAGTTCTACACCGCCTGGGGGCACGCGGCCGAGTCGTTCCGCACCGGCGTCCCCGGCTTCGAGCTGGCGTTCGGCCGCACGTTGATCGAACATCTCGGGGAGGATCCCGGCGCGGCCGCCCGCTTCCAACGCAGCCTGCGCGCCAACAGCTTCTTCTTCGACGCCGTGCCGGACGTGATCGACTTCAGTGGTCACGTGGTGGACATCGGCGGCGGCAGCGGACAGTTGCTCTCCACCGTGCTGCACGCCGCGCCACACGTTCACGGCACCTACATCGACCTGCAGCACATGATTCCAATCGCTCGCGAGCACTTCGCCGCGACGATCGGGACGGACCGGGTCGACCTGGTCGCCGCCGACATGTTCACCGGCGAACTGCCCGAGGCCGACACCTACCTGCTGTCACGGGTCCTGGGTGACTGGTCCGACGACGAGTGCGTGCAGCTGCTGCGCAACATCCGCCAGGCCATGCCGCCCAACGCTCGTCTGCTGATCATCGAACGGGTGGTGCACGACGGCCGAACGGACCTGCTTGCCCCGTTGTGGGACCTGCAGCTGTTCGTGATCAACGGCGGAACCCAGCGTGAGTACGGCACATACCTCGGGCTCGCGGCTCGGTCTGGGTTCGAGATCAAGGAATCGCTCGATCTGCCCATGGAGAACTCCGTCCTGGTGCTGGTCCCCGGCCACCAGGAGAACTCCGCGCTCGCCCCCGGCCGTGAGGAGAAGCCATGACCACCGAAGTGAGACCAGGCCTGCTGGTCGAGCATGCCCTGGGCTACCTGTACTCGTCGGCGTTGAACACCGCCGCCCGCCTGGGCATCGCCGACCACCTCCACGACGGCCCCCGCTCCGCCGCCGAGCTGGCCGCCACCACCGGCACCCACGGCCCGCACCTGCACCGCCTCCTGCGTTTCCTCGCCACCCGAGGCGTGTTCCGCGAGGACGACGAGTTCCGCTTCCACCTGACCCCGCTGGCCGAACCACTGCGAGCGGACTCGCCGAAGTCGTTGCGGGACTTCATCCTCAGCCTCGGCGACAGCATCTACCTCGACCCCGCCCGCCGCCTGCACGACACCGTCCACTCCGGACAACCGGTGTTCGAGGAGATCTTCGGGGCGCCCTTCTACAGTTACCTGGCCGGCGATCCGGTGGCAGGCCCGGCATATGACTCCGGCATGGCCGCCTTCTCCAAGCTGGTCAGCAACGACGTCACCGCCGCCTACGACTTCCCGGAGAACGCCACGGTCGTCGACATCGGCGGTGGCCGGGGCGGCCTGCTGCGCAGCATCCTGCTCCAGCACCCGAAGCTCACCGGTGTCCTGTTCGACCTGCCCACCACCGTCGAGCACCACGTCCTCGACGAACCCGCGCTGGCCGGGCGCTGGAGCGTGGAGAGCGGCGACTTCTTCGAGAAGATCCCCGCAGGCGACATCTACCTCCTCAAGCACGTCTTCGCCAGCTGGCCGGACGCCGACTGCGCACGACTGCTGGCCGCGTGCCGCGCAGCCATCTCCCCCAACGGAAGGATCCTCGTCATCAACGGCGTGATCCCGCCCGGCAACGACCCCCACCCCGGCAAGACCATCGACATCCTGATGATGACTCTCCTCCACGGCAAGGAACGCACGCTGCCCGAGTACGAGTCGCTGATCACCGAAGCCGGGTTCACGGTCAGCCAGGTCATCCCGGTCTCCCCGAACGCCACCATCATCGAGGCGGTATCCGCATGACGATCGACGCCCTGCTCACCACCATCGCGGACCGCCGCGCCGAGTTCACCGCACTGCGCGACCTGCCGCGCGAGGTGATGGACGAGTTCCGCCAAGCAGGCATCTACCGCGCCGCGACACCGCAGATGTTCGGGGGCGATGCCTTGCCTCCCGCCGAGTTCCTGCGCCTGGTCGAACGCATCGCCGAGGTCGACGGATCAGCGGGCTGGATGGCGGCCATCGAGGTCGCCAAGATCTACCTGACCGCGCTGCCGCTGGAAACCCAGGCCGAGCTGTACAAAACAGGCCCGGACATCGTCTTCGCGGGCGCGCTCTTCCCCCTGCAGCCGGCCGAACGCGTGCCCGGCGGGTTCAAGATCTCGGGCCGCTGGCGGTTCGCCAGCGGCTGCACGAGCGCCGACTTCCTCGCCGTCGGCATCCAGACCGACGACGGCCCCCGGCTCGCGGTGCTGCGCCCGGAGGACGCCGAGATCGTCGAGAACTGGGACGTCATCGGCCTGGAGGGCACCGGAAGCCACGACCTGCAGGTGAACGGCGTCGTCGTCACCGACGAGTGGACCTTCGCCCGCGGCGGCCGCTCGAACGTCGACGAGCCGCTGTACCACTACCCCGCCGTCCCCTACGCCGCGCAAGCGCTCGCGGCCGTCAACCTCGGCATCGCCAGAGCCGCCCTGGACCACGTGATCCACATCGGTTCAGTCCGCAGTGGACACACCGGCGCGCCGCGGCTGGCCGACCGGCCGCACGCCCGGATCACAGTCGGCAAGGCCGAAGCCGCACTGCGGTCCGCCCGCGCCTTCTTCTACGAGGTGACCAACGAGGTCCCGAAGCAGGCAAGCACGATCCGCCTCGCCGCGAGACATGCCGCGGAGGTCGGCTTCGAAGTCGTGCGCACCGCCTACGGCCTCAGCGGCATCGCGGCGATCAGCAACGACCACCCGCTGCAGCGCTACCTGCGGGACGCCTCGGTGGTGCCGCACCACGCGTTGCTCACCGAGAGCGTCTACGACGAGGCGGGATCAGCGTTGATGGAATGACCCCTTGTCGAGAACGATCTCCAGCGCGGGACCGTCCTTCGGCGTGAACCTCCCGTGCGCCAACGGAATCCCGACCGCCGCAGCGAGCCCGAGCAGCTTCACGTCGGTGAGCGACTCGATCGCGGACCCCAGGTCCGCGGCCGCCCGGCGAGCAGCGGCCACCGCACTCACGTAGACCACCAGCCCGGCCACCGCGGCAGGCCACCAGAGCAGCCCGACGAGGAGGTACCCGAGAGACCACGCGGCACGCAAAGCCGCTGCGGTGTAACGATCCCACGCGAGCTGGGTCATCGCCCGTTCGTCCGCGGTGGACAGGTGCCACAACCGGGGCCAGACCCGCACCAGGGCGACCCCGTACTGGGCTGCGACCCGTTGCTCGGCCAGCCGGATGTGATCACCGATCCTGGTGGCACGGGCAGGGAGGTAGCGCTCGGGAACGTCATGCCCATCGGGAGCGGCAGCGCGAACCCGACGGATCCGGCGACTCAGCAACGGACGCAGCAACAGCATCGACAACCGGCCACGACCGGTCCACAGACGAGCGATCGGCCGGCTGACCTCCGCGGCGATCCCGGCGCACGCGGTGGCGACCATCGCGCCGACCCCGGCGACCACCGCCAGCTGGACGTTCTGCTTCGGCACCACGATCTCGCCGAGCCGCTTGCCCAGCGCGGCGAAGTCGAGCGCGGGGACCGCGTGCACCCACCACGAGAAGGCCAGCACGATCGCGAACAGCACGCCGGGGAGGGCGAGCAGGTTGATCCAGCGTTCGGCGAGTTTGGTGCCCAGCCCGGGCAGCAGTTTGTCCACTAAGGACCGAGCCGGTGGGTGGACGGGGTCATCGGCTGGTCGTCGAGGTTGCACCAGGGTTCGGTCGCGTCCTGGCCGCGGCCGCGTTCCGGGCAGATGAACCGGGGGCAGGAGAACCGCTGCCCGATCGGCGCCGGATCCCACAGCTCGCGCAACCCCGCCGCACCGTCGGCGCGTTCGGTGGGGTTGTCGAGCATGAGGTTCTGCATCGCCTCCGTGGCGGACCTGCCGTCCTTGACCGCCTGGATCTCGGCCTCCAGCTCGCGGCGCCACCCCAGCTTGTCGGCCTCCGCTCGCAGCTTGGGCAGCCGGTCGCAGAACCACGCGTGCGCGAGCAGACCCTTTTCAGGGCGCGGCGGCGGTTCAGGTTGTTGTTTGCCACGGCGGAAAAACGACATCGACTCCCTCTCTTGCGAACGAACGGTATCAAGGCCCGATGTGCACGAACGGCGCCCAGCGGGCCGGGTCGTCCGGCGCCACCGTCCTCAACCGCCGCTGCGCCTCGTGCAGGGCGAGCGCGGACGGGGCGTCGTCGAGCAGGTGGGTGTAGAAGTCGTCGGCCACGACCGGGCCGTCGTCGCTGCGGATGTTCCACAACGTCCCGATCACGTGCGAGAACCCTTGCAGGTGCAGTGCTGCGGCCGGGTGCAGGGCCTCGTCGAGGTTCTGCGAGTCGGGCACGGCGGTGACGCAGGCGGACAGGAACGCGACCTCGTTGCCTCCGAGGTCGAGTCCGGCGAGCTCGTCGATGCCGAGGCTGCCGTCGTGCAGGACGAGTCCGCGCAGGTCGCCGTGGCTCGCGAAGTGCGCCCAGGTGCTGCCCGGCAACGCGTCCTTGACCGCGGCGACCGTGGCGTCGCGTTCGGCGAGCCGGGTCGCGCCGGGGATCCGTGCGGCGATCTGCTCGGCTTCCTGGTCCGCGTGCGGCAGCGCGGCCCACGTCGTGCCGTCGGGTCGCGGCGGGGTGTCGTGCAGCGACGTGATCAGCATCGTCGGCTCGGTGGTGCGCGGCCGCTCGCCGAGCCGGGCGTCCAGCAAGGACCAGAGACTCGGCGTGTACGAGGACACCACCTCGTCCAGGACGGCGTTTCCGTTGCGTGCGGCCAGGTGCATCGGCACGGAGGTCAGCGCGCCGGTCGGGCACCACCAGATCCGCCGGTCCTCCCCGAGGTGCGGTTCCACGGCGGCCAGCACAGGTGCCGCGACGGCGTCCCACAGCCGGGGTGCGATGGCCCGCGCGTTCATCCGGCGTGCCTCGGCGTGCAGCAGACCCTCTGCCCACGCCGCCGCGTCGGCTTCGGTGAGGTCGGGCAACGGCACGTGCACCGGGTCGTGATCAGCAAGGACGATGATCGCGTCGCACTGCGCGGGAGTGGTGGTGACCAGCACGACCGGCCCGCCCCTGGCTGCCTCCCGCAGTTCGGCGAAGCGGATCTCGTGCCCGAACGCCTGCCGCTGCACGATGCCGTCCCACTCGCGGGCCAGCTCCGCCCGGCTCACGGCCTGCCGGTGCACCGCCAGGACGTCCTGCTTCGAACCGGACTCCGAGTAGTTCGGCTGCTGCAACGCTTTCCGGATCTCGGCGAGCCGGGGCGCGTGATCACCGGCGTCGGCCACCCGCAACTCGCGCACCTGCCACCAGATGACGGTGCGGCCGAGCTCCAGCAGCTCGACGGCCCGTTCGACCCGCCCGGACATCAGGGCCAGCGCGGCGACGGAGCTCGGGGTGAGCAGGGAGCGGCGCAGGACGGACTGCCGGTCGGCCCGGCTCAGACCGAGTGACGCGGCCTCGACCACCAGCCGCAGGACCTGGTCCAGGTGCGTCATCGCGCCGTCGACGTCGCCGCTCTCCAACGCGCGGAAGCCTTTCACCGTCGCTGCCTGGTGCGCGAGCTCCCACGGCGGGTCGGTCAGGGCGTCCACCCTGGCCAGCGCGTCGAGCAGTTCCGGCGAGTCGTCGTTGTCCATGTGGGCGAGCACGGCCAAGTGGACCCTCAACACCTCCGGGTCGTCCTCGCCCGGTTCGCAGAGCAGCCCTCTGGTGCACCCGAGGGCCTCCTCCAGGTCGGCCTGGTCGTGGCTGAGCTCGTGACGGCGGAGCAGGGCGGCGGCCAGCCTCATCTCGTCGCCGTCGTGGTCGCGGAAGGTGGCGATCGCCTCGTCGAGGTCGCTGCCGTCGGCGAGCAGCAGGATCGCGCGCGTCCGCCGGGCTTCGTCCGGGCTGATTCGAGCCGCCTCGTCGACGAGATCATGGGCGCGGACCAGGTCACCCGGCTCGTCGCGCAGGTGCAGGGCGTCGGCGAGGATCAACGAGATCTCGGCGCGCCGGCGGCGGGAGGTGATCAGCGGCGGGCGTCGCCGGATCCCTTCGAGCAGCCGGATCGCCACGTCGAGGTGGGCCCGCGAGTCCGTGCGCCGGTAGGTCTTCACCAGCGTCCGGGCGAACTGGCACCGTTCGTCGGCGTCGTACAGGCTCGGCGAGAACACGTGCAGCAGGCTCGGTTCTTCGAGTGCTGGGATGAGGGTCATCGTGCGCAACATGGCGTCGTCGACGGATTCTCCGCCGTCCAGCTTGGCAGCCTGCATCTGCGCCATCACGGTGACGACGACCTGGTTGCGGTACGGGCGGGCCGTGAGCTCCTTCTCCAGCCGGGCGACCCTGGCCTCGATCTGCTCGGGCGTGAGGGCGCCGCCGTTGAAGATCTTGAGCATCCCCAGCCACCCGAGCATGCGGGGGATGTGGTCGATCATCCACGGCCCGATCACCGCGAAGTACACCGTGGCGACGAAGATCGTGCCGAAGATGGTCACCGTCAGCGGCACGTCCAGGAAGAAGCCGAGGGCCAGGTAGGTGCGGAAGCTGACGTTGCCGGTGGTCACGTGGATCGCGTAGCTGATCGTCAGGCACAGTGCCGGGAGCGCGGCGAGCACGGCCGTGCCGAGACCCACGACCACGGGCCGTTCGCGCAGCGCCCGCCAGCCGACCTTGATGTCCGAGACGTGGCCGCGGAAGCCCATCACCATGACGCCGAGGAAGCTCAGCAGCAGCAACGGATAGCCGGCCACCATGAACGCCGGCGGCGCGGTGAGCTTGAGGCGGCGCCCGGTCTCGGGGTTGATCACGTAGCCGAAGTTCCCGAACACGCTGTCCTCGGGCAGGAACGCGAGGGTGTACCGCCGCCAGCCGATCCAGATGCCCCACGCCGCCACCGCGACGGCGACGGCTGTGAAGCGCACCCGGAACCCCATCGGTCCAGCTTCGCAGATCTTGCTCGGCCAACTCGCCATTTCGGAACAACGATGGAGCGGCCTCATGATCAACCGATAGTGTCGCGCGCGTGGCGAAACGACTGTTCGTGCTGACTTTGGCGCTGGTCATCGGGTGTGTGTTCCTGGTCAGGCTCGGCACGGACGACGACGCGGGAAGCGGTGTCGGCAAGACGCTGATCCGCAACGCGTCCATGGTGCTCACGATGGACCCGGCGCTGGGCACGCTGGAGAACGCCGACGTGCTGATCGACGGCGACCGCATCGCGGCGGTCGGCCCAGGCCTGCAGGCCGCGGGCGCCAAGGTGGTCGACGGGCGGAACAAGATCGTCATGCCCGGCTTCGTCGACCTGCACACTCACCTGTGGCAGTCCCTGATCCGGGGCTGTGCGACGGACAAGGAGCTCAACGGCTGGCTCGGCGGCTGCGTGCTCCCGCTGGGCACCTCCCCGGTCGACGGCGCCGACGCCTACGCGGGCGCTCGTCTGTCCACTCTGGACGCGATCTCCACCGGCGTGACCACCGTGACGGACTGGTCGCACGCCTTCAACGCCGACTTCGCCCGCGGCAACCTCCGGGCGCTGACCGACTCGGGGCAACGCTTCGTCTTCAGCTTCGGCGCGGGCAAGGACCCGTGGAAGGCCGATGAGGCACGGCGGCTGAAGAAGGACGTGATCGACCGCAACCCGTTGGCGCACATGATGATCGGCACGCACCCCGCGAACTGGAACGTGGCCGGCGTCGCGGCGTCGCAGAGGCTGGCCGACGAGCTGGGTGTGCCGATGAACGTGCACCTGCTGGAGTCCCCGGCAGACCCGGCGACCGAGCAGATGGCGGTGCTGCGCCAGGCCGGTGCGCTGCGGCCGGGTCTGCTGGCCAACCACGTCGTCCACACCACCGACGCGGAACTGGACGAGCTGGCGGCACATGACGTCCGCGTCGCGCACAACCCGTTGTCCAACATGCGTCTGGCCTCCGGCATCGCTCGCGTGCCGGACATGAAGGCGCGCAACATCAAGGTCGGGCTCGGCCTCGACGGTGGCACGAACGACACGTCCGACATGTTCAACAACATGCGCGTGGCCGTTGGCCTGCAACGAGCCCAGTCCACCGACCCGGCCCGCTACCCCACCCCGTCAGACGTCCTCAGGATGGCGACGCTGGGTGGAGCGGAGGTGCTGGGGCTGGAGAAGGAGATCGGTTCGCTCACGCCGGGCAAGAAGGCCGACCTGCAGGTGATCGACACGCAGGCGCTGAACTTCGCCCCCAAGGTGGACTGGCCCAGTCAGCTGGTCTTCAACACCCAGCCGGTGAACGTCCAGTGGGTGTTCGTGAACGGCGTGGCGCTGAAGAAGAACGGCAAGGTCGTGGGCGACACCGAGCGCGTGGTCGCCGACGCTCAGGCCGCTGCTGACCGGGTGCGGAAGTACCTGGGCCGCTAAGCGCGGGCGATCTTGCCGTCGAAGTAGCGGTTCAACACCGGCGCCAGCACCCCGCCGAACCTCGCCAGCATCTTCGTGGTCAGGTCCGGGCAGATGAGAAACCGCTGCTTCTCGATCCCCTTGACGATCGCGCGCGCCACGACCGACGCCTTGATCGGCTTGACCGTCCCGCTGATCGCGAACGTCTCGGCGGGCTTGAACCGGTTCTCCTCGGCCAGCTGCGGCGTGTCGACGTCCGGCGGGAACACCACGCCCACATGGACTCCGTGCGGTTTCAGCTCCGCCCGCAACGACTCCATCAGGCCCCGCACCGCGATCTTCGCCGGCCCGTACGCGCTGTAGCCGTAGACCCCGAGCAACGCAGTCGCCGACGACACCGCCACCACGCTCCCGGAGCCCCGCGCCACCATCGCCGGCACGACCGCCTTGACGACGTGCAACGTGCCGAAGTAGTCGACCTCGACCATCTCCCGGAACACCTCGTCGGGCAGTTCCAGGAACCTGCCCGGCCTAGCCAGTCCCGCGCAGCTGATCAGCACGTCGCACGGCCCGAGGTCGTCCAGGACCTCCTTGACGGCAACGGGATCCGCCACGTCGACCGGCCGGGTGTCGACGGACGCGCCGGTCGCGCGCAACTCCTCCGCCGCGGCCTTCAGCCTGGCAGCACCGCGGGCCAGCAACGACACGCGCGCCCCGCGGGCTGTCAGCAGCCTCGCGGTCTCCAGGCCGATACCGCTGGAACCGCCGGTGATGATCACGTGCCTGCCGGAGAACATCGGCACAGCCTGACGGGTTTTCGTTGCAGGGAAAAGGCCTGGAGACCCCCGGCGACCGGCCGCCATCGTGATCTCACGGCAAGGAGCCGATCCAAGAGGGGGAGTGACGAAGTGCGTTCTTTGTATCGCTTGGCCGCGGTCGCGGCTGTGTCGGCGGGAATCGTGACCGCGGGTGCGACTGTCGCCTCGGCTGACACCGCCGCAGCGGGGTTCAAGACCACGGTCGAGGTCGGGGCGATGGCGACCACCTGCATCCTGATCGAGAAGACCAACGGGGACGACGTCGCCCAGGGATGTTTCAAGAGCGACGGCGACCACGTCACCGCCTGGGACAAGGAAGCGGACGGCCTGTGGGTGCGGGTCGACTGGCTGACCGACTACGACCGCGACGGCGCCTGCGTCGACAAGAGCAGCGAGGGCAGCGCAGTTGACTGCAACTACAACATGGACGAGGACGGCAGGCTGAAGTTCCAGGTCGAGCTCTGGGACGGCGACAAGCGGTACGCCGAGACCGGGTGGACCGGCTGGCTGGCGATCTGATCACGGCGGGGAGGCAGCGGTCGCTGCCTCCCCGTTCGTCAGCCCCGGCCCGCCAGCAGGTCCGCGCCCAGCGGCGTCAGCTCGTGCCACACGGTGCCGCCGTCGCGCAGGCTGCTGACCAGTCCGGCCTCCCGCAGCACGGCCGCCTGTTTGCTCGCGGTGCCGACCGAGGTGCCGAGGCGTTCGGCCAGCTGGCTGGTGTTGTACATGGTGCGCAGTGCACTCAGGCAGTCGGCGCGCGTGCGGCCGAGCAGGGCGACCAGGGACGCCGAGTCGGGTGCCCGTTGCGGACCTGCCGCGGGATACACGAGCACCGGGGTGCGGTCCGGGTCGATCAACGTGACCGGCGCGCCCCGGCAGAACAGCGACGGGATCAGCATCAGGCCACGCCCGGCCAGCGGGACGGTGCGCGTGGCGGGATAGGCCAGCGCGAGGGTGCGCCCGTCCCAGCCGATCACCCCCGGCAGGCTCTGCAGCAGGCCACCGACGCCCTCGGTGCTGAGCCGGTGCAGCCGGGTGGCGCGGTCTGCCGCCACGGCTGCGCGGACCTCATGCCCGAACGGCGCCACGAGCGCGCTGTACGCGCCACGAGTCGCGCCGACGACGCCGAGCAACTGGTCGCGATCCCCGTCCGCGAGAGCACGGACCCACGTCGGTACGTGCCCGGTGAACACAGCTTCGAGGTCGGCGCGCAGGCTGTGCCGCGCGGTGCCGGCCAGCGCCTCACAGCCCTCGTCCAGTGCGGTGACCTGGTCGCCCGGCGTCAGGAAGTCCGGGAAGCCACCCCGTCGTGGCACCAGGTCGAACAGCGTGGACAGCCACCCCGCGTCGGTCCGGTGACGAACCCGACGCGCCCACTCCTCGTGACGCGGACCGGGTCTTCGGTCGCGGAGCCGGTGCAGGCTCAGCACGGTCTCCCACATCGGATCCGGCGCCGCCGCGATCCTCACCCGTTGCAGATCGTCCCGGTTGAAGACAAGCCGTAGCAACGTTCCCCCCTTCGAACGGGGGACAGCTTCATCAGGCGTTGCCGATCATCACAACGGCTGCCGCGACGTTTGGGACGCTGGGATGAGAAAACCGCCGTGACCTGCTGGAACGTGGCGTTCTGGGACGGCCTCTCAGCCGATCCTGACCAGGATCGGGCTCCCGGTGACGGTGAGATCGGACCCGGCTCGGGTGCCGCCGTCCAGGTCCTCGACCGAGGTGGTGCCGGCCGGCGCGGGCACTCGCAGGCTCCGGTCGACGGTCCACCAGATGAGGAACGTCTTGCCGTCGCGGTCGAACCGGCACTGCCAGAGGTCCTCGGGCAACCCGGCGGCGCGTCCCTGTCCGCAGGAGTGGATCCGGCTGCCGGCCAGCCACTGGCGCAGGCGGGCCACGTGACCAGCTGCCTTGGTGTACGGCCCGCCGACCGGCTGCAGCACGATGGGGAGCTTGGCGCTGCCCCAGTTGTAGAAGTACATGCGGCGATACCCGGCGTAGAGCCCGGACAGGTAGAACCGGACCGCGTGCTGGGCACCCCGGTCGGCGTCCACGGGCTGATGGAGGTTCACGTCGTACGCGGAGCCGGTGCTCCAGAGCACCACGCCGGCACCACCCGCGTGCAGTGCCGCGTCGATCTCCCGCGCCAGGCTCAGCATCGTCTCCGGCGGATCGGAGTCGTTGCGGGCGGACAGCTTCACCGCGGCGGCGTCGCAGTGGTCGTAGCCGCCCAGCTCGGCGAACTCCCGCAGCTCGCCCAGCATCACGGGGTCCCACAGCTCCCCCATCGACGGGCACACCACGGTCGCGGCGGGGTCGGCGGCTCTGATCGCCCGGCCGGCCAAGCGGGCCATCTCCGCCAGCTCGGCCATCGAACCGGAGAAGAGGTTCGGGTGGTTGGCCATGTCCCACAGCTCATAGGCGCCGATCCGGCCGCGGTACTTGTCGGCGACCGTGTGCACGAACCGTTCCCAGTCCGCCAGGTCGTCGGGCGGACTGGCCCTGGACTCGTCGGTGTACGGCGACTTCTTGCCGTTCGGGGCCGCCCACGCCGGTGTGCCGCCGAACGTGAGGACCACCGGCAGCCCCTTCGAGCGGGCACCGTCCACCAGCCGGTCCAGCGTCGTCCAGTCGTACTGCCCGCGCGCCGGTTCCAGGTTCTGCCACCGGGTGCGCGAGTTCCACAACCGCACGGAACCGACGTCGAACGACGGCATCTGCCCGGTGTTGGAGTTCGCGGTCACCCCGACGAACTCCGGCTCCAGCGCACGGGGCGCGTGCGTCCACATCGGTGCCTGGATCGGCGACACCGCGACCGGCCCGTTCGTGCTGCCCCCGACGAGCAACAGAACCGCGAGGACGGCAGCGATCGCGGGCCGGACCGCCGCCCACCGGCTGCGTCGAAACGGATGAACGGCCCTTTCGTCCACCTGAGGTGGACGTGGACGAAAGAGCCGTTCATCCTGAATCAGCGCGTTGGTTACGGCGGGGCGGCCGGCGCGCTCCCAGAGGCGGTACAGCTTCGTCAGCTCTGCCCGGTCAGCTCCGCACGCGTTCGCGATCGCCTCGATCGGAGCGAACGCCGGTGGCACGGCGCTTCCCGTGCAGTAGCGGTGCACGGTCGACCGGCTGAGGTGGGCTTTCCTTCCGAGCTGCTCGTAGCTCAACGCGCTGCGCCGCTTCAGCTCAGCGAGCTGAAACGCCAGCGCGGCAGCCTCCCCACCACCCGCCATCCGCCGAGTCTCGCATCTGGATCAGCACCTCACCCAGTAGTTCGGTGAGGTTTGGCGAATGCTGCTGGTGGTGAAGGTGTTCCACAGGCCGAGCAGTTGGTTGGAACCGTTGGCGTAGGTCTGTCCCAACGCGGCATAGGCACGACCGGCGGTCGTATGCGCGTAGTTGTTGGCAGTGACGCACTCCGCAACCGGCGGCGTTGTGGTCGTTGTGGGCGGCGGTTGCCCGTTGGTGAGCGCTTTGACCATGTTCGTGATGGCGGCCATCTGCGGGCCGGTCTTGAGTGCGTACTGCGCGGACTGGTAGCCCCACCAGTCCCAGCAGCCGCGCGGGTTGCCGGTCATCGTGGTGGCCTGCGGGTAGAGCACGACCATGTTGTTGGTGTCGGCGTACTCGTTGAGATAACCCTTGTCCATCAACGCGTTCCCGACCAGACCGTAGTACTGGTAGCAGCCGTGCAGGGTCACCATCAGCTTGCACGGCCCGGTCTCGCACGCCCGTGGCACGTACGCGAAGCCCTCGCGGCCCATGCTGACCGCGGCCGCGTTGCCGCCGGGCACGTACCGGCTCTGGTCGAACTGGACGAGCTTGCCGGTCAACGTCGACGCGGCCGGGTTCACCTGACCGTACAGGTGGCTCAGCATGTCCTTGACCGGATCCACAGCACCGCAGTTGTTGACGTACGGCGAAGACGTGGAGCCGCAGCTGTTCGGCCCGATAGGACTGATCCACGCGTGACCGGCCGCGGTGCTGGTGTTGTACAGAACCGTCGCACCGAAGTCGCGGTAGTAGGTGGCGAGATCGTCGTTCACCACCCGATCGACCGTCTGGTCCGCGCCTCCGTGGAACAGCCACACCGGATCGCCGGACAGGTTCTGCACCGGGTCGACCGTGCCGGCGGAAGCCCGGTTTCTGGTCAGCTGCTCCAGCTCGGCCGGGGTCTTGCGCGCTTGGAACGTGTCCATGCACGCGTAAAGGGCGGTGTTCACGTTGTTCTGAGCGCAGTCGTAAGGGCCGGCTGAGAAGATGCCCGCGCCCTGGAACACGCCGGAGTACGCGACGTGGAGCTGGTTGGCCAGATAACCGCCGGACGACAGCCCGCTCACGTAGGTGCCGGTGATGTCGTACCTGTCGAGGGTGCCTGGCTGCGGTGGCGGGACCGCGGCCATCGACCAGGTCAGGGAAGCCGCGGCCAGGCCGGTCGCAGCGGCGAGCGCCAGGAAAACGTTCGTCAGTCGCATGTGTACGCCTCCGTCGTTGCAGGCAGGGCGTCAAGGCTAGGAACCAGCATCACGGCAGCACCACGTGTGCGATCGACACAGCACAGCGCTCGCCAGTGGAGCACTGTCACATTCATCGCCGATGGAGCGATCTTGTGTGCGAAAGGAGGCGTGGTGGCCAAATCGGTGAAGTCTCGGACAGGTCGCGTCGTGGCGGGGCTCGTGCTGGTGGGCTCGATCATCGGACTGGTGGTGTTGCTCCAGTCGGCGACCGAGCAGCACTCGTGGGCCGGTGCCGAGGCGACGGTGCAGGAGCGGCTGAAGTCGGGCAAGAGCGTCTCGGTCAAGGTCGAGTTCCCGCTGCCGAACGGCTCGAAGCAGGTCATGACCCTGTCGGAGAACGGGTCGGCCCACCAGCCCGGTGAGCGCGTGGCGGTGCGCTACGACCTGAAGGACGGCAAGGTCGTCGACGCGGCGCTGGCCGACAACGACCAGGTGTTCTGGGTGGGCGGCGTCATGCTGGGGTTCGTGATCCTCGGCGCGCTGTTCGCGAACTTCATGGCCTGGACTCCCCCGGCACGAGCCAAGTGACGGTCGAGATCCCCTTCAAGACCGGTTGAAGGGATTTTGAAGGCGGCTTGGCCACACTCTCGGACAAGGGTCGGCTGACGCACCTGGGGGGTTCGCAAATGGGTCATCATCTCCACGAGGTGGTGACCGGGGTCGACCTGCGTGGCGGCGGGCGTGACCGCCGAACACGCGCTGAAGACGGTCTGAGCATGGGGGGAGACCGCCTTCACCGCGCCCGTCGCCACGAGCGTTCGAGGCTCCGGTCCCTGCGGCGGGACCGGAGCGCTTTCGCCGTCAGCTCAGCAGTTCGGCGACCTCCGCCGCCTCCGGTGCGCCGATGTCCGTGAAGAGCTCCAGCGCCGCCCGCCAGTGGCCGGTGGCCGCATCGGAATCGCCTTCCGCCAACCGGATCTGGCCCAGCACCGCCAACGCCCGTGCCTCGCTGAGCCGCTGTCCGTCCTCCACCGCGATCTCCAGCGCCCGAACGGCGTGGCCGGCTGCCTCACCGACTTCACCGAGAGCGAGATGAGCCGCGGCCAGCTCGATGAGAGCCGGGCCCTGCAGCACACCCATGCCGGTCTCGTTCATCTTGTCCTGCGCCTGCCGGATGTGGTTCACCGCCTCGCCGGGCCGGCCCGCGGCCCGGTGGGCGGCCGAAAGCCCGATGAGGACGGACACCTCGCCGTACCTGAAGCCGATCTTCGCGGCCAGTTCGCGGGCCTCGGTGTAGGGGGCGATCGAGTCTTCGGGGTGGCCGCGCCGCCGGATCACGGTCGCGGTGAGTTCCAGGGCGCTCGCCTCGTGCCGGCGTTCGCCGACTTTGCGGCCCAGCTCCAGAGCTTTGCGCGCGTGTTCTTCGGCTTCGTCGTACAGACCCAGGTCGCCGCAGGTTTCCGCGAGCACGACCAGGGAGGCGACCTGCTGGGGCACCAGGCCCCACTTCTCGCACAGCGCCATGCAGTCGCGTTGGTAGCGGGCGGCGTCGGCGAGCCTGCCCGCGGTCCAGCAGGCGAGGCCGAGACCGTTCAACGCGTGCAGCCACACGATCTTGTCGCCGATCCGGGCGCTGATCTCCTGCGCCAGGGTGTGGCAGGACAACGCGGAGTCGATCTGGCCCAGCGACAGGTGGGCGACACCGATGTAGTTGATCTCGCGGGCCTCGATGGTCTCGTCGCCGAGGCGCCGGGCGATCTCCAGGGCGGCCTGGTGGTGCCGCATGGCGTCGTGAGGGCGGCCGAGTTGCGCGTCCACCCGGCCGAGGTGGTGCAGGCACTCGAGCTCGGCGATCGGGTTCGGTTCCTGTTCGTTCACCTCCAGCCCGGCGGTGTACTCGGCGATCGATTGGTCGTACTCGCTGAGGAAGTAGAAGATGAGGCCCCGCAAGGCGTGCACGGCCACCTCGGCCTGACGGTCACCGGACGCACGGGCCGCGGTCATGGCCGCCGCGCACAGGGCCAGGCCGTCAGCGGCGTACCCGCGGCCGGAGAAGTAGCCGCGCAGCACGTCGACGAACCGGCCGCCGTACGCCTGCAGCCGCGGGGTGGCGGCGGCCCGTTCCGCGGCGGCGACGAGGTTCGCGCGTTCGTCGTCGAGCCAGCGCAGTGCGGCCTCCCCGTCCTCGAACGGGCCGGGTTCGGCCACCTCGACCGGGCGCAGCCGGCGGAATCCCGGGTAGTACAACGCGGTCGCGGCGGACGCGGTGCGCAGGTAGTGGTCCAGCAACCGGGTCTCGGCGGCGAGCAGGACGTCCGGCGCGTCTTCTTCGCGGGCGCGGTCGGCGGCGTACTCGCGCACCAGGTCGTGGAACTGGTAACGGCCGCCCGGCCGCAAGGTGAGCAGGCTCGCCGAGACGAGCCGTTCCAGCGACCTCCGCGCATTCCGCCCGGCGAGCTCGGCCGCGGCCGCCGCCGTGATGTCGGGCCCGGACGAACGGCCGAGCAAGCGGAACAGCTGCCGGGTGTCCGGGTCGAGCATCTGGTACGACAGGTGAAACGCGGCGCGGACGGCAACCGACGGATCGCCCTCGATCTCGAGCTCGGCCAGCCGGTCCGCGCGCAACGCCTCCACGTACTCGGAGATCCGGGCGTGCCGGCCCAGCAGGTTCGCCGCCGCGATGCGCAACGCGAGCGGCAGATACCCGCACAGCGCAGTGAGCTCCTCCACCGCTTGTGGCTCGCCCGCCACGAGATCCGAGCCGCACAGTTCGGCCAGGAGGTCCCGGGAGCTCTCCGGGGTCAGCACGTCGAGGTAGTGCACGCGGGCGTCGTTCGACACGGTCAGCCCGCGCAGGTCGTCGCGGCTGGTGACGACCGCGACGCACCCGCGGTCCGGTGGCAGCAGCGGGCGGACCTGCGTGGCGCCCGCCACGTTGTCCAGCACCAGCAGCACTTTCTTGCCCGCGAGCAACGAGCGGTGCAGCGCGACCTGTTCGTCCAGCGTCGCGGGCACGCGTTGGGCGGTGACGCCGAGCGCGCGCAGGCACCGCGTGAGCGCCTGTTCCGTGCTGACCGGGGAAACCGGGTCGTAGCCGCGGAGATCGACGAACAGCTGCCCGTCGGGGAACCGGTCGCGCACCCGATGCGCCCAGTGCACGGCCAGCGCGGTCTTCCCGATCCCACCTTGTCCCACGATCACGAGAGTGCGCGGTGCGGACGAACCCGGTGCCGGCAGCAGACCGTCGAGCGCGAGCAGATCGGCGCCGCGACCGGAGAAGCTCGCCAGGTCGGCCGGCAGCTGCATGGGCACCTCGGTGGCGGCCTGCACCGGCGGTTCGTCGCGGAGAACGATCTCGTGCGCCTCGCGCAGGCGTGGGCCGGGGTCCGAGCCGAACTCCTCACGCAGCAGCGTCCGCACGTCCTCGAAGACCGCCAGCGCCGCCGACTGCCGCCCCGCTGCGGCGAGTGCGAGCATCAACGCCGCCGCGAACGACTCGCGCAGCGGGTGTTCCGCGACGAGGCCGCGCAACTGCGGGATGAGCCGCTCGTGCGCGCCGCTGTCCAGTTCCACGCCGATCCACAGGTCCAGTGCAGTCAGCCGCAACTCCTCGAGCCGCTCGGACTCGGCCCGCAGGAAACCGTCGCCGAGCCCACCGAACGCCGGTCCCCGCCACAGTTCCAGCCCGGATCGCAGGATCTCGGCGGTCTCGTCGCCGGGTTCTGAAGCCTGCGCTCGCCGGAGGGCGTTCTCGAACTCCAGGCGGTCGAGCCACACCTCTTCGACGTCCGCCCGGTACCCCAGCGCGTCGCCCACGATGATGTCGGGAGCCCCTGCCTTGCGGAACGCACTGCGCAACGTCGACGCGTAGGTCTGCACCATCGCCCTGGCCGAGGCGGGCGGCTTCGCGCCCCAGATCAGGTCCACCAGCGCCTCGGTGCTCACCGCGCTGTCCACCCTGGCGAGCAACGCCGCCAGCAAGGTCTTCGGCTTCACGCCACCGAGGGGCACGGCACGTCCGTCCACCTCGACGGAGATGGGCCCGAGCACGTGGATGCGGGCTGCGGGCTCCGTCATGTTCTCCGTCACGTCAGATCTCGATCAGTCAAATGCGGTCATTCTGGCCTGGTGCGACATGCACCGCGATCGAGTATCGCAGCAGTTGCACGCCGAGCCCTCCGATCAGTGGATTGCCCTGCCCGCCCGTGATTCATACAGTCTATGCCAGTCTGTATGAATGACGAGGTGGTCCACGTGCAGCTGGGCAGAACCGCCGTCGTGCTCGGCGGCAGCGTCGCCGGTCTGTGCTCCGCCGGGGCGCTCGCCCCGTACTTCGACCAGGTGCTGGTGCTCGAACGGGACGAGCTGCCCGCCGAGGCCGAGCACCGGCGCGGTGTGCCGCAGAGCAAGCACCCGCACTTCCTGCTGAACTCCGGCCGCCGCGCGATCGGGGCGCTGTTCCCCGGTTTCGAAGAGGCGCTCATCGCCGCGGGCGGCCTGCACCTGATGCCGTCGCTGGACGCCGCCTACCTCGACGGCGAGGGGTGGTCGGCGCGCAAGCGCAGTTCGATGACCATGGTCTACGGCTCGCGGATCCTCATCGAACGCGTGCTGCGCGACAAGGTGCGGGAACTGCCGAACGTGACCATCCGCGAGGGTGTCGCGGTGACCGGGCTGGCGGTGGGCCCGGACGGGATCACCGGCGTTTACTTCGGTGACGAGCACGTGGCCGCCGATCTCGTGGTGGACGCGATGGGCCGCGGCTCGTCGGTGAGCACCTGGCTGGCCGCGGCGGGACGGCCGGAACCCGAGGTGCTGACGCTGGACGCCAAGGTCACCTACACCTCGCGCTGGTACGAGCTTCCCTCGCCGCGACCCTCGACGTGGTGGTGGCAGCACCTGGTGATCATGCCGACGCCGCACCGGGGTGAGCACCCGGCCGAGCACGAGTTCCTGGTGAACTTCTTCCCCGTCGAGAACAACAGGGCCATCGCCTGCATGGGCTCGTGGGGCATCGAGATGCCGCGCACCACCGAGACGTTCGTCGAGTCGGCACGGCGCGTGCGGACTCCTCTGTTCGCGGAAGCGATGGACCGGTGCTCGCCGACCTCGGAGGTGCACCTGACGCGGTCGACCGGCAACAAGTGGCGCCGCTACGACCGCACTCCCCTGCGCGGACTGGCGTGCGTCGGTGACTCGATCTGCGCGTTCAACCCCTTCTACGGGCAGGGCGTCAGCTCGGCGGCGAACTCGGCGCTGCTGTTGCGTGAGCACCTCTCGCGAGCAGAACGGCTCGATGCTCGGTTCTTTGTTCGGTTTCTCCGCGCGCAACGGGCGATGCTCAACGTGCCGTGG
Source organism: Lentzea alba (assembly GCF_047445655.1). GTDB lineage: Bacteria > Actinomycetota > Actinomycetes > Mycobacteriales > Pseudonocardiaceae > Lentzea > Lentzea alba_A. The sequence goes on from NZ_JAJAEG010000006.1 coordinate 361,234, forward strand.
CGTCTGGCGATGGCTCGCGACAAGGGTTACAAGTGCGCTGAGGGCACGGAAAAGGCGCCCGAATGGCAGCGGCGCTTGCTTGACGCCGTGTCCGGGCCGGCGTTCAGCTTCATCGTCGGCGCGGCGCGGGAGGACGCGGTGGTCGACGAGCACTTCGCCAAGGTGTTCAACATGGACGAGTCGCTGGGCGCGATGATGAGGAACCCGCGGGTGATCGCGGGACTGCTGGCCCACGGCTTCCGCACAGCGCTCGGCCGGCAACGGGTTCCGTTCGGGTTCGACCCGCAGGCCGAGCCTCCCGCCACCGACTACTCGCTCGTGGCCGCGCGATGAACGTCCTCTGTGGACCGCAAGCCGAAGCCGTAACCCGTGCTCTCGGCTTCGACTGCCACGACGTGGCGCCGGTCGTGTCGGTCCGGCCGCCATGGGAGCTCGCGCACTGGACGATGCCGTTGCTCGAACTGATCGTCATCGTCGGGGCCGTTTTCGCTTTCGTGCACGCGATCCGGCGCTACCGCGCTGGTGATCCGGTGAACTTGGCGCTGTGGTGGACCTCGCTGGTCTACCTCGCGGTGGTCGAGCCGCCGCTGTACTTCCCCGAGTGGTTCGGGCTCGACCAGCAGTACGGGTTCATCTTCGCGCACAACCTGTTCACCGTGCAGTTCATGTGGGACCGGTTGCCGCTCTACATCATCGCGTTCTACCCGATGATCAGTCAGCTCGCCTACGAGCTCGTGCGGTCGCTCGGGATCTTCGCCCGGCGCGGGCCGCTGGCGGGATCGGTCGCGGTCGCCTTTGCCTGTCAGGTGTTCTACGAGGTGTTCGACCACATCGGACCGCACCTGAAGTGGTGGGCCTGGAACCCGGACAACCACATCGTCAACCACCCCGCGCTGGCGTCCGTGCCGATGACCAGCATGCTGCTGTTCGCGTCCGTGTCGATGGGAGCCATGACCTATCTGGTCGTGCGGCTGGCCCGGCGCGGGTGGTGGACGGTGCTGGTGGCCGGCGTGTTGACGCCGCCTTCCATGGCCGTCGCGGGCCTCCCGTCGAGTCTCTTCGCGGGCAATCCCACCGCGCAGGCCTGGATTCTCGGTGTCGAGCTCGGGCTCGTCTGGCTGGCCGGTGCCTGGATCGTGGCGACGAGCTTGGCTCCTGAGCCCCTGTCGCCGTTCGTGCGGTACTACCCGGCTGCTTACCTGGGTGTGATGGCCGTGATTTGGATCAGCGCGATGCTGGCTCCCGGTGAGGGTCCGGCCGGCAGCGGTCTCTATGCGCTTGCGTGCTTCATCGGCGGCGGCCTCCTGGTGACCGCGCTCTACCGCAGCCGTGTCCCCGCCACCGTCTGAGGTGAGCCCTCGGGGAAGATGTCGTGCATGGGGTATCACGGATGGCAGGGCAACCCACCCGGCACCCACGACGAGGCGCGCCGCCGCATCATCGAAGCCGCCATGGCGTGCGTCGACCGAGCGGGCCTCGCCAAGACCAGCATGTCCGACGTCGCCGCCGAGGCAGGGGTGACCCGCCAGACCGTCTACCGGTACTTCCCGCGCCTCACCGACATCCTCAGCGCCATCGCGTTGACGAACGTCGAGGACTTCGCTCGCCGCATGGAACAGCACCTCGCCACGTTCGGCACCCCGGCCGAGGTCGCTGCGGAGTCCGTGGTGTGGGGCGTGCGCGAGGTCCCCGGCGAGCCGTACCTGGGCCTGCTCCTGCAGGCGGGCGAGTCCGGCTTCTTCACCAGCGCGGTCACCTCGCCCGAGTCGTTCGCGCTCGGTGCCCGGATCCTGCGCAACGTGCCGGTCGACTGGTCCGCCGCCGGAGTGACTTCCGAAGACGACTTCCGCGGACTCGCCGAACTGCTGATGCGACTCTTCCTGTCGTACCTGCAACATCCGGCTGATCTCACCGACGACGAACTGCGCGCGCTGGTCCTGCGCTGGCTCGGCCCGTCGCTTGATAGTGGGCAACACGACGAATCAGCCCGCGACGGACAGTGACTGCCGCTACGGTGGGCCGGTGCTCACAGCGTGGGGCTGATCAGGCCTTTGAGGGATGCAGGGCCGACGTCACTCACGCCGCGACGGGCAGCCGGTGTACCGCACCACTAGGCCAGGACGGCGGCTTCAGGCTGTCCACGCCAGTGGGGACCTCGGTTGGCTTAGCCGTGTGCCGATGCCGGGCGGCTGCGAGGCTGGCCTGGCAAGTGCGGATGATCTGCGCTGTGGCGGCGTTAGCAGGAGCGCGCCAACAACGCGGGCAGAGAACCTTCACAGTGAGCTCCACGTGGTCCACCGACACGAAGGCGATCGCCTGACAAGGCCGGCACCAGCGATGGCCGGTGATCATGATCACATGTGTCGGCGATGCGACACACTCATGCACCCACCGACGGTGCACCGCGCAGCTAATCCGATCCAGAGCGGACAGGCTGCCGCCCTCCTCCTCTGCGTCTTCGGTTGCGAGAACCGCAGCGAGATTACGGTCTGCAAGGTCGTTGTAGCGTTCGGCACATGGCTGCGGAGATCGGTGTGACAACATGTTCTGTGTCCCTTCCAGAGCTGTGTGGACCTCCAGGCTCCGCTGCTGTGACCTCCATAACATCCGGGAACTCACGTAGGTTGAACGAAGATCTAAGTGATCCGGCGTCACCTACTGCTCTGTCAGGCACCGTTGACCTGCGTTGTTGTCGTGGGTGTGGGCCTGAACGAGCTGCACCCAGGTGTGGCACATGCCTGTTCAGACCGAGAGTTTGGCATGGACTTCGCGTCGAACCGCGAAGAGCGCAGGGCCTTGCTGGGGTGCGGCAGGGCCTGCTGCAGCCTCAAAATGGCCCAGGCCGAGACCATCTCCAGGTTGACGGTAGTCGCGCTCGATGCACCACTGGATCTTGGCCAGCCGGACTTCCGGTGCCCGCAGGCAGTGTGGACGGCCAGCGGAAGGTCGACTCGGGTGTGCAGAACAGCCACCTAGTCGGAAACCGGCGGGCTTGAGTCCTGGGTGCTGAGGATGGTGCGGTTGGCCGGTCGGCCCACCCGTAGAGCGAGGAATCGTGGCCGCATGGCCACGGTCGGATGCCCGCGACCTATTGGATCGGTACCGCCAGACACGACACGAACCGGCCCGCAGCCGGCCGACGTGACCAAGGCCTTGAGGATCCATCTGATTGTCGGGTTGGCGAGGGCAGGTGGGCCGCCGCCGTTGCCTTTCCGCGCCGGAGCCACCGGCACGGCCTCCACGTGGTGGCAGGTCACGGCCGGGCCAGCGATCAGCACGTAGGCCCGGCCACGCTGCGATCAGACCGCGCCGGAACTCGGTTGCGTCGGCGTCGGCCACCGCCGACTGGATCGCACGGCGGGCCCGACGCGCCCGGATCCCGGCGGTGGCTGCTCGTTCAAGGCTGTCTCGTCTTCCACGATTCCGGGGTGACAACCGCCCAGTTCCGCGCGTCCGGATTGGCGATCCACGGCGACCCGCCCCGCCAGGCGCCGTTACGCGAATCCACGTCGAGTGCTCACGAGCTGCTCCACAGCGCGTGATCGACCCCGCGCCTCCCTCCGTCGACTGCATCGACATGCGCTTGCCATTCAGCACCAGCTCACACCGAGTACAGCTCGGGCTTCGCCCGTTGATCACCCCGCTGCGAACCCACCCCCGAAGGCAGCCTCAAGATGAGGACACACGCGAACAGCTACCCGAGCACTACACCCGACACAGCACTCCAAGACGGTGTTGGCCCGCCAAGCCACAGATGTTCATGTCGTGTCGCTTCCCGGGGTTCGACCTGATCACGGAGCTGGTAGCAGCGCTCAGATGTCCCAGGCGAACGTTCGCGTCAGCCGCACGTACGCCACCTTTGCCCTCTGGAAGACTCCGCGCCGACATCACGTGGTCACGGCATAGGGTTAAGCTTGCCGACGTGTCGAACGGTGCGCTTACGACCGCTGGCGCGCAGGTGCAGCCCCTGGTGGGGCGCACAGCGGAGCTGGCCGCCTTGCATGGTCAGTTGCACGAGGTTGCACGAGGGCACGGCGGCGTCGCGCTGGTGATAGGTGAAGCGGGGTCAGGGAAGTCGAGTTTGCTGCGTTCGGTGGCCGACTACGCCCACGATCACGACATTCGGCTCGTGTGGGCGGCCGGGGATGAACTTAGCCAGGCTTTCCCGTTGTTGCCGTTGGTGGACGCGGTTGAAGGTGCCAAGCAAGCCGTGATCGCCGGCTTGCTACGCGGCAAAGACGCTGATGGCGTTCACATCGTCGATCCGGTGCTCGCGGCGTCAGACCAGCTGATTGACTGGATTGACGATCTCTGTTCCACGACCCCAGTCGTGCTTGTACTGGACGACTTGCATTGGGCTGACAGTGCTTCCATTCGCCTGTGGCACCGGCTAACGCGCAAGGCGGAACAACTGCCGTTGCTCGTCGTCGGCGCCATGCGTCCCGGCTATGACCGGCAGGAACTCGCCGCACTGCGCCGCCGGGTGGCTGCCTTGCGCGAGGTCGGCCTCGGAATGCAGTTTGAGCTGGAGCCGTTGGCGTCAGATGCTGTGACCGAGCTGGTTGCCGAATTGGTTGGTGGCACGCCAAGTCGCCGACTCTCCCAACTGGCGGCCAGAGCAGGCGGGAATCCGCTGTACCTTACAGAATTGATAGGCGCGCTCGCCCGCGAAGGCTCGCTGACCCAGGACGATGACGGCCATGTCGACGCGACGTTCGAGAACGCACCAGCGTCGCTCAGTGCCGCGATCGCCGACCGGCTCGACCAGGTGCCACCGCATGTCCAGGAGGTCCTGAGCCTCGCGGCACTACTCGGTGTCGAGTTCTCGGTCGGCAATCTCGCCACCGTCGCAGGCCGCACCGTGGCGGAGCTCGTCGGCATGCTCGGCCGTGCACAGAGCGCCGGCGTTCTCAAGACAGTTCATGGAGGAATGGCGTTTCGCCACCCACTCATCCGCGACGCGCTGTGTGAACAAGTTCCCGCCAGCGTCCGTGCTGCCCTGCACGTCGAAATGGGCCGCGCGCTTGCGCTCGCAGCCCAACCAGCCACGGCGGTCGCCCGACAACTCGTTGCTGCCATCGACATCAGCGCCGAACTCGCCAGCGCCGACTGGCTCACTGACTGGCTAGTCACCGAAGGACCGACACTCGTCAACCAGTCGGTCTCGGTGGCTAAGACTCTATTTGCCGAGGCGCTCCACCACACTTCACTCGCCGATCCGCGACGGTTCGACATCTCCGTGTTGTTGGCATCGGCGCTGTTTCGAGCGGGTGAGTTCGAGGCTGGTGAGCGCGTCGCCACCCAGGCTCTCACCACCATCGACACTCGTCGAATCGACGACGACCTCCTATTGGACGCGTACACCGCACTAGCGGACGTCGTGTTGTCACTGGGCAAGTTCGACGCCATGCTCATCTTGGCCGACGAAGCCAGGTCATTGCGGGATTGGTCGATTCGCCACCTCGTCCGGATCGACGTGCTACGCGCACGGGCGATGGGCAAGTTTCGAGAGACTGAAGCCGAGTCGCTGGCCATCGACTGCCTAGCGCAAGCGCGCGAGGTAGGGGTGCCCTGGGCGATAGGCTCGGCATGCAACATGCTCGCCTTTCTTCGCATCGTACATTATGACCCCGACGCAGGAATGGAATACCTCAATCTTGGCATCGCCGCCGTCGAAGGCGATCCAGCACTCTACGACCTGTATCTGTGCCTGATGGCAAACCGAGCCTACGCATATTACTTGATGGGCAGCTTTGACGACCTCGCGTCGGCGGTTTTCCAAGTACGACAGCTGGCCGAACGTGTCGGCAACAGACGCAGGATGATGCAGGCGGAGTTGTTCGAGTCCTGTCGACTGTTCGAAACTGGCGAGTGGCAGGACTACTCCGTTCACCTCGAGGCTTCAGACATTGTAGACCTCCGCGAGCCCCTGGTGCTTATCGACGCTGCTGCCGCTGCACTGCACTGCGACGACATGGAGAAGGCGGATCGATACACGAAACTCGCGGAAAGTGCGGCCGAAGCCGCCGCTGGTGCTTCGATTGCTGACAACATCTTCATCATTCGGGCGCTGTGGCTCGAGTACCAGGGAAAGCCGATTGAGGCTCTCGATGAGCTGATGAAGGGTGTGCGCAAGTGGGATGCGGCATACTGGCCAGTTGCAGACGCCGTCCGGCTTGCCGTCGCTTGCGACCGGAAGGCTGACGCGAAAGTCGCGGTGGCGTTTGCGGAAGTCACACCATACAAGAAGACACTTCCAGGACTGGCCCTGCTCTGCCGCGGCCTGCTCGACCGCGACCCTGCCGCGCTGGAGCAGGCCGCACACTTCCTTCGCGAGCGGCAACTTCGCCCACGGCTCGCCATGACGCTTGAGGCGCTTGGGTTGGTTTGGGTTGAGCACGGCAACACCGGCAAAGCCCGTGCTGCGTTGAACGAAGCACTTGACCTGTACGAGAAGATGGGCGCCGCCTGGGACATTAGACGCGCCCGCGCCACATTTCGCGCACACGGCGTGCGCGCCGGTTCACGTGCCGCCCGAAAACGCCCCGCTACTGGCTGGAACAGCCTTACGGAAAGCGAGACAATCGTCGCCAACCTCGTAGCACAAGGCCTGTCCAATCCACAGATCGGCGAACAGCTTTTTCTGTCTCGCCGCACAATCGAAACACATGTCTCCCACATCCTCGCTAAACTCAGCCTGCGCGGCCGCGTGGACATCGCCCGAATAGTAAATCACCGCCCCTGAGCCGCCTGCTTGACGCGGGGTTGAGTGCTGCTCACGCGGCCCAAGCCCCTTGATCGCGCCGTCGCTTGCTCATGACCTGACCTTATGCCTGCGTGCACCGAGTAGCCTGTCTGCCAGAGCAGGCTGCATTCGACTCGACAGCGTCGGCCTGCCAGCTATTTGTGTGCAAACGGGTTCAAGAGGCTACAGCCAAGCATTCGCATGGCAGCGAGAATGGTCTTTGGCGAGGAGTAGCGGACGGCCGACTCGCAATGAGCGAGCCGACCGCAGCCGCGATCTGTGACAGTTTTCTACTTCTGCCAGCCGACCGTCTCCGGTAGTGGCGTGCCAAAAATGGTCGCGCCGACGTTGGCCAACCCCTGGGAAACCCCGTAGATCGACGGGCCGCTGTGCAGGGGAACGAACCCGCACAGGGCGAGACCTTCACGTTCGACTTCGTTGGCTTTTTCGATCTGGGCTTCCGGATCTGCGATCTCGGAGACAGCCTTGATCTTGGCGTCGAGTTCCGGCGTGCCGGCACCAGACAGGTTCTGATTGCTGGTGCTGCCGTAGAAGGTGTCCAGATAGCGTGCGCCGAACGGGTCTGCGGATCGGTTGCCTGACAAGAAGACGTCGAACTTGCGCCCGCTGACCACAGAGTCGAAGTCGGACGCAGCGGTCGGTTTCGCGGTCAGCTTGACGCCGATGGGTTCAAGTTGCTTCGTAAACGCACCCGCCGCAGCCTTGCCCAGAGGATCGTCTCCGAAGAGCGTGTAACCGAGCTCCAGCCGCTTGCCGTCCTTCTCACGAATGCCATCGGCACCCACCTTCCAACCTGCGTCGTCGAGGTCCTTCTTGGCACCCTCGGGGTCAAACTTGATCACCTGGGAGACGTTGTCCTGGTAACCGTGCTGAAAGGAGTAGAGCAACGCGGAGCCAGGCAGAGGCTCTTGATAGTCCAGGCCCTGCAGGTAGATCGAGACGATCTGCCGGCGATCGATGGATTCCAGTACGGCTTTCCGCACCACGAGGTCGGCGAGCAGAGGTGACTTGGAGTTCAGGAAGAGATAGGACTGGAAGGGACTGCCGCCTTTGCGAACCTCTGTGCCGGGAACCGCGGAGATCTGCCGGAGCTGGTCGGCGGCGGAAGCCGTGATGTAGTCGAGCTCACCGTTACGAAATGCGTTGATCGAGGCCTGATAGTCCAAGCCGACCACGATGCGCTTGTCGAGCTTGCCTTTCTTTCCCCACCACTTCGTGTTGCGCTCGAATGTAATATCGCCCACCTTGGCGTCATACCTGGTCACAGTGTACGGACCGGCGCCCCAGTCAGGCTGCACGTTGCCTAGGTATGCCTGGTTGAACGTTGCCGGGTCCGCCGCCGCCTTCGGGTGCAGGAACGTGGTGAACAACGCGGACCACGCGGTATCCACGCCGGTGAACTCGATGACGGCTTCCTTGTCATCCTGGCCTGCGTGGACGGACGTGATCCGAGAGTACGGAACGATGTCGCCGGCGAAGAAGTCCTTGTTCGAACCATTGCTGGCCCGCCAAGTTGCTTCTAGTGCACGGTAGTCGATCGGCGTTCCGTCGTTGAACGTCGCCTTGGGGTTGATCCGGATGGTCACCTTCTGGTTGCCGCCCACGACGCCGACCTGGACGTCAGAAAAGTAGTCCGGGTTGTACTGCACTTCTCCCGTCGGCGAATACGTGATCGCGTCCGCGTTATACCAGAACCACAGTCGGTGGGCTGGCAGGTTCGCGTCGGCGTGGAACGGGTTGCCCTGCTCGATCACCGAACCCGGTACCCGCAGAATACCGCCGTCCTTGATGTTTTCGTACGGTTGGGGGTTGAAGTCGACGGCAGCAGAAGCTGTGGACGGCGCTGGCGCGACGGACGTCGGCCCACTTGCGCACGCTGCCGCGATCAACGCCAAAGTGCCAAGTACACCCGCCGCTACTTTTCGTTGCTGCTGCGAAGCCCCACTAGCCATTCTGATCCTCCTTCTTTCACTGAGTCCGCGTTCAGGCGGCGTGGCAAGCAACTTGAACACCGCCGTAGTTGACAGACGCCGGTCGCTTGGTGCGACAGCTCCGCTGGAGGCTCTCGGGCAAGGTCGGCCGAAGCGGGCACCGGGCGGCGAACACGCATCCGTCCGGCAGGCCAGCGGCGGCGGGTTGCTCGCCGGTGAGCACGATTCTCCGGCGATTCCGTTCTCGCTGGGGATCCGGGATCGGCACTGCCGACAGCAGAGCCTGGGTGTACGGATGGCGCGGAGATGCGAAAAGCGTCTCACTGGGGCCTATCTCGACGACATGGCCCAGGTACATCACTGCGATCCGGTCCGCGATGTGGCGAACGACCGCGAGATCGTGAGCCACCACCAGTAGCGCGAGGCCGAGTTCCGCCTTGAGCTGTGCAAGAAGGTTGAGCACGCTCGCTCTCACCGACACGTCGAGTGCCGACACGGGCTCGTCGAGCGCCAGCAGCCTCGGTCGAGTCGCGAGCGCCCTCGCTATCGCCAGGCGCTGGCGCTGCCCACCGGACAAGGTGACAGGAAATCGGTCCAGACTGTCCGGCGAGAGGCCGACGAGATCAAGCAGTTCACTCACCCGTTCACCCATCGCGCGTGCGTTTAAGCCAGCACTATGCAACGGCTCCGCGAGCAATTCGAAGACAGGGAGCCGAGGATCCATCGCGGCCTGCGAATCTTGCATTACGAGCTGAACCGATCGGCGCAGGTGCGTGGCAATGTCGTGAGCGGATGCCGAGGCAACATCGTATCCGAGTACTTCGATCGAGCCGCGCTCCGGTGGCCTCAGGCGAAGAATTTCCAGCAGGGTCGTGGATTTTCCGCTGCCAGTCTCTCCGACGAGACACAAGGTCTCGCCCGTCCTGATGTCGAAGGAGATATCGTTGACGGCGTGCAGCGTACCCACCCTACGGCGCAGCACCACGCCCTTGGTGATGGGAAAGGTTCGTCCCAGTCCGCGGACTCGCAGCACTGTTTCGTGGCCAAGGACCTTGGCGTCCGCAGTGACGGTGTCGCGGAACAGATCGTTCGGACGTCGCCCCTGCACCTCTGCGGACCGCAAACAGGCAACGGTGTGCCCATTTCCTTGCACGGTGGCCGGCATGAGTTCCGGTTCTGCGCGCAGGCATGCGTCCTCGGCGAGCGGACACCTCGGCGCGAATGCGCAGCCGGGCGGCCGGTGCAGAGGTGACGGCGGTTCACCATCGATCGGAACCAGCGGACGCCGATCCGCAGCCTCGGGATCGGGTACCGACCCGAGCAGTCCCAAGGTGTAGGGCATCGCTGGAGCACGGTAGAACTTGTCGACTGGGGCGCGCTCGACGACGCGCCCGGCGTAAATCACCACAGCCTCGTCCGCGTGACCTGCGACGACACCGAGGTCATGGGTGATGAGCAGGACACCCGCTCCGGTCTCTGCCTTGGCCAGCTCGAGCACGTCGAGGATCTGAGCCTGGACGGTGACGTCAAGTGCGGTAGTCGGTTCGTCGGCGATGATCAGATCCGGATTGTTGGCGATGGCGAGCGCGATGCCAACGCGCTGCCGCATGCCACCGGAGAACTGATGTGGGAACTCGTGTGCCCGTCGAGCTGGATCGGCGATACCGACCAGATCGAGCAGCTCGACCGCACGTTGCCACGCCCTGCGCTTCGGCAGATCGGTGTGCACTCGCACCGCGTCGGTGAGCTGCCGTCCGACGGACAGGATAGGGGTGAGCGCGGACAGCGAATTCTGGAACACCACTCCGATACGCCGACCCCGGACGCTCGACCACTGCCGATCGGTCAGACCGAGCAGTGGCTGGTCGTCCAGGCGCACGTCGCCAGTGATCTTGGTCGTAGGAGGTAACAGGCCGGCGACGCTCATCGCGATGGCGGACTTGCCCGACCCCGACTCTCCGACCAGCGCGACAGTTCGTCCATGGTTGACCTCGAAGCTGACACCCCGGACCGCACCGATGGGCCCGTTCTCGGAAGGGAAGGTGACATGCAGATCACGCACCGAGAGCAGCGGCCCGGTCATGCAATCCTCCAGCCGATGACGTGGGGTCGAGGGCGTCGCGCAGGCCATCACCGATCAACGTCACCGATGCGGTGAGGAGCACCAGCAGCGTGGCCGGTGCAGCGAACAGCCATGGCGCGCTGGCGATTGTGCCCGCTCCGTCGGCGAGCAGCGACCCGAGCGAGACGTCCGGAGTCTTCACGCCGAATCCTAGGAAGCTCAACGAGGTCTCGCTGAGCACAGTGGTAACGACTCCGAGTGTGAAGCTCACGATCAGCAGAGCGCCAAGATGCGGGACGATGTGACGCAAGACGATCCGCCACCTCGACACCCCCATGAACTCTGCCGCGAGCACGTAGTCCCGTTCGCGCAAAGACCTCGACAACGACCACACAATGCGGGCAGTGAACATCCAACCGAACGCGGTGAGCACGACGATGATCACCCGCCAGTCGCCCCCCACGCGGTTCGACACGAGGGCAAGCACCAGGAACGACGGGACGACGAGTAGAAAATGGACAACAGTCAGTGCGACCTGTTCGACCCGGCCGCCTAGGTATGCGGCGCCTGCGCCGACCACCACTGCGATTAGCAGCGTCAGCGCCGAGACGCTGAACGCGATCACCAGCGACCGCTGCAAGCCGTGCACGGTCTGGGCGAGCACGTCGTTCCCACCCTGATTCGTGCCGAGGAGGTGCGTACCGCCTGGAGGTTGGGTCAGAGCGCGGAAGTCCTGATCAGACCAGTGCCACGGGGTCAGCAGGCCACCCAGCACGGCGTAACCGACGAGCAGCCCCAGCAGGACGAGCCCAGCTACGGCGCCGCGGTTGCGGACGAACCGGCGCAAGTAGAGCCGCGTGCGGCCGAGCCGCACGGGCGACGCGCCGCCTGACTGCTTCATCCGTGCCGCGATCATGAGTACACACGCACCCTGGGGTCGAGCACCGCCGTGACGACATCGGCCAGAATCGCACCCGCTGCGGTGATGACTGCGCCGAACGCTGCCACCGCGACTACTCCATGGACGTCGTTCTTGCTGATCGTCTGAACGAAATACCGGCCCATGCCCTCCCACCCGAACACAGTCTCGGTGATGACCGCACCGGTGAGCACTGCGGGGATTGTGAAGGCGACCGACGTAGCAGTCGGGATCAGCGAAGCCCGCAACGCGTGGCGCCGGATCGCCTGCGACCGTGTGAGTCCTGTCGCACGTGCCGTCCGCACATAATCGGCGTTGATGTTGTCCAGCAGTAACGCCCGTTGCGTCAGGTGCCACCCTGCATAGCCGAGCAGCGTCATATTAACGGTGGGGAGGACCAGATGCTCCACCCGGTCGAGCAAACCCACCCAGAAGCCGTCGGCCCCACCGGGTGCGCTCGCACCGGCCACGGGGAATACCATCCATCCGATCCGCTGGTTGAACCACACCGCGAACAGCACCAGGCCAAGTGCGCTCACCGCCGTCGGCACGTTGTAGAGCAGTACAGATATGGTCTGGACGACCCGGTCAATCGCACCGTACTGCCTGCTCGCCGTGTAGACACCGAGCGCGACGCCGAGAACAACCGAGAGCACCACCCCCGCCAGCACCAGCTGACCGCTGATCAGAACGCGATGCGGAATCTCGGAGTTGACCGCCACCCCGGTGGGCGAGTGGCCCCAGTCGAAGTGCAGGACGACATCAGTCAACCAGCTCCACCAGCGGTTCAGGATGGACGCACGGGGGTCTAGGCCGTACGGCGCGAGTGCGGCGCCGATCTGCTCGTCGGTGCGCACCGGACGCAGTTCTCGGTAGTTTGACCGGGGATCGAGGAAGACGCACGCAAGAAAGTACGTCGTGTTCGTTGCGATGACGATCATGATCAGCCAACCGATCGCCTTGCGCACAACGTAGCGAACCAACGCACTCCTCTCCGATCGCTCACCGCAGGAATTGCGCCCACATTACTTGTGAAAGGCTTCACAATCCGCCGCTATGATGGATTCTGATTCGATTGCCGTCGACCAGATCGACGCAGACTATCACAATACCGTTCCGACGCCACTGTTTCAGGTCCGAGTTTACTCGCTGCACTAGTGGCCGGACGGACACAAAGCGGGAGGGCTACTTGTGATCAACACCTAAAGGTTGTCCCGTAATGATCAACAGCGTTGGCGGGCAGGGA
>NZ_JAJAEG010000007.1:0-99632 GCF_047445655.1 Lentzea alba
GTTTTGCGTGGGCGGTCGTTGAGTTCGGCGGCGACGAACGCGAGGTGCTCGGGAGTGTGGACGGACAGGTCTGTGCCTTTGGGGAAGTATTGGCGCAGCAGGCCGTTGGTGTTCTCGTTGGAGCCGCGTTGCCAGGGGCTGGCGGGGTCGCAGAAGTAGACGGGGATGTCGGTGGCCAGGCTGAACGCGGCGTGCCCGGCCATTTCGGCGCCCTGGTCCCAGGTCAGTGATCGTGTGAGGTGCGCGGGCAGCGTCGCGATGGTGTCGATGAGGGCGTCGCGGACCTGCTCGGCGGAACGGCCGTGGGGCAGGTGCACGAGCATCACGTAGCGGGTGGCGCGTTCGACCAAGGTGCCGATCGCGGAGGCGTTGTCCTTGCCGATGATCAGGTCGCCTTCCCAGTGTCCTGGGATCGCGCGGTCCTCGACCTCGGCCGGTCGTTCGCTGATCATGACCATCGGGCTGATGAACCGCGACTGGCGCTGCCCTGGTTGGCGGCGGGGTTTGCGCACGGTGCGGCCGGTGCGCAACGCGCGAGCCAGTTCACGGCGCAGCTCGCCGCGTCCCTGGACGTAGAGGGCTTGGTAGATCGTCTCGTGGACCACGTGCCACTCCGGCCGGTCGGGGTGTTCCCGTCGCAGGATCGCCGCGATCTGCTCGGGACTGCGTTTACGCGCCAGATGGTCCTGCACGACCTGATGAAGCTCGGCATCGGCCGCGAGTTTGCGGGTCTTGGGCCGTGGCCGGCGGGCGTCGGCACGGGCCTGGGCGGCGTGGGGCCGGTACTGCCCGTTGCCGGGATGGCAGTTGCGGCGGATTTCCCGGCTGATCGTGGACGGGCTGCGTCCGAGCTCGGAGGCGATCTGACGGATCGTGGCCTTCTCGCGCAGCCGGTCCGCGATGTGGATGCGGTCGTCCTCACGCAGGTAGCGAGAAGACGCCGAAGGCGGCACCACCGCGGTGATCGGTGCTGCCGCCTTGTCCTTGCCGGACGCGGTGCGCCCGTTACGCCAGCGCCTGCCGGTCTTCAGGTTGACACCAACCAACCGGCACGCTTCCTTGTTGCTCACCCCTCGCTGCACGAGCCGCAAGTATTCGGTCCGTTCCGCGACGAGCTTGCGCGGCCCTTGCGGCTTTCGCTCCACCCGGATCTGAAAGTCCATCGCACCCCCTGAACTGGGGTGTTGCGACAACTCCTAGAACCCAAGCAGGAGCAGCTGGCGGGCCTTTTGCGTTGGTCTGTGCGAACTCCTCGGTCAGGGTGCCGGTCGGAACCCTGCCTTCTGGGCATCGGACTCGGTGCGGAACCACACGTCGGCGCGGGTCTCCACGAAGTTCGCGGAACCCTCGGTGTAGTAGCGGCGGCCGGTCAGGGTCGCCTTCACCGCGAAGTCGTTGGCCGGCGCGTGGCCGTCCGACTTCGGCAGCACCGAACCCGGACCGAACGGCGAGCGCGGGTTGAAGCCCTCCGGCTGCTGGAACCGCGACGAGCCGGGAGTGCCGTTGGCCGGACGGCCGCCGGTGGACGGCGAGAAGCCGACCGGGCGCGGGCGGGCCGGCAGGGCGGCGGCCGGTGCCGGCTGGGCCTCCTGCGGCTTCGGCTGCTCGAAGGCGGCGAACGCCGAGAAGCTCTGCTGGCGTTGCTGGGTGGTGCGGCGGGCCTCGCGGATCGGCAGGCCGGCCTCGGTCACCCGCTGCGGCAGGTCGGTCTCGACGGGCTCGGGTTCTGGCTCCGGCGGCGCGGCGAGCAGGGGCTCGTCGCTCGGCACGAACGTCGGGACGAACGGCTGGTCGTTGGCCGTGTCCGGGAGCTGGCGGGTCTGCCCGAGGGCGGGCAGCGGCTCGTCGGCGTCGAGCAGTGGTTCGAACAGCGAGCGCGGGCGGTCGGCGACCGGTTCGGGCGCGGCCGGGGCGGCGGGCGCCTCCACCGCGTGGTCGAAGGCGGCCGCGACGGCGCGGGGCTGGCGGCCGGTGGTCTCCAGCTCCGTCTCCGGAGGGGCACCGAACGCGGAGAACGGCGCAGGCGCCGGGGCACCGGGAGCGCTGAAGGGCGCGACGTAGCCGACGCGCTCGGGCTCGGGCTCAGGTTCGTCGTACGCGGCCGGTTCGGGCTCGGAAACCTCGGGCTCGGAGACCTCGGGCTCGAACGCCTCGGGCTCCAGCGGCTCACGACGGGCGTGCGCGGGACCAGGCTCGGCCTCGGGCTCCGGCTCGGTGAAGCCGGGCTCCTCGGCCAGCGTGGACTCGAACACGCCGTTGCGCACGTGCGGAGCGTCCAGGTCGACCGGCTCGACGAGCTGGGTCTGCTCGGCGGGCGACTCCGGCTCGACGAACCCGTCCAGCTGGCCGGAGATCTCGTCGCGCAGGCCGGGGTACTCGCCGGTGAGGTCGTTCGCGGGCCAGGAACTCTCCTCGACCGCGATGAACGTCGTCTGCTCGGACTGGGTGGCCTGAGCGGGCTCGTCCTCCTGCTCGGCGGCCTCGTCGAGGAAGACCTCCTGCTCCTGCTCCGCCCAGACCTCGCGCGGCTGGTAGAAGAAGTCGTCGGCGACCTCGTCGACCTCAGGCCCGGCGGTCGGCTCGTGGGCAGGCGGGGCGACCTCGGCGGTCGGCTCCACGGTGGGCACGAACGACGTCTGCTCGGCCGGGAGTTCCGGCTCGAAGTCCTCGAAGTCCGCGGCCTCCAGGCCGGAGCGCGGCAGGACCGTCGTCATCTCGGCAGGAGACTCTTCTGGCGCGTTCTCCGGGGAGAGACGCTCGAACAGCGAACGCGGGCGGTCGTCGTCGGCGTCGGTCAACGCCTTCTGCTCGGCCAGCTGCTCCTCGAAGCGGCGCTGGGCCTCGTCCGGCTCCAGGTACTGGCGGACCGGCGCGGAGGGCTCCTCCACCGGCTCAGGCTCGGCGACGGGGACGGCGGCGGTGACAGGCTCCTCGACCACCGGCAGCGGGGCGGGCTCGCCGAACGGCATCGGGGCCGGCTCACCGGACGGGGCCGGGACGGGCTCACCGAAGTAGGCGGGCGGCTCCACGTACGGCGCGGGAGCGGGCGGCGGCACCGGCAGCGACGGTGGCGGCGGGGTCAGGACCTCGTCGCTCAGCGAACGCGGCGGGACGTCGTCCCACTCGTCGACCTCGAAGTCGTCGTCGCGCGTCTGCGTCGCGATCGGCGGAACCGGCCGGCGCGCGTCGAGAAGTTGATCTTCGAGATCGGCGATCCGCTGGCGCGCGGGTCGCACCATGACCAGCCAGGTGAGCAGCACTCCCGCGACGAACGCGAGCAGACTCCACAGCCAGACCTGCCCGAAGACATTCACGGGTAAGCCCCTTCTACGACCACACTCCGACCCCACTCACTCGGAAGGGTGAGCATGGCCAAACTACAGTGCCTTTGATGATGCTCCGTCACTACGCCGTTCAGCGCAAATAACCAGCCGAAACCCCAGCGTAGAGTGGGATTTTGTGCCGCCGCTGACTACTTCGACCATCACTTCGCCAGAAGTTCACACCCAGGGGCGAGGTGTCACCTACGGCGCACTCGCCTACATCCTTTGGGGCCTGTTCCCGGCGTACTGGCCACTCCTCGTGCCCGCACAGCCGGTCGAGGTGCTCGCTCACCGGATCGTCTGGTCGTTCGTCACGCTCGCCATCGTCGTCGCGATCCTCCGGCGGTGGCGTCCTTTCCTTGAACTGTCGGGAAAAGGCTGGCTCATCGTTACCGCCGCGGCCGTTTTGATCACGGTGAACTGGGGCACGTACATCTACGCCGTCAACGCCAAGCACGTCGTCGAGGCGGCACTCGGCTACTTCATCACGCCGCTGGTCAGCGTGGCCCTCGGAATGATCTTCCTGAAGGAACGCGTGCGGCTGCCGCAGACCGTCGCCATCGGCGTCGTCATCGCGGCTGTGATCGTGCTCACCGTCGACTACGGCAGGCTGCCGGTGATCTCGCTGATCCTCGCCTGCTCGTTCGGCATCTACGGCCTGCTGAAGAAGAAGGTGCCGCTGGACGCGATCTCCAGCCTCACCGCGGAGAGCGCCGTGATCGCCCCGCTCGCGCTGGGCTACCTGCTGATCCTCGGCAGCGCCAACACGTTCACGACCGAGGGCGCCGGCCACACGTTGCTGATCCTGAGCACCGGCATCGTCACAGCGGTCCCGCTGGTGCTGTTCGGTGCGGGCGCGCAACGGATTCCGCTGATCACCATGGGCATGCTGCAATACCTCGCCCCGATCCTGCAGTTCATCTGGGGCGTGTTCGTCGTGAACGAGCCCATGCCGCCCAGCCGGTGGATCGGGTTCGCCCTGGTGTGGCTGGCCCTGTCGATCTTCACGTTCGACGCGGTGCGAAACCGGCGCAAGCACCTGCTCGCGCCGGTCGAATAACACCTATCGGGTACGGGCCACGACGTAAGTCGCGAGCTCTTCGAGAGCGTCGCGTGCGGCGCACGGCGGGAGCTTGCCCAGCTCCGTGCGGGCCCGGTCCGCGTACTCGTCGAGGGTCTCGCGCGCCTTGTCCATGCCGGACGACTTGCGCAGCAAGGTCAACGCCTCGTCCACCAGCTCGTCCTCGACGATCGGCCCCGCCAGCAGCTCGGCGAGCCGCTGTTCGGACGGGTCCGCGAGCGCGTAGAGCATCGGCAGCGTCTTCACGCCCTCGCGCAGGTCGGTGCCCGGCGTCTTGCCGGACTCGACCGACGGCGAGGCGATGTCGATGACGTCGTCGGAGATCTGGAACGCCGCACCGATCACCTCGGCGTACCGGCGCAACGAGTCCGTCTGGTCCTCGGTGGCGTCGGAGAACATCCCGCCGAACCGGGCAGCGGTGGCGATCAGCACACCGGTCTTCTCCTCGATCACCCTCAGGTAGTGGGAGATCGGGTCCTCGCCGGGCTGCGGGCCGACGGTCTCGCGCATCTGGCCGGTCACCAGGACCGAGAAGGTCTCCGCGATGATCCGCGCCGCCGTCGTCCCCAGATCGGCGGTCAGGCGGGAGGCGTGGGCGAACAGGAAGTCGCCGGTCAGGATCGCGATGCTGTTGTCCCACTTGGCGTTCGCGGACACCGCGCCACGCCGCATGGTCGCCTCGTCCATGACGTCGTCGTGGTAGAGCGTGGCGAGGTGTGTGAGCTCGACCACAGCAGCGGCCTTGATGACCTTCTCGCGGTCCCACTCGCTGCCGAACTGGGAAGCCAGCAGTGTGAAGAGCGGGCGGATCCGCTTTCCGCCCGCCTCCACAAGGTGAAGCGAGGTTTCCGTCACCGGGTGGAACTCGCTCTGCACGACGTCGTGCAGGATGCGCTCCACCTCGGCCAGGCCGTCCTGGACTACCTCGGTGAGCACGGGGTCCACCAACGCGAACCCCGGTCCCTCATGCTCGCTACTGGTCACACCAGCAGACTACGTACACCTAGCTGAGGAAGGTGCCGGTACCCGCCCATTCGAGCACCAACGTGGGCCACAAACCCAACACCAGGGTCACGACCGCACCGAGAGTGATCGCGACCGTGGTGAACGCACCGGGCAGGCTCACGGTCGGGCCGTCCGGCGCCGGGTCGCTGAAGTACATCAGCACGATCACTCGCAGGTAGAAGAACGCCGCGACGGCCGAGGCCACCAGCGCGATCACCACGAGCGGGGTCAGACCGGCGTCGATCGCCGCGCTGAACACGACGAACTTGCCGATGAACCCGGACGTCAGCGGAATTCCGGCCAGTGCCAGCAGCAGGAACGTGAAGACGGCCGCGATGATCGGCGACCGCTTCGCGAGACCCGCCCACTGCGACAGGTGCGTCGCCTCGCCGTCCGAGTTGCGGACCAGCGACACGATGCCGAACGCGGCGATCGTGGTGAAGCCGTACGCCAGCAGGTAGAACATGGTCGCGCTCACACCGGGCGTGGTGCCCTCGGGCGTCAGCGCGATCGTGCCGATCAGCAGGAAGCCCGCGTGCGCCACCGACGAGTACGCGATCATGCGCTTCACGTCGGTCTGCGTGAGACCCAGCACCGCGCCGATCACCATCGACACGATCGCCACGCCCCACAGGACGCCGCGCCACTCCCACTGCGTGTTCTCGAACGCCACCGTGAGCACGCGCAGGATGCCACCGAACGCGGCGACCTTGGTGCACGCGGCCATGAACGCCGTCACCGGCGTCGGCGCGCCCTGGTACACGTCCGGGGTCCAGGCGTGGAACGGGCCGACCGCCGCCTTGAACAGCAGACCCACCACCAGCAGGCCGAAGCCCGCGAACAGCAGCGTGTCCGAGCGGTCCGTGCCGGCCGCGGCCGATGCGATGGCCGAGAGCTTCACCGAACCCGCGTAGCCGTACAGCAGAGCCACGCCGTACAGGAAGAACGCGGAGGCGAACGCACCGAGCAGGAAGTACTTCACAGCCGCTTCCTGCGAGAGCAGGCGGCGACGGCGAGCCAGGCCGCACAGCAGGTACAGCGGCAGCGACAGGACTTCCAGCGCGATGAACATGGTCAGCAGGTCGTTCGACGCGACGAACGTCATCATGCCGCCGAGCGCGAACAGCGTGAGCGGGAAGACCTCGGTCTGCATGCCGGTCTTCGTCGCCTGCGCGCGGTCCTGGATGGTGCCGGGACGGATCGCGGCCTGGGCCACGAACGCGCCACCCGGCTCCACCGAGCGGTCGGCGATCAGCAGGATCGACCCGAACGCCAGCACCAGCAACGTGGCCCACAGGAACAGCGACGGCGAGTCGACCGCGACCGTGCCCGCCAGCGTCAGCACTCCGTTACCCCGGTCGGAGGTCGCGTAGAGGACCAACGTGCCGGTGGCCGCGACCAGCGTCACGAGCGACAGCACGAGCTGCACGGCCCACCGCTGGTGCTTGGGCAGCAACGCTTCCAGCAGCACGCTGAGGCAGGCCGCGCCGAGCACGATCAGCACCGGCGCGATGGCGAAGTAATCGATCTCGGGCGCCTGGATCTGCTGCGCCTGAGCGACGAGAAGGTTCACGTCACTTGCCTTCCTGCACGGAGACCGGGTCGGTCACGCCGACCTCGGTCAGCGTCGCCCCGACAGTCGGGGTGATGACGTCGAGCACCGGCTGCGGGTAGAACCCGAGTGCCAGCACGATGACTACGAGCGGTGCGAGCACCGCGATCTCGCGCTTGTTCAGGTCGCCGATCGTGGTCTTCGTCTCCGGGTCGCCGACAGCGCCCGGACCTGCGGCCGCACCCACGAGCGCGTCGCCGCGCAGCGGGCCGGTCATGATCCGCTGGTAGAGCCACAGCACGTAGAGCGCCGCGAGCACCATGCCGACCGTCGCGATGATCGTGGCGACCGGCTGCGTCGGGAACGAGCCGATCAGCACCAGGAACTCGGAGACGAACGAGTTCGTGCCCGGCAGCGACAGCGTGGTCAGACCGGAGAGCAGCAGCATGCCCGCGAGCACCGGCGCGACCTTGGACATGCCGCCGTAGTCGGAGATCAGCGACGAACCACCGCGGGCGATCACCATGCCGACCACCAGGATCAGCATGCCGGTCGAGATCGAGTGGTTGAGCATGTACGACACCGAGCCCACGCCGGCCTGCGACGTGAACGAGAAGATGCCGAGCGCGATGAAGCCGAAGTGCGCGATCGAGACGTACGCGAGGAACCGCTTCATGTCCCGCTGGCCCGTGGCGAGCAACGATCCATAAAGGACACCCGCGACCGCCAGCACGATCACGAACGGCGCCAGGTTCTTCGACGCCTCCGGGAACATCGGCAGCAGGTAGCGCAGCATGCCGAACGTGCCGACCTTGTCCAGGATGCCGACGACGATCACCGTGACGCCGATCGGCGCCTCGGCGGCCGCGTCCGGCAGCCAGGTGTGGAACGGCACGAGCGGCGCCTTGATCGCGAACGCCAGGAAGAAGCCGAGGAACAGCCACGTCTGCGTCGTCGAGTCGGCGTCGCGGACCACCGTCACCAGGGTCGCCCAGTCGAACGTGCCCTTGCCCAGCTCGTCCGACGCCATCGCGTAGGCGCCGATCGCGGAGGCCAGCATGATCAGGCCGCCGAGGAACGAGTACAGGAAGAACTTGACCGCCGCGTACTGCCTGCGCGCGCCGCCGTAGCCGCCGATCAGGAAGTACATCGGGATCAGCATGACCTCGAACAGCACGTAGAACAGGAAGACGTCGGTGGCGGCGAACACCGCGACCGTCACGGCCTCCTGCACCAGGATCAGCGCGAGGTACCCGCCCTGCGAACGCCCGGCCGGCAGCTTCTCCGTCCAGCCAGCACCGATCACCAGCGGGATCAGCAGTGCGATCACCGCGATCATCACCAGCGCGATGCCGTCGATGCCGAACGACAGCCGCACGCCGAACGCCGAGATCCAGTCCACGCCGGAGGCGAGCTGGATGCGGTCGCCGTCCGGGTCGTAGGCGAACCACAGCAGTCCGGCGAGCACCAGCTCGATGGCCGAGAACCCGAGTGCGACGTACTTCGCCTTCAGGTCGTCGTTGCGCAGGAACGCCACCACCAACGCGCCGACCAGCGGCACGACCAGCAGTGCGATCAGAACCCAGCTCACGAGAACCTCACCACCAGGAGCGCCCCGAGCACGAAGATCGAGCCCAGCAGCATGGACAGTGCGTAGGAGCGGACGAACCCGGTCTGCAGCCTGCGCAACCGGCCGGAGCTACCGCCGAGCAGCGCCGCGGTGCCGTTGACGACACCGTCGACGCCCTTCAGGTCGAGGTACACCAGCGCGCGGGTGAGCCAGGTGCCCGGCCGCGCGAAGAGGGCCTCGTTCAGAGCGTTGCCGTACAGGTCCGCACGAGCGGCGCGGACCGGGAAGGACACCCGCAACGGGCGCTCGACCGGCTGCTTGCCGCGGGCGAAGAGCAGGAACGCGAGTCCGGCACCGAGCACCGCGAGCGCGACGGTCAGAATCCCGACCATCCCGTGCGAGATGACGCCGTGCTCCTCCTTGAGCTCGCCGAGCGTGGGCTCGAGCCAGCCGGCCAGCCGTCCGCCGGAGGAGAGGAACCAGCCACCGCCGATGGAGCCGACCGCGAGGATGATCATCGGGATGGTCATCGACAGCGGGGACTCGTGCGGGTGGTACTCGCGGCCGTCCTCGGACTTCAGCTCCTTCCATCGGGGCTTGCCCAGGAAGACGAGGATCAGCAGGCGCGTCATGTAGAACGCGGTCAGCGCGGCACCGAGCAGCGCCACCCCGCCGAAGACGTACGGACGCCAGCCCTCCCCCGTGAACGCCGCCGCGATGATGGCGTCCTTCGAGAAGTAACCGGCGAACGGCGGGATGCCGATCAGCGCGAGGTAGCCGAGCGTCCAGGTGACGAACGTGACCGGCAGGTACTTCGCCAGGCCGCCCATCCGCCGGATGTTGCCCTCGTCGTTCATGCCGTGCATGACCGAACCGGCACCGAGGAAGAGCCCGGCCTTGAAGAAACCGTGGGTCAGCAGGTGCATGATGCCGAGCGCGTAACCCACCGGGCCGAGGCCCACCGCGAGGATCATGTAACCGATCTGCGAGACCGTCGAGTACGCCAGGACCTTCTTGAAGTCGTCGTAGGCGCAACCGATGATGCAGCCGATCAGCAGCGTGACGCCACCGATGATCATCACGACCAGACGGCCGTCCGCGCTCAGGTTGTAGAGCGGGTTCGCGCGGGCGATGAGGTACACGCCCGCGGTGACCATCGTTGCCGCGTGGATCAGTGCGGACACCGGGGTCGGACCGGCCATGGCGTCCGGCAACCAGGCCTGCAGCGGGAACTGACCCGACTTGCCGCAGGCGCCGAGGAGCAGCAGGAGCGTGATCGCGAGGACCTCCGCGCCGCTGAACTCCTGCACCCGGTTGAAGACCTCGGTGTACTGCGTGGTCCCGAGGCGGTTGAACATCAGGAAGATCGCGATGGCCAGGCCCAGGTCACCGACGCGGTTCATCAGGAAGGCCTTCTTGGCCGCCGACGCCGCTTCCGGCTTGTACTGGTACCAGCCGATCAGCAGGTACGAGGCGAGACCGACGCCCTCCCAGCCGAAGTACAGGGTCACGAAACCGTTGCCCAGCACCAGCAGGAGCATCGCCGACACGAAGAGGTTCAGGTAGGCGAAGAACTTCCGCCTGCCTTCCTCGTGCGCCATGTAGCCGATCGAGTAGATGTGGATCAGCGAACCCACACCGGTGATCAGCAGCACGAACGTCAGCGACAGCGGGTCGATCCGCAGTCCGAACTCGACGGTCAGCGCGTTGATGTCCACCCAGTTGAAGAGGTGCACGTTCTGCGTGCGCTCTTCCGGGGACAGGCCGAGCGTCGAGAAGAACAGCGCGAGTCCGTAGCCGAACGCGCCGAGGATCGTGGCGCAGCCGAGCAGGTGGCCCCACTTGTCGGCGCGCTTGCCACCGACGAGCAGCACGGCCGCGCCGAAGGCGGGCAGCGCCAACAAAAGCCAGGCGAGAGAAGCGATCCCGCTGGCGGCAACTGGTTCCGTCACCGGTGACCCCTCAGTACTTCAGCAGGTTCGAGTCGTCGACCGAGGCCGAGCGACGCGTCCGGAAGATGGACATGATGATCGCGAGGCCGACGACGACCTCCGCCGCGGCGACGACCATCACGAAGAACGCCATCACCTGACCGTCGAGCGAGCCGTTGATCCGCGAGAACGTCACGAGGCTCAGGTTGACCGCGTTGAGCATGAGCTCGACGCACATGAAGACCACGATGGCGTTGCGGCGCACCAGGACACCGACGGCGCCGATGCTGAACAGCAGTGCCGACAGCAGCAGGTAGTAGGTGGGAGTCACGACTCACTTCCCTTGAGCGCGTGCGCGTCGGCCTCGTGCCCGGTACCGGCCACCTCGGCGACGTCGTCCGAGAGCGTTGCCTTGTCGGTCGCCTCGATGACCTCGAACAGCGACTCCTCCGACACGCTGCCGTCGGGCAGCAGCGCGGGGGTGGCCACCGAGTTCGCGGTGGCGAAGACGCCGGGGCCGGGGATGGACCCGACCCGCTTGCCGTCCTGGAAGCGCTCCTCGACGAGTTCCTTCTGCGTCTTCTTGGAGGGCTTCCCGTCGCGGCCGACGAAGGCCAGGATCATCGCGCCGAGGGCGGCGGTGATCAGCAGCGCCGAGGTGAGCTCGAACGGGAACAGGTAGTCCGTGAAGAGCTTCTGGCCGATGTTGCCGACGTTGCCGCCGTTCGTGGTGTTCGCCTCGGCCAGGCCGCGCGACTCGACCGAGGTCAGCGCGCGGGCGACGGAACCGACCATCAGCACGGCGAACCCGATGCCGAGCAACGCCGCGGCAAGTCGCTGGCCGCGAATCACTTCGACCACCGAGTCCGAACTGTCCCTGCCGACCATCATCAACACGAACAGGAACAGCATCATGATCGCGCCGGTGTAGACGATGATCTGCACGAAGCCGAGGAACGGCGCCTGCTGGACCATGTACAGCACACCGAGGCTGAGCATCGTCACCACGAGCCACAGCGCGGAGTGCACCGCGTTGCGCGCGAAGAGCATGCCGAGCGCGCCGGCCAGCGCGAGCGGGCCGAGCACCCAGAAGGTGATCGCCTCGCCGGTCGTCACGACGTCGGCCACGCGCTGCACGGGTTCCGGCTGCTGAGCGAGGAAGGTCAGGAGGCTCACTGCTGGGTCCCCTTACCTTCTTGGGCCACCTTCGCGAGCTGCGGGCCGTTCACGTAGTAGTCCTGCTCGTTCTCGCCGAGCCGCATCGGGTGCGGCGGCTGCTCCATGCCGGGCAGCAGCGGGGCGAGCAGGTCCTCCTTGGTGAAGATCAGGTCCTGGCGGTTGTCGTCGGCGAGCTCGTACTCGTTCGT
Organism: Lentzea alba; assembly: GCF_047445655.1. Taxonomy (GTDB): domain Bacteria; phylum Actinomycetota; class Actinomycetes; order Mycobacteriales; family Pseudonocardiaceae; genus Lentzea; species Lentzea alba_A. The sequence continues at coordinate 11,830 of NZ_JAJAEG010000007.1, forward strand.
CATCGTGAGCGAACGGGTCGGGCACGCCTCGATGCACAGGCCGCAGCCGATGCAGCGCAGGTAGTTGATCTGGTAGTCCATGCCGTAGCGCTCACCGGGCGAGTAGCGCGCCTCTTCGGTGTTGTCGCCACCCTCGACGAAGATCGCGTCCGCCGGGCAGGCCCACGCGCACAGCTCGCAGCCGACGCACTTCTCCAGCCCGTCCGGGTGCCGGTTCAGCTGGTGACGTCCGTGGAACCGCGGCGCGGTCACCTTCTTGACCTCGGGGTACTCCTCCGTCACCACCTTCTTGAACATGGTGCCGAAGGTGACGCCGAAGCCTTTCAGGGACTCGAACATCCCTACTCAGCCTCCTTACCGGTGGTGACGGCTGCCGTGTCCTTGGGGATGTTGGCGACCTTGACCTTGCGCTTGGGCGCTGACTTGGGAACGGCGAGGTCGAGCGGCGGCACCGGGAACCCGCCACCGGCGAGCGGCACGCCCTTCGTGTCCTGCACCTTCTTGTCCGGCAGCAGGAACGAGACCAGCAGTACGAGGCCGACGATCACGCCGAGCGCGATGAGGCGCTGCGCCGTGGAGAGCTGCTGGATGGCACCGGTGCGGATGACCGCGACGGCCATGATCCAGACGAGGCTGGTCGGGACCAGCACCTTCCAGCCCAGCTTCATGAACTGGTCGTAGCGCAGGCGGGGAAGCGTGCCGCGCAGCCAGATGAAGAGGAACAGGAAGCCCAGCGTCTTGATGATGAACCAGAGCAGGCCCCACCAGCCGGTGTTCATGAACTCGCCGCTCCACGGGGCGTGGTAGCCGCCGAGGAAGAGCGTGGTCGCGAGCGCCGAGACGGTGACCATGTTGACGTACTCGGCGAGGAAGAACAGCGCGAACTTCAGCGAGCTGTACTCCGTGTGGAAACCACCGACCAGCTCCGACTCGGCCTCGGGGAGGTCGAACGGCGCGCGGTTGGTCTCGCCGACCATCGACACCACGTAGATCACGAAGCTGGGGAACAGCAGGATGCCGAACCAGCCGGGCAACGCCCCGAGCACGACGCTGGCCTGGGCTCCCACGATGTCACCGGTCGACATCGAGCCGGTGAACATGATCACCGCGACGATCGACAGGCCCATCGCGATCTCGTAGGAGATCACCTGTGCGGCGCTTCGCAGTGCACCCAGCAGCGGGTACGGCGAGCCGGAGGCCCAGCCGGACAGCACGATGCCGTAGACGCCGAGCGAGGAGCAGGCCAGCACCACGAGCACGCCGACCGGGAGGTCGACGAGCTGCAGCGCGGTCTGCTCGCCGAACAGGTTGACCTCGCCCGCGAGCGGGATCACCGAGAACGCGAGGAACGCGGGGATGCAGGAGATCACCGGGGCGAGGAAGAACACCCACTTGTCCGCGAGGACCGGGCGGATGTCCTCCTTGAAGGCGAGCTTCAAGCCGTCCGCCAGCGACTGCAACCAGCCGTTGGGGCCCACGCGGTTGGGGCCGGGGCGGTGCTGCATCCGCGCGACGACCTTGCGTTCCCAATTGATCATGAACAGGGTCATGACCACGAGGAAGGCGAAGATCGCGACGACCTTGATCAGGACCAGCCAGATCGGGTCGTCCGCGAGCAGTTCGGCGGTGTCGCCGATCTCCGCTGCGAGGTACTTCGTCATCAGTTCCCTCCGCTGACGGAGACGATCGAGCCGTGGCCGGCGCCGAGCGTGCGGCGGACGGACACGTCACCCGAGTTGGTGGGCAGCCAGATGACGCCCTCGGGCAGGTCGTCGGTCTCGACCGGGAGCGTGATCGCGCCGCGGTCGGTGGAGACCGTCACGAAGCCGCCGGTCTCCAGGCCGAACTGCTGCGCGGTGGCCTCGGAGATCTTCGCGACGACCGGGCGTGCGGTGCCGGCCAGGTGCGGCTCGTCCACCTGCAGCGAGCCGTTGCCGATCAGCCGGTGCCACGTGGCGAGCACGGCCTTGCCCGCACCGGCCGGGGACTGCAGCGGCGCGGCGACGTTGAGCGAGGAACCGCTCGGTGCGCCCTCGCCGAGGCGGGCCAGGTCGGAGGCGGAGGCGGCGGGCGTCTGCGTGAACAGGTCCGCGTCCATCTCCACCGCGAGGGTGTCGAGCACGCGGCAGTCCGGCAGGGCACCGGTGCCTTCCAGCGTCGTGCCGAACTCGCGGCGGCGGCCCTCCCAGTTGAGGTAGCTGCCGGACTTCTCGACCGACGGGGCGATCGGGAGCACGACGTTCGCCCGCTCGGTCACGGCACTCGGCCGCAGCTCCAGGCTCACGATGAACTCGGCCTCCGCCAACGCCTTCTCGGCCAGCGCCGGGTCCGGCAGGTCGAGCGGGTCGACGCCGCCGACCACCAGGCCGGACAGCTCGCCGTTCACGAGCGCGTCGAGGATGCCGTTGGTGTCACGGCCCGGCGTCGCGGGGATCGTGCCCTCCTCGACGCCCCAGGTCCGCTCGACCTCGGTGCGCGCCGCCGCGTTCGTGACGTGGCGGCCACCGGGCAGCAGGTTCGGCGTGGCGCCGACCGCGAGCGCACCGCGCTCACCGGCCCGGCGGGGAATCCACGCGACCTTGGCGCCGGTGCGCTCGGCCAGCTTCGCGACCGCGGTGAACGCGCCGGGGATCTCGGCGGCGCGCTCGCCGACGAGGATCACGGCACCGGGCTTGCCCAGCAGCTCGACGACGTCGGAAGCGTGCTCCGGCAACGCGTTCAGCGCGTTCGCCTCGGCACCCGGCACGCACGCGAGCAGCGTGCCGAACGTCTTCTCCACGGCCGGGGTGGTGAACTGGCCGAGGTGGAAGACCTTCGTCTTGCCGGTGCGAGCGGCCTTGCGCAGGCGCAGGAAGACGATCGGCGCCTCTTCCTCGGGCTCGAACGCGACCAGCAACGCGGCCGGTGCCTTCTCGATGCCCTGGAACGTCACGCCGTTGTCCGGGTTCGTGAACACCGTGGTGCTCGACAGGAACTCCAGCTCCTCGGCGCTGTGCGGCCGGGCGCGGAAGTCGATGTCGTTGGTGCGCAACGCGATCCGGGCGAACTTCGAGTACGCGTAGGCGTCCTCGACGGTCAGCCGGCCACCGGTGAGCACACCGACACCGCCTGCGTCGCGGGCTTCCGCGAGACCCTTCGCGGCGACCTGCAGAGCCTCGGTCCACGAGGACTCGCGCAGCTCACCGGTCTCCTCGTCACGCACGAGCGGCCGCGTGATGCGGTCGTCGGCCGTGGCGTAGCGGAAGGCGAACCGGCCCTTGTCGCAGATCCACTCCTCGTTGACCTGCGGGTCGTCGCCGGCGAGCTTGCGCTGCACCTTGCCGCGCCGCCAGTCGGTGCGCTCGGCACAGCCGGAGGAGCAGTGCTCGCAGACGCTCGGCGTCGACACGAGGTCGAACGGCCGGGCGCGGAAGCGGTAGGCGGCACTCGTGAGAGCGCCGACCGGGCAGATCTGGATGGTGTTGCCGGAGAAGTAGCTCTGGAACGGCTTGTCCTGCGCCACACCGATCTGCTGCTGCGCACCGCGCTCCAGCAGCTCGATGAACGGGTCGCCGGCGATCTGCGCGGAGAACCGGGTGCAGCGCTGGCAGAGCACGCACCGCTCGCGGTCGAGCAACACCTGCGTCGAGATGCTGATCGGCTTCGGGAACGTCCGCTTGTGCTCGTGGAAGCGGGAGTCGCTGCGGCCGTGGGCGATCGCCTGGTTCTGCAGCGGGCACTCACCGCCCTTGTCGCAGATCGGGCAGTCCAGCGGGTGGTTGATGAGCAGCAGCTCCATCACACCCTGCTGGGCCTTGTCCGCGACCGGCGAGGTCAGCTGGGTCTTCACGACCATGCCGTCCGCGACCGTCATCGTGCAGGAGGCCTGCGGCTTCGGCATCGGCCGGCCGCCCATCTCGACCTCGACGAGACACTGGCGGCAGGCGCCCGCGGGCTCCAGCAGCGGGTGGTCGCAGAAGCGCGGGATGACCGTGCCGAGGCGCTCTGCCGTGCGGATCAGCAGCTCACCCTTGGGCGCGATGACCTCCACGCCGTCGATGATCAGCTTGACGTGACCCTCGGGTACGACGACCTCGGTCGCGGTGCTCTTGTCAGGGGCGATGGTCATGCGTTCGCTCCAGCCAGGACCTTGGAGTTCTGGTCGCAGAGAGCCAGGAACTCGTCCTTGAAGTACTTGATGCCACTGGTGATCGGGCTGACGGCACCGTCACCGAGCGCGCAGAACGAGCGGCCGAGGATGTTGTCGCAGACGTCGAGCAACGTGTCGATGTCGCTCGCCGTGCCCTCGCCCCGCACCATCCGTTGCAGGATCTGCACGAGCCAGTACGTGCCCTCGCGGCACGGCGTGCACTTGCCGCACGACTCGTGCTTGTAGAACTCCGTCCACTTCATGACGGCCCACGGCACGGACACGGTCTCGTTGAAGATCTGCAGCGCCGTCGTGCCGAGCATCGAACCGGCCTCGGCGGCACCCTCGAAGTCCAGCGGCACGTCGAGGTGCTCTGCGGTGAACAGCGGTGTGGACGAACCACCCGGCGTCCAGAACTTGATCGGGATGCCGTCCTTCATGCCACCGGCCATGTCCAGCAGCTGCCGGAGCGTGGTGCCCATCGGCGCCTCGTACTGGCCGGGGTTCGTGACGTGGCCCGACAGCGAGTAGATCTTCGGACCGGGCGACCGGTCGCGACCCATCTCGCGGAACCAGTCCGCGCCACCGTTGACGATGAAGGGAACCGACGCGATCGTCTCGACGTTGTTCACGACAGTGGGCGACGCGTAGAGGCCCGAGGTCGCGGGGAACGGCGGCTTGAGTCGCGGCTGGCCGCGACGGCCCTCCAGCGAGTCGAGCAGCGCGGTCTCCTCACCGCAGATGTACGCGCCGGCGCCGGCGTGGATCACCACGTCGAGGTCGAAGCCGCTGCCGAGGATGTCCTTGCCCAGGTAGCCCTTGGCGTAGGCCTCCCGGACCGCCGCGTTGAGGCGGCGGATGCAGTGCAGGACCTCGCCGCGGACGTAGATCGCCGCGAAGTTCGCGCGGATCGCGTACGACGTGATGATCACGCCCTCGATCAGCGAGTGCGGGTCCGCCATCATCAGCGGGATGTCCTTGCAGGTGCCGGGCTCACCCTCGTCGGCGTTGATGACGAGGTAGTGCGGCTTGCCGTCGCCCTGCGGGATGAAGCCCCACTTCATGCCGGTGGGGAAGCCCGCGCCGCCGCGGCCGCGCAGTCCGGAGTCCTTGCACTGCTGGATGAGCTGGTCCGGGTGGGCCTTGAGCGCCTTGGGCAGGGCGGTGTAGCCGCCGGTGCGCTCGTAGGTCTCGATGGTCCAGGACTTGGGCTCGGTCCAGCGCGTGGTGAGAACGGGAGTCAGCGGGTTGACCATGTGTGCCCCCTACTTCTTTTCCGGCAGGGCGGGGAACTCGGCGTTGGCCGGCATCGTCGGTGCGTCCCAGCCGCGGTCCTTCGCGATCTGGGCCCCCCGCAACGTCTCCGGCGCCGCCGACGGTCCGTCGAGGTCCGCGTCACGACCCTCGAAGAAGCCGGCGAGCTGCAGTTCCGCCTGCTTGAAATCGGTGAGCGGGGCGCCGCGCGTCGGGGCGGGCTTTTCCCCTGACTGCAACGCCTTCACGAGTCCCAGCGCCTTGTCCGGCGTCTGGTTGTCGTAGAACTCGTAGTTCACCTGGAGAACCGGGCCGAGGTCGCACGCGGCGAGGCACTCGGCGTGCTCCAGGGTGATCGAGCCCGGCGTGCCCGGCTCGCCCGCGGTCTCCTCGTGGCCGACACCGAGGTGGCTCTTGAGGGTCGCGTAGATGTCGTCGCCGCCGAGCGCCGCGCACAGCGTGTTCGTGCACACGCTGACCAGGTGCTCACCGCACGGACGGCGCTTGTACATCGTGTAGAACGTCGCGACCGCGCTGACCTCGGCCTCGCTCAGGTCGAGCTGCCCGGCGCAGAACCGGATGCCCTCCTGGGAGACGTAGCCCTCGACCGACTGCACGAGGTGCAGCATCGGTAGCAGCGCACTGCGGGACTGCGGGTAGCGGGCGATGATCGCCTGCGCCCTGTCCACAGTGGACTGGTCAAAGGTCTGTTCTGGCGCTTGAGTCATCGGTCGCAACCACCCATCACCGGGTCGATCGAGGCGACGGACGCGATGACGTCGGCGACCATGCCGCCCTCGCACATCGCGGGCATCGACTGGAGGTTCACGAAACTGGGTTCGCGCAGGTGCACGCGCATCGGCCTCGTGCCACCGTCGGAGACGACGTGGTAGCCCAGCTCGCCGCGCGGCGACTCGACCGGCACGTAGACCTGGCCGGACGGCACCTTGAAGCCCTCGGTCACCAGCTTGAAGTGGTGGATCAGGGACTCCATGGACTGACCCATGATCTTGCGGACGTGCTCGAGCGAGTTGCCCATGCCGTCGCTGCCGATCGTGAGCTGCGCGGGCCACGCGATCTTGGCGTCCTCGACCATCACCGGACCCGTCGGCAGGCTCTTCACGACCTGCTTGATGATCTTCAGCGACTGGTGCATCTCCTCGAGCCGCAGCAGGTACCGCGCGAAGCAGTCCGCCGCGTTCGAGGTCGGCACGTCGAAGGTGTAGTTCTCGTAGCCGCAGTACGGCTCGATCTTGCGCAGGTCCCAGGCGAGGCCCGCGGAGCGCAGGATCGGGCCGGTGATGCCGAGCGCGAGGCACGCGTCGACGGGCAGGTAGCCCACGCCCGCGAGGCGGTTGCGCCAGATCGGCTGGCCGGTGAGCAGCTTGTCGTAGTCCGGCAGCCGCTTTTCCATGATCTTGACGAACGCGGTGATCTTCTCGACCGCGTCGTCCGGCAGGTCCTGCGCGAGGCCGCCGGGCCGGATGAACGCGTGGTTCATGCGCAGACCGGTGAGGTGCTCCAGCAGGTGCAGGGCCTCTTCGCGCTCGCGGAAGCCGGAGGTCATACCCGTGAGGGCACCGAGCTCCATGCCGCCGGTGGCGAGCGCGACGAGGTGCGAGCTGATGCGGTTGATCTCCATCAGCAGCACGCGGATCGCCTGCGCCTTGTCCGGAACCGTGACGCCGAGCAGCTTCTCGACGGCCATGCAGTACGCGGCCTCGTGGTGCAGCGGCGCCAGGTAGTCCGTGCGCGTGATGAACGTGACGCCCTGGACCCAGTTCCGGTACTCGAGGTTCTTCTCGATGCCCGTGTGCAGGTAACCGATGACGCTGCGGGCGTGGGTGACCGTCTCGCCCTCGAGCTCCAGGACCAGGCGGAGCACGCCGTGCGTCGACGGGTGCTGCGGGCCGAGGTTCATGACGATGCGCTCGTCGTGGACCGCGTCCGCGAGCACCTCGTCCCAGTCACCGCCGGTCACCGTGTAGACGGTGCCCTCGGTGGTCTTGCGGGACTCGGCGACCTCGGGTGCCTCGACGCTGTCGCGGCCGGGGGCGCTGGTGTCGGTTCCGGTGGTCACGTCGGAAAGTCGCTCGGTCATGAGTACGACCGCCTCTGGTCCGGCGGAGGAATCTCCGCGCCCTTGTACTCCACCGGGATGCCGCCCAGCGGGTAGTCCTTGCGCTGGGGGTGTCCGTCCCAGTCGTCCGGCATGAGGATGCGGGTCAGTCCGGGGTGACCGTCGTAGATGATCCCGAACATGTCCCAGGTCTCGCGCTCCTGCCAGTCCGCCGTCGGGTAGACGTCGATGAGGCTCGGCACGTGCGGGTTGTCGACGTCGACCGCGACCTCCAGCCGGATGCGGCGGCGGTACGTCATCGACGTGAGGTGCGCGACCGAGTGCAGGCGCTGCGGCACGTCGGCGCCGTAGTCCACACCGGACACCGAGCTGCAGAGCTCGAAGCGCAGCGACGGGGTGTCGCGCAGGATCCGCGCGACCTCCAGCAACGTCTCCGGCTTGAGGTAGAAGGTGATCTCACCGCGGTCGACGGTCACCTGCTGCACCGTGTCGGCGGGCAGGCCCTTGTCGCTGATCGCGGCGAACAGCTCGTCCGCGACCTCGTCGAACCAGCCCCCGTAAGGCCGCTCGGCGGGCGCCGCGACGTGCGCGGGCAGCCTGAGGCCACCGAAGCCCGACGTGTCGCCGGAGCCGCTGACGCCGAAGAGGCCCTTGCGCTCCTTGCCGGCGAAGATCGGGGCCTTGGCCTCGGCTCCGTTGGTTTCGAGGCCCTCGACAGCGCGCTCGGCGCTGGAGTGCTCTCCCCCTGGCTCGGTCACTTCTTCCTCGCAAAACGCTCGGAGGACGGGATGAGATCGGTGCGGTAGCCCGAGTCGGCGAGTGCCTTGGCGCGCACGGCGTTGAGCGGCTCGTCCATGATCTTGGCGTGGATCTTGAGGATCGCGTCCATCAGCATCTCCGGCCGCGGCGGGCAGCCCGGCAGGTACATGTCGACGGGCACGACGTGGTCGACGCCCTGCACCACCGCGTAGTTGTTGAACATGCCGCCAGTGCTGGCGCACACGCCCATGGCCAGCACCCAGCGCGGTTCGGGCATCTGGTCGTAGATCTGCCGCAGCACCGGCGCCATCTTGTTGGTGACGCGGCCCGCGACGATCATCAGGTCCGCCTGGCGCGGTGAGGCCCGGAAGACCTCCATGCCGAAGCGGGCGAGGTCGTAGCGCGGACCACCCGTCGTCATCATCTCGATGGCGCAGCAGGCCAGGCCGAAGGTGGCAGGCCACAGCGAGGACTTGCGGGTCCAGTTGACCAGCTTCTCGACGCTGACCAGCAGGATGCCGTTCGGGAGCTTCTCCTCGAGACCCATGACTTCCTCAGTTCCAGTCGAGGCCGCCGCGACGCCACACGTAGACGTACGCGAAGCCGACCGTGGCGACGAACAGGACGATCTCCACCAGCCCGAACAGGCCGAGCTTGTCGGCAGCGACGGCGAACGGGTAGAGGAAGACCATTTCGATGTCGAACAAGATGAAGAGCATCGCCGTCAGGTAGTAGGCGACGGGCATGCGCCCACCACCCACGACCGGCTGCGGGCTCGGCTCGATGCCGCACTCGTACGCGTCGAGCTTGGCCCGGTTGTAGCGGCGGGGTCCGATGTAGGGCGCTGCAGTCACCGAGAACAGGGCGAACGCCCCGGCGAGCGCGAACATCAATACGAGGGGGAGGTAAGGGTCAAGCACGCTCCGTCGTCCTTTCCTCGCGGTCGAGGCGCACCCTAAGGGTGTTGTTCTGCAGCGCGTTTGTTAGGCGGCCCTAACAAACGCTTGTGAAACAGTTCACAAGCTAGTTCAGACTGTTGTGAAGTGATTCACAAGGTCGATCGCCAGTGTAGAACGCCTGTAAATGACCTAGGTCACAGGGTCTGACCTGGGGGTTTAACATGGCTGGAACATACGAAACGGCACCGGCTCGTATTGAGCCGGTGCCGTCACCTATTCGGAGTAATTTACGCGCTGGGAGCGAGCTTCGTAGCGGCCACGATCAGGCGGTCCATTGCGTCGCCGTCCTTCGGGTCGTAGAGGCCCGCGAGTAGCTTGAGCACGAGTTTCATCAGGCGTTTCCGCGGCATTCCGTACTTCGTTGCGGTCCGCATGATCGCCGGGTTGCCGATGAGCTTCGAGAACACGTTCCCGAGCGCGTAGTAACTGCCGAGCGCCTGTTCGATCCGGACCGGGTAGCCGTGCAGCGCGTGTTCACGGTTGACGCCGGTCCGCGCGAGCGCCTGGACGACACTTTCGGACGCGATCTTGGCCGACTCCATGGCGTAGCCGATGCCCTCGCCGTTGAACGGGTTGACCATGCCGCCGGCGTCGCCGACCAGGACGAGCCCGGCCCGGTAGTGCGGCTTGCGGTTGAGGCCCATGGGGAGCGCGGCGCCGCCGATGCGGCTCGTCGCGTTCTCTTCCCGGAAGCCCCACTCCTCGGGGGTGGCGTCGAGCCAGCTGCGCAGGAGGGCGCGGTAGTCCGTGGTGCCGTAAGCCTTTGACGTGCTGAGAATGCCGAGGCCGACGTTGACTGAGCCGTCGCCCATGCCGAAGATCCAGCCGTAGCCGGGCAGCAGCTGGCCGTCCGGGGCCCACAGCTCCAGGTGCGACTCGAGGTAGTCGTCCTTGGTGCGCGGGCTCGCGTAGTAGCGGCGGACCGCGACGCCCATCGGCTTGGCGTCGTTCTTCTGGAGACCGACTGACAGCGCGAGTCGTGCTGACACACCGTCACACGCGACCGTGATCGGGGCGCGGTACGTGACCGGGTTCTTTTCCGGTCCCTGCTTGGCCTCGACGCCGACGACCCGGCCGTTCTCGATGATGGCCTTGGTGACCGTGGTGTTCTCGTGCATGCGCGCGCCGACTTGCTTGGCCGTGTTCGCGAGCATCTCGTCGAAGTCCATGCGCGGCCGGACGACGCCGTAGTTGGGGAACGTGGCCAGCTCCGGCCAGTCCAGCTCCATCGTGACGCCGCCGCCGACGACCCGCAGCCCCTTGTTGTGGAGCCAGCCGTTGCTCTCACGGGTGTCGATGCCGAGGTCGATCAGCTGCTTGACGCCGCGCGGGGTCAGGCCGTCGCCGCAGACCTTCTCCCTGGGGAAGGAGCTCTTCTCCAGGAGGAGGACGTCGAGGCCCGCCCTGGCCAGGTAGGTCGCCGCGGTCGAGCCCGCCGGTCCCGCCCCCACCACGATGACGTCGGCGTCCTCGTTGATCCCGCGCCTGCTCATCCAGACTCCCTAACGTGTACCGGTCACAGCTCACAGCTCGCTGTCGATGGCTCACAGCTCTGTTCGCGACTCTAACCGGAGGTTGCTGAGGGTTCGGGGGTCGGCTTCTGGGTCGGTTGGTGTGCTGGCGGTCACCTTTGGCGGGTGGGCGGGTCAGCTTGCGTGGGCGAGCGCCGGTTCCAGCGGAGGGGTCACCTGCCGTACGAGAGGGCGGCAGGCGGCTCGGGTCAGGAGGTCGGCTTGTCGGCCTCGGACATGGCCTCGGGCTCGACCCCGGGCTTGGCCTCGGCCTTCGGCTTCGGCTTGGTCGCGCGGTGCAGGGCCACCATGCCGCCGGTCAGGTTGAACCAGGCGACGTCCTCCCAGCCGGCCTTGGAGATCAGCTCGGCGAGGGAGCGCTGGTTCGGCCAGGTCGCCATCGACTCGGCCAGGTAGGAGTAGGCGACCGGGTTCGAGGAGACGAACTTGGCGATGAGCGGCAGGAGTTTGAGCAGGTAGCGCATGTAGACGATGCGGAACGGCTTCCAGACCGGGGTGGAGACCTCGCAGATCACCATGCGGCCGCCCGGCTTGGTGACGCGGGCCATCTCCTGCAGGGCGAGGACGGTGTCGTTGAAGTTGCGGATGCCGAAGGACACCGTGACGGCGTCGAAGGAGTTGTCGCGGAAGGGCAGGCGCAGGGCGTCGGCGGCCACCTTGGGGACTCGGCGGTGGGCTCCGCCGGCGAGCATGCCCACTGAGAAGTCGGCGGCTACGCACCAGGCGCCGGACTCGGCGTACTGGACCGTGGACACGGCGGTGCCGGCCGCGAGGTCGAGGACCTTCTCGCCGGGGCGGGCGTCGAGGACGCGCCTGCTCCACTCCCGCCAGCGGCGGTCGAAGCCCAGCGTCATGACCGAGTTCGTGCGGTCGTAGCCCTTGGCCACGCCGTCGAACATCTCTGCGACCTCGCGCGGGTTCTTGTCCAAGCCGGCTCGCGACATGGTCTAGAGACTAAGTCAGGCCGGCTGAGATCATCTTCAGGGCACCTTCAGAGCTGTCAGCATGCCGGTCACCGCGGCCGTCCACGGGTACTCCTCTGCGCGGGCTCGGGCGGCCTCCCGCGAGCCGGAGGCCAGGAGCCGCTGAGCTGCGGAAGCGAAGGCGAACGCGTGGTCGTCGACGGCCGCGCCGCACGCCGGTTGGACGATCTCCTTCAGCGCGCTGGACTGTGAGACCACGACCGGGGTGCCGCTGGCGAGTGCCTCCAGGGCGGCCAGGCCGAACGTCTCGTGCGGGCCGGGAGCCAGCGAGAGGTCGGCGGAGGCGAGCAGTGCGGCTACGTCCAGGCGGGACTTCACGAAGCCCAGGAATGTCACCGGCAGGCCGGAGGCGCGCTTCTCCAAGAATGAGCGGCGCGGGCCGTCGCCGGCGATCACCAGACGTGCGGAGTGGCCCTGCTCGTGGAGTTCGGCGAGCGTGTCGACGGAGCGTTCGACGTGCTTCTCCGGCGACAACCGTCCACAGTGGATGAGCAGGTTCTCCTCGCCCTGCAGGAGGTCCCGGCGAAGATCGACGGAGTGGCGGCGCGGGGTGAACGTGGTGAGGTCGACTCCCAGAGGCACCTGGGTCACGTTCAACGCGCCGATGCGGTCGAACTCCTCGCGCGCGAAACCGGTCGTGCACACGACGGTGTCGTAGGACGCGGCCATGCGGCGGTTCGCCCAGTCGGCACCGCGTTCGGCAGGGGCGGGAGGCAGCACGAACTGGAGCAGTCGGTCGAGGCGTTCGTGCGAGATCACGATGTTCGGGATGTCGCGTTCGCTCGCCCACGCGCCCATGCCGCGCAACGTCAGCCGGTCGGAGACCTCCAGCCGGTCCGGCTTCAGGTGCTCCATCAGGGACTTCACCCGCCACGGGTCCACGACGCGGTAGCCGCCGGTGTACGGGATCTTCACCGCCGGCAGCGTGATGCGGCGGACCCCGCCGGGCAGGACCTCGTCGGCGTGGCGGTCGCCCGGGACCACCAGCACGACCTCGTGGCCGGCGGAGACGTAGCCGGTGCCCAGGTGGTGCAGTGCCGTGCGGAGGCCGCCCGACTTCGGTCCGTAGAAGTTGGCCAGCTGAACGATCCTCAAGCCGCCGCCTGGTGAGTGAGTCCGATCACCGCGGCGTAATGACCCATCAGCTCGTCGCAGACCGCGGGCCAGGTGCGGGAGAGCACCGACTTGCGGGCGGCGAGACCGAACCGCTTGCGCCGCAGCGGGTCGCGCAGCAGTTCGACGTACTGCGCGATGTCTTCGTCGAACAGGTACCCGGTCCGGCCGTGCGCGACCAGGTCGCGCGGGCCGCCGGCGTTCGGCGCGAGCACCGGCAGACCGCTCGCCAGCGCCTCCTGCACGGCCTGGCAGAACGTCTCGTGCGGGCCGGTGTGGATGAAGACGTCCAACGACGCGTAAGCCTCAGCGAGCTCCTTCCCGGTGCGGAACCCGAGGAACTCCGCGTTGGGCAGGTCACGCTCCAGCTGCTCGCGATCAGGGCCGTCGCCGACGATCCGCAGCTTCACGCCGGGCAGGTCGTGGAGCTCGCGAAGCCGGTGCACCTGCTTCTCGGGCGCGAGCCGTCCGACGTAGCCCACCGTGAGCTCGTCGTTGTGCTTCGGGCGCGGGTGGAACAGGTCGATGTCGACGCCGCGCCCCCACCGGTGCACGCGCGGCACCCCGTGCTGTTCCAGCGCCTCGACCGCCGAGCTGGACGGCGCCAGCGTCCGGTCCGCCAGCGTGTGCAGGCGCTTGGTCCACCGCCACGCGGCGCGCTTGGTGAGTCCGAGGCCGTAGTTGCCGGCGAACCCGGCGACGTCGGTCTGGTAGACCGCCACGGCCGGCACGTCGAGTTTGCGGGCGGCTCTGAGGCCGTACGCACCCAGCACGAACGGCGACGCGAGGTGCACGACGTCGGGCTGGAACTCGGCCAGCGCGTGCAGGACTCTCGGGCTCGGGACACCGATCGGCAGGCTCGTCACCATGGGCACGTCGACCGCCGAGACTCTCAGGACGGGCGTGCCGTGGTGCTCGTCCGCACCCGCGCCCGGTGCAACGACCATCGCCTGATGTCCGTTGCGGCGCAGGTGCTCCAGGACTCGGAGCACGGAGTTGGTGACCCCGTTCACCTGGGGCAGGAAGCTCTCGGTCACGATCGCTACACGCACAGGGCACACCATGTAGTGCCCGTGTGAAGTCCGAGTGACCGCTGATTTGACGCGGTCAGAACACCTCACGTCGTGGCCAGGTGATCGTCGAGTTGTCATCTTCGCGTCGGTTCCCGGTCACCCGACGCGGTGAAACTAGGCCAGCATGACCGTCTTGTCGTCCCGTCCCGCGCACCCAGTCGACCCGGGCCTGGTGTCCATCGCGCTGGAAGTCGCCGGCCGTCTGGCGAACGACGCCTCGGACGTCATCATGGCCACCGCCGGCCGCGGCGTGCGTCCCGACTCCGACGAGTCGCCCTTCGACTGGGTGACCGACACCGACCGCACTCTCGAACGCCACACCCGCCGCGTGCTCACCGCCGAGTTCCCCTCGATCCCCGTGTTCTGCGAGAACTCCGATGTGGACGTGCCCGGCGACTCCGAGTTCCGCTGGGTGGTCGATCCCGTCGACGGCACCGCGAACTACACCGCGGGCATGCCCTGGTGCGCCTACAGCCTCGCCCTGGTGGACCGCTGGGGCCCGGTCGTCGGCGTCGTGGCCGACCCGTACCGCTCCCAGATCTACGCCGCGGCGCGAGGCCGTGGCATGCGGGCCAACGGCACCCCGGTGAGGCTCACCGAGCGTCAGGGCGACTCGTTGGTGGTGTGCACCGAGATGACCCGGACGGGTCCGTGGCCTGGAATGGGTGAGTTCATCTCCACGGCTGCGATAGCGGGCACGGGCGTGCGCGTGCTGGGCTCGAAGTGCCTGGCCGTCGCACAGGTGGCGCTGGGCCACGTCGCCGCTGCCGTGCTGCACGGCTATCACGAGTGGGACGTCGCCGGTGCGGTGTCGTTGGCCGTGGAGTCCGGTGCGGTCGTTCTGGACAGACGCGGCGCGGGCGCCCAACTGCCCGTGGACGGCCTCTTGGTGGCTGCGCCTGATGCCGCCGAGGAGGTGCTGGGATGGTGGCAGTCGGCACTGCAGGTCGAGGTCAGCTGAGCTGCGGCAGCTGCTTCTCGAGCACTTCGAGGTGGGTGCGCGCCGCGTCCAGCTCCGGGTGGTCGAACATCTGCAACGCGACCCGGCCGACCTCGTTCTCGAACTGCTTGTAGTCGTGCGCCGCCTTCAGCAACCGCTGGTAGACCGGGTGCTGCCGGTCGACCGCGCCCAACGCCCTGCCCAGCTGCGCGATACCGCGGACGTCGTCGAGCTCCTTGGTCAGCTGCTCGCTGATCCTCTGCAGCCAGTCCTTCGCCGGTGACTTCGGCACGGCCTGCACCGCTGCCGCGACCCTGCGCGTGGACTCCGCGCAGCGTTCGACCTGCTCGGACCACATGTCGTAGGGCTGCTGCGGGAACGGCACGTGGACTGGCTTGGGCTGCTTCGGTTGCTTGGGCCTCAGCGATCGGCGGATGAAGCCGATGCCGGTGCCGACGATCGTGCCGGAGACGCCGCCGACCACCGCGGTGAAGAAGACGGTGGACAGCACGAGCGTGGCGAACGAGTACTTGTCGTTGGTCGTGCTCGTCAGCTGGACGAAGGTCGTGAGCGCACCGACGATCAAGACGCCGGTGGCCAGGCCGGTGAGTGCTGATCGTGCGACAACCCCCATGGCCTGTGATCGTGCCACGTTCCACGCCCATTCGCGGCTCATCTGAAATCACGGATCGCGCCGCAGCTCTGCTATAGTTTTGTTGTCGGTTCCAGTAGGAGCTGCAAGTGAACCCGGTTCACCGTCCGGACGGTCGGTTGCCGGGTTTCGCGCTATCTAGGCATTGATCGAGCCGTACTACCGCGTCGAACATGGGCTGCACCCGCTGACGCCAGTCACCACCGGCCCCGAAACACCACGCCAGGGCGTCGCTCGCCCAGAGCTACGGGTCCTCCGCAGGCCGGAGGTGTTCGTAGGTGAACGGCTCATCCACCTTCTCCAGCGCCAAAGCCAAGGTCTGCCGGTCGCGTACGTCCTGGTGCGCACAACTTTCGATCGCCAGTCGGGTAACACCAAGTTCCTGGAGCCAGGTCGCCGCTGCGGACAGGCAGAGTTGCCGGGCACGGACGTCGTCGGAATCGCGAACCGTCCAGACGCCCGCTCGCACACCCATCTCACGCAGCCGCGAGACGACCTCCCGCCGTCGCGGATCGCCTTCCTTCTTGAAATGCACGCGACGCTGACCAGGCTTCACGAGCCGACGCAGCCCAGAGCGGATTCTGTCCAGCTCGCGCGGCCGAACAACAACTGCGACAACGAGGTAGGTCGTGCCTCAGCGCGACTCGTCGAGAAATCCGTGCCACATGGACCATATGGTCTCAAAGGAGTAACGAGCTACTCCGCTCAGGCGTCGAAGTCGACCGTCACGCACTCGCTGGTCGGCAACGCCTGGCAGGTCAGCACGAACCCGGCGTCGACCTCGGACTGGTCGAGCGCGTAGTTGCGGCGCATCTCGACCGAGCCGTCGGTGACCAACGCCCGGCACGTGCCGCAGACACCGCCCTTGCACGCGAACGGCAGGTCGGCGCGGACCCGCTGGGCGGCGTCCAGGATCGGTTCGTCGGCGGGCAACGGCAGGGTGGTCGACTTGCCGTCCAGGATCACCGTCACGGTCGCGGCGGCGTCCACCACGGCCTCCTTACGGCGCGGAGGCGGCGGGGGCTCGTCGACGTAGAAGAGCTCGTGGTGCACGCGGTCTGTGGCAACGCCGCGTTCGCGCAGGACGGCCGTGGCGTCCTGGACCATCTCGTACGGGCCGCAGAGCCACCACTCGTCGATGGCGTCGAACGGGACGATGGTGCCGAACAGGGCCGTGAGCTTCTCGGCGTTCAGGCGGCCGGTGAAGAGCTCGACGTCGCGCGGTTCCCTGGACAGGACGTGGACCAGCTGGAACGTGGCCGGGTAGCGGTCCTTCAGGTCGGCCAGCTCGTCGGCGAACATCACCGTGTTCGTGCTGCGGTTGCCGTACAGGAGGGTCACGCGGGCGCCGGTGGCCAGCACGGTCGCGGCGATCGACAACGCCGGGGTGATGCCTGAGCCCGCGACGACGAAGCCGTGATGGGTGCCCTTGCCGGTCGGGGTGAACTTGCCCAGCGGAGGCAGGACCTCCACCACGTCGCCGGGGGAAACGCGGTCGACGAGCCAGGTGGAGAACAGGCCGTCGTCGACGCGGCGCACGCCGATGCGCGGCGCGGCGCCGGCGGGGGCGCAGATCGAGTACGAGCGGCGTTCGTCGCCCTGGCGCAGGGTCAGGTACTGGCCCGCGGTGAAGGCGAAGTCGTCGGCGATGTCGGAGGGCACGTCGAACGTGACGGCCACGGCGTCGTCGCAGAGGCGGTCGACGCTGGCGACCGTGAGCTTGTGGAAGGCGGCGCGGCGCGACAACTCAGATCTCCTTGACGTGCTCGAAGGGCTCGGAGCAGGCGTTGCAGCGGCGGAGGGCCTTGCAGGCCGTGGAGCCGAACCGGGAAATCTCCGACGTGTTGAGCGAACCGCACTGCGGGCAGGCGACCTGACGCGACGGCGGCACCAGGTTCAGCGGCACCGGGCCCGCCACCGACGGGCCGAGGCGCGACGGCGGTGCGATGCCCGCGGCAGCCAGTTTCGAACGGCCTTCGGCGCTGATCCAGTCCGTGGTCCAGGCCGGTGAGAGCGACAGGCGCACCTCGACGGCTTCGAAACCGGCCTGCAGCAACGAACGGCGCAGGTCGGCGCCCATCTCGTCGATCGCGGGGCAGCCCGAGTAGGTCGGGGTGATGGTGACGACGACGCGACCGTCCTCTTCGGACACCTCGCGGAGCACGCCGAGGTCCGCCAGGGTGAGGACCGGGAGCTCCGGGTCCCGCACGGCCGACGCGATCTCCAGCGCGGTGGTCACCAGACGGCTCCGGGCAGCGAGCGGTGCAGGTGCTGCATCTCGGCGATCAGGTAACCCATGGCCTCGGTGTGCACGCCGTCGCGGCCCGCCATGCCCGCGACGCGCGCGGCCTTCGTGTCGGCTGGACGCGTGAGACCGGAGGCGTGGAGAACAGCCTCCAGCACACCGTCCACTTCGGACCGCAGTGACGCCGGGTCGACCGCGACACCCGTCAACGAGGCTTCCACGGCGTGCGTGGCGAACAGCTCGTCGACGAACGGCCACACGCGCTCCAGACCGGCCTGCATGCGGCGGTGCGACTCGTCGGTGCCGTCACCGAGCCGGACGGTCCACTGCGCCGCGTGGTCGCGGTGGTAGGCCAGCTCTTTGAGACCCTTCTCGGCCACGGCGGCCAGCACCGGGTCCGCCGAGCCACGCAGGCGCGAGAACAACGCCAGCCGCCACGACGAGAACACCAGCAGGCGCGCGATGGTCGTGCCGAAGTCGCCGCCGGGGCCGGGTCCGCAGTCGATCTCGGCGAGGTGGACGTTGCGGAACTCGCGTTCGTCGCGCAGGTAGGCCAGCGAGTCCTCGTCGCGGTCCAGGATCTCGCCGGCGCGGGTCAGCAGCATGCGGGCCTGGCCGAGCAGGTCCAGGGCGATGTTGGCGAGCGCGATGTCCTCTTCCAGCTCCGGGGCGCGCGAGCACCACTCCGAGAGCCGCTGCGAGAAGATCAACGCGTCGTCGCCGAGCATCAGGCAGTAGGCGGCGAGCGCGTCCTTGTCGACGCCAGCCGGGAACTCCCGGTTCACGCCGGAGAGAGCCTCCGAAAATCCGGTGCCGAAGGCCCAGTGCGCGTCCTCGTGGCCGAGGAGCGACTCGTAGGCGTTGTCAAAGCTCATAGCGCTGCCCGTTCATGGGGGACGCGTTGTCACTGTGTTTTGCGGGACACCCGCACCCGAGTTTCATAGGTGCGGCACGTCCTCGGGAATCGAGTAGAACGTCGGGTGCCGGTAGACCTTGTCGCCCGAGGGCGCGAAGAACGGGTCCTTCTCGTCCGGCGAGGAGGCCGTGATCTGCGTCGCGGGCACGACCCAGATCGACACGCCCTCGTTGCGGCGCGTGTAGACGTCACGGGCGTTGCGCAGCGCCATCTCCGCGTCCGGCGCATGCAGCGAACCGACGTGCACGTGGTTCAGGCCGCGCTTGCCCCGCACGAACACTTCCCACAGCGGCCAAGACGTGCTCACGCGGCACCTTCCTTCACAGCCTGCTTCTGGGCGTGCTCCTGGGCGGCCTCACGGACCCAGGCGCCGTCCTCGTGGGCCTTGCGGCGGTGGGCGATGCGCTGCTCGTTGCAGACGCCGCCACCCTTGACGACCTGCCAGAACTCGTCCCAGTCCGGCGCGCCGAAGTCGTACTGCCCGCGCTCTTCGTTCCACTTGAGCTCGGGGTCGGGGAACGTCACGCCGAGCGCCTCGGCCTGCGGCACGCTCATGTTCACGAACTTCTGCCGCAGCTCGTCGTTCGTGTCGCGCTTGATCCGCCACGCCATCGACTGCTCGGTGTTCGTGGACTCCGCGTCCGGCGGGCCGAACATCATCAGCGCCGGCCACCACCAGCGGTTCACCGAGTCCTGCACCATGTCGCGCTGCTGCTGGGTGCCGCTCATCATCGTCATGAGCAGCTCGTAGCCCTGGCGCTGGTGGAACGACTCTTCCTTGCAAATGCGGATCATGGCGCGCGCGTACGGCCCGTACGACGTGCGGCACAGCGGCACCTGGTTGCAGATCGCGGCGCCGTCGACGAGCCAGCCGATGGTGCCGACGTCGGCGTAGGTCAGCGTCGGGTAGTTGAAGATCGAGGAGTACTTCTGGCGGCCCTCGATGAGCTTGGTCGTCAGGTCCTCGCGGTCGGCGCCGAGCGTCTCGGTCGCCGAGTACAGGTACAGGCCGTGCCCGGCCTCGTCCTGCACCTTGGCCAGCAGGATCGCCTTGCGCCGCAGCGAGGGCGCGCGACTGATCCAGTTGCCCTCCGGCTGCATCCCGATGATCTCGGAGTGCGCGTGCTGGGCGATCTGCCTGATCAGGGTCTTGCGGTAGCCGTCGGGCATCCAGTCGCGCGGCTCGATGCGCGATTCAGCCTGCACCGTGCGCTCGAAGCGCAGCTCCAGGTCATCCGCCATGCCCCGATGTTACACCTGAGTGCCGAATCTGCGTAGAACTGTCACAACCCCTGCGATGACGATCCAGACGACCACGAGGAACGTTCCGACGGGAAGCAGGCTGAGCACGGCGGTCCGGCCCGCGACGCGCGTCAGTTCGGGGTTCGCCCGGTCGTACTCGACCCGCACGTTGTCCCCGGCGTTGAGGCCCGACGGGTACAGGACACCCTGCTGCGGGATGATCACGCGGCCGTCCGGTGTGGCGTAGCGCACAACCGTCCGGTTGAAGGTCACCGCCTCGACCTGCGCGACCGCCTGGCCCATGTTCCGCTCGATGGCCATGTCATCGCGCCAGCAAGCGAGGGGCAACAGCACGCAGATGAGCGTGACCACCCCGCCGACCACCAGCAATGCGCGACAGACCGCTCGGCGGACGCGTACGCCGCGCGGCGGCTTGGTCACTGCGTCCTCCACCACAACTGAGAAGTCTAGAGCCGGGCGGGTGCCGCACTTTCAGGTTGAGGTCCATACAGTCGGGACGTGACCTCAGCACCCACATCGCGAGCACGGCAGCGAATCCGCGTCCGGTCGAGGCGGGACACCGCCGGTGACCTGCTCGGATTGCTGCCAGACCCGGAGCACGCGCTGGCCTGGGTGCGCGACGGGTCCGGCCTGGTCGGCTGGGGCGAGGCAGCGCGGCTGGAGGTCAGCGGCCCGGACCGGTTCGCCCAGGCCGACAAGTGGTGGCGCGAGTTCGTCTCCCACCTGGACGTGGACGACGAGCTGGGGCTACCCGGCAGCGGCCCCGTGGCGTTCATCTCGATGGCTTTCGCCGACTCCCCCGGCAACTCGGTGCTGATCGTCCCCGAGGTCGTCGTCGGCCGCCGCAACGGCGAGCAGTGGATCACCACGATCGGCGCCGCGGACACCGCGCCGCACGTCCCGCCGCTCTCCCGGCCCTCGACCGTGCGCTACGCCAACGGCCAGCTGCCGGTCACGCAGTACCGCGAGGTGGTGCGCGAGGCCGTCGCACGCATGCGCGGCGGCGAGCTGGACAAGGTCGTGCTGGCGCACGATCTGGTCGCCGTCACGGACAAGCGGCTCGACCAGCGGTTCGTGCTGCAGGGGCTGGCTCGCCGATATCCCGAGTGCTGGGCCTACGCCGTGGACGGGCTCGTCGGCGCCACGCCGGAGTTGCTGCTGCGGCGGACCGGGTCTGTGGTGGATTCGCGAGTGCTGGCCGGTACGACGTGGCCGCACGACGGGGTTTCGGACGAAGAGCTGGCTTCGGCGTTGATGTCCTCGGAGAAGAACCTCGAGGAGCACGACTACGCGATCACTTCGCTCGCGGAGACCTTGCGGCCCTTTTGCACGACCATGTCGGTCGAAGGGCCGTCTGTTCTGCGGCTGCCGAACGTGTCGCACCTGTCTTCCGACGTGATCGGGACGTTGTCGTCGTCCACGTCGTTGCTGCATCTCGGGGAGGCTGTGCATCCGACTGCTGCGGTTGGCGGGACGCCTCGGTTGGACGCCACGACGTTGATCTCGCAGTTGGAGGGGATGGATCGCGGGCGGTACGCCGGGCCGGTCGGGTGGATCGACGGGAACGGGGACGGGGAGCTCGGGATCGCGTTGCGGTGTGCGCAGATCAGCGGGTCGACCGCTCGGTTGTTCGCCGGGTGTGGGCTGGTTGCCGACTCGGATCCGGACAGTGAGGTTCAGGAGGCGCACGCCAAGATGCGGCCGATGCGCGAGGCGTTGGAAGGGCTGTAGAAACGCTGACGCAGGGGTCCCCTCGAACTGGGAACCCCTGCGTCATAACGTACGCAGCTGGTCTGACAGTTTTACTTGTGCGCGTCCAGCAGCTCGTGCGTCAGCTGGATCTTGGCGCGCGACTTCGGCTCGGCCTTCACCGACAGCGACTTGGCGGCGACGTCCACTGAGCGGCCAGGCGCCTCGGCCGGCTTGCCCTTGGTGAAGAGCCACGTCTGGAACAGCTCGTCCAGCTGCTGCCCCGACACCCGCTCCGCCACCGCGATGAACTCCTCGACGGTCGCGTCGGAGTACTTCTTCTCCGCCACCCACGTGCGCAGGATCTGGAAGAACTTCTCGTCACCCACGGCCACACGCAGCGCGTGCACGGTCAGCGCACCGCGGTCGTAGACGGCGCCGTTGAAGATGTTGCCGGCACCGGGCTCGCCGGGCAGGACGTCCCAGAACGGGCTGTCGGCCGGGTAGCTGTCGTAGACGAAGTCGGCGTTCTCCTGGGCCGTGCCCTCACCGATGTGCTCGGACCAGAGGAACTCCATGTAGGAGGCGAAGCCCTCGTTCAGCCAGATGTCGCGCCAGTGGTGCACGGACACCGAGTCGCCGAACCACTGGTGGCCGATCTCGTGCGCCACGACGTAGGTGTTGGCGCCGCGGCGGAAGAACGCCGTGTCGTAGGTCGGGCGGGTCTGGTTCTCCAGTGCGTAGCCCAGGTCCGGGGTGACCACGCCGCCCTGTGCTTCGAACGGGTAGGGGCCCAGGTTCTCCGCCAGGAACTCGGTGATCTCGGGGGTGCGTTCGATGCTGGCCTTGGCGGCGTCGGCGCTCTCGCCGAGGCGCTCGGAGTACGCGTTGAGCGACGGCTGACCGGACGGGGTCGTCGACTGGCGGATCTCGAACTGGCCGATCGTCAGGAACGTCAGGTAGGTCGCCTGCGGCTTGGTGCTGCGCCAGTTCCAGCGGGTGTAGCCGTTGATCTGGCGGGTGGTGCCGACGAACGTGCCGTTGGAGATCGCCTCGACGCCGTTGGGCACGGCCACGTTGACGTCGAAGGTGGCCTTGTCGGTCGGGTGGTCGTTGGACGGGTACCACCACGCGGAGATCTCCGGCTCACCGATGGCGAGGGCACCGTCGGTGGTCTTGGTCCACGCGGTGAAACCGTTGCGGTCCTTGACCTGCGACGGCACGTCGGCGTAGGTGACGACGATCGTCAGGTCCTGGCCCTTGCGCACGCCTCCGCGCGGGGTGAGGGTCAGCTCGCCCTCGTCCGACACGAACGAGGCCGGCGCGTTGTTGACCCGGACCGACTTCACCTTGAGCAGGAAGTCCAGGTTGAACTGCGTGAGGTTCTCGGTTGCCTTGGCCAGGATCGTCGTCGTGCCCGACAGCTGGTCGCCGTTGGGGTTGTAGTTGAGCCTGATGTCGTAGTGGGAAACGTCGTATCCGCCGTTGCCGTACAGGGGGAAGTACGGGTCGTCAACGCCGGGTGCACCCGGAGACGCCGCCAGCGCCGTCCCCGCGAAAAGCGTCATCGCGGCCGCGGACGCCACCGCGGCCGTCGCCTTGGATCTGATCGACATGCGCGGGACGGTAACCACACCGATTGAGGCGTGAACACCGACTTACGTAGGTTCCTACCTGCCGAAAATGGTTGACACAGTCGACTTGAGACGTTGGTGCAGCGCGCGCAGTTCGTCTCTTTTTGCCTGCACTTCGACCACTTGGATGCCCTTTGGCGACGCAAGTGCGCTACGGAACTCCTCCGCGTTGTCCACTTTGGAGTGTGTAATTCGGTAGCCCGCGCACAAAGCGGTCAGATCCGTGCCGTGCGGCGTGCCGAAAATCCTTTCGAAACTTCGGTCGAACTCCGGCGCACCCTGTTCCAGCAACGAAAAGATGCCACCGCCGTCGTCGTTGAGCACGACGATGGTCAGGTCGGGCCGGTGGTCGGCCAGCAGACCGTTGCTGTCGTGCAGGAACGTCAGGTCGCCCATCAGCGCGTATGCGGGTGCGCCGTGGGTCACCGCCAGCCCGATCGCCGTGGACACGCTGCCGTCGATGCCCGCGACACCGCGGTTGGCGTGGATCACGACGTCCGCCCGGCGCTCACCTGCGAAGTCGACGTCGCGGATCGGGTTCGAGGACCCCACGAACAGCATCGCGCCGGAGGGCAGCGCCTGCGTGAGGTCACGCGCGACGTGCAGACCGGTCGGCCACGGCTCGGCGTCCAGCAGCTCGTCGACGGCCACGCTGACGTTCTTGACCGCCGACTGCCAGGCCTGCACCCAGTCCTGGTCAGGAGCCGCCGGCACGGGCAGCCAGGTCGACGCGCGGGTGGCGGTGAACTGCACGTCCGGCCACTCGGACTGGTCACCGACGGCGTGCACGATCTCGGTGTTCTTCAGCAACGACTGCTGCCCCCGCGACAGCGTCACCCTGCCGACGACCAGCACCGCGTCCGGCTGGAGGTGCTCGGGCAGTCCGGCGTTGAGCAGCAACGAACCATGACGCAGGCCGTGCGGCGCGGTCGGCTCGGCGATCACCGGCCAGCCCAGCTCGGATGCGCGTCGCAACCGCTCGGGCCGGTCGTCGCCGAGCAGCACCAGCGTGCGTGCGGGCAGGGCGGACGGCCTGGTCTCGACCGTGAACGTGCGGTCCGTCGTGGTCCACGGTCCGGTGCGCTCCGAGGACGGCCACGCGTCGTCGTCCGGCGTGAGCGGCGGCCGGAACGGAACGTTGACGTGCGAGGGCCCGTCCGTCGCGATGGCCCGGCAGATCAACGACCGGGTGGTCGGCTCGTCGGCCGCCTCGGGCATGTGCAGCGTCGGGATGCCCAGCAGATCGTGCTGGTTGATCGTCTGGCTGGAGCCGGTCCGGTAGAGGTCGACCGGGCGGTCGGCGGTCAGCGCGATCAACGGGACGTTCGTGTGGCTCGCCTCGATCACGGCGGGGTGCAGGTTCGCCACGGCGGTGCCGCTCGTGCAGGTGACGACGGCCGGCGTGCCCGTCTTGGCGAGGCCCAGCGCGAGGAATCCGGCACTGCGCTCGTCGATCCGCACGTGCACCGTGAGCAGGCCCTTTCGCTCGGCCTGGTGGAGGGCGAACGACAACGGGGCGTTGCGCGAGCCGGGGCACAACACGACGTGCCGGACGCCGTTGCGCACCAGCTCGTCGACGATCACCCTCGCCTGCACAGTTGACCCGTTCATCCGTCGATTGTCCCAGGTGTGCCTCGCTACCCTGCTGAGAACGGGGGTGGGGTGGATGACAGACGAGCCTGAGTTACGCGCGAAACCCGAGCTGCTCAACGACCTCAGCGGCACCAACTACGGCAACGTCGTGCAGGCGGGCCAGATCAACGGTGACGTGTACACCTCGGTGCACACCACCAACAACCACGTCGTCCAGCCGACGAGCCCTGCGCCTGTACTCGGCCCGCTGGACCGCTGGCTGGCCACCGCGGGTGGGCTGGCGATCGGGCTCGGAGTCCTCGTCTTCCTCGTGCTGACGGGCCGTGCGGGCGGCAGCTGGCCGCCGTTGCTCGGCATCGGCGCCTCGGCCGACGCGTCGTTCAACTCGGGTCTGGGAGCGGGGCTGTGGTTCGCGTTCTGGCAGGTGTGGACGGGCTGGGACCTGCTCAACCGCAGGTGGCAGTGGCACGGCAGGGACCGGCACGTCGCCCAGGTCGCGCTGTGGTTGTCGCTCGTCCCGGTGTACGTCGCGGTCGGCGTGCCGGCGGTGTGGGTGGTCTTGTTCCTCGTCGCGGCCGCCATCGCGCTCATTTCGCTGCTGCACGGTCCGCGGCAGCTGCACCCGCGCTGGTTCACGGCCGCGGCTGTGGTCGCCGTCGCGTCGCTCGGCTGGTTCTGGCCGGAGTTCGGGCTGCTCTGGTCCCAGGACAACACCTCGGTGGTGTGGCAGGTGCTCGGCACCGCACTGCTGCTCCCGATCGTCGCGGTGCCGGTGTACGCGGTGCTGACCGCGTCCGCCGACCACGCCGCCCGCGTGCTGCGCGGCTGGTCGTTCTGCCTCGCCGTCAAGATCGCCGTGACGCTGGTGATCATGCTGGACGCGGTGCCGCTGGTCAGGGTGCCGGGGAACACGCTGATCCTGGTGGCCTGCGGGGTCGCCGGCATGCTCGTGATCGCGCGGAACGTGCGGGTGAACGGCGCCGAGGCATGACCGGGGAACCGCAGGTGCACAACGAGGTCAGCGGCGCGGTCCACGGCAACGTGGTGCAAGCCGGTCAGGTCCGCGGTGACATCACCAACACGGTGAAGAACATCAACAACGTCCACCAGAACTCCGTCGCGCCGATGGCGTTGCCCCAACTGAATCCGTGGCTCGTCCACGCGGGCGTGCTCGCGGTCCTCGCCGCCGCCGGCATGGTCTGGGTGGCGGGCACCACCGAAAACCAGTGGGAGTTCGTCGGGATCTTCTTGGCGCTCTGGCTCGTGTGGTCGGCCTCGGACCTGTGGATCCGCAAGCGCCAGGCACGGCAGGCAGCGAGGAACTCGGCGCAGTTCGCGCTGTACGTCTCGTTGATTCCGTTCAACGCGGCGGTCGGCGTATCGCTGGTGACGCACGGGTTGTACCTGGCAGCGGCCGGCTCGGCGTTGATCTGCCTGCTGTGCAGTCCGATGACGCTGCGGCGTCGACCGGTCGTCGCTGTGCTGACCGGGGTCGTTGCCTGCGCGTGTTGGTACGGGCCGCAGTTGGCGTTGCTGTGGGGCGACCGCATCGACGCATCGGTGCTGTTGAAGATCTTCGGCGCGATCGTGCTGCTGGTGGTGATCGTGCTGCCGGTGCACGCCGTGCTGACGGCTCCCGGCGAACGGGCGGCAAGAGTGCTGCGGAGCTGGGCGTTCTGCCTCTTCGTCGCGTCGACGGCCACGAGATTCCTCAGCGGGGACAACTCCGGGCCGGTCATCGGGTGGGCGCCGCTGCTCGGTGTGATCGGCATGCTCGTGCTCGCCGGACACGTCAAGGACAAACCGTGACCAACGAGCCCGGTGAGGTCACCGGCAACGCGATGCAGGCGGACGAGATCCAAGGCAACGTGGTCAACCACGTCGAGAACATCAACAACTACTACGTCGCGCCGCCACAGCCAGAACAACGGCTCGACCCGTGGCTCGTCGCCGCCGGTGTGATCGCGCTCGCGGCCGGCATCACCGTGATCATCACGCTCTTCGGCACCGACGAGAAGCTGCCGCCGCCGGTCGGCGTGGGCCTGATGCTGGAGCGGAGGTGGTTCATCGGCTCGGACATGCGGGAGTCCACCACGATCACGGCGATCTGGTTCGGGATCTGGCTCGTGTGGTCGGGAGTGGACCTCGTCAACCGGCACACGCAGGCGCGTCAGCGGGAACGGCAGACGGCTCAGGTCGCGCTCTGGCTCTCGTTCATCCCGATCTACGTGGCGCTGGAGGCGCCCGCAGTCTGGCTGGTGGTGTTCGCCCTGGCCACGATGTCGTCGGTGATGGCGCTGGTGCAAGGTCCGCAGTCGCTGCAGCCGCGCTGGGGCGCAGCAGTTCTCGCCGGGGCCATCGCGGCCGTGACCTGGTACGCGCCGGAACTGACCGTGCTCTGGAGCGAGCGGGCCGACCCGACGCCCGCGGTGGGGCTCGTCGGGACGTGGGTGATGCTCGCGATCATCGTGATTCCGGTGTACGCGGTGCTGACCGAGCAGGCACGTGGTGCGGCGCGGGTGCTGCGGAGCTGGGCGTTCTGCCTCACCGCCAAACTCGTGGTGAGCGGGGCCCTGCTGCTGATCTACCCGCGGGACGCCGACGAGGGGGCGTCGATCGTCTCGCTGTGGCTGCCGGCGTGCGGGGTCATCGCGATGCTGATGCTCGCCGGGAGCGTCCGGGCGAAGGTCTCAGCCGAGGGCGCCTAGAGTCTCGACTCGTGGCAGATCAGGAGCTCTTCGACCCGTCGTTGTGGAAGTCCGTGGAGGGCTTCGACTTCACCGACATCACCTACCACCGCGCGATCGACCAGGGCACGGTCCGCATCGCGTTCAACCGGCCCGAGGTGCGCAACGCGTTCCGGCCGCACACCGTGGACGAGCTGTACCGGGCGCTGGACCACGCGCGCATGTCGTCCGATGTCGGGTGCGTGTTGCTGACCGGCAACGGGCCGTCGCCGCGGGACGGCGGCTGGGCCTTCTGCAGTGGCGGTGACCAGCGGATTCGCGGGCGCAGCGGGTACCAGTACGCGTCCGGCGAGACCGCCGAGACGGTGGACCCGGCGCGGGCGGGGCGGCTGCACATCCTGGAGTGCCAGCGGCTGATCAGGTTCATGCCGAAGGTCGTCATCGCGGTCGTGCCGGGGTGGGCGGCCGGTGGCGGGCACAGCCTGCACGTCGTGTGCGACCTCACGATCGCGAGCGAGGAGCACGCGAAGTTCAAGCAGACCGACGCGGACGTCGGCTCGTTCGACGGCGGCTACGGATCGGCGTACCTGGCGCGGCAGGTCGGGCAGAAGTTCGCGCGCGAGATCTTCTTCCTCGGCCGCGAGTACTCCGCCGAGGACATGCACAAGATGGGCGCGGTCAACGCCGTCGTGCCGCACGCCGAGCTGGAGACCACGGCGCTGGAGTGGGCGCGCGAGATCAACGGGAAGTCGCCCACGGCCCAGCGGATGCTCAAGTACGCGTTCAATCTGATCGATGACGGTCTGGTGGGACAGCAGATCTTCGCCGGCGAGACGACCCGGCTCGCGTACATGACCGACGAGGCCGTCGAGGGCCGTGACGCCTTCCTGGAGAAGCGCGCCCCCGACTGGTCGAACTACCCGTACTACTTCTGATCGCCAAAATGATCATGTTCGACGAACTGCGCGCGGCGCTCACGGGTGGCGAGCCGCTGGTGGACGGCCCGCTCGACGGCTGGGAGAAGCGGGCCGTGCTCGGCGTGCCCACCTCCGGGTCGACGGGCGAGCCGAAGACCGTGCTGCTCGACGCTCAGGCCCTCACCACATCGGCCGAGGCCACCCACGAGCGGCTCGGCGGGCCCGGGACGTGGCTGCTGGCGTTGCCCACCAGCCACATCGCCGGGGTCCAGGTGCTGGTCAGGTCGGTCGTCGCCGGCACCACGCCCGGCGTGCTCGACATGTCCAAGGGCTTCCGGGCGATGGGGTTCGCACAGGCCGCCCGGCCGGTGCTGGCCCAGCCCGGCCGGCACTACACGGCCCTGGTGCCGACACAGCTGTCCCGGCTCGTCGTGGGCGAGGGACCGGGGCTCGCGGCGCTGCGGCAGTTCGACGGCGTGCTGATCGGCGGGGCCGCCACCCCGCCAAAGCTCCTGCAGCAGGCGCGCGCTCTGGGTGTGCAGGTCGTCACGACGTACGGCATGAGCGAGACAGCCGGTGGGTGTGTGTACGACGGGGTGCCGTTGCGGGACGTCCGGCTGCGCACCGACGACGTGATCGAGATCAGTGGGCCCGTGCTGGCGCTGGGTTATCGGGGCGTTGCTGAGCCGTTCGGCGAGTGGTTCCGCACCGGCGACCTCGGGCGGCTGCGGGACGGGCGGCTGGAGGTGCTCGGGCGCGCGGACGACGTGATCGTCACGGGCGGCGAGAAGGTGCCTCCGGTGCTGGTGGAACGAGCTCTGGCGACCGTCGACGGCGTGCTGGAGGCGTGTGTCGTCGGCTTGCCGGACGAGGAGTGGGGCCAGGTCGTGGCCGCTGTTGTCGTTGCGCGCGGGGTCGAGCCGTCTCTCGATGACCTGAAGGCCGCGGTGGCGGAGTCCGTGGGGCGGGCTGCGGCGCCGAAGCTGGTGCGGTTCGTGTCGGAGCTGCCGTTGCGCGGACCGGGCAAGGTCGACAGGTCAGCGGTGGCTGACTCCTTTAGGTGAACCTTTACCGCTGAGGACAACTCTCCCCGCGAAGCGCGCGGACCCCACCGCGCGCAGCAGCGATGGGGGTTTTCTCATGCGCTACCTGTTACCGCTGGTCGTCGGGGCCACCCTGACAGTCGGGCTGGCGGCCCCTGCCCAGGCAGCCACGAACGAGTGGTCCGCGGACGTCGGCGGCCACACCGTCTCGTGGGGTGGTTCCCCGCGGATGGGCCTGATCGAGCTCGGGTCGCACAGACTCGCGCAGCCCGCCAACACGGTCACGGCGGCGGTGACCGGCGATGGTGTCGTCGACGTGCGCGGTCTGCGTCCGGACGGACAGTGGACCGAGTGGCTGGAGGCGCCGGCCACGTTGCCGGTGACCACGTCCACCGTCCAGACGCGCGTGGTTTTGAGCAGTGGCAAGGCATCGCGAGTCAAACTGACCGCTTCTCGGACTCCTGCCGCGGACGAGGTTTCCGCGATGGCGGCTGGGCGTTCGTACCGGGTCTACGCGACGCGTGAGGGTCTGGTCGGTGGCACGACGGCGAACGGGCACACGATCCGTTCGCGCGACCACTTCGTGGCGTTGCCGTCGCGGCGTGGGTTGGCGGGCAGGAACTCCGGCAACTACAGCGTGCAGGTGTGCGCGTCGAACGGGCGTTGCGAGTGGGCGCCGGTGTGGGACGTCGGCCCGTGGAACACGAAGGACGACTACTGGAACCCGTCCGCGACGCGCGAGATGTGGAAGAACCTGCCGCAGGGCAAGCCCCAGGCACAGGCCGCCTACCAGGACAACTACAACGGCGGTAAGGACCAGTTCGGACGCGAGGTCCTGAACCCGGCGGGCATCGACCTGGCCGACGGCACGTTCTGGGACGGCCTCAAGCTGACCACGAACTCATGGGTCACCGTGACGTACCTGTGGACCGGCTCCGGTCCGGTTGGGACGGTGCGCACCGCGGCGGCCAACGGGACCGTGAACGTGCGCAGCGGCGCGAACTCCTCGACCGCGCAGGTGGGTCTGGCGGCGAACTACGCGCAGGTCAGGGTCACGTGCCAGCTGACGGGCGAGTCGGTTTCCGGCACTCAAGGCACGTCGAACGTCTGGTACCGCATCGCATCGGGCAAGCACGTCGCGAAGGCGTACGTGGCGGGTGTCAGCGGCGCACCTGCCTGCTGATCACCCCCTTTGGCGGGTCCTCAGCACCCATGGCGGAGGATGAAGGCATGGCCTCAGTCGTCCAGTGGGTCCAGGGGACCCGCCCGCGCACCCTGCCGAACTCGATCGCCCCGGTGATCGTGGGCGCCGCGGCGGCACACCACATCGACGAGTTCAAACCGCTCTACACCGCGCTCGCGCTCGTCGTCTCGATCGCGCTGCAGATCGGCGTGAACTACGCCAACGACTACTCCGACGGCATCCGCGGCACCGACGACAACCGGGTGGGACCGTTCCGGCTCACCGGGTCCGGTGCCGCAGAACCGTCTTCCGTCCGGCTGGCCGCGTTCATCTCGCTCGGGATCGGCGCGCTGGCCGGGATCGTGCTGGTGGTGCTGTCCGGGTACTGGTGGCTGCTGGCGTTCGGTGCTGTTTGCCTTGCGGGAGCGTGGTTCTACACCGGCGGCAAGCGCCCGTACGGCTACGCGGGTCTCGGCGAGATCGCGGTGTTCCTGTTCTTCGGACCGGCCGCGGTGCTGGGCACGCTGTACGTGCAGTCCGGTGAGATCACGGGGATCGGCATCGGTGCGTCCATCGCGATGGGGTCGATCTCGGCCGCCGTGCTGGTGGCGAACAACCTGCGGGACATCCCGACGGATGCGGTGTCGGGCAAGCGAACCATGGCCGTGGTGCTGGGCGACAAGGACACCCGGCGGCTGTACCTCGCGCTGGTGGCCGTGCCGTTCCTGATCGCGCTCGGGATGACCGTGCGGGTGCCCTACGCGTTGCTCGGATTCCTTGCGGCGCCGGTGTTGCTGCCCGCGGTGCGGCGGGTTGCGTCCGGCCGTGGCGGGCGTGAGCTGATCCCGGTGCTGCAGTTCACCGGGCTCGCGATGCTCGCCTGGGCGATCCTGGTCAGCACCGGGTTGTTCCTGGACTGAGCGCTACCAGGCGTCTTCGGTGAACTGAGTCGGTTCGTCTTCGTCGCGTCGCACGGGCCTGCGCGGAGGCGGCGGCGGGGCGGTCTCACCCTTGATCAGCTCGTCGAGCTTCGCGCGGTCGGCTTCGAGTGCCGCGCGCACCAACGGGTCGTGGCCCGCCTCGCCCGTGAGGACCTGACGCCAGCTCAGGCCTGCGCCGCGGGCGATGCGGTCGGCGAGCTGGCGCATCGCCGGTGACGCGTCGCTCGACTTGGCGAACTGCATCACCCTGCGAACGTCCTCAGTGGACGGTTCTTTGCCCCTGAGGTTCTGCTGGGCGGCCCGCATCGCGCGATCGACGTCGGCGACCGCGTTGGCCAGGAAGCCTTCCGCGGCAAGGATGTCCGAGGTGCGCCAGGCCGTCATCACCACTTGTCCTCCGCGAAGATGTCGGGGTCGTTCTCGTCGCCGTCGTCACCCCGGCCTCTGCGCGGACCCTGCGCGTTCATGATCTCGTCCGGGGACATGCCCTCCTGCAGCATCTGGAACGCCTGCTTCATCTTCTTGACGTTCTCCTGCTGCATGGCCTGCACGTCCGGGTCGTTCGCGGCCTTGCCGGAGACGACGTCCTCCCACGAGAACTCGCCCGCGTCCACCTTGCGCTTCAAGGCTTTCAGCTGCTCGGGCGCGTCCTTCTCCTGCGCCGCCCGCTCGACCTGCTGGGCGATCGCCTTGAAGTCGATCGGCGGGATCGGCGGCAGCGGCGTGTCCTTGAGCCGGTTCGCGAGGTCCTGCGCCTCCTTGAACCGCGCGTCGACCTGAGCCTCGGCGGCACGCAGCTCCGGCGTCTTCCAGCCGTCGTTCGGGGTGGTCATCAGTTCTCCCTCGCGAAAAGTCCCCGCTGGATCGGCCTGACCTCGTCACGGACGTCGCTGAGCTCGGCACGCGACGCGAGCGTGCGCCACTGCCGGAAGTCTACTTCGGACAATCCCAGCCGCTGGGCGGTTTCGTGGTTCTCA
This sequence comes from Lentzea alba, assembly GCF_047445655.1. Taxonomy (GTDB): domain Bacteria; phylum Actinomycetota; class Actinomycetes; order Mycobacteriales; family Pseudonocardiaceae; genus Lentzea; species Lentzea alba_A. The sequence goes on from NZ_JAJAEG010000007.1 coordinate 44,392, forward strand.
CCGAGGAAGTGCAGCACGGCCTGGTCACCCATGATGCCGACGATCTCGAACGCTTCGTCGCGGTACGTGCAGAGCTTGCGCACGATCGCGAGGTCCTCGACGACCGCGTTCGGGACCTCCAGGTAGCGCGCGCCGTTGCCCTCGGTGAAGTCCTGCGGTGCGGGCTGCCCGGCCAGCGGGTGCAGCGTGACCTCGCCGGGCGCCGGCCCGAAGTCGATGTCGAACTCCTGCCCGCGGTACCGGCCCGTCAGTCCACGCCGGACAGTCGGCCGCAGCGGAACCGGGGCCTGCCAGTACCTTCCCGACCCGAACCCGACGTCACCGGTGGGAATCCAGCCGGTCTGCCGGTTGAGGTACTTGCCGACGCTGCGCCCGTCCCCGTTCGGCTCGAACCGCCACAGCTCCGTGCCCGCCGGGAGTTCCGCGAGCTCCATGACGTACTCGGGGATGGGGTTCGCGCTCGGGGTGTAGCCGGTGCCGGTGAACGGGACCGGGTAGACGCGGCTCGTGCCCATCTTCTGCGCGCCCTCGATCGTGGGCCCGCCGAAGCTGGTGTCGAAGATCTCCGTGGTGTGCGCCAGGAACCGCAGCAGGTACTGCGTGCCCTTCGGCCAGTCCGCGACCTTGTCGACGCCGAACGCCTCCGCGAACTGGTCCGACGTGCCCTGCGGGAAGTCCTGCCCGCGCGTCACGAACCCGGCCGCGCGGTGCGGCTCGAACTTGCCCGGCACCACGACGTTACCCAGGTAGAGCTGCGCGATCGCGGGGTGCACGATCATCTGCAGGATGGTCTCCGGCCCGATGCCGGCCGCCTTGCGCACGGCCTGTGGGGTGCTCATCCCGGGTTCTTCTCCTTCCACCGCGCCAAGAAGTCGGTGCGGTCGACCTGCACGTCCTCCAGCTCGTCTGTGGCGAGCGTGGCACGGTAGCCGTTGTACTGGTCGCCTTCGAGCCCGTTCTGCGCAGCCCAGACGTACTCGCCACCGGCGTACCCCGCCTCGGCTGTGTCGCCTTCGGTGGCGATGACGTTGAACGGCTGTCCGCGCCACGTCGCCGTCATCGTCTCTTGGTACCAGGCGTCGAGGTCGCTGATCGGCACGGTTTTGAAGTGTCTGTCGCCGTACGTCTCGAAGCCCTCGTTGTTGGCGTAGGTGGTGCCGGGGATCTTGCGGATCCAGACTTCTCCGGGGCCTTCACTGCCCGCGAAGTAGACCTCGCCGCGGTATTCGGCCATCTCCTGCGAGTACTTGGTCATCAGAGTTTCGTCCAGCCGTGCTTGCGGTCGTACACAGCATGCAGGCTCTCGGTGCCGTCCGCATTCACCTGCCAGATCTCGGCGCGGTCGGGCAACGGCGTGCCACCGTCGACGCGCCACTCCGGCAACCCACCCATCGTGGAGCCGGTGCCGGTGAACGGGTCGTACCCGTCATACGGCTTGGCCGCACCACCCGCCGCCGCCATCTGCTTCTGGCTCGCCTCGTAGTGCGCCTGCTCCTGCGGCGACTGGTACTCGCTCTCCTGCCGCGGCCCGAACGTGTTGAAGTCCGGCACGTCCTTCTTCGGCCCGCCGAACGGCACGTTGTGGGCGCCGATGTTCTGGTCGGTGACCTGGTAGCGGAGCTGCATGGCGGACTGGGCGTTCTCGGGGATCGGGGTCCAGCCCTTGCCCTTGTCGTCCAGCGCCAGGCCGTCCCTGAGGCCTGCCGGCGTGTTGATGGGTGCGACGTCCTGGCCCCTGGCGATCGAGCCGCCCATCTGGTTCTGCCAGTCGGCCTGCTTGGTGCCGGGCGCGTGCGGCTGGTCGGGCAGGTAGGTGCTGAGCGCGCCCTGGTTGAGCGCCTTGGTGACGATGTCGCCGGTGCCGACCTGGATCTGGTTGCGGATGTCGGCGACGTGCTGCGCCTCCTGCGGGCTGAGCTCGGTGGAGAGCTTCTGGCTCAGCTCGACGTACCGGTCGCGGTCCGCCTGGTTGGGCAGCATCTGCTCCAGCTGGTGCTGGTAGCCCTGACCTTGCGCGGCCATGGCGGCGGCGTCGAAGTGGCCCTTGAGGTCTGGGCCGCTGGGGGTCTGGGCGGCGCCGTTCTGGTCGGCTTGGCCTTCGGTGGCCGGTGCCGCTTCGTCGGTGTGGGGCTTGGGGTCGGTGTCGGTTGGGGTGTGGTCGGGTTGGGGGTCTGGGGCCGGCTTGCCGTCTTCGGCACCGCTGGTGTCGGTGTCGTTGGGCTTGTCGTCGGTGTCGGGCTTGTCGTCGTGGGGCTTGGTGTCGTCGTGCGGCTTGGTGTCCGCGTCGTGCGGCTTCGCGTCATCGTGGGGCTTCGCGTCATCGCGGGGCTCGGCGTCGTCGCGGGGCCGGGTGTCCGCGTCGTGCGGCTTCGTGTCCGCGTCGTGCGGCTTCGGGCCGCCGTCGTTTGGCCTCGCGTCGGTGTCGTGAGGCTTCGCGTCGGAGTCGTGCGGCTTCGTGTCGTCCGGTGCCTCGTGCGGGCGCGTGTCCGTCGAACCGTTGGGGGTGGTGTCGTGCGGACGCGTCCCAGACTGGTCGTTCGGGGTCGTGTCGTGCGGCCGCGTGCCACCGTCGTGTGGCGTGGCACCTGAACCGGTGGTCGGGGTCTCGTGGCTGGGCGGCGAGGGCAGGGTGCTGCCTGCACTCGGGCTGGGGTGTCCGGGAGGCGAGGGAAGTCCACCGCCTGAACCAGACGGGGCCTGGTGACCCGTGCTGGGGCTGTCGTGGCCGGGAGGCGACGGCAAGCCACCACCCGAGCTCGGCGGAGCCGGAAGACCGCCACCGGAACTCGGCGGAGTCGGCAAGCCACCACCCGAGTTCGGCGGGGTCGGAAGTCCACCGCCCGCACTGGACGGAACCTGGTGACCGGTACTGGGGCTGTCGTGGCCAGGAGGCGACGGCAACCCGCCACCGGAACTCGGCGGAGTCGGGAGACCGCCACCGGAGCCTGGGGGCGTCGGGAGACCGCCAGAGTGCGGCGGCGTCGGAAGGCCACCGCCCGAGTGCGGAGGAGTCGGCAAGCCGCCGCCCGAGCTGGGCGGGGTAGGAAGGCCACCACCGGAGCTCGGCGGAGTCGGAAGTCCACCGCCCGAACCAGGCGCGGTCGGAAGGCCACCGCCAGCGTGCGGAGGGGTCGGGAGACCGCCACCGGAGCCCGGCGCGGAGTGCGTACCGCCTGGCGTCGGGTGGGAGTCACCCGTGCCCGAAGGCGAGGTGTGCACGCCCGGCCCACCGGGCGTGGGCCGAGAACCGGCCGAGCCGGAACCCGCCCCGGTGCCAGCACCAGAACCGGTGCCAGGACCAGAGCCGGTGCCCGTGCCGGTGTGACCGGGAGGCGTTGGCAGACCCGAGCCGGGGGTGGGCGGCGTGGGCAGCCCGGTGGGGCCTGCCGGGCGCGGGGTGGGCGTACCGCCGGGGGTGCCGAAGCCCCCGGCTGAGGAGCCTGGACGGGAGCCGCTGCGGGACGTGTCGCCACCACCACCGGGTGGCATGGCGCCGCCCATCGGCATCGCGCCACCCATCGGGGTCGCGTGGTGGGACGGTGGGGCCGTTGCGGCACCTGCGCCTGCGGTGTGGGTCAGGTCCGGACGGGGTGGAGCAGCCGGGCCCGCAGAGCTCGGGCCACCGGATCCCGTCGGGACACCGGCACCGCCGTGGCCGCCGGTGGGCACGCCGCCTGGGCCGCCAGCACCTGAACCACCGGAGCCTGCGCCAGAGCCATCAGAGCCGAGCGACGGCGGCGCGGACACGGCCGGGCCGGTTGCGGCTGCGGCGTGGGTGGCGGGCGCGTCGGGGCCGCCGTTCAGGGTCGGAGGAGCGGAGACCGGGGCGCCGCCAGGAGCCACGGCGGAGACGGCAGCAGGCTTTGTCTCGTCGGAAGAGCCGGGTGGCGTGTAGACCTCGCGGACCTTCGAGCCGATGTCGCGGCCGCGGTCGGCGATTTCGGTGGCCGAGTCCTTGATGGACGAGAAGTCGTCGTGGATGTCGTTGACGGCGTTGCGGACGTCGCGACCCGCCTCGGCTACCTCCTGGGTGGCGTTCATCGCCTCGGCCAGGGTGTCGGCATCCTTCAGCTTGCCGATGGCGGAGAAGACGCGGCCTACGGCGTCGAACAGGGCCTTGACGTCGGTGATCAGCTTCTTGACCGTGTCGATGATGTCCATGACGCGGCGGTAGATCTGGTAGGCGTTCCAGACCATCTCGGCGGCCTTGATCCAGCCGGCCAGCGGGATCCAGACGGTGGCGGCGGCCTCGAGCAGCTTGTTGACGAGGTAGTCGAGCAACCTGGCGGCCTGCTTGCCCAGGGCCTCGGCGCCGGAAGCCACGGTCTCGAAGCCCTTGGCGATCAGCTGGGCGACGCCCATCTCGGCGAGCAGGCCGGCCTTCCAGCCGAGGGCGATGTACTTCTCGTGGGCACGAGCAGCGTCGCCGTCCCAATGCACCCGCACCTTGCCGACCGCGTCGGTGAGGTTGTACGAGACGTCGTTCATCGCGTTGCCGACCATGCGCCACGCGTCGGCGTCGGCGCGGATCTTCGACCAGTCGCCGGTGATCGGCGTGATGATCGTGGCGACCAGCGACTCGCCGGTCACGGCCTCGAACACCCAGTTGACCGCCTGGACGCCCCAGCCCTGGTCGGCCAGGACGTCGTTCAGCGAGGCTCTGTCGATCTCCGGCTGCTGCAGGGACGCGGCGACCGGGCGCGGGTCCCGATACGAGGTCGTCACTTCAGGAGTCCTTCGAAGATCGACATCTGAGCGCGGTCGACGGCCTCGTAGACGGTGGCCGTCGCGTCCACGGCGGTTGCGGCGCCCTCGAGTTTGGACTTGCCGAAGTCGAGGGTCTCGTCGAACAGCCCCCGCACGATGTCCACGCCCGGCTGCAGCAACGTCAGCAGGCCCGTGAAGCCGCTCTTGTCGCATGCCGTGGAGTGCACGTACTTGCGGATCGTGTCGAACTCTTGCGCCTCGGTGCGCAGGTACTCGGCGTACGCGCGCAGCTCGGCCGCGTCGGTGGACAACGACGACACAGCGTCCCCCCTGCGGACTCAGGTGGTGCTCAGGTCACGCTGTGACGCACAACTCTCGTCACCAGTTCCCCGTGCGGTGGAAGTTGTTCAGGCGTTCAAGACACGGGTCGAGATCCATGTCTTGTGCGGATACCCATGAGTCGTCGTAGTAGGTGTTTGCGTAACGCTCACCACCGTCACACAACAGAGTCACCACGCTCCCGCGCGTGCGAGATTGCCGCATCTCGGCAACGATCTGGAACGCTCCCCAGAGATTTGTTCCGGTCGATCCACCCACGCGACGACCGAGCTGGTCCTCGACGTACCGGATCGTCGCCACGGACGCCGCGTCCGGCACCTTGATCATGCGATCGATCACCTGGCCGATGAACGACGGCTCCACCCGCGGCCGGCCGATGCCCTCGATCCGCGAACCGCGCGTGCCCACCAGCTCCGGCGCGCTGTCCCGCCACGCGTCGAAGAACACCGAGAACTCGGGATCCACGACGGCCAACCGCGTCGAAAGCTTCTGGTAGTGGATGTACCGACCGACCGTGGCCGACGTACCGCCCGTGCCGGCGCCCACCACCACCCACTCGGGCACGGGCGAGGGCTCCAGCTTCATCTGGTCGAAGATGGACTCGGCGATGTTGTTGTTGCCACGCCAGTCCGTCGCGCGCTCGGCGTGCGTGAACTGGTCCATGAAGTGGCCGTCGAGCTCGGTGGCCAGCCTCCGCGACTCGTCATAGATCGTCGACGGGTCGTCGATGAAGTGGCACCTGCCGCCCTGCCGCTCGATGAGCGCGATCTTCTCCGCCGACGTCGAGCGCGGCATCACCGCGATGAACGGCAACCCCAGCAGCCTCGCGAAGTACGCCTCGGAGACCGCCGTCGACCCGGACGACGCCTCGATCACGGGCGTGCCACCGGTGATCCACCCGTTGCAGATCGCGTAGAGGAACAACGACCGCGCCAGCCGGTGCTTCAACGAACCGGTGGGGTGCGTCGACTCGTCCTTCAGGTAGAGGTCGATGCCCCAGTCGAGCGGCAACGGGTAGCGCAGCAGGTGGGTGTCGGCGCTGCGGTTCGCGTCCGCCTCGATGATCCCGACGGCCTCGCGCACCCAGTGCCTGGTCCTGCTGCAACAACGGTCAAGAGAAGTGCTCACGCAGGCACGATAACCGCAGGTCGCAGTTACGCCTGGGTAAGAGGACCTTCGTCACCACGCAGCTCGGCGCGCAGCTTGTCGCGCTCCGCCTGACGCGCGGCCTGGTGCTCGTTCAACCCGACCGCCACACGCTGCCGCAGGCCCTTGAACAGGAACAACGACGCGGGCAGCGCCACGACGACACCGACGGCCAGCGCGGGAAGCAAAGGAACGTTGAAGAACATGAGCGCGCCCGTCACCACCGCGACCAGGCCGAGGCGGGCGAGAACGTAAAGCGTCACATCGCGAGCGAGCACCCGTTCAGGTTACGTCGTCGTCCGACTCAGCAGTGTTCGGCCGCCCCTCGAACCGCGTGGAGAGCACCACGGTCGTGCGCGTACGGGCAACGCCGGGGATGCGCCGCAACCGCCCGAGAGAGCGCTCCAGGTCGTCCACCGTCGCCACCCGGACCTTCACGATGAACGACTCGTCGCCCGCCACCCGGTAGCAGGACTCGACCTCGATGAGCTCGCCCAACGCGTCCGCGACCTCGTCGTCGTCCGCGGTGTCCGTGGAGTGGATGCCGATCAACGCGGTGACACCCAGTCCGACCGAGCTGGGGTCCACGACCGCGTGATAGCCGACGATCACGCCGCTGGACTCGAGCTTGCCGACCCGCTCGTGCACGGCGGAGGCGGACAGGCCGACCTGCCTGCCGAGATCGGCGTACGTGGCCCGGCCGTTGGCGCGCAGTGCGGCGATGATCTGTCGATCAAGAGCATCCACCCGCGACACCTTATGCCCAGCGCACGCGTGCACGTAGTCCCGGTCACATGTCCGGTTCGCCCCGGTCGTCCCTTACTACCTCTTTACCAAAAAACAAGCGTTCGAGTACCTGAAGGGTGAGATGCCACGATCAGACCGGAACGTCTGATCTGAGGAGGACGAGTGACTGCAGCCACCGAGCGGCTCTTGACGCCTGGGGAAGTCGCCAATCTGTTCCGGGTCGACCCGAAGACCGTGACCCGATGGGCCACCGCAGGTCGCATCGGCTCGATCCGCACCCCTGGAGGACATCGCAGGTTCCGTGAGACCGAGGTGAAGGCTCTGCTGTCGGAGCTGACGACCGAGGCCACTGAACCCGTCCGCCACTGAAACCGTAGTAATCCCTGTGCCGCGGGTAATCTCGTGGCAAAGGGAGGTGGCGACCAGATGATCTACCTGTTGGCAGTGATCGGTGCGCTCACCGTGGCTGTGCTGGTGTGGCGAGCCTTCGCCCCGCAGCACTCGGAGTACACGCCGGGCCGCAAGGTGATCGCACCCGACGACGACCCGGAGTTCCTGCGCAAGCTCGACGAGCAGCGCAAGCGCGACGAGTGAACGGAAAAGGGGCCCCGACCCCGGGGCCCCTTTCGCACGCGAACCGGCTACGTGTTCGGGAAGTCGTCCGCCACGACGGCGGCGAGTTCCAGCAACGCGAGCCGGGTCTCAGGCGCGAGCTGGTCCAGCGCGATCTCGGCGCCTTCTTCGAGGTGCTCGTCGAACGGCAGACGGACCACGGCGCGGCACCGCTGCTGGAAGTGCGCGGAGAGCTTCTCCAGGTCGACCTTGCCCGACTTCGGGCGGACCGAGTTGATCACGCACACGGACTTCGCGACCAGGTCGCGGTAGCCGTGCGCCTCCAGCCAGTCGAGCGTCGCGGCTGACGTCTGCGCGCCGTCGACCGAGCCGGACGACACCAGCACCAGCTGGTCGGCCTCGTCCAGCACGCCCTTCATCGCGGAGTGCATCAGACCGGTGCCGCAGTCCGTCAGAACGATGTTGTAGAAGTGCTCCAGCAACGCCACCGTGCGCCGGTAGTCGTCCTCGCTGAACGCCTCCGACACCGCCGGGTCCTGCTCGGACGCCAGCACCTCAAGGCGCGCCGGCGACTGCGAGGTGTACGCGCGCACGTCGCTGTACTTCGTGATCCGCGAGGCGTCGCGCAGCAGGTGCCGCACGGTCGCCGTGGTCTCCCGCGGGATCTTCAACGCCAGCGTGCCGCGGTCCGGGTTCGCGTCGACCGCGATCACCCGGTCACCCCGCAGCGACGAGAACGTCGAGCCCAGCGTCGTGGTCGTCGTGGTCTTGCCGACGCCGCCCTTCAACGACAGCATCGCGATCTTGTAGCACCCGCGCAGCGGCTGGTTGATCCGCGCGATCAGCTCGCGCCGGCGCACGTCAGCGGGGCTTTCGCCGAGGTTGACGGCACCACCGGTGAGCGAGTGCAGCGACTTGCGCCAGCCGGACGACGGCGGGCGCTTGTCCTTCTTGATCAGCTGCTGCGACGAGACCTGCTCCGCCTGCGAGCGGTACTCCTGCTGCGGGAAGTTGTTCGGGAACTGCCCACCGGCGAACTGGCCGTACTGGGCTGTGTTGTGCGGTCCGGACTGACCACCGCCGACCGAATAAGCACCCGATTGGCCGCCGCCCACCTGGTACGGGCCGGACTGCGCGCCGGGCACGGGGTAGGGACCGGACGCGTTGCCGGGCACCGAGTAAGGGCCAGACGCGTTGCCGGGCACCTGGTAAGGCCCGGACTGGTTGCCGCCCACGTTGTACGGGCCTGATTGGCCGCCGCTGACGTGCTGCGGACCGGACTGCTGCGGGTCGAGGTAGGCCGTCTGCGGGTCGACGTACTGCGGGCCGGAGCCCTGTTCCTCACCCGGTGGTTGCCATGTCACCGCTGTGGCCCTCCCTGAGCAAGAGGGACCAGGACTTCCCCGACCCCCAGGTTGCGACGGTACGCAACTCGCACGGGTTCCATCGACCTGGGGGGATAAGTCGTTAGAGACCCGCGTACGAATGCAACCCGCTGGTGACCAAGTTGATGAAGAACAGGTTGAAGACGTTCAACGCGAAGCCCACGATGTTGATCCAAGCGGCCCCACGACCGCGCCATCCGGCCGTCGCGCGCGCGTGCAGATACGCCGCGTAGACCACCCACGAGACGAACGCCACCGTCTCCTTGGGGTCCCAGCCCCAGAACCGGCCCCACGCGGCCTCGGCCCAGATCGCGCCGCAGATGATGCCCGCCGTGAACAGCGGGAACGCCAGCACGGTGGTCCGGTACGACATCCGGTCCAGCACGTCGGCCGACGGCAGCTTCGGGAACCGGTCGACTTTCCGGTCCTTGAGCAGGAAGAGGATCGACGTCACGCCGGGGATCAGCAGCACGCCGGATGAGATGGAGATCACCGAGACGTGGATCACCAGCCAGTACGACCGCAGCGCCGGCTGGACGGGCGCGGACTCGGCGTAGAGGACCGTGCCACCGAGGAACAGCAGGATCAGGATCGGCGTCAGCACGAACGCCCCGAGGCGGCGGATCGGGAACTTGACCATCAGCACGATCCACGTCACGACCGCGGCGAGGCACAGCAGCGACATGTACTCGTACATGTTGCCCCAGGGCGCACGCCCGGCGGAGAGACCGCGCATGACCAGCGAACCCAGGTGCAGCAGCGCACCGAGCACCGTCAGCGCGGCACCCATGCGACCGATGCGCTCCGAGCGCGACAGCGCGCTCTTCGGCTCGTCGACCAGGATGCCCGGCACCGGCGCACCGGCTCCGACCAGTGCTTCCGCCTTCTTGCGCGGAACGTGCGCGAACGCCTGCTCCACCGCGTACAGCAAGATCGCGAAGAGGTAGACACCCAGCGCGCTGCGGTACAGCCAGTCGCTGTAGGTCGCGAGGGTCTCGTTGACCGGCATCAGGACTTCTCCTCGTTCAAGACCGCGCGGGCGAGCCGCGTGAACTCCTCGCCGTATCCTGCCTGGTCAGTGCGGGCAAGCCCGCCGACCTCGACCAACGTACGCCCGTCTTCCTGAGGGGTCGCACGCACCCACACCCGCCGGCGCTTGACGGTCAGCGAGACCCCCAGGCCCAGGATGATCAGGATGGCGAACACCAGCACGTACCCCTGCGTGGGGTCGTGCGAGACCTGCAACGACACCCAGTCGCTCACGGAGTCGAACCGCACCTTGGTGCCGTCGTCGAGCACGACCTCCTCGCCCAGCGCGAGGTTCTTGCGCGCGACCTTCTGCAGCCGCCCCTGGTCGACCATCTTCTGGTCGATCGAGAAGATCGACTGACCACGACCGTCGTCCACACCGAGATCGCCTCGATAGACATCGACCGCGACCATCGGGTTGTTCACCGCGGGGAACTTCGAGTTCAGGATGTTGCCGTGCAACAACGGCGTCGGCGCGAGCAGCCCGGTCACCGCGATCTGCCCCTTGCGCCGCGCCTCGGAGTCCGTCACCCCGGGCGGGTCGAACTTGGTCGCACCCTCGGACGCCAGCGTCAACTGGTCAGTCGGCAACCACTGGATCCCCTGCGTGCGCTTCTCGCCGTTCGGGAACGTCACCGTGAACGTCGGCGTGTACCCGTGCCCGAGCAGGTAGAGCCGGTCGCCGGCGGTCCGCAACGGGTGGTTGACCTGCAGCGTGTACGGCCGCCAGTTGTTGGCCGCCAGATCCTCGCCCGACTGGTACTTCACGTCCGCCTGGAACCCGACGGGCTGCCCGTTGTCGAGGTACTCGGCCGAGAACTTGCCGATCTCGACGCAGAACGGCGTGAGATCCGTGCCGTCGACCTGCAGCCCGGGCCGGAACTGGTCGTAGTTGAAGATGCCGCCGTTGCAGAACTGCCCGCCGTCGGCCTGAACGATGACCTGGCCCTCGTAGCTGAACATCTTGCCGAGCGCGAACGACACCAGCAGCCCGAGCAACGCGAAGTGGAACACCAGGTTCCCGGTCTCCCGCAGGTACCCGCGCTCAGCGCTGACCGTGCCGTCCCCGGTCTCCATCCGCCAGCCGCGCAACGCCTTCTTGGCCCGCCCGACCGCCTCCTCCGGCGTCACGTCGAGCACCAACTCAGCGTGATGCGGCATGCGGGAGAGATTGCGCGGCGTCAGCACCGGCTTAGCGCGCATCTGCTTGAAGTACTCCCACGTACGCGGCAGCAGACAGCCGACCAACGACGTGAACAACAACAGGTAGATCGCCGCGAACCACGGCGTCGCGTAAACCTCGAAGAACCCGAGCTTCAGCAGCAGCTGTCCCCACCAGCCACGCTGAGCCACGTACTCGTCAACTTTGGCCGCGTTCAACGACAACTGCGGCAGCAACGCCCCCGGCATGGCCGCGAGCGCCAACAAGAACAGCAGAGTCAACGCGGTCCTCATCGACGTGAGGCCGCGCCACGTGTTGCGCAGGAAGGCGATCACTAGAGCGGCAACTCCACGACGTCGACGAACGAGTAGCGCAGCCACCCGACGAACTCACCCCAGAGCCCGGTGACCAACGCGACGCCCACCAGGATCAACAACACGCCACCAAAAACCTGAACCTGCCGCGCGTGCACCCGCAGCCACTTGGTGACCCCCAACGCCCACCGGGCCCCAAGCGCCAACACGACGAACGGCAACCCAAGCCCCAAGCAGTACGCCAACACCAACAGAGCCCCACGAGCCGTAACCGACCCGACCTCAGTGCTCCGCGCAACAGCCATCACCCCGGCCAGCGTCGGCCCCATGCAAGGCGTCCACCCGAGCGCGAACACGGCACCAAGCACCGGCGCCCCCCACACCCCGGCATTCGGCTTGGCGTGCAACCGAACGTCCTTCTGCAGCGCGGGAACCAGCCCGATGAACACGAGCCCCATCAGGATCGTGACAACCCCACCGATCCGCATGAACAGATCAGCGTTGAGCAACAGCGCGTCCGACACCCCGAGCACGAACATCGTGGCCAACGCGAACACAACAGTGAACCCGAGCACGAACAACAGCGAGGCCCCAGCAACCCGCCACCGCCCCTGCCGAGCAGGCTCCTCAGCGTCAACCCGAGGCGCCTCAGCCCCCACAAGCCCAGCGAGGTACGCGAGATACCCGGGCACCAACGGCACCACACAGGGCGAAGCGAACGAGATGAAGCCAGCCACCAAAGCAACCCCGACGGCCAGCAGCAACGGCCCGGAAGTAGCCAGAAGTGTGGGGTTCACACACCTCAGAGTAGGTAGTTGCCCAGATCACCCCACGACCGGTGTCACTTAGAACGCCCAACGCCTGCGCCATAAGTACCGACGATCGCCGCCTTGTGGGTGACATCACGGTTGCTTAGCGTCAACACATGCATCGTGCCCGGCTGCTCCTCCCAGCGCTGACGGTGACCGCGCTGACCCTGTTCGCCCAGGTACCGACCGGCGGCGCAGCCCCGGCGATGGAATGGCGCGAAGTCTTCAACAAAGACGGCTCCATCACCCAAACCCTGACCCCCAAGCCCAACGCCGACCAAACCACCGGCCTACGCACCCTCGCCACCGCCGACGTGACCAAAATCCACGGCGACCGCGACCCAGCAGACGCCTTCGACCTGGTCTTCGTAGGCGACGGCTACACAACAGACGACCTGGCGACCTACACCACCAACGTGAAGAGCAAGTGGGACGAACTCTCCGCAGTCGAACCCTTCGCGTCCTACAAGGACTACTTCAACGTGTGGCAGGTCGACGTCATCTCCACCGAGTCCGGTGTGGACCACGACCCGACCAAGGGCCTCCTCAAGGACACCGCCCTGGACATGGGCTTCTGGTGCCAGGGCCGAGACGCGAACACAGAACGCCTCCTCTGCGTCAACGAAACCAAGGCCAAGGAGTTCGCCGCCCTGGCCCCCCAGGCAGACCAGGTAATCGCCCTCGGCAACACCACCAAATACGGCGGCGCAGGCGGCTCGGTGGCCACCGCCTCAGGCTCCAACGCACAGGCCGGGCAGATCGCAATCCACGAGCTGGGCCACTCGATCGGCGGCCTGGCAGACGAGTACGACTACCCGTACGCCACCTACACGGGCAACGAACCTCGCGAATTCAACGTGACCAAGGACCCCACCGGTGCAAAGTGGGGCGAATACCTGGGCCAACCGTCCCCAGACGGCGGCGTGATCGCCCCAGTGGAGGGCGCGCGTTACTACAAAAACGGCCTGTACCGCCCAACCGCAAACTCAATCATGCGAACCCTGGGCAAGGAATTCAACTCAATCGGCCGAGACGCCATGATCAAGGCCTTCAAGGCAAAAATCCCCTCCCTGAACACCGCACCGGCCCCCGAATAGCGACGCCGAAGGCGGCCACCTTACGCACCGAGTGAGCCAGACGCTCTTACGCGATGCCGAAGGCGAGCCGCCTTTCCCGAGCGGTCCCGGCGGTGGGGATCCCCGCCCACACAGCCACCAACAAACGCAACCCACCTACGCAACCGACGGCCGCCCAACGCAACAGGCGTGCCATCAACCCGCCCGCGGCGCTAGCCCCCTGATCAGATTGCCGGGGGTCTGGGGGCAGAGCCCCCAGGGAANCGCTCTTACGCGATGCCGAAGGCGAGCCGCCTTTCCCGAGCGGTCCCGGCGGTGGGGATCCCCGCCCACACAGCCACCAACAAACGCAACCCACCTACGCAACCGACGGCCGCCCAACGCAACAGGCGTGCCATCAACCCGCCCGCGGCGCTAGCCCCCTGATCAGATTGCCGGGGGTCTGGGGGCAGAGCCCCCAGGGAAAGCACGCAACGCACGGTCGCCGCCCGCAAAGTAACCACCTACGGACCAGGCGACTCAAAAATCACTCTTTAGCCAACTCATCCAAAACCGGCTGAACATCAGAAGCCAACACCGGCAACAAGAACACCGCAGCAACCTTGTGATCCTTATCAACCACAAAGGTAGACGGAACAGTATTAGCCGGAAGCCCCTTGAACACGTTGATAAACGACCGCGAGGACGCGTCATAAATAGAAGGATAAGTCAACGACCGATCCTTCATAAAATCCCGAGGATGATCCTTGGCAGTCTCCTTGACATCAACCCCAAGCACCTGAGTACCAGCATCAAACAACTTCTGCATCTCAGGAGCCTCAGTCCGACAAGGCCCACACCAAGCTCCCCAAATGTTGATCACAACGGGCTTCCCCGAGTAATCAGAGAGCTTGATCGTCTTCCCGTCCTCCATCAGGGACTCACCCTCAAGCCCCACCAACTGCTTCCGATCAGCCCCGGAATACCGAAGCTTGACCTGCCCCCCAGGCGCCACGAGATAAAAATCCCCAGCCCCAACCTGAGCAGCATCCTTCCCAACAGTGCACCCCGAAACGAGCAACAACAGAACAAGCAGCCTCTTCATGCCCCGGTCACCCGCGGGTTGGTAGCCCCAACAGGCTCCGAGTAAGCAATCCGAACCAACTGCTCCCCCTCAAAAATCAAGGAGGTCAACGAGGCAAGCGAACACTCCCGCTTACGCGGGTCATGCCACATCCGCTTACCTTCAAGGAACCGCCGCACAGTCCAAATAGGCAACTGATGCGACACACAAACAGCTTCATGCCCCTCAGCAGCCGCCCGAGCCTTCTGCACGGCCCCAAGCATCCGATGAGCAATCTCGATGTAAGGCTCCCCCCAGGAAGGCTTGAACGGGTTGACCAACTTGGGCCAGTGCTGAGGAGACCTCAACGCCCCATCCCCAACAGCAACCTTCAAGCCTTCGAACTGGTTGTCCGCCTCGATCAACCGCTCATCGGTGGCAAGCTCCAACCGATGCGAGTCAGCGATAGGCGCGGCAGTCTGCTGCGCACGGTCCAACGGCGAAGCCACAACATGCACGATGTCATGATCAGCAAGGTGCTCAGCCACGGTGAGCGCCTGCTTCTGCCCGCGCTCAGACAGCTTGAAGCCAGGAATGCGCCCGTAGAGGATCCCGGTCGGGTTGTGCACCTCACCGTGACGAAGCAAATGAACAACCGTGCGGGTCACCGGCGAGCCTCCTTGGCGGCGCGAGCCGCGTGCGGCAACGCATCAGCGATCACAGCAAACTCCTCTTCCCCCATCGCAGCGTTCACGAACCATGCCTCGAACGCCGACGGCGGGGCATAAACCCCTCGCTCCAACAACGCGTGGAAAAACGGCGGGAACCGCCACGTCTCACAAGCTTGCGCCCCCGCGTAGTCCTTCACTTCCTCAGAACCGAAGAACACGCTCACCAGGTTCCCAGCGAACTGCACCCGGTGCTCGACCCCGGCCTCGGTCAACGCCGAAGTGAACAACGCCCCAAGCCGCGTGGCGTTCCGGTTCAAAGCCGCATAAACCTCATCATCGGCAGCCCGCAACGTGGCAAGACCAGCAGCGACAGCCACAGGATTCCCGGACAACGTCCCAGCCTGATAAACGGGCCCGGACGGCGCCAACCGAGCCATCACATCCGCCCGACCACCGAACGCGGCAGCCGGCAACCCACCCGACATGACCTTGCCGAACGTGTAGAGGTCGCCGGCGACGCGCTCCAGCCCGAACCACCCGGCCCGCGAAACCCGGAACCCGGTCATGACCTCATCCATGATCAGCAACGCCCCGTCGGCGTCACAGATCTCGCGCAACGACGAGTTGAAGTCGGCCGAAGGCGCAACGGCCCCCATGTTCCCCGCAGCAGCCTCGGTGATCACACAGGCGATCTCACCGGCGTTGTCCTCAAACGCCTTCCGCACAGCGTCAACATCGTTGTACGGCAACACAATCGTGTCCGCAGCCTGCGCACCGGTGACACCGGGCGACGTGGGCAGCCCCAACGTCGCCACCCCGGACCCGGCTTGAGCCAGCAACGCGTCGACATGCCCGTGATAGCACCCGGCGAACTTGATGACCTTGCGCCGCTCGGTGAACCCACGCGCCAACCGAATGGCGCTCATCGTCGCCTCGGTACCGGAGTTGACCAGCCGAACCTGCCGAACCGGCTCGACGCGATCAACAAGCTCAGCCGCGAGCTCGATCTCACCCTCGGTCGGGGTCCCAAAAGACAGACCGAAAGCCGCCGCCTTCTGCACCGCCGACACCACATCCGGGTGGGCGTGCCCGAGGATCATCGGCCCCCACGACGCGACCAGGTCGACGTAGCGGTTGCCGTCCGCGTCCCACAGGTGCGGACCTTCGCCGCGGACCATGAACCGCGGGGTGCCGCCGACGGAGTGGAACGCCCGCACCGGCGAGTTGACCCCACCGGGGGTCAGCGTCGACGCGCGCTCGAACAGGGCCTGGGATCGACTCGCAGTCACGTACCCCAGTCTCACATGTCGGGGTCGGCGGCTTTCTGCGGCCGGGTGCGCACGGCCAGCACGACCTGCCGCACCGCGTCGAGCAAGAGGATCGCGGCGAGCGTCACGGCGCCGACGGCCGTACCCAGCCAGTTGCCGTGGTACCGCGTGGAGATCAACGGCTCGCGGCCCTCGATCGGGTACGCGAGCTTCACGACACCGCGGTTCCAGCACCAGACGGCGACGATCGCCAGCGCCACGACCACGACGACCTCACCCGCGGCGATCAACGCGCGCTTGGGCTGGTGCAGGCTCGGGCCGGCGGGCGGTACCTGCTCTTCCGGCTCCTCCACCACGGTCTCCGGCTCGGTCGCGGCCTCTG
This sequence comes from Lentzea alba, assembly GCF_047445655.1. GTDB lineage: Bacteria > Actinomycetota > Actinomycetes > Mycobacteriales > Pseudonocardiaceae > Lentzea > Lentzea alba_A. Next base: position 61,042 of record NZ_JAJAEG010000007.1, read on the forward strand.
TCACGTTGCTCACCCTCTCACGACCCGCCGCAGCCCCGCGAGCAAGGCTTCGGGGTCGCGCGCCCACCCCAGCACGACGGTCCCGTCCAGGAGTCGCAACGGCACCGCGGTCGTCCCCTTGGGCACCGACCAGCCGCCCCCGAGCACCCGTGCCCCGGTCGGCGCACCGACCTCCCGGCACGCCTCGATCATCGCGACCGGCAGCTTCTCCCGTCCGAACTGGGCTTCTTCGGCCGTCAGCACGACGCTGCCGGTCTTCACCCGGCCGTACACCCACAACACCGCACCGAGCGTCAGTCCGAGTCCCACGATCGTCCACAGGGCCGCGGAAGCTGGCCCGGTGATCAGTTCGACCAGGTAGCCGGCGACCGCGAACGCGGGTCCCCACAGCACCGGCCACCAGCTGCTGCCGGACTCCCGGTAGAGCACTACCGCACGTACTTGTTCGACGCCGGGAGGAACTGCAGAACGACGGCCGCGACGGTCAGCCCGATCACCACGATGCTCATCGCCACACCCACCTGCCAGACCGGTGCCTGCAGGCCGACGATGGTGATCGAGATCATCGTCACGATCCCCAGCATGCCGAGGAGCGTGAGCACGATGCGCGCCCAGTTGTGCCCGTTGCGCAGCACGATGGCGAACGCGACGTACGGCGAGGCGGCCACGAGCATGCCGAAGCCCGCCATGATCGCCGTGGCCTGCACGCCCAGCTCGGCCGCCTGCCGATCGCTCCCGGTCTCCCCGGCGATCATGGCGTCGACGTTGGCGAACATCAGCAGCGGGATCACGGCGACGGAGAGCACCGCGCCGGCGATCCAGATCCACATCGCCGCGGTGATCGTGGACGGTCGCTGCGGCGGCATCTCCTGCGGCAGCACCGGGCTCAGCGGCGCCATCGAGAAGCTCGCCTGGCCCATGTGGCTCACCTGGTACGGCGAGGTAGGCTCCGGGGCCACCGGGAACTGCTGCCACTGCGACATGTCCTGGGCGTTGCCCGGGTTCTGCCACGGACTCGGGTTCTGGGGATCGGTCACGGCTCACGCACCTCCGTCATCCACTGTGCCGCAGCGCGCTGCCACGTGAAGACGATTGCGACACAGATGAGCAGAAGCGTGACCAGGTTCGCCGCGCTGACACCGACGATCAGCAGCCACAGCATGTGGCCGATCGAGACCAGCGACAGCGCGATCCGCGCCCAGTTCTTCCGCTTCAGGAACAACCGGGTCAGCCAGCCGTAGAGCGCCGCGAAGATGACCGAGACCACGGTCAGCGCGATCAGGAAGTTCGTCACCTCACCGGACGGCCGCCCGCTCATCCGCTCGATCTCGCCGCGCTGGAACCACAGACCGACGGCCGTGAACAGCACGAACACCGCGATGGCCAGCCACAGCCCGGTCGCGATGCGCACCGGCCGAGGAGCGTCGTTCACGTCAGCTGCTCGCGCTGGGTCAGGTAGTCGCTCGACTGCCGGAAGTAGAAGAGCACCAGGCCCGCGATGGCGACCAGCGCCACGACGACACCGAGGGTGTTGGTGAGCAGCTGGAAGAACAGGTTGATCAGCAACGTGATCATCAGTCCCGTCCGGGGCTTGCGCAGTCCCGCCCGCACCTTGCCGGCGAACCAGATCGAGAGACCGGCGACCACCACCGTGACCACCAGCGCGACGATCAACACGGCGTTGAGCGTCGCGGCGATCATTTCCGGGGTGATGTTCGGATCCTTGTTCACCTTGACGCTGGCGTCGATCAACGGCTGCTTGTTGAACAGCACGAACACCGCGACCAGCACGCCGAGCACGGCGCCGGTCACCACGAGCCAGTAGCCCGCGGTGATGGTGCCCGGAGCGCCCGATTCCTTCGGAGAAGTCACGGTCGGAACTTAGGACCGCAGGAAGGTGCTGTCCACCGTGACGCGCTTCCTGAAGTGCGCGGACACCCGGAACATCAGCACGAACGCGATCACTTCCAGCACCGTGGTGACCGCGGCGACGGCCAGGGCGATCGGGCGGATCTCCACTCCGAACGCCGCGGCGACCCCGCTGGCCCACGCGACCAACCGGAACAGTCCGAACACGACGGACAGGACGCCGATCACGGCCAGCACGATCCTGGCCCAGTTGCGCCCGCGCGCCATCGCGTTCGCCAGCCGCACGTACGCGAGGAGGATCGCCGTCGACATGAGCAGTACGAACAGGATCGAGCCGTTGACGCCGGCGTCGATCTGGTCCTGCCCGAGCGCCGGGTTGGCCCGGCGCACCTCGGCGATGATCGTCTCGCGGTCGAACAGCTGCGCCACGAACCCGACCATGGTCACCAACGCGCTGGCGATCCACAGCCAGCGCGAGATGTTGATCAGCTTCGGGACCTCGACGGGCGGGGCTTTTACCGGTCCAGCCACCGCGCGGCTTCCACGGCCCAGTAGGTCAGCACGATGTCCGCACCGGCCCGGCGAATCGACGTGAGCGACTCCAGGATCGAACGCTCGCGCTCGATCCAGCCGTTCTGAGCGGCGGCCTCGATCATCGCGTACTCACCGGAGATCTGGTACGCCGCAACGGGAACGTCAGAGATCTCGGCGACGGACCGCAGCACGTCCAGGTACAGCAGCGCCGGCTTGACCATGACCATGTCCGCGCCCTCGGCGAGGTCCAGCTGCACCTCGCGGATCGCCTCGCGGGCGTTCGCGGGGTCCTGCTGGTAGGTCTTGCGGTCACCGGAGAGCTGCGACTCGACCGCGTCGCGGAACGGCCCGTAGAACGCCGAGGCGTACTTGGCCGAGTAGGCGAGGATGCCGGTGTCGTTCAGGCCGGCCTGGTCCAGAGCGTTGCGGATGAAGGCGATCTGGCCGTCCATCATGCCGCTGGGGCCGACGACGTGAGCACCGGCGCGCGCCTGAGCCACGGCCATCTCGCCGTAGACCTCCAGCGTCGCGTCGTTGTCGACCGTGCCGTCCGCGGCGAGCACGCCGCAGTGACCGTGGTCGGTGAACTCGTCGAGGCAGCAGTCCGACATCAGCACGGTGCTGTCGCCCAGCTCCGCACGGAGGTCGCCCAGTGCGGCGTTGAGGATGCCGTCCGGGTCGGTCCCGCCGGAGCCCACGGCGTCGCGCTCGGCGGGCACGCCGAACAGCATGATGCCGCCGACACCTGCCTGCACGGCCTCGACCGCGGCCTTCCGCAACGAGTCACGGGTGTGCTGCAGGACGCCGGGCATGCTCGCGATCTCCGCGGGCTCGCCCAGGCCTTCCTTGACGAACATGGGCAGCACGAGCTGCCTCGGGCGCACCTCGGTCTCGCTGACCAGGCGGCGCATGGCGGGCGTCGTGCGCAGACGCCTCGGCCGGTGAAGTGGGTACATCGCGGACTCCCTGTGGAGAGAGTCGAAGGGGCCACTCAAAGTTTACTTGAGTGGCCCCGACGGCTTCTGTCTTTTAGCTCCTGCGCAGGCGCTTGGTCTTGCGCGGAGGAGGCAGCGCTCCCTCGGCGCGCAACCGGGCGGCGTGGGCGGCCAGCGCGTCTACCAGCGCGGGCACGTTCGCCTCCTCGGGCTGCACGTCGACCCGGAGGCCGAACTCCCGCGCCGTCTCGGCGGTCTGCGGGCCGATGCACGCGACGAGCGTGCGGGCGTGCGGCTTGCCCGCGATGCCGACCAGGTTCCGCACGGTCGACGACGAGGTGAAGCACACCGCGTCGAAGCCACCGGACTTGATCATCTCGCGGGTCTCGGCGGGCGGCGGGGCCGCACGCACGGTGCGGTACGCCGTCACGTCGTCGATCTCCCAGCCACGTTCGCGCAGGCCGGCGGCCAGCGTCTCGGTGGCGATGTCGGCCCGCGGCAGCAGCACGCGGTCGACCGGGTCCAGGATGTCGTCGTAGGGCGGGAAGTCGTTGAGGAGACCCTCGGACGACTGCTCACCGGACGGCACGAGCTCGGGGATGATGCCGAACGAGCGCACCTTCGCGGCCGTGGCCTCGCCGACGCAGGCGATCTTCACGCCGGAGAACGCGCGGGCGTCCAGACCGAACTCGCGGAACTTCTCCCACACGGCGCGAACGGCGTTCGTCGAGGTGAAGACGACCCACTGGTAGCGGCCGTCGACCAGACCCTTGACCGAACGCTCCATCTGCGCGGGGCTGCGCGGCGGCTCGACCGAGATCGTCGGCACCTCGACGGCGATCGCGCCGTGCGAGTGCAGACGCTCGGACATCGCGCCGGCCTGCTCCTTGGTCCGCGGGACCAGCACGCGCCAGCCGTAGAGCGCCCGCGACTCCCACCAGGAGAGCTTCGAACGCGCGGCGGCGGCGGCACCGACCGTGACGACCAGCGGGCCGTTGAGCTCGCCGGCGTCGGCTGCCAGGGAGGCCAGCGTGGTGTCGATGGTGCGCTGCTGGAAGCCCGTGCCCTCGGCGGTCACGGCGACCGGCGTCTGGGACGCGAGGCCGTTCTCCACCAGGTTGGACGCGGCCTCGGCCAGGTGCGAACCGGTCGCGTGCAGGACCAGCGTGCCGGGCGCGGCCGCGAGGCCTGCCCAGTCGCTGACCGCGCGCACGTCGACCTCGGTGTGCACGCCACCGAGCGCGACACCCGCGTACGCCGGAACCGCGGTGCCCGAGGGCACACCCGGAACGACGTCGAACGGGATCGTCGACTTCGCGACGGCCTGCGCTTCCTTCACGACCGAGTCGAGCGTCAGCGGGTCGCCGGCGACGAGACGAACGACGGTCGCGCCGTTCTTCGCCTCCGTCACCAGGTCCTTGGCCACGTCGGCGGCTTCCCCGACAGCGGGGCGGACCTCGACTCCCTCGGCCACGGTCGCGAGGACGTCCGCGGGGACGTCCGGGTCGGTGACCACGAGTTCAGCCCTGGTGAGCAAGTCGTGGGCCCGGACCGTGAGCAGCCCGGTGTCGCCGGGGCCGGAGCCCACGAAAGCGATGCGTCCGGGGGTCTTGCGTGCGCGGGTCATCAGGGCACTCCCCATCGATTACGCCTCTGGGCCGCTGAGCACGGCGGCCCCGAGGTCGAGCAACTCGGCGGCCAGCGCCCGGCCAAGTCCCTCAGCTTCGGTCAAGTCACCGGTGGCGGACGCACGGAGGAGATCGTTCTCCGGCGTCGCTGCGACCCCGCGCAGGGAAAGCCGATACACGACCTTCCCCTCGTCATCGAGGTCTTCCACCACATCGGCCAGCGCGCCGACCGGCGCGCTGCAGCCCGCCTCGAGCGCGGCCAGCATGGCGCGCTCAGCGGTCACAGCGGCCCGGCTGGCCGAATCGTCCAAAGTGGACTGGATCAGGTGCTCGGCGTCGACGTCGTCGACCCGGCACTCGACTGCCAACGCGCCCTGTGCGGGCGCGGGAAGCATCTGGATGGGCTCCAGGTTCTCGGTGATCTCGCTCGTGCGACCGAGGCGCGCGATGCCGGCGCGAGCCAGCACGACGGCGTCGAGCTCGCCGTTGCGAACCTTGCCGATGCGGGTGTCCACGTTGCCGCGCAACGGAACGATGTTCAGCCCGAGGCCGAGAGCCTCCAGCTGGGCCGCACGGCGCGGGGAACCGGTGCCCACAGTGGACCCCGCCGGCAGCTCGCCGAGCGTGAGACCGTCGCGCGCCACGAGAGCGTCGCGCGGGTCTTCCCGCTGGGGCACTGCCGCGAGCACCAGACGCTTGTCCGGCGCGGTCGGGAGGTCCTTGTAGGAGTGGACGGCGATGTCGATCTCGTCGTTCGCGAGCGCGTCGCGGAGAGCCGACGTGAACACGCCGATGCCGATCTGCGCGATCGGGGCGTCGGACAGGTCACCCGGCGTCTTGATGACGACGATCTCGACCTGCGCTCCGGCAGCCTTGAGCGCCTCGGCCACGGTCCCCGTCTGAGCGAGCGCCAGTGCGCTGCCTCGGGTACCGATCCGTAGGGTGCGGGTCACCGCGTTTCACCATCCACAGAAGACTTCTTGGTCTGGCTGACCGCACCAGGGGTCTGGGGGTCCAACCCGAACAGTTCGCGGAGAGCCTCCGCGTAGCCGGTACCACCAGGCGCGGAGGCGAGCTCCTTCACCCTGACGGTCGGCGTGTGCAGGAGCTTGTCTACAACGCGGCGCACCGTCTTGGCCAATTCACCGCGTGTCGCGGGGTCCAGTTCGGGAAGTCGCGAATCAAGACGGAGCAGCTCGGCGTCGACCACCTCGGCCGCGCGCTTGCGCAGGGCCGTGACGGTCGGCGTGACCTCGGCGGAGCGCTGGCCCGCCAGGTACGCCTTCACCTCGTCGGCGACGAGCTGGGCGGCCAGCCTGGCGTCCTGGCCCGCCGGGGCGTCCGAGAGACGGCGCTGGAGCGTTTCCAGGTCCACCACACGAACGTTCGGCAGTTCGGCCGCGGCCGGGTCGACGTCCTTGGGCAGGCCGAGGTCGCACACGACGAGCGGGCGCGACCGCGTGCTGATCATGTCCGCGCGGACCACCGTGTCGACCGACCCGGTGCACGCGAAGACGATGTCCGCGAGATCGATCTCGACGGCCAGCGCGGTGAGGTCGACGGCCGTCGCGGGGACGCCCTCCGCCTTCAGCGACGTGGCCAACCGCACACCGTTGGCCTGCGTCCGGTTCGCGATGACGACCTCGCCGATGCCCGCCCTGCGCAGGTGCGCGGCGGCGAGACCACCCATGGCGCCCGCGCCGACGAGCAGCGCGCGCTTGCCGACGAGGGTGCCCAGCTCGGTCTCGGCGTCACCGAGCGCCTCGGACACGACCGACGCGCCCGCGTGGTCGATACCGGTCTCGGCGTGCACGCGCTTGCCGACGCGCAGCGCGTTCTGCGTGAGCTCGTGAACGGTCTTGCCGACGGTGCCCGCCTCGTCCGCCGCCGCGTACGCACCGCGCAGCTGACCGAGGATCTGGGACTCGCCGACGACCATCGAGTCGAGGCCCGCGGCGACCGAGAACAGGTGTTCCACGGCAGCGGCGGCGTAATGCACGTAAAAGTTCTCGTACAGCGACTGCGGGTCGACCTGGGCGTGCTGCGCCAGCACCTCGACGACCTCGGACATACCGCCGTGGAACGACTCGACGACGGCGTAGACCTCGACCCTGTTGCAGGTCGACAGGACCATCGCCTCGGAGACGCTGGGGGCGGCGAGCAGCTGACCGAGAACCTTGGGCAGGTTCGGCTCGGCCACGGTGACGCGTTCGAGGACCGGGACGGGTGCGGTGCGGTGCGACAGACCGACTACGAGCACGCTCATGCACTCACCACGTCTGCCGGAGCCGTCTGGCTCACGCTCACGGGCGAATCACCATCCCGTCCACACCGAGTCCGTTGTTGCCGACCGAGACGCTGGCAGCCTCGTCCGCACGTCGAGCGACGTGGAACGACAGGATCTGCATCTCGACCGCCAAGTCAACCTTGCGCACCTCGACGTTGTCTGGAACCTGAAGGACAACTGGTGCAAAGTTCAGAATGCACTGGACGCCCGCAGATACCAAACGGTCGCAAACCGACTGAGCGGCGGGCGGTGGGGTCGCGATCACACCGATCGAGACCTCGCGTTCCAGGCAGACCGCGGTGATGTCGTCGATGTGACTGACGGGGATGCCCCCAACAGGGATTCCGATGAGATCGGCGTCCACGTCGAACAACGCGGTGACCGGGAAACCACGACCGGGGAACCCGCCGTAGTTGGCCAGAGCGTGACCAAGGTTACCGATGCCGACGACGGCCACGGAGTGGTTGCGGGTGAGCCCGAGGATGCGCTCGATGTGGCTGACGAGGACCTCGACGTCGTAGCCGACGCCCCTCGTGCCGTACGAGCCGATGTAGCTCAGGTCCTTGCGGAGCTTGGCCGCGTTGACGCCGGCGGCCTGGCTGAGCTCCTCGCTCGAAACAGCGTTCACACCCTGGTCGGCCATGCCGGACAGGACGCGGAGGTACACGGCGAGCCTGGCCACCGCCGCCTCCGGGATCGCACGAGCGCGATCCCTGTCGGCAGGCTCCGCAGCGGTGGTGGTCGTCTCACCTTCGCCCCGCTGTGATGCCACGCTCTCCGACCTCCGGGTGTGCTTCACCGCAGGGACCCCGCGGCGCTGGTGATACCCACACCGTACCGCTTGTGAACGCATGCACAAAGTCGGCCGAAAAGAGTCCTGAGAGCGTGACAGCGCTGGTCACAGGGCGTGACCAGCGCTGGATCGGTTCTTGATCACTACGGGGTGAGGACCTTGCCGATCACGAACACGGTGGCGTTCTTGGTCGGGATGTTGCCGCACAGGACCGGTGCGCCGTTCACCGTCAGGTTGTCACCGGATCCCGCGATGGTGACGTCCTGGCCCGCGAGCGTCTTGACCGTTTTGGCAGCTACGAGGCCTTTCGCGTCGTACCGCATCGGGACGACGTGGTACTGCAGGACAGGCGTGAGCATCGCCGGGTTGTTCGCGAGCTCCTGGAACTTCGCGTCACCGAGCTCGGCGAACGCGGGGTCGGCCGGCGCGAACACGGTGATCGCCTGCTGCGAGTTCAGCGTGTCGACGAGGTTGGCCGCCTTGACCGCGGCCACCAGCTTGGTGAGCAGCGGGTTGTTGCTCGCGGCGGTGGCCACCGGGTCCTCGGCCATGCCCAGCAGCGAGCCCTTGCCGTCCTGCGGGACACCGGCGCAGCCCGGCCCGAACACGTCGCCCGTCTTCGTCATGCCGTTGCTCGCCGCCTCGGTCGTGCTGGTCGGCGTGCTCGTCGGGGTGTTCGTGGTGGTGCTCGCCTGATCCATGCCGCTGCACGCGGTCAGACCCGCAATTGCGATCGCAAATACACCTGCGAGGGTCTTTCGCACTTTCGATCACTCCCTGAATGTTCTCGACCTGTCTGCCTGAACATTCGGGACGGATGTTGATTCGGTTCTACTCGACGGTGAAAGAAATCGAATGCCACCCGGTTGCGCCGTCGGGAACCGGGTCGAGCCGCGCCTGATCCTGGGTGTAACCGCTTTTGTCGGTGGCACGACACTCGACCGTGTGACTTCCGGGCTTGAGATCCAGCTCGATCCGCCACATCCGCCACGTGCTGTCGCTGACGTCCGTGCCCAGCTCGGTTTCCTGCCACGGGCCGCCGTCCGCCCTGACCTCGACCTTGGCCACGCCCTTCGGCTGCGCCCAAGCGGTACCCGCGACGACCGTCTTGCCCTGGATTTTGCTCAGGCCTTTGGGCCGGTCGATCCGTGACATTGTTTTGATCGGCGCCCTGGTCGACCAGCCGCGCGGGATCCAGTAGCCCTGGTCTTTCTCGAACGTGGTGACGTTGAGGTCCGTCACCCATTTGGTGGCGGAAACGTAGCCGTACAGGCCGGGCACCACGAGCCGCGCCGGGAACCCGTGCTCGGCGGGCAGTGGTTCGCCGTTCATGCCGATGGCGATCAGCCCGCGTTCGAGGACGTAGTCGAGCGGGCTGCCCGCGGTGAAGCCGTCGTCGCTGGTGCTGAACAGCTGGTCGGCGCCGGACTTCACGCCGGCCTCCCGGAGCACGTCGCCGATCTTGACACCGATGAAGTTCGCGGTGGAGATGTACGGGCCGCCGACCTCGTTGGAGACGCAGGTGAGGGTGACGGTCTCCTCGATCAGGTCGCGCTTGCGGATCTCGTCGAACGTCAGCACGGTCGGCCGCTCGACCATGCCGTGGATCCGCAGCGTCCACTCCTCGGCGCGGATCCGCGGCACGCTCAGCGCCGTGTCGATCCGGTAGAAGTCCTTGTTGGCCGTGATGAAGCTCGGGGTGCCGTCCTTGACGAAGTCGGCGTTGATCGGGACCTCGGGCGCCTTGGTCTTCGGGACCAGCTCACCGACCGCCTGGCGCGAGCCCTCGACGTCGGTCCGGCTGCCGAACAACTGGCCCGCGACGCCCGCCACGGCCGCGAGCCCGGCCGTGACCAGGAAGTCGCGCCGGGTCTCGCTCGGCTCGGTCTCCCGGTGCAGGTAGCGGAACACGTAGACGCCGGCGGCGAGGCTGGCGAGCGGGGCCAGCACGCTGAGCTGGCCGACGTCCGGCCTGCTCAGGACGGCCGCGATGCCGACGAGCCCGAGCAGGACGGCCACCACCGTCCCCGGTGTGGGGCTGGTGCGGCTCGCCAGGCCGGACGCGATGCCGATGCCGAGCAGGACGAGTCCCATGCCGATCAGCAGCACGAGCTTGTCGTAGGTGCCGAACGTGGTGACCGCGAAGTCCTTCAGCCACGACGGGGTGAGGTCGATCGCGGCGTTGCCGACAGCCAGGTAGGGCGAGGAGCTCAGGCCCACGAAGGCGGCCACCAGGTGCCCGGCCGCGAGCGCGGCGACGAGTGCGAGCAGTCCGGTGAGTGCTGCCTTGGCGGGCTTCATATGTCTAATTCGACACCGATGGGCCGTTGGTTCGCCTGAGCCGTAAGGCCCCGGTAATCACTTCAGCCTGCGGCGGTACGCGAGCGTCGCCGCGACCGCCCCCGCGAGCGCACCCGCGCCCAGCACCGACGGGACGCCGATCTTGGCGGCCTTGCGCCCGGTGCGGAAGTCGCGGATCTCCCAGCCCTTGCGCCGCGAGATCTCCCGCAGCTGCGAGTCCGGGTTCACCGCCACCGCCGTGCCCACGACCGAGAGCATCGGGACGTCGTTCGACGAGTCCGAGTACGCGGTGCATCTGCGCAGGTCGAGGCCTTCCTTGGCGGCGAGCGACCGGACGGCCTGCGCCTTGGCCTTGCCGTGCAGCAGGTCGCCGACCAGCCGGCCGGTGTAGACGCCGTTCTCGGACTCCGAGACGGTGCCCAGCGCGCCGGTCAGGCCGAGGCGGCGCGCGATGATCTGGGCGAGCTCGACCGGCGTCGCGGTGACCAGCCACACGCGCTGACCTGCGTCGAGGTGCATCTGGGCGAGGGCCTGGGTGCCCTTCCAGATGCGGTCGGCCATCAGCTCGTCGTAGATCTCCTCGCCGAGCGAGACCAGCTCGGCGACGCTGCGGCCGGCCACGAAGGACAGCGCCTGCTCGCGTGAGGCCTTCACCGACTCCGGGTCCTCGCGGCCGCCGACGCGGAACTTCAGCTGCTGCCAGACGAAGCCCGCGAGGTCGGAGGACGAGAAGTACTTGCGCGCGGCGAGGCCGCGGGCGAAGTGGAAGATCGACGCGCCCATCATCATCGTGTTGTCGACGTCGAAGAACGCGGCCGCCGTCAGGTCCGTGGGCACCGCGAGCGAGGCTTCGAGCTCGGGCGCCATCGCGGCAGCCTGGATCGCCGCCTCAGCCGATGCTTCGCCGGCGAGCTCGGCCAGCCGGTCGCTCTCCAACTCACGCTTGCCTGCCATGTGACAAGCCTAGCGATCAGGTCGGACAGGAAACCCTCGACTCAGCCGAAGCTGATACCGGGCAGCAGCGGCAGCGAGATGCTGGGCAGCGGCAACGGCAGCGGGATCGTGATCCCGGGCTTGTCGGACGAGGGCGGCGTGGAGGTTCCGGGCTGCGTCCCGCCGGGGTTCGAGGCGCCGGGAGCGACCGACTGGGTCGGCTGCACCGGAGGCGTCGCGGAGCCCGACTGGCCGGGCAGACCGGACGGCGTCGGCTTCACCGAGGCCGGGTCGCGGCCGGACGACGAGTTCGGATCCGTCTCGGCCGAGGCGCACGCGTCCTTCGCCGGCAGCGGGCCGAGCGGGTCGGACTGACCGCTGACCACCGCGCTGCAACCGGACCGGACGGCCAGGTCGTGGGCGCGCTGGGCGATGCTCGCGAGCAGCCACATCGTGGTGTCGGCGTGCGCGCCGGCCTCGCCGGGCAGGCGAGGGCGCAGCGTGCCGAGCTTCATGTACTGGCCCAGCGCCCAGTCGCGCAACGACGGCAGCGCCTTCTCGTCGGACGAGGTCGCGTACTCGGTGAACTGGCGGGAGCCCTCCACCGCGTCGGCGCGCAGATCGGCCAGCGCGGTCAGGTGGTCGGCGGGCGCGGAGGAGCGTTCGGCCAGGGTCTCCATCTCGGTCACGCGCGAGGCGGCGAACTCCAGGTGCTTGAGGGCCCGCGACTCCTCGTCGAAGGTCAGGCCGAGCGAGGCGCCTTCCGCGGTGCGCTTGATGCCGTAGAGCGGGTCTCCCGGGAGCGCGTCACGGCTGAGCAGCACACTCATGCCGGCGAGCGACATCAGCAGGCAGAGCACGGCGGCCGCTGCGACTGCTAATCGTGCGCGCGCTCCCACCCGTCTTACCGACGAGAGGACCAGGGGCTTCTCGGGCGGCGGCGCGGTGAGGACGCGCTGTTTCATGCGCGCGCGGGTCTCGGCGTCGGGTCCGACGTCCATGCTCCGGAGCAGTTCGACGATCGCGAGGTCGTCAGCGAAGTCGTCCTTGGAATCGGGGCCGCCGACCGGCTGCGGACCGCCTTCCACCGCACGAGCGAAGCGCTCGTGCTCTGTGTGCCGCCACCGCGGTGTGCTTCCCTTACCGTCCATCTCAGCCCGAGTAACGAAGTTGATCTGCTTTGGGTTACGCGGTTGCGATCGTGATCACCGCAACCACGACGGGAGGATCTGCGCGAGCCGTCGGACGGCCCGGTGTTGCAACGCCTTCACGGCGCCCTCGTTGCGGTCCATGAGCTGCGCGACCTCGGACACCGACTTGCCCTCGATGAACCTCAGCACGATGCACTCGCGCTGGTCGTCACCCAACTGGGAAACGCAGCGGAGCAGCTCCGCGTTGGTCGCCTCGGTCATGACTTCCTGCTCGGGACCGCCGGTCTCCTCGCGGTTGTCCTGGAGCTCGGCCGTCGTGACCTCGAGCCGGTAGCGACTCGACTTCACGTGGTCGAACACGATGTTGCGGGCGATCGTGACGAACCACGCGCCGACGTCGCGCCCCTGATAGCTGACCGAACCGATGCTGCGCAGCGCGCGGAGGAACGTCTCGCTGGTCACGTCCTCGGCGAACGCGCGATCTCCGCCCACCCGGAAGAGGACATAGCGGAACACCATGTCGACGTATTGGTCGTAGAGCACGCCGAACGCCTCGGTGTCACCCTCCTGGGCGGCCTTGACGAGCAGCCAGGGCTCGTCGCCTGCGTTGTCGTGCTGACCTCCCGTCATGGTCCGGGTGGTCCTCATCGTGTTCGGTCGTGCCCGCGCGGTCATCGGCTGGCGGCACCTCCACAGAGTCGCCGTGGCGGCAGCATACGTCTTGTTACTCCGTAGTAGGTAGCGGACGGGGTTGCGATGTGGAGACGTACGAACCACGGCTTCGTGACGCTGGCCACGCGTGGAAGACTGCTCGAAGCGTCCAGTTGTTCATGAGGAGGCCATGTTGACTTCCGCTCGCAATGTCGCAGATCTGGTCCGTGCTTCGGCACAGCGGGGGCCAAGCCACGTCGCACTGGTCGACGTCGCGAGCGGTGTGAGCCTCACCTGGGAAACCATCGACGGTGCGATCGATGCTTTCGCCCGCCGTTTGGCCGATTCCGGTCTCGAACCGGGCGACCGAGTGGCGGTACGGCTCCCCACGTCGCCCGAGTTCGTGGTCGCCGTGTTCGGCGTGCTGCGCGCCGGCGGCGTCGTCGTGCCCACCGGTCCCGGCAACCCGCCGCGCGAACTCCAGCGCATCCTGGCCGACTCCGGCGCCACCTTCCTGGTGGGCGACGGCGAGGGCTCCGACGCGACCGTTCTGGACGTTCCGGACGTTTCTGCTGTTGGCGAGCCCTTCGAGGCCGTTCGCGGCGGCGAGGACCTCGCCGTGCTCGGCTACACCTCCGGCACGTCCGGCGTGCCGCGCGGCGCGATGCTGTCGCATCGGGCTTTGCTGGCGAACGTCTCGCAGTGTGCTTCGTTGCGGCCCGCGCCTGTGACGGCTGGTGACCGGGTGTTGCTCGCGCTGCCGTTGTTCCACGTCTACGGCCTCGGGCCTGGACTGCTGCAGGTCGCCGGTGCTGGGGCGACCGCGGTGTTGTTGGAGCGCTTCGAGCCGGCCAACGCGCTGGACGTGATCGAAGAGCACCGTGTGACCACCATGGTCGGCGTGCCGCCCATGTACCGGGCGCTGCTGGCCAACCCGGTCGAGGTGCTGCGGGAGAAGCTGGCCACGGTTCGACTCTTCACGTCCGGGGCTGCGCCGCTGCCGGCGGGGGTCATCGCCGAGATGCGCGGGGCTATCGGGATTCCGATCTTCGAGGGGTACGGGCTCACCGAGACGGGACCGGTTTTGACGTCGACGCTGGTTGGTGGGGTGCCCAAGCCCGGGTCGGTCGGGCAGGCGTTGCCTGGAGTGGAGATTCGGCTGGTCGACACCGACGGGTCGGTGTTGGACATCGACGAGGACGAACCGGGGACCGGACTCGTGTCCGCGAAGGGCGACAACCTCTTCAGCGGCTACTGGCCGGACGGGGCGCACGGGCCGGACTCTTCTGGGTGGTTCCGGACTGGTGATGTCGGGTTCATCGATGCTGACGGTGATCTGCACCTGGTGGACCGCGCGGGCGACCTGATCATCGTCAACGGGTTCAACGTCTACCCGCACGAGGTCGAGCAGGTCATCGGCGAGATGTCCGCGGTGCTCGAAGCCGCGGCCGTCGGCGTGCCGGACGAGAAGACCGGTGAGTCGGTGAAGGTCGTGGTCGTGCTGCGCGAGGGGCAGTCGGTTTCGTCGGACGACGTTGTGGCGCACTGCGCGGCGCGGCTGGCCAAGTTCAAGGTGCCGACGTCGGTGGAGTTCGCGCCGGCGTTGCCGCACTCGCCCACCGGGAAGCTGGCTCGTGCCGTGTTGCGCAAGCCGTTGGGAGCCTGAACCGTGGCGCACCACGTGACCATCATGAGCCGCGCGAACTGCCACCTCTGCGACGTCGCGAAGGTCGAGGTCGAACGGATCTGCCGGGACGTCGGCGCCACCTGGTCGGTGGAGGACGTCGACTCGGATCCGGAGTGGCGTGCGGAGTACGGCGACCAGGTGCCGGTGTTCCTGGTGGACGGGGCCGAGCACGGGTACTGGAAGGTGGAGGAGGACCGCCTGCGGGCGGCCCTCGCCTGACCTTTCGTCCCGTTTTGGCACGGCAACGCGTCCGGTGTGGCGGGCGTGTCCTTCATGTCATGACTCCAACGTCTCGGGGGAGACGACATGAGGAGATTCATCGGAACGGTTTTGCTGGTGATCACGTTCGTGGCCGGCGGGACTGTCGTGGCCAGCGCGGCGGCGTTGCCCACGTGCAAGTCGGTTGACCTGGACATCACGTCCATCGACAGGGGTGCCGCCGCGGGGACGTCCTACCGGGAGATCAAGTTCACCATGCGTCGGCTTGGCGCCTGTGTGCTGAAGGGGTTCCCCGGCGTGTCCTACGTGGACCGGGCTGACGCCCAGGTTGGCAACCCGGCCAGGCGCATCGGGGCGGCCGGCGACCTGATCACGTTGGCGTACGGCGCGTCCGTGTCCGCCACCGTCGGGTTCGCCAATCCGGGCAACTACGACCCGGAGGTCTGTCAGCCGCAGCCGGTGTGGGGCATCAAGGTCTTCCCGCCGGACGAGTTCGTGCCGCTGTACGTCGGATATGTCGACGAGGTGGGGTGCGGCGGGACTTCGATCACTCCGCTGAGCGTCACGGCGGTTCTTCAGAGCTAGTCGGTCAGGCCCAGCTCACGCCAGCCCTGCTCACCGGCTGGCGTGAGCACCACCGCACGGCTGGTGCCGATTCGGCGGAGCCAGTCGCGGGTGAAGAACACCTCGCAGAGGTGGGCTCCGGCGGCGCCCGCCAGGTGCGGGACGCGTTCGGTCCAGTCCAGGCAGGCTCGGCTCAGCTGGCGTTTCGAGGGTTCGAAGCCGAGTTCCTTCAGCCAGACCAGGCCCGGCTCGGTGATTGCCAGGTCGGTGGTCACCACGCCCAGCTCCAACAGGCCGGTCTTCAGGGCGATGCCCAGTTTTCCCGCGAGGTGGTCGTAGCAGGTGCGGCCTCGGGTCATGGCTTCCGAGGCGGAGGCCGCCCGCAGGCCGCGCGGTTTGGGGCCTGGGCCCGCGAAGGCGGTCATGGTTTCCAGGAGTTCGGCCACGTGCGGGCCCGCAAGACAGACGTAGCGGTGGCGGCCTTGGCGGTGCTCGGTCAGGACGCCGCCCTCGATCAGGCGGGTCAGGTGCTCGCTGGCTGTTGAGGGGGCCACGCGGGCGTGGTTGGCCAGTTCGGTGGCGGTCCAGGCTCTGCCGTCCAGCAGGGCGCCGCAGAACGCCGCTCGCGTCTTGTCCGCCAGCAGGGCGGCTACCTGGGCCAGAGCCTCCATGACGACCATTCTGCGGGCCGAACGCTTCGGTCCGCGCCGAAACGTTGCGGGCCTAGCGTCGGGGCATGACCGAAGAGCTGCTGAGCCTTCCCGTTCCGACTGTCCCCGCCGGCGAACGCGGGGTGGCGTGGCTGCGTGCCAACGTCGTCCGCTTCAGCAACGGGGCCGAGCACGTGCGCAGGCGTGCGCTCACTACCAAGCTCATCGAGAACGTCACCACGCTCGACGAACTCGCGCGGGCGCTGGGACTACCGGGCTCGCTCGACGACATCGCCAGGATCGCGCCCTGCTACCAGCCGCACGAGCCGATCACGGCGGAAGCTGATGCGGCGGTGGAACGACTTGCTGGCAGCCACGACGAGGAGACTGCGGCGCGGATCGGGCTGCTCGTGCAGGCCTGGGCGGCCACGCACGCCCTCGCTAAGAACCTCGAAGCCGGGGATCCCGCGCCGCCGGTTCCGATCACGCGCCGAGCGACCTCCAACGGCGTGATCGAGGTCAGCTTGGAGAACCACCCGTTCGGGTTCGGCGCGCACGCCTGCCCAGGCCGCGAGCTAGGCATCCGGATCGCCAAGAACATGGCGTTCCGGGCCATGCACCGCCAGGACGAACCGCTGGTCCTCCCCAACGCCTGGGACTACACCTCGGCGGCGGCGCTGCACGCGGCCGGGTTCAAGGCGATCGGCACGACCAGCCTCGGGGTTGCGGCCACGCACGGGATTCCCGACGGCATGGGGCTGGCCGGGGCGCAGGCGACCGCGCTCGCGGCGCTGTTGAAGGACCTGCCCTGCCCGGTCACCGTCGACCTGGAGTCGGGATTCGGGCAGGACCCCGCCGAGTTGGTTGCCGGGCTGGACGCGGCGGGCGTGAACCTGGAGGACGGGCGGCCGCACGGGCTGGCTGCGCCGGAGGAGCAGGCGCTGATCATCAGCAGGGTCAAGGAACGTGCGCCGGGGGTGTTCCTGAACGCTCGTATCGACACGCACTGGCACGGCGTCGCCATCGAGGAGACCGAGGAGCGCGCGAGGAGGTACGTCGACGCCGGGGCGGACGGGATCTTCGTGCCTGGGCTGACCGAGCCGCGTGACATCGAGAAGCTCGCGAGGCTGGCGCCGTTGAACGTGCTCGCGCAGCAGCGCACGCCGAAGGAGCTCGGGAATCTCGGCGTGAAGAGGATCAGCACCGGGTCGTTGCTGTTCCGGGCAGCGCTGCGGCACGCCGTCGCGACCGCTGAGGCGGTGCGCGACGGTGAACCTGTCGGGAAGGTGTTCGGCTGTGCCGAGGTGCAGGAGTTGATCTAGCCCAGGAAGACGTTGCGGCGCTGGGTCAGCAGGCGGTACAGGGTCTGCTGGATCGTCTCGCGGATCTGGTCGGTGAGGTTGAAGACCAGCATCGGGTCGTCGGCCGGGTTGTCGCCGAACACGTTGGTCTGGATCGGCTCACCGAACTCGATGTACCACTTCGACGGCAGCGGGATGGCTCCCAGCGGCCCCAGCAGCGGGAAGAACGGCGTCACCGGGAAGTACGGGAAGCCGAACAGGCGCGCCAACGCCTTGATGTCGCCGATCATCGGGTAGATCTCCTCGGCCCCGACGATCGAGCACGGGATGATCGGCACGCCGGTCTTCAGCGCCGCGGAGACGAAGCCGCCGCGGCCGAAGCGCTGCAGCTTGTAGCGGTCCTTGAACGGCTTGCCGATGCCCTTGAAGCCCTCCGGCCACACGCCGACGAGCTCGCCGGAGGACAGCAGCCGTTCGGCGTCCGGGTTGCAGGCCAGGGTCTGACCGGACTTGCGGGCCAGGGCGCCGAGCAGCGGCGTGCGGAAGACCAGGTCCGCGCCGAGCATGCGCATGTGGCGCTGGGCCGGGTGCTCGGACGCGATGCCGTAGGAGGTCATCAGGGCGTCGAGCGGCAACGTGCCGGAGTGGTTCGCCACGATCAGCGCGCCACCGGCCATCGGGATGTTCTGCAGGCCGATGGTCTCGACGCGGAACCACTTCTCGTAGAGCGGCTTGAGCGGCGGCATCAAGACGTTCTCGGTGAGGTCGCGGTCGAAGCCGAACTCGTCGATCTGGTAGTCGCCGGCGATCCGCCTGCGCGCGAACGACAGCAGGTCTGCCAGCCTGCGTTCCCAGTCCGGTGTCTCGGACTGCTGCTGCGCCGGCTCGGGGACCACCTCGACGTGGCGCGATCTGCGCGCGGCGTCGCGTTCCGGGTCGTGCAGCGGGATAACGCGTGCTCCTGCCACTGCGTTCATCTCCTCAAATACAAGATCAGCGGAAACGAGCGGCCGCGTCGAGGATTCCCCGTTCCGCGGAAGCGATCGTTTCTGGGTCGATGAGCGGCCTCAAGCCACGGCCGCTCACGTAGTCGTCGAACGCCTGCTGGGTGGTCCACCGCGGCGTGAACCCGAAGTCCTTCTGCAGCAGGGTGGTGTCGACCACGCGCCCCCAGTTGAGGAACCTCATCTGGTCGGGCGAGAAGTCGACGAGCCGGGCGCTCCGGAAGAAGCCGCCGACCGTGGGCACGGCCATGCTGGGCACCGGCAGGTTCAGCCTGCCCGCCCGGCGAATGGCCTGCGACAGCAGCAGCACGCCGTCGCCGCCCACGTTGAAGACACCTGGCAGGTCGTGCAGCGTCGCGCGTTCGAGGACAGCGAGCGCGTCCTCGGAGTGCAGCAGCTGCACGCGAGCGTCGTAGCCCAACACAGTGGGTACCACCGGGAGCGCGAAGTAACGCGTCAGCACCGTGTCGATGCGCGGCCCGATGAAGTTCGTGAAGCGCAACGTCGTGACGTTCACGTCCGGCCTGCGGCGGCCGAACCCGCGCACGTACCCCTCGACCTCGACGGCGTCCTTGGCGTAGCCGGACGACGGCAGGTCCTTCGGGCCCATGTCCTCGGTGAACACCGCCGGGTCGCGCGAGCTGGACCCGTACACGGCGCTGGTGGACTTCACGACGAGCTTCTGCACCTTGGGCGACTTCTGGCACGCGGCCAGCAGCTGCATGGTGCCGATGACGTTCATCTCCTTCATCACCGTGCGACCGGTGGGCCCGGCCGGGTTGGCGGTGACCGAGGCGTGGACGACCGTGTCCACGTTCGCGGTGGAGATGACCTTGCTGATCAACGGGTTGCGGATGTCCGCACGCACGAACTCCGCCCGGCCCATCCGGCGCAGGAGGTCACGTGGCGGCGGCTCGGTGTCCACACCGAGCACGCGCTCGATGTCCGGGTTGGCGGCGAACCGCGCGGCGAGATGACCGCCGAGGAAGCGGCTGACTCCGGTGACGAGGACGACCTTGGGCGTCATGCGACTCCAAGCTGAAGGGCGTTGCGATTGGTCGATGCTACAAGCCCAATCGGAAACCGGAGGGGGCCGGAACGCCGTCTTGACGCAGGTCACGCAGGCTTTACCGGCTAATCACCCGTTCGGCGGCCCCCGTTCCCGTGGTTCCGGGGAAGCGTCTCAAAGGGTGATATCCGTGCCTGTGCAACCACCGTGACAGTCCGGAGAAACGCAACCGCCGCCGGCCCCCGAGAGGGAACCAGCGGCGGTGAGAGCGCAAGCGGGCTTACTTGCCGCGCTTCCTACGCTGAACCCTGGTCTTGCGCAGCAGCTTGCGGTGCTTCTTCTTCGACATGCGCTTGCGGCGCTTCTTGATGACCGAGCCCATGCGGGATCCTTAGCTCTAGACGTTGCTTTGACTGGCGCGCCCCAGCCTTGGCCGTGTCAAGCACGGCGCGCCGGTAAGCACGATCGGCCTACCAGTCTACCCGCTGGGGTTCGCCAGTCTTCAGCCGCCGTCAGCCAGCGTCGAAGTACGCGTTCTCGAGGTAGGCGTGCACCGCCTTCTCGGGCACCCGGAACGACTTGCCGACCCGCACCGCGGGCAGCTCACCGGAGTGCACCAGGCGGTACACGGTCATCTTCGAGACCCGCATCATCGAGGCCACTTCAGCCACGGTCAGGAACTGGACCTGAGCGAGACCTGTTCGTTCGTTCTCCTTCGCAGGCATGTATCACCGCATCCTTCGACACGTGTCGTGCCGTCGGTCTTCCCCACCGACGGTTCGACACGCACGTGCTCTCTTGAGAGTAGCGGGACTGGTGTGACTCCTGCGACGTCCAAGCGAGGTGAGCTTTGCTCAGTCCTCGTGTTGCCTGCCCAGTTCGACGGAGCGGTCACGCGCCGATTCGATGGCAGCGAGGAGCGCCGCACGGACGCCGTGCTTCTCCAGCTCGCGGATCGCCATGATCGTCGTTCCCGCGGGGGAGGTGACCGCCTCGCGCAGGATCACGGGGTGCGAAGAGCCCTCTGCCAGCATCGTTGCCGCACCCACGGCGGACTGGATGATCAACGTCGACGCCAGGTCGCGCGGGATGCCGAGCAGGATGCCCGCGTCGATCATCGCCTCGACGAGGAAGAAGAAGTACGCGGGACCCGAGCCGGACAGCGCCGTCACCGCGTCCTGCTGCGACTCCGGCACGACCGCGACCTTGCCCACGGTCGACAGGAGCTCCTCGACGACCTTGAGGTGCTCGGGCGTGGCGTTGGAGCCGCCGGAGACCGCGCTCATGGCCTCACCGACGACCATCGGCGTGTTCGGCATGACCCGCACGACCGGGGTGCCCGCGGGCAGCCTGCGTTCGTACAGGGACGTCGGCAGGCCCGCGCACAGCGAGACGATGAGCGTGCCGGCCTTCAGAACCGGCTTCAGCTCCGTCAGCAACGGCTCGATGTCCTGCGGCTTGACCGCCACGATCAGCACGTCCGCCTTGGCGGCCGCACCCGCGATCGTCGTGGCCTCGATGCCGTACTGCGCCGTGAGCGAGGCCGAGCGCTCCTCGTGCTTCTCGGTGAACATCAGATCGGTGGCCGCCCGGCCGCCCTGCAGAAGCCCGGACAGCAGCGCCTCACCGATCTTGCCCGCGCCGAGCACCGCGATCTTCGTCATCGGTCAAGTCTCACACAGTGCGCTCAAACGGCAGGTGTCAGCGCCAACTGCCTCGCCTGGCACACCAGCCGGCCCGCCGAGTCGATCACCGTGGCGTCCTCGTCGAACCACTGCCCGTGCACCGCCTGGCAGGTGACGTGGATCCGCAGCCACCCCGGCGCAGGCCTGGCCCGCAGCAACGCGGTCAGCTGCACCGTCGGCGACCAGCCGAAACGGCCGAGGTTGAACGTCACCGGCATCGACAGGTCTCCCGCGAGCAGCGCGAAGTACGGGTCGGGCTGCTCGTCGATCGGCCGCGCCCAGAGCTTCAACGTCAGCGGCCCGTCCGTGCGCCGGTCGAGGAACGTCGCCGACTCCCGGTCGATCCGCAGATCGCACAGGTTGCCGACCTTGTACGTGCCGCCGGTCGGGAACGTCGCCAGCTCCACCGAACCGGGCGGCGGCGCGGCCGGGAGCGACGGCAGGTTCACGTAGTCGGCCCGGTGGTCGGGAATCCGTCCCGTGGTCACCGAGGCCTCGACGCACACCTGACCGCGCTGTTCCAGCGTCACCGCGACCACCGTGGCCGTGCGTCCCGCCTTGCGGATGTCGGTCCTGACCAGCACCGGCCCGACCTCGGGGGCCCGCAGGAACTGGGCGGAGACCACCAGCGGATCACCGGCCGCCACCTCAGCGGCCGCGCGGGTCATCACCGCCAGCAGGAACCCGCCGTGAGGCTTGGGGCCGACGGTCCACTCGGCGGGCAGGGACGCGGTGAAGGTTCCGTCACCGAGCGACCGCACCGCGCTGGACTTAGTGAAGGTCATGAGCGGCTGGCCAGCGACCGCAAGAAGAAAGTCACGTTGGCAGGCCGTTCTGCTAGTCGCCGCATGAGATATCCGTACCACTGCTCGCCGTAGGGGACATAAACCCGGGTTCCGAGGCGCCTCTGCTCCTCCGGCCTGATGCCGTAGAGCATCTGGTACTCGAAGTCGGTTTTGTCATACCAGCGAGCCCGCTCGCCAATGATTTCGATCAACCTCGGATCGTGGGTCGCGAACATCGGGTAGCCCTCGCCCGCGAGGAGCACGTTCAGGCATCGCACGTAGTTCAGGTCGACCTCGTGCGGGTCTTGGATGGCCACGTCCGGCGGCTCCGCGTAGGCGCCCTTGACCAGCCGGACCCGTGATCCCGGCCCGGCCAGCGCCTTGCAGTCGTCCAACGTGCGGTGCAGGTACGACTGCAGCACCGCGCCGACCCAGGGCCACGTACGCCGCAGCTCGTGCAGCACCCGCAGGGTCGAGTCCGTCGTCGTGTGGTCTTCCATGTCGAGCGTCACGGTCGTGCCGCACTGCTCGGCGGCGGCGCAGATCCTGGAGGCATTCGTCAGGGCGAGCGACTCGTCCAGCGCCTGCCCGACCGCGGACAGCTTGACGCTCACCTCTGCGTCTTGGGCCAGACCGGCGGCGTGCAGCGCGTCGAGCAGTTCCAGGTACGCCTGCACGATCTTCTCGGCCTGCGCCTTGTCGGTGGTGTCCTCGCCGAGGTAGTCGAGCGTGACCGGCAGACCCAGGCCGCGCACCACCTCGACGGCGTCGCGGGTGGTCTCCCCCGCGACGAAGCGCTTCACGACGTCACGGCTGATGGGTGCGTTGGCGACGAGGTGGCGGACAGTCTCGTTGCGAGACGCGGCCATGATCAACGCTCGCAGCGGGTTCACAGCACGAACCCTAACCCGGCTGGTGGCGTGGCCCAGAACGTTGCCAGGCGAATTCGCGGTCAGACGGGTGCATCGTGGTGCCGCCCCCGCGTCCTCGTGGTGGACGTGTGGGGGCGCTGGGGCGGCGCCGCGAGGCGCCCTGCTGAGCGTGAATCACCCGGCCGCGTTCTGGGTCGCGCCACTAGGGCCAGTCCAAGTGCAAGCGCGCGAACAGCAGTGACTCGGCGAGCATCTCCCGCCGCGCCGCCGGAGTCGGCGCCCGCCGGGTGTTGACCTCCAGCACGACCTGACCGTCGAACCCGCCGCGCGCCAGCATCTCGCACAGCTCGGCGCACGGCTGCGTCCCGCGCCCCGGCACCATGTGCTCGTCCTTGGGCGCGCCGGAGCCGTCGGCGAGGTGGATGTGCCGCAGCCCGTCGCCCATCCGCTTGGCCAGCTCCAGGGCGTCCACGTGCGCGGCCGCCGAGTGCGACAGGTCCAGCGTGTAGTTGCTGTGCCCCACGTCGGTCGGGTCGATCGACGGCTTGAACGCGGTCATCTGCACAGAACGCCCGCGGCCCAACGGCCGCCGCACCGGGAACATGTTCTCGACCGCGATCGCGATGCCGCTCTCGTCCTCCAGCGAGGAGACCAGCTCGGCGAAGCCGTCCGCGTACTTGCGCTGCCACCGGAACGGCGGGTGCAGCACGACGGTCGGCGCGCCCAGGTCCTGGGCCGCCTGGACGGACTTGCGCAGTCTCTCGACCGGGTCCGGCGACCACACCCGCTGCGAGATCAGCAGGCACGGCGCGTGCACGGCGAGGACGGGCATGCCCGATCGGGTCGACAGGCGGTCGACGGCCCGGATGTCCTGCGACACCGGGTCGGCCCACACCATCAGCTCGACGCCGTCGTAGCCCAGTTCGGCGGCGATCTCGAACGCCGCTCCGGCGGGCTGCGGGTAGACCGACGCCGTGGAAAGCCCGACCGGGATGCGGCCCGTCAACTCTTCACCAGCAGCATCGCCGCTGGTGAAACGGTGACGATGAGGCCTACGAGCACGGCCAGCACGGTGGTTTGGAGGTCGTCCGCTCGGCGGATCTTGCGAACCAGCAACACCAGACCCACGGTAACCGCAAGCGCCACCACGAGTGCGGCGGCGGGTATCGCGCGCCACAGGTAGTTGAACGCGAGCCACAGGGCCGCACCGCCGAGCACGCCGACAGCGAGCTGGCCGATCATGACCAGCCACTCCTTGCCGGGCGAGCGAGCCGGTTCCTCCTCGGGCTCTTCAGACGCCTCGTCGGCGTCGTCGAGACCGGCCGGGCCCTCGTCGGACTCCTCGTCCTCGTCGGCGAGGTAGTCGTCCTCGGCGCGGTAGACGGCGTACTCCTGCGAGTCGTCGTCGTCCACGTACGGGCCGGCATGGGCCGCGGTCGACTCCATCGGCGGCATGGACAGGTCCGTCTTGACGTCCATCTCGTCGTCGGCGAACCAGGCGTCGGGCTGGTTGTTCGGCAACGGCTCCGGCAGCCGCGGCGGGGCCGGCGGCACGATCAGCACGGACTCGGTCTCGAGCGCGGCGATCTGGTCCACCGGTGCCTTGGCCGGGATGCGCGGAAGCTGCTCGGTCATCGCCTCACGCGGCGGCACACCGGGCTTCTGGACCGGCGTCGGCAGCTGCACCGACGGCGGCACCGGCTTCGGCGGCCGGGTGAGGTTCGGGCGCGACGGGGTCGGCGCGGGCGGGCCACCGGCTTCGAGGCGCGACGCGACCGCGTCCGGGCGCGGCATCTCGGGCCTCGGCATGTCCGGGCGCGACGGGGCCTCGGGACGCGGCAGGTCCGAGCGCGACGGCTGGTCGCGGACCTGCGGCACCTGGCGGGTCTGCTCGGCGGCAGCGGCCGGCGGAGGCGTGGGCCCGGGTCTGCGGACCTGCGGCGGCTGCGCGGGTGGCGCCACCGGCGGCTTCGGCTGGTACGCCGTGCGCTCGGGGGCGGGAGGAGGAGGCGGCGGGGCGACCGGGGGCGGTTCGGGGGCCGCACGACGACCCGACGGGGCCTCGTCGTCGCGGATGGCCATCAGCCGGCCGCTGTCGGACAGGACCCGCTCGATGATCGTCTGGGGCGCGGTCTCCGGCTGCTGGACGTCGTCCTCGTCGTCGGCCGCGCGGCGGCGTCGCCGACGTGGCGCCGCCTCTGAGCTGCCGCCGTACTGGGCGAGCAGTTCAGCGACTGTGCGCTGCGTGTGCTCCGATCCGCTCTCTCGACTCATCAACTCCACCGTGCCCCGGTCTGGCCAGTACGTCCAGTATCGCTCTGGTCCGTCCCATCAGTGTGGTCCAGCCGCCGGAGGATGACACCCTCCCGGAGTGCCCAGGGGCAAATCTCCAGCTGCGTGAGTGACAGGGCTCGCATCGTTGCCTCCGCGACCAGCGCGCCCGCCACGAGCTGGTGGGCGCGTGACGTGCTCACGCCTTCCAGCTCGGCGAGGTCGCCGGCCGACATCCGGGAAATGAACGCGATCAGCTGCCGCAGGCCAGCGTCGGTGAGCACGCGACGTGCCCTGGGCCCGGCAGACGATGGCGCGGCCCCGGTGAGCCGCGCCAGCGTTCGGAAGGTTTTTGAGGTCGCAACCACCCGATCGGGTTCACCCGCGCGTTTCAGCTTCCGCGCGACGGGCGCGAGCTGCTCGGCCAGCCAGTCGGAGGTCTCGCGGACCTCCGAGCGCCGGGGCGGGTCCTTCTTGAACCGGGTTCTCGTCAACCGGCCCGCGCCCAGCGGCACGGAGAAGGCCATGTCGGGGTTCTCGTCGCGACCGACAGCAAGCTCAAGCGAGCCGCCGCCGATGTCGAGGCACAACAGCTTGCCCGCGGACCAGCCGTACCAGCGGCGGACCGCGAGAAAGGTGTAGCGGGCCTCGTCCTCGCCGGACAGGACCTTGAGGTCGACCCCGGTCTCGGTGCGCACCCGGTCGAGCACCTCCGAGGAGTTGCCCGCCTCGCGCACCGCCGAGGTCGCGAACGCCATGAGGTCCTCGCAGCCCGACCGCTTGGCCGACGCCTTGGCGGCGGCGACGGCCCTGACCAGCTGGTCAGCACCCGACTTGGTCAGCTGACCTTTTGGGTCGAGCTGCTCCGCGAGGCGCAGGATCGTCTTCTCGGACGTCATCGGGATGGGGTGGGCACCACGATGCGCGTCCACCACGAGTAGGTGGACGGTGTTGGAACCCACGTCGAGAACGCCCAGGCGCACGCCGGAAACGGTACCTGGTCGTGTCCGTCAGGACTCGAACTTGTAACCGAGACCCCTGACGGTCACCAGATGCCGCGGGGTCGAGGGGTCCGGTTCGATCTTCGACCGCAGCCGCTTGACGTGCACGTCCAGCGTCTTCGTGTCGCCGACGTAGTCCGCTCCCCACACGCGATCGATGAGCTGACCGCGGGTGAGCACCCTTCCCACGTTGCGGAGCAGGTACTCCAGGAGGTCGAACTCCTTGAGCGGCAGGCTGATGTCCTGACCGGCGACGGTGACGACGTGGCGTTCCACGTCCATCCGCACCGGACCGGCCTCCAGGATCTGCGGGAGCAGGTCCTCGGACTCGCCGCCGCGGCGCAGCACCGCGCGGATGCGGGCGATGAGCTCACGGGCCGAGTACGGCTTGGTGACGTAGTCGTCCGCGCCCAGTTCCAGGCCGACGACCTTGTCGATCTCGCTGTCACGCGCGGTCACCATGATCACGGGCACGGCGGAGCGCTGCCGCAGCTGCTTGCAGACGTCGGTGCCGCTCATGCCGGGGAGCATGAGGTCGAGCAGCACGATGTCGGCACCGTTGCGGTCGAACTCCTCCAGCGCCTCCTGGCCGGTGGCCGCGAGCGCCGCGGTGAACCCCTCCTTGCGCAGCAGGAAGGCGAGCGGATCGGCGAAGGACTCCTCGTCCTCCACGATGAGCACCCTGGTCACAGCTCTCCTCCTGAGTCACCCGCGCCAGTGGGCACGAGAGTCGGGTTGGGTTCGGTCGCCGCGGCCGGAAGCCGCAGCGTGAAGGTGGACCCCGTTCCTGGCAGGCTCCACAGCTTCACCTCGCCGCCGTGGTTGGCGGCGACGTGCTTGACGATCGCGAGCCCGAGACCGGTGCCTCCGGTCGCGCGCGATCGAGCCTTGTCGACGCGGTAGAACCGCTCGAAGACCCGCGTCTGCTGGTCCTCGGCGATGCCGATGCCGCGGTCGGTCACGGCGATCTCGACGTGCCCGTCCACCAGTCTCCTGCTGACTGACACGGGACTGCCGGGAGGCGAGTACGCGACCGCGTTGTCCAGCAGGTTCGTCAGTGCCGTGACCAGCAACGACCGGTCACCCGGCACGACGAACCCGCTCGGCTCGTCGGTGGTGATCGAGATGTTGACCGACTCGGCGGCGAGCTTGGACCGCGACAGCGCCTCGTTGATCACGACGTCGATCTCGGTGTCGCTGAGCTCCGGCAGCTTCTCCGCGCCCTGCAGGCGCGACAGCGCGATCAGCTCGGTGACGAGCGTGCCGAGGCGGGTGGCCTCCTGCATGATCTTCGCGCTGAAGCGGCGGACCTCCTCCTGGTCGTCGCTCGCGTCCAGCACGGCCTCCGCCAGCAGTGCGAGAGCGCCGACGGGGGTCTTCAGCTCGTGACTGACGTTCGCCACGAAGTCGCGCCGCGTCTTCTCCAGCCGCACGGCCTCGGACTCGTCGGTCGCGTCCACGACGGTGAAGTTCTCGATCAGCAGCCGGACCTCGGCGTGCACGGCCTCCGGCTGGCGTCCGGTGCGATATCCGTCCAACGGCGAGAGGTCGACGTACACGACCTCGTTGCTGTTGCGGACGCCCTCGGCGGCCTTGCGCGCACGGTCGTCGACCCGGTTGTTGCGGACGATCCCGAGCTCTTCGGCACGGGGGTTGTGCAGCACCACGTCACCGAAGTGGTTCAGCACCACGATGCCGTCGTGCGAGTCGTGAATGATCTGCTGGATCAGCTCGGCGACCGTGAGGCCTTCCGGCTTGCGGGGGTGGCGTGGAGCGGTGAGCCGGCCGATGAAGAAAGCGGCGATCACGCCGATGAGCGCGAGGCCGATCGACACAGCGAGGTAACCCGTTGTGGTCACGAGGCGAATGGTAAGCAGCTCAGAGGTGTCTTGGCCTAGTGCGGAAGCGTGAACCGTGATACCCGCGACACCTCAGTGGACGGTTGTTCCGTCCCTGGTCAGCCCGTGTTCACCCAACCGTGTCCTAACGCGCGAAAGGCGCACCCGAACAGCGGGTGCGCCTTTCGCGAAATGCGGTCAGCGACCCTGGTTCGCGACGGCCGCAATCGCGTCCTTCGCGGCCTCGGGGTCGAGGTATTCGCCACCCGGCTTGAGCGGCTTCAGGTCCTCGTCGAGGTCGTAGCGCAGCGGGATGCCGGTCGGGATGTTCAGCCCCGCGATGGCCTCGTCCGAGATGCCGTCGAGGTGCTTCACGAGCGCGCGCAGCGAGTTGCCGTGCGCCGCCACGAGCACGGTCTTGCCGGTGCGCAGGTCCGGCACGATCGCCTCGTCCCAGTACGGGAGCATGCGCTTGACGACGTCCAGCAGGCACTCGGTCAGCGGCAGGTCCGGGCCGAGGTCCGCGTAGCGCGGGTCGGTGTCCTGGGAGAACTCGCTGCCGGGCTCGATGGGCGGCGGCGGGGTGTCGTAGGACCGGCGCCAGAGCATGAACTGCTCCTCGCCGAACTCCTCGAGCGTCTGCTTCTTGTTCTTGCCCTGCAACGCGCCGTAGTGGCGCTCGTTGAGGCGCCAGTCGCGCTTGACCGGGATCCAGTGCCGGTCGGCGGCGTCGAGCGCCAGGTTCGCGGTCATGATCGCCCGGCGCATGAGGCTGGTGTGCAGGATCTCCGGCAGCACACCGGCTTCTTTGAGAAGCACTCCACCGCGGCGGGCCTCCCGCTCGCCCTTCTCCGACAGGGGAACGTCCACCCAGCCGGTGAACAGGTTCTCCGCGTTCCACGTGCTCTCGCCGTGGCGGAGCAGCACCAAGGTTCCGACAGACATGGCAGCTAGCCTGCCATGCCGACCCTCCTGCCGTACCCCGGCCGGTCACCGTGATCCACGCCATGTTCCTCGTCGGTGTAGACGTGGATCTCCAGCCCGTCCGGGTCGTTGAAGACCAGCAGCCAGCCCGTGCTCGCCTCGATCTCGGGCGAGTGGCCGACGCCCAGCTCGTCGAGGTGCGCGATCCACTCCTGGAGGTCCTCGCGGGTCTCCACGGCGAAGTTGACCGGGTCGAAGCCCGCGATCGCCTTCGCGGTGTCCGGGTCGAGCCTGAGACTGAGGCCGGCGGCCCGTTGCTCACGTAGCCCGCGACACCCGGACGACGCCGTCCGCGTCCTCGAACTCCCACTCGACTTCGAACCCGAAGACCTCGGCGTACCACTCGATGCTGCGGTCGAGGTCTGTCACCGGAATCTTCACGCCTCTAATTCCTCTGAGCTGCGCCATCTCGGGTTCGTCCAGTTGATTGCAGAGCATCCGCAACGAATACAGGTACACTGCGCTCGATGAGTGAGGACGTCAAGCGTTCGTACAGCTCACCGCTGCGGGAGCAGGGGGCCGCCTACACGCGCCTGCTGGTGCGCGACGCGGGCCACCGGCTGTTCGCGCGGGACGGGTTCGTGGCGACGTCGATGCGCAAGATCGCGTACGAGGCGGGCGTGTCCGAGCGGACCGTGTACACGCACTACAAGAACAAGGTCGAGATCTTCCAGGACGCCCTGAACGTGGCGATCGCGGGAGACGAGGAGCCGGTCGCGATGCGGGACCGGCCGGTGTTCGAGGAGGTGCTCACCACCCCGACGGCCCAGGACATGATCGTGGAGATGGTGCGGCGCAACGGTGCCGTGCTGGAACGGGCCGGCGCGCTGATCATGGCGGGCATCGAGTCGTCCGGAGCCGACGCGGACGTGCGGCGGATCTCGCACGAGGGTGAGCACGCGATGCGGGCGAACTGCCTGGCGCTCGCGGAGGCGTTGATCGCGACCGGTCAGGTGCGGCCGAGCTTCGACACCGAGCGGGTGGCGGACGTGCTGGTGACGATGATGTCGCCGCACGTGCACCAGGTGCTGGGCTGGCCGGCGGACCGCTACCAGGCCTGGCTCGCGGACTCGTTGCGAGCGACGCTGCTGCAGGCCTGACTACTCCTCGGCCAGCTCCTCCAGGACGTCCGCGGCGTCGCTGTTGCCGCTGTCGGCGAGGCGGCGCAGCTCGTCGAGGTCACCGCGTTCTGCGGCCAGCTCCACGAGCACGTCCTCCGCGTCGGACGAACCGGCGGCGGCGAGCCTGCGCAGCTCGTCGAAGTCGCCTCGTTCACCGGCCAGTTCCACGAGCTGGTCCACGTCGTCCGTGTCGCCCACGTTCAACTCCTCACACCGATTAGTTCACGGCGTGTGCCGGGTCTGACCCAGTATGAGTGAAGTGAACGCAGGCAAGGTCGTCGTGAACAGGTCGATGTCGCTGGACGGCTTCATCGCCGGCCCCGGGCACGCGATGGACTGGATCCTCGAGCACATGAGGGACAACCCGTTTCCCGAGGTCATGGACGCAACGGGCGCCATGCTCGTCGGCCGGGGCACGCACGAGGTCGCCAAGCGGATGCGCGCGGAGGACACCGAGTACGACGGCGGGCCGGTGTTCGTCCTGACGCACCGGCCGCCGGACGAGCCGGAGCCGGGGATCACGTTCCTCACCTGCGATCTCGCGGAGGCCGTCGCCACGGCAGGCGCCGCCGCGGGAGGGAAGAACCTGGAGATCCTGGGTGCCGACCTGGCCACCCAGTGCCTGCAGCGGGGGCTCGTCGACGAGGTCCTGGTTTACGTCCTGCCGGTGCTGTTCGGCGACGGCGTGCGCTTCTCGACCTCGGGCCTCGGCAAGGTCGACCTGGAACCGTTGAGCAACACGCAGTCGGGACCCATCACCATGCTCCGGTTCCGCGTGCGGAAGTGACGAAGGCCCCGGCACACCTGCGTGGTGTGCCGGGGCCTCGAGAAGATCAGGCCTGTTCGCGGGCCCTGAGGTCCTTGCGGAGGATCTTGCCCGCGGCGGACTTGGGGATCGCCTCGATGAACTCGACCACGCGGACCTTCTTGTGCGGCGCCACATGTGCCGCCACGTGCGCCATCACCGCGTCGGCGTCCAGCGAAGAGCCCGCCTGCAGCACCACGAACGCCTTCGGCACCTCCTCGCCGTCCGCGTCCTTCACGCCGATGACCGCGGCGTCCGCGATCTCGTCGTGGGTCAGCAGCACGGCTTCGAGCTCGGCCGGCGGGACCTGGTAGCCCTTGTACTTGATCAGTTCCTTGACCCGGTCGACGATCGAGACGATGCCGTCGGCGTCGATCACGGCCACGTCGCCGGTGTGCAGCCAGCCCTCGTCGTCGATGGTGGCGGCGGTGGCGTCGGGGTTGTTCAGGTAGCCCTTCATGATGTTCGGGCCCTTGCACCACAGTTCGCCGCGCTCGCCCACGCCGACGTCGGCGCCGGTGGCCGGGTCGACCAGGCGGCACTCGAGGTTCGGGATGATCACCCCGACGGTGCCGATCGAGATGTCCTCGCGGCTGTCCGGGATGGCGTGGCTGACCGGCGACATCTCGGTCATGCCGTAGCCCTGCGCGACCTTGCAGCCGATGCGCTTCTTCACCGCGTCGGCGAGGTCCTCGTCCAGCGGGGCGGCGCCGGAGAAGAGCATCTTCATCGCGGACAGGTCGTAGTTGTCGACGATCGGGTGCTTGGCGAGCGCCACGGCGACCGGCGGCGCGATGTAGACGCGGTCGGTCTTGTGCTCGGCGATCACGCGCAGGAACTCCGGCAGTTCGAACTTCGGCAGCGTCACGACGACACCGCCGATGTACAGGCCGTTGTTCATCAACACCTGCATGCCGTAGATGTGGAAGAACGGCAGCACAGCAAGAATTCGCGTATGCGGGCCGACATCCGAAAGAATTGGGCCGCACTGCACGAGATTTGCGACGAGATTGCGGTGCGTCAGCATCACGCCCTTGGGCAACGCGGTCGTGCCGGACGAGTACGGCAGCACCGCGATGTCCTCGGCCGGGTTGATCTCCACGTCCGGCACCGGGTGGTCGTTCGCCAGCAGTTCCTGCAGCGACGGGTAGCCCTCGGCACCGTCCAGCACCACGACGTCGGTCACACCGGCCTTCGTGGCACCAGGAGCGGCGTTCGGCAGCAGCACGGACACCGTGAACAGCATCTTCGCGCCCGCGTCGTGCAGCTGGTGCGCGACCTCGTCGGGTGTGTAGAGGGCGTTGATCGTGGTCGCGGTGGCTCCCGCGCGCAGGATGCCGTGGAACACGACGGCGTAGTACGGCGTGTTCGGGCTGAGAATGCCGACCACGTCGCCCTTGCCGATGCCGCGCGCGGCCAGTGCGGCGGCCATCCGGTCGATCATGCCGGCGAGCCGGCCGTACGTGATCGAGGCACCGGACATGCCGTCGATCAACGCAACCCTGTCCACCCGATCGGCGATGTCGCCGAACAACAGCTGGTGCAGCGACACGTCAGGGATCTCGACATCGGGGAACGGACTGCGAAAGACCATGCGGCGACCTCATTCACTCGCTGAACACCCAGCCTGTGGGGTCATCGTGATCCAGCCCACTGAACAGGTCAAGGACTGCTCAATCGCTACAGATACGTTACTTAGCGCGTCTAATTACACTCGAATGGAGTAATACAAGCACTTGTGAACGCAAGGATGTATCTGGGAAGTTGATACCGCCTCCGCGAGTCGGCTCCCACGCTTACTCGACAAGCGCGAGGCACTCGCGCGGTTCGTCATCCCCCGTCGGATCGCGTGTCCCGCTTGGGATCCGGAGGCTCCCCCCGTCCACGGACCCATGCAGCGGGGACCTTTGACGCGGGACGGCTCGATGCGACTCCCCCTCTCTCCCGAGCCGTTCCGCGCTTCACAAAGGACCACTCTCAGTAGAACTTGATCACGCGGCTTCGTTCGTTTGGGTGACACGCCGCCGTCGACGCAGTACGTAGATCACCGCCGCCGCGGGCACTCCGAGCGCCACCAGGAACGGCAGCATCGCGCCGACCCCGATCAAGATCACGTTCACCGTGCCGGTGAACGCGTTCCAGCCACCCTGCAGCGCGCCGAGGAAGCCGAGCTCTTCCGGTTCGGGCGCCGCGATCGGAACGGTGGCGACCTGCACCGTCAACGTCGCCAACGTGACCTGGCCCTTGAGCTGAGCACTGCGCCGCTGCATCGACTCCAGCTCCGCCTGCCGCTTGGTCAGCTCCGCCTCGACCTGCGCGACCTCCGAGGTCGACCCGGCCCGCTCGAACAGCACCCGCAGCCGCTCCACGCTGGCCTTCTGCGTCGCGATCCGCGCCTCGACGTCGACCAGTTGGTCGGTGACGTCCTCACTGCGCACCTCGCTGCGCGTGACCTCACCGACCTGGCCGAGGTCCCGCACGACGTTGTCCAGCTCGGCGGACGGCACGCGGACCGTCACGGTTCCGCGTTCCTTGGTGGAGTTCTCCTGTCCCGCGAACCCACCGACGCGCTGCGCCCGGTTCTTGACCTCACCGATGGCCCTCAGCACGTCATCGCTGCGCAGGTCAACGGTCGCCGTGCGCACCAACTGACGTTCCTGCTGCACCGACTGCACGGCAGCAGGAGCGTTCTCCTGCTGCTGCCCCGGCTTCTGCTGCGGCGCCACGGCCGCCTCCGGTGCGGCGTTGTTCGCCGAACCGCCCATGTCCCGCATGCTGCTGCCACACCCCGCTGAAACCAGGGCCAGCAACGCGACTCCCACCCACAGCACTGGTCTGCCCATGCCAGTCGGACGGTTTCGAGCGGACCAGGGGTTGCCGGGGAGGCCGAAACGAGTTGCCGCCTACTCCGAAACGAGATGTTGGAAGGCCGCCAGGTTCGCCAGCGACTCGCCGCGCGACACCCGCCACGCCCACTCCCGCCGGATCGCGTCGGCGAACCCGATCTCCAGCAACGGGTTGAAGTCGCCGTCGGCCGCCTCCAGCACCTGCCCGAGCACGCGGTCCAGCTCGTCGGCGGTCACGGCGTGCTTGCCGACCCGTCCGACCAGGTAGATGTCACCCTCGGCGTCGATCGTGTAGTGCACGCCGTAGAGCCGGGCGTTGCGCCGCAACAGGAACCGGTAGACCTCTTCGAACGACTGGTCGGGCCGCCGGCACACGAACGCCTCGACCACCAGCGCGTGCGCCGTCTCGACCAGCCACACGTTGGTCTGCAGCTTCTTGGTCCCCGGCAGCGTCACGAAGAACTTGCCGGGCTCACGGCGGTCGTACTTCAGCTCCCGTTCGTCGAGGAAAGCCTTGATGACCGCATCTACGTTCGGGTCGACACTCAAGCGAAAACCTCCCGGCGGAACACATCTGCCGCCTCTTGATACCCCGACAGCAGGGCGTCAGTCGTGCGGTCCCAGGAGAAGCGTCGCGCATGCCCGACGGCGTTGCTCGCCAGGTGCTCCCTCTGCGGCAACGCGACTCCGCTGATCGCCGCAGCCCACGCCGCCGGCTCGTGGCCGTGCACCAGAACGCCGGACACGCCGTCGTTGACCGCGACCGGCAACCCGCCGACCGCCGCCGCGACCACCGGCGTCCCGCAGGCCTGGGCCTCCAGCGCCACCAGCCCGAACGACTCGTTGTAGCTCGGCACCGCCACGAGATCCGCCGCGCGGTAGACCGCGGCCAGCGTCGGCCCCGGCTGCGGTGGCAGGAACCGCACCACGTCCGTGATCCCCAGCTGCACGGCCAGTTCTTCCAGCGCCTTCGGCTGTTCCATGCCGCTGCCGGACGGCCCGCCGACGATCAGCACGACCAGCCGGGACCGCAGCCCCGGATCGCGGACCAGCATCTCGGCGGCGGCGCGCAGCAACACGTCCGGAGCCTTCAACGGCTGGATCCGGCCGACGAACGCCAGCACGATCGCGTCCCGCGGGATGCCGAACCAGTGCCGGGCCTTGTCGCGATCGCCGGGCGTGAACCTGTCGAGATCGACACCGGGCGGCACCACGACGACCTTGGACGGTTCCGCGTCGTAGAGCTTGATCAGCTCGCTGGCCTCGATGTCGGTGTTGGCCACCAGCCGGTCCGACTCGTTGACCACCTGCTCCTCACCGATCACCCGCATCCGCGGCTCCGGTGTGTCGCCCTCGGCCAGCGCCAGGTTCTTGACCTTGGCCAGCGTGTGCGCGGTGTGCACGAGCGGCACGCCCCACCGTTCCCGTGCCAGCCAGCCGACCTGCCCGGACAACCAGTAGTGCGAGTGGATCGCGTCGTAGTAGCCGGGCTCGTGCCGTGCCTCAGCGCGTAAGACACCCGCCGTGAACGCACAGAGCTGGCCGGGCAGCTCCTCCTTGCCCAGGCCCTCGAACGGTCCCGCGGCGATGTGCCGGACGTGCACGCCTGGCGCCAGCTCCGCGACCGGCGGCAGCTCCGACGACGTGGCACGGGTGAAGATCTCCACCTCGACGTCGCGCTGCGCCATCCGCGTGGCCGTCTGCACGATGTAGACGTTCATCCCGCCCGCGTCACCCGTGCCCGGCTGCTCCAGCGGCGACGTGTGCACCGAGAGCACCGCGACGCGCTTCATCGGGCGACTCGCTTCAAGTCGTCGGCGAACTGCGCCGTTCGCTCCAGGAACGGCGCATGCGCGGTGTCGGGGTAGAGGCTCAACTCGGCTCCGGGGATCAGGGCGGCGGAGTACTCGGCGGCGGCAGGGGCCACCACCTCGTCTTGAGTCCCGTGCACGACCAGGGTCGGCACGTCGACGGCCTTCAACACGTCAGCGCTGCCCACATCCCTGCGGAACAGCTCACCTCGCACTTTATGGCTCACCGAGGTCGCCGAGGCTGTGAGTTCGGCGACCGTCTCAGCAGGTAGCGCGGGTGCCATGTTGCGGCAGAACTCGGCCATCACCTCGTCGTCGGTGATCGCGGCGGGCAGCGCCGCGCGCATCACGGGGCCGGTCTCGCCGCCGGGGCGTCCTCGGCCGATCTCGGTGACGGCGCTCACGAACACCAGCGCGTTGATCTTCGCGGTGCCGTGGAAGCGGAGGTAGTCGGCGATCACGAGGCCGCCGTAGGACCAGCCCAGCACGGTCGCCGGTCCGGTGTGGTCCAGCACGGATTTGAGATCCGCGGCCCACTGGGCGGAATCGCGGTAGTCGCCGAAGTCGTCGGACTCGCCGTGTCCACGCAGGTCAACGGCGTAAGTCCGAAAACCGGGCAGGTCCCAGACCTCGCCCGTCTGCGCCCAGCCGTGGATCAGCACCACCGACGGCGCGTCGAGTGGTCCTGCCTCACGGACGGCCAGTCGTCCCCCGCCGGCCGCCGTCACGTGTGTTAGGTGCACACACGTGCAAACGACCTGGTCGGGGGACGCATTCCCGCCGGTCCTACTTGGTCCTACTTGATGGCGGACTTGCTCTTCCACTGGTCCCAGGACAGCTGCCAGTCGTACCAGTCGAACTGCGCCGGCAACGTGGTGATGGAGCCGGTCACCTCGACCGGGTCGCCCACCAGAGCCGAGTCGAAGTACGCCTTCGCGTCGGCCTCCAGCAGGTTCGCGCAGCCGTGCGAGGTGTTGTTCGAGCCGATGTTGCCCGCGTTGTCGTTGTTCTCGTGGATGAACTCGCCGTGGTTCGAGAACCGGACGGCCCACTTCTTCACGACGTTCGTGTAGCCGTAGCGCGGGTTGTCGAACGAGAACGTGTCGTGCTTCGACATCACGACGAACGTGCCGTTCGGCGTGGTCAGCTCGGGGTCGGCGTCCTTGCCGAACGACGCCGGGTAGTCCGCGACCTGCTGGCCGTCCCGCAGCACCTTGAGGCGGTGCGTCGGGTTGTCGATCTTGACGACCTGGTTGCGACCGATGGTGAAGTCGCTGGTCACGTCGGCCCGGCCGAACGCGCCACCGCCGTAGTTCACGCCGTAGAGCTTGGCCTCGACCTTGATCGTGGTGTTCGCCGGCCAGTACTTCTCCGGCCGGTAGTGCACTTCCTGGTCGTTCAGCCACGCCCAGGTGCCCGTGACGTTCGCGGAGTTGGTGACCTTCAACGCCTTCTCGACGGTCGCCTTGTCCTGGACCGGCGCCTCGAACTTGACCATGATCGGCGCCGCGACGCCGACGGTCTGGTTGTCACCCGGCCAGAGCGTCGCTCGGGTCTGCGAACCGGGCGCGACGGTGGTGAACGAGCCCTTGATCTCGACCGGTTTGCCATCGGTGCCGACGACCTTGCCGGAGTAGCTGTACGTCTTGCCGTAGCCCAGCGGCTCGGAGGCGGTCCAACCCGACTTGTCCTCGGTCAGCGTGCCCTTGACGTCTTTGCCCTCCGGCGACTTCACCGCGACGGACTCGATCTTCCCGTCCACCACGGTGACCTGCACCGGACTCGTGACCTGCACGTCCTTGGTGCCGTCGACCGGGGACAGCGTGACCTTCGCGGACGGCAACGAGCTGTCCGCCTTCGGTGACCCCGCCTCGACACTCGAGCAGCCGGTCAGCAGCGTCAGCCCGGCGACCAGCGCGACAAGTGTTCTCTTCACGGTTTCGACCTCCCACCATGGTGGACGTCCAGAACCCCACTCGGGTGTGGGTGACGTCGGTCACACCCGGTTCGGCGGCCTACGATCGAGATCGTGAATCGACCTGTCGCAGTAGTGACCGGAGCCAGCGCGGGCATCGGCGAGGCCACCGCCCGGCGATTGGCCGCCGAGGGCTTCCACGTCGTGCTCGGCGCACGCCGTCTGGACCGTCTCCACGTTATCGCGAAGGAGATCGACGGGACGGCCATCGAGCTGGACGTCACCGACGAGGCCTCCGTCGCCGCTTTCGCCGACGGGGTACCCCAGGCGAACGTGCTCGTGAACAACGCCGGTGGTGCCCGCGGACTTTCGACCGTGGCCGAGGGTGATCCCGAGGAGTGGCGGTGGATGTGGGAGGCGAACGTCCTCGG
Source organism: Lentzea alba (assembly GCF_047445655.1). Classification (GTDB taxonomy): domain Bacteria; phylum Actinomycetota; class Actinomycetes; order Mycobacteriales; family Pseudonocardiaceae; genus Lentzea; species Lentzea alba_A. The sequence continues at coordinate 98,923 of NZ_JAJAEG010000007.1, forward strand.
CACCCTGCTGGTCACCAAGGCCTTCATCCCGAAGCTGATCGCCTCCGGGGACGGGCACATCGTTTCCGTGACGTCAGTTGCCGCGTATGAGGCCTATGACAACGGTTCTGGGTACACCAGCGCCAAGCACGCCCAGTCGGCGCTGCATCGAACGCTGAGGGGCGAACTGCTGGGGCAGCCGGTGCGGATCACCGAGATCCAGCCGGGCATGGTCCAGACGGACTTCTCCGCGAACCGGTTCGGTGGCGACACCGAGCGCGCGGCGAAGGTCTACGAAGGCATCACGCCGCTGACCGCCGACGACGTGGCGGACGTGATCTCATTCGCGGTCACCCGGCCGTCGCACGTGAACCTCGACACGATCGTGCTCAAGCCGAGGGCCCAAGCTTCGGCGACGCGGGCGCACCGCGATCTCTAGGGTGGATCTTGGCGGGGCAGGGGGCTCCGCCGGGAGTTCCTCGGGGGAAACATGATCAGGAAGATCGCGGCGGCCGTTGCGGCCGCGGCAGTGTTGGTGCTCGCGTTCGCGCCGGCCGCATCCGCGGGCGATGCGCACACGGGTGCGGCGGCGGTGTCCGAGTGCGGTATTCCGCAGGCCCTTCCCGACTGCGAGGGCTAGTGAGGCTTCCGTGACTCGGGCACACCTGGTGTGAGCAGGTCCACGTCCAGCTGACGCAGGACGGGCGCGACGGGGTTCGCGAACCCCGTCG
>NZ_JAJAEG010000007.1:99771-339406 GCF_047445655.1 Lentzea alba
CGGGCTCGACGGGGTTCGCGAACCCCGTCGAGCCCGATCCGGCGACGTACAGGCCCACCACGCGGTTGTCGGCGTCCACCAGCACGGCACCTGAGTCGCCGTGGTCGCCGAAGCGTTCGGACGAGTGCACGCGGATCTGGTCGCGCAACGTCCGGATACCGATGCCGTGGCCGAAATCGAGTCTCAACGTCGCGTCCGTCGACGCGATCACGCCGTAGGTGAGTTCTGTGGTGCGGCCGCGTTTGCGCACGGTCGAGCCGATGATCGCGTTTGCGGTGCCGGTGATCGCGCCGATGTCGAGCACCTCCGCGCGGAACGGCCGTTGGCCCATCCTGAGCCCTGCCGCGCTGACCGCTCCCGCCAGCGCTGCCCGGTCGAGCACCGCGACCTGGTCGGCACCGGGGAGGCCACCGTCCACTCTGGACGGATGTACGAACTCGTCGCCCACCGACCACGAGTCGTCGACGCAGCCGACGTGGAACGTGGTGAGTCCCAACACCTTCCTGGGCTCGGCCTTGGTGATCACGAACGCGCCGAGCGTGCCCGCGATGACGTACTCGTCTGCTTTCTCGACCTCTGGCGGCACGACCCGGAACGACCGCGCGGGGCCGATGCTGATACCGCCGCGCAGCACCGGATGTCGTTCCGCCACAACGGGTTCAGCCTGCGACAGCCGGGCGCGGTGCAGCACGATCGACTCCGCGACCACGTCCGTGGGCACCCCGTCGACCTCCGCCGGGATCTGCTGCGGGTGCTGCGGTCCCTTGGCGCACACGTAGACCACGATCGCGGCCTGACCCGTCGGGCGACCGCCGGTGAACTTCTCGCCGATGTCGACGCCGATCACGCCGGGCCTGGCGAGGAACTCGTCCTCCACCGTGCGCTTGATCGGCCTGATGACCGCCAGCGCGTTCTCATCGAGGCAGCTCATGGCGACCTCCGTTCCGCCCCTATCTCAATGAAACACTCGCGGTAGCGGTTCGTCACATGGAGTCACCTGAACGGACTCAGAGCTGAACGCCTACGAAGACGGGTTCCGGGTGAAGTTCCACGCCGAAGGCCCCCCGGACTCCGTCGCGAACCTCGCGCGCAAGATCGAGCAGGTCCTCGGTGGAGGCGCCGCCGCGGTTCGTGAGGGCCAGCGTGTGCTTGCTGGACAACGACACCCGGCCGCCGGGGCCCTGGTGGCCCTTGCGGAAGCCTGCGCGTTCGATCAGCCACGCGGCGGAGAGCTTCTTCTGGCCGGGGCCCGCGGGGTAGGTGGGCACGTTCACGTCGTGGCCGAGGCGTTCGGCGATGCGGATCAGCACACCGGTGAACGTCGCGTCGTCGATGATCGGGTTGGTGAAGAACGAGCCGGCGCTCCACGTGTCGTGGTCGGCCGGGTCGAGCACCATGCCCTTGCCGCGGCGCAGCTCCAGGACGGCCTTGCGGGCCTCGTCGGCCGGCACGCGATCACCTTGCGCCACACCGAGAACGCGCGCCAGTTCGGCGTAGCGGATCGGCGCGGACATGCCGCCCGCGGTCAGCGAGAACCTGGTGCGCAGCACGACCGCGTGGTCCGTGCCCTTCAGCACGCTGGTCCGGTAGTCGAGGCCGAGCTTGGCGGCGGGCACCTGGTGCACCTTGCCGCTGCGCCGGTCCAGCAGATCCACCGACTGCAGCACCTGGGCGATCTCGATGCCGTACGCGCCGACGTTCTGCACGGGCGTGGCGCCGTTGAGGCCGGGGATGCCGGACAGGCACTCCAGGCCACCGAGGCCCTGCGCGACCGCCTCGGCGACGACCGCGTCCCACTCCTCGCCGGCTTCGACGGTGAACTGGACGATGCCGCCGCCCAGCGGGTCGAGCCGGAAGCCCTTGGTGGCGACGTGCACGACTGTGCCGTCGAAGCCGCCATCCGAGATCACGAGGTTCGACCCGCCGCCGAGCACGAGCACTTTCTCGTCGGCGGCGGCGTCGGCTGTTCGCACGGCTTCGACCAGCTCAGCGGCGGTCGTGGCGTGGACGAACCGCGCGGCCGGGCCACCGAGTCGGAGCGTGGTGCGCTCGGCCAGAGGTACGGACTGCGTGGTGGTCACAGACGTCAACGGTAGCCTCCGCGACATGGCACGCCGCATCGAGCACCACACCACGTCACCCCATTCGGCGGAGAAGGTCTTCGGCGCGATGGTCGACGAGACCTATCTGCGGGACCGGCTGGCCGCGATCGGCGGCACGAACGCCGAGCTCGTGTCGTTCTCGTCGGCTGACGGGAAGGCGTCTTACGAGCTCAAGCAGGGTGTTCCCGCCGAGCACCTGCCGTCGATGGCGAAGTCGCTGCTCGGTGGCGACCTGGTGATCAAGCGCGTCGAGAACTGGGCGGCCGGCGCCGGCACGGTCGAGGTCACGCTGAACGGCGTGCCGGGGCGGCTCGACGGCGGGTTCACCATCACGGACAACGGATCCAGCTCGAAGACCACCCTCATGGGGGAGGTCAAGGTCAGCATCCCGCTCATGGGCGGGAAGCTGGAGAAGGTGATCGCGGAACAGGTCATCGTGCTGCTGGACAAGGAGAGCGAGTTCACGTCGGAATGGCTCGCAAACCGCGGCTAGCGGCCGGCCGGGCCCGTGCGCTCGGCCTGCCGACGCGCGGCACGACCAACCCGAACCGCCTGCGCCGGGTCGACCGGTGGATGACCGGCACGCTGTCCTCGTTCCTCCTGGACGCGGCCGATCCGCTCGTGGTCGACCTCGGGTACGGGTCCACGCCGATCACCACCGTCGAGATGGCTTCACGGCTGCGTTCCGTGCGGCCCGACGTCCGCGTGCTCGGGCTGGAGATCGACCAGGACCGCGTCGACGCGGGCAAGGCGGTGGCCGACCCGCCCTGGCTGGACTTCCGGCGCGGTGGCTTCGAGCTCGCGGGTGCGCGGCCGGTGTTGTTGCGCGCGTTCAACGTGCTGCGGCAGTACACCGAGGAGCAGTCGTTCGAGGCGTGGGACACGATGCTCGGTCGCATGGCTCCCGACGGGCTGGTCGTCGAGGGCACGTGCGACGAGATCGGCCGCCGTTGCACGTGGGTGACGCTTTCCGCTGACGGGCCTCAGACGTTCACGCTGGCGTGCAAGCCCTCCGGCATCGAGGTGCCGTCCGATCTGGCCGAGCGGCTGCCCAAGGCGTTGATCCACAAGAACGTGCCGGGTGAGCGCGTGCACGCGTTGCTGGCCGAGCTGGACGCGTGCTGGGCCACCGCGGCGCCGTTCGCGCCGTTCGGGCCTCGTGCGCGGTGGGTGGAGTCGGCGCGGTTGCTCGCTGAGCGCGGCTGGCCGGTGCTCGACGACCGCCGTCGTTGGCGACTCGGCGAAATCACGCTCGAATGGGCCGCTGTCGCGCCGTAGGGTCGTGTTGTGGACTACCTCGCGCAGATCGAGACCCAGGCTTCGTTGCTCCGCACGGCCGCGCTGAAGGCCGGCCCGGACGCCCCGGTTCCCTCGTGTCCCGAGTGGACAGTGCTGAAGCTGGTGCGGCACATCGCCGAGGTGCACACGTGGGCGGCGCAGGCGGTCGTCACCGCACCGGAGGCCGGCCGCCCGGAGTGGCCGAAGTCGCCGCGGGACTTCGACGAGGTGTTCCCCTGGTGGGACAACGGCCTCTCGCTGCTCCTCGAACGCCTGCGCTCGACGCCGGCCGACCGTCCCGCGTGGACGTTCGACAAGACGTCCCGCGCCGCCTTCTGGTCGCGCAGGCAGGCGCACGAGACGTCGATCCACCGCCTGGACGCCGAGCTCGCGATCGGCCACGAGCTGCCGGCGCTGGTGTTCGACCCGGAGTTCGCCGCGGACGGCATCGACGAGTACCTCACCGTCCTGGTTGCTCGTCGCGTCGAGCTGGGTTTCCCCGTCTCGGCGACCGGCAGGCTGCTGGTCCACGCGGCCGACGCCGGCCGCACCTGGCAGGTCGGCCTGACCGCGGGCGAACCGCTGGTCGTCACCGGTGTCCAGGACGCGGCCTTCGACGAGGACGCCACCATCGCGGGCACCGCCGACGCGATCTACCGCGCGCTGTACGTGCGCCCGAGCCACGCGATCGTGTCCGGCGATCGGACGCTGTTGGAGGGATTGCCCCGGCCGTGAACACCGCAGCGCATACCCTTGGCCGGTGTCATCGCCAGAGCGTCGCTATGTGATCACCTTCGGCTGCCCGGACCGCACCGGCATCATCGCGAGGATCTCGTCGTTCCTCGCGGAGCACGGCGGCTGGATCGTCGAGGCCGCGTACCACACCGACCCCGACACGGGCTGGTTCTTCACGCGCCAGGAGGTCCGCGCGGACTCCCTGCCGTTCGGCGTGGACGAGCTACGAGCCCAGTTCGCCGACGTGGCCGCCTCGCTGGGCGCGCAGTCGACGTGGACGGTGACCGACACGGGCGTGCGCAAGCGCGTGGTGATCCTGGCGTCCCGCGAGGGCCACTGCCTCTACGACCTGTTGGCCCGCGTCGCGACCGGCGAGCTGGACGTCGAGGTGTCGGCCGTCATCGCCAACCACCCGGACCTCGGCGACATCACGCGCGCGCACGGCATCCCGTTCCACCACGTGCCGTTCCCCGCCGGCGATCCGGAGGGCAAGCAGGCCGCGTTCGCCCAACTGCGTCAGCTGGTCGACAAGCACGACCCGCACGCCGTGGTGCTGGCGCGCTTCATGCAGATCCTGCCGCCGGAACTCTGCGCAGCGTGGTCCGGCCGCACGATCAACATCCACCACAGCTTCCTGCCGTCGTTCATCGGCGCCCGGCCCTACCACCAGGCGCACCGGCGCGGTGTGAAGCTGGTCGGCGCCACGTGCCACTACGTGACGGCCGACCTGGACGCGGGGCCGATCATCGAGCAGGACGTGCTGCGGGTGCACCACGGGGATTCCGTCGCCGACATGGTGCGCAAGGGGCGGGACATCGAAAAGGTCGTGCTGGCGCGCGGGCTGCGGTGGCACCTGGAGGACCGGGTGCTGGTGCACGGCAACCAGACAGTGATCTTCTGAGTTACCAGCCGTCCTTGCGGTAGACGGCCGTCTCGCTGAAGTCCTCTTCCTCTCGCTGCGGCTGGGCCTTCGGCTGCTCGGGTGACGGCGGTGCGGGGACGCTGACGTCGGTGTCGAGCTCGTTCGCGTGGCTGCCGGTGACCTGGCGGAACTCGTCGAGCACGTTCGTCGCGGCCTGCTCGCGGGCGGACTTCATCAGGCCGAGGATCTTGGCGGACAGCTCGGTGTTGCCCTCGATCTTCAGGTCGAGCAGCGCGCCGTTCGGGGCGACCGTGACGGTGACCGACTTGTCCTCGGTGGTCACGGTCGTGCCGGCGCTTTCGATGTTGCGGCGGAAGGCTGCGGCGTTGCGCTGGAGCTCGGCCGTCTTGGCCTCGAAGTCGGCAAGCCATTCGTCGGGGGTCATCGTGGTGCTCATTTCTTGGCGGGGCGGGGGCCGTACTTCTTTTCGAGCGCAGCTGGGTCGTCGAGCTCGATCCGCTTCTGGCTGTACGGCTTGCTGGAACCAGTCGGACTCACCGTCTGCGGATTGGCATCCGAAAAGACGTTGACACTCACCGAGACGTTCTGCCACGTCCCACGCCAGTAATCCCGCTGGGCGATTTCTTCCAGCTTCGCGACAGTCGTCGCCGCGGACTCGTCTCGCACGGTGGCGGTCGCGTGGATCACCTGCCCCTGGTCCAGGCCGTGCTTGTACTCGTACTTGGCCTCGACAACCTCGGGAAGTTCCTTCCAGTCGGCCACGATCTGCTTGCCGACCGCTTCGACGTCCTCGTAGTACTGGTCGGTGATGTTGCACCCGGCCAGCAGAAAAGCCAGGGAAACCGCGGCCAAGGCTTTACGGAAGCTCATTCACACCCTTCCTCGCGACGTGGTACCGCTGCATCTGCGACTGGTCCGGATCGCCTCCGGTGAAGGCTCCCATGCTGTCCCGATACCGTTGCACCGACGGATCCGAGCTCTTGTCGAGTTCTCCAGCAGCATTGGTGTAGTTGCCACCGATCGCGTGGTTTCCGCTGGAGCTACCCGTGTTGTTGTCGAAGGTGACAGTCGTGTGGTTGGGATTGCCCGGATTGTCGCTGGCATCCAGGTGCGGAACGATGTCGTTGCGGTTCTCGATCGACAGCACCTGCACATCGTCAGGAATCTCGATGCGGCCGACCGGAGAGCCCGCGGTGACCACGTGCGTCACGTTGTAGCCGTTGGCCTTCAGATCGGTGGTCGCCTGAGCCGCGACGATCCCGCCCTGGCTGTGCCCGACCAACATCACCGGAGCACCGGTGTCATCCGCTCCGGCGCGATCCAGCGCCTCCTGGATCCCCTTCTGCAGCACGGTGTTGTTGCCCGCCATCGCATCGACGTTGACGCCGAGGTCGTTGGCGCTCGCCACCTGGCCCGGCATCGGCCAGTCCTTCGTGCCGGGCACGTCCACGACGTAGCCGGTGACGTTTCCGTTGGCGTCCTTGATAATTCGCACGTCGATGTTGCTCGGATCAGGCTTGACCGTCGGGTCGTTGCGCTCGTTCAACCCGTTCAGAAGATCTTCGAGGTCGCGTGGCGGGTTGTCCTTCATCGGATCACCGATGTTCGTGACCACGGCTTCGCCGTCCGGGTAGGTGGCGGCGAGCAGGTCCAGGGTCGTGGCCAGATCGACCGGGATGCCGAGCGCGCTGAGCATGCCCGGCGACATGCCGATCAACGTGTCGACCATGCCGGGGTGGTCGACGAGCCACTTCTCCCAGTTGCCGTCGTAGTTCATGTACACGTCCGCGGCGATAGCGCTACCGGCGACGGCTGCGGCACCCGCGGCTGACAGCGGGTTGGAGGCGACTGCCAGACCAGCGAACCAACGGCCCGCGTCCAGGCCCTTCGCGGCCAGTTCGTCGGCCATCTCGTAGGCGATCCGGGTGGCCTTCAGCGCCTCGCCGCGCAGTCCGATTCCCGCCGAGGTGGCGGTGAGGCCGTTGGGTCCGTCGAGCGCCACGGCCATCGCGGCCTCGAACTTGACCACGCCGCCGGGGTTGAGCAGTGACGAGGCGAGCACGTCCGGCTGGACCAGGAACTTGTGGCCGGCCGCTGCGGTCTTGAGGGTGTCGTCGGCGACGTCGCCGGTGAGGTCGCCCATGGAGGCCAGGTCGTCGTACTTGGCCTCGGTGCCGCCCGCGCCGCCCTCGACCTGGATGTTCGAGATGGTCATCCCAGTGCTCCCGCCACCGCGGGCGCCACCCAGGTGCCCAGGTCCTCACGTTCGGTCGGTTCGATCTTCACCATGCGGCGGCCCGAGCCGTCGGGTTCGGGCTCCAGGCCGCTCCAGCCGCCGGGCGTGTGCACCCAGTTGACCTGGGACGATCCGTTCCCACCGAGGACCAGGCAACGAAGGGCGCCATCGGTCTGGGTGGCGACGTTCTCGGCCAGCGCCGCTTCTTCGCCGGAGAGGTTCAGCTCGGCGAGCACGGCGGCCGGGGCGTCCGGGTCGGCGGCGCGGAAGAGCCTGGCCGCGCCCATCTCCTGCAGCGCTGCCAGCGGCAACCGGCCCTTCAGCGGTTCCGCGTCATCGCCGCCGCCGAGTCGCGATTCGAGGCTTGCCCCGGCGGGATCGGCCTGCGGCACGGCGCGGATCAGTTCCTTGCCCAGGTCCACGGACGCGAACATGGACAGCTCGACGGCGCCCTCGCCAAGTGCGAAGAGCGAGGCGCCCAACGGGCCGTTGACCGCGTGGACGCTGTGCGAGCTCTTGGGTCCGATGGACGCGATGGTGTCGAGCATGACCGCGGGTCCAGCGAGGATCTGGAGGTTGCGCTCCACCGACGGGTGGACGGTGGCCTCGTCGCCGACGCCGGTCACGACGCGCTTCTTGGTGAGGTCTGCCTCCGCGGGGCCGATCTGAACGTCGGCTGCGGGCATCCAGTCCGGCGGCAGGTCGACGCCGGTCTTCTCGACCAGGTACGCGAACTCCCGCGCGGACAGCACGAGGCGATGCGGTGCCGGGGTCACGCGGGCACTCCCTGGCCGCGCATGTAGTCGCCGACCTCGAGCCAGGCCTTGTCGCCCTGCGGCGGCAGGTTGTCCGGGCCCCACTTCCAGCCGTTCCACGGTGGTTGAGGCGGCTGCGGTGGCTGACCGCCGCCGAACCCGAGCGCATCGGCCACGCCGTTCGCGATGTCCTTCACGGCGTTGTTGAACGCGTCGACAGCTCGGTTGAAGGTGTCGATCGCGCTCTTGAACCAGCCGGTGACAGCCTCCGCGATGCGCTTGATCGCGGCGATCATCTCGCGGACCTCCTGGGCGTGCTGCCGCAGCACCTTGGCGGCACCGTCCAGCCCTTCCGCGGCCTGGAACAGCTTGCGCTTGTCGCCCTCGACGGTCTCGCGGCACCGCTCTGCCGCGACCGACTGCCACTGCATCGTGCGCGCGCGGTCGTTCATCTCGGTGCCGCGCGTGCGGACCGACTCCGCGCGCTTCTCGATCTCGCCCGCGATGCGGTCCAGCTCGTCCGGATTGCCGTACACCGGTACCCCCGTTCACTCGGGGTGAGCAAATCACGACAGGCAGACAGCTCGCAGCCGGTACCGGGAAAGATGCGCGGAACTACTCAGCGGCCGGGATCGAGCTCACCGGCTTCCGACCGCGGCCCGTACTTCCGTTCCATCTCGACGACGTCGCCGAGCTCGAACTGCACGTCGGATTTGCGCAGCGCGGTACCGGACGGGCCGGAAAAGCGGACGGTGAACTCGACCCGGCGACCGGTGCCGGTCCAGTAGTCGCGCTTGACGATCTCCAGAGCCTCGTCGGCGGCGGCCTCGTCGCGGGCGGTCGCGGTCACGGTGAGCCGTTGCCGGTAGTCCAGGTCCGACTTGTGCTCCACCACCACTGCGGAGACACCGTCCGCGGCCTTCAGGTCACTCTCGATGCGATCGGCCAGGTCTTCGACGGTGTCGTCCGAGGTCCCGCAGCCGGCCAGGAGCAGCGGGAGCAGGACGAACGCGAGGCGCCTCACTTGCTCGGCCTCGTCGGTCGCGGGCCGTAGCTGGCCTCCAGCTCGGGCGGCAGGTCGACCTCGCCCTGGCGCACCGGTTTGCCCGACTCCGGTTTGTCGGCGTAGGGCGGGTCAGCGGTCGTGTAGACGACGTAGGTCGCGCTGCACGAGCCCCAGGTGCCGCGCCAGCAGTCCCGGCGGGCGATCTCGACCACCTCGTCGACCACGGCGTCGTTGATCTCCTCGGCCTTCAACATGACCTGAACCTGCAGGCTGTCACCGGCGTCGAGGCCGTGGGTGTACTCGAACTGGGCCGCGGCGACGTCCGGGCGTTGCTTCCAGTCGGCGACGATCTGCTTGCCGATCTCGTTGAGCAGCGGGTTGAAGCTTTCGAACACGCTGCACCCGGTCAGCAACAACACCGCCAGGACTGGAACAAGACGCACCGCGCACCCCCTTCGCGTGGATCTTGGCAGGGGTGCGCGGCGCGTGCCGGGCGAACGTCAGATCTTGGCCGCGGCCCTGCCCACGGCTTCGACCAGCCACCCGGCGTCCGCGGCCGACATGACGGCGGGCGGGGTGAAGCTCACCGTCCGGCCGCGGAAGTCGGCGAGCACCCGCGCTCGAAGGAGCTCGCCGGTGAACACGTCGGCCGCGCGCTTGTCCGGCAGTTCGACGCCGAGCAGCAGACCGCGACCAGAGGCATGGGCTTTACCGGCGACGACGGCCCGCAGACCCAGCAACAACTCGTCGCCCAGCAGCGAGGCCCGTTCCACCAGGCCCTCGGAGGCCGTGACGCGCAGGCAGGCGTTCACGGCGGCGGAGGCGAGGGGCGACACCGATTCGAGGCCGCGCCACAGCGGCACCTCCACGGCGGCGGTGGCGACGACGGCGGCGATCGGGAGGACGCCGCCGGAGAGACCCTCGCCGACCAGCAGGATGTCCGGGGTCACGCCGTCCAGGTCGGCGCCCCACCACACGCCGAGGCGGCCCAGGCCGGTGCGGGTCTCGTCGACGATCAGCAACGCGTCGTGTTCGCGGCACACCTCGGCGATCGCGCGCAGGTAGCCGCGCGGCGGGACCGAGATGCCGCGGACCGGTTCGACGAGCACGCACGCCGGTGGGCCGGAAGCCAGCACAGAACGCAACGAGTCGATGCCGCCGTACGGGACATCTCCGGTGGTGAGGACGCGCGGGCGGCCGTTCGCGGAGGCCAGGGCCACGGCGAACTGGGCTGCTTCGGAGGCCGACGGAAACGTGTGGATGTGGTCGAGGCCGTTCGGGGTGACCAGGTCGAGCATCAGGCGGTCCAGCAGCGACGGGCGGCGCACCTGGCCCACGACGGCCTGCACCACGGCCGGGTGGGCGTGGCCCAGCAGCGGGACTCCGTAGCCACCGCAGTCCAGGTACTCGACGCGGTGGGGGTCTACCACTCGGGCGCCTCGGGCGGCGCAGCCGGTCAGTTGTTCGGTAGCCATTGCGGGGAACCTTTCCTGGACAGCGGCCAGTGGCCGCTCTCGGCTGGACGTCGAGGCGGACCGGGTTCCCTAACAGTCATTCGGATTCCAGGGCACGTTGGTTCGCACCAGGCTTAGGCTTTCTTTCGTGCGGACCGAAATCACCGACCTCGACCAGCTGCGCGCGCAGCCCGACCTGCGCAAAGCCGTCATCATCGGGCTGGACCTGACCCGCGAGGACGTGCGGGTGCCGTTGGACGGAGCGCTGCTGCTCGGCTGCAGCCTCAGCGAGACCATGCAGCGCCGGGCGGACGCCGCGGGAGCGTTGATCTTCCCGGTCATCCCCGACCTGCCCTACGAGGTCTACCGATCGACCCTCTACACGCCGGACGAGCTGTTCGCGGGCTTCGACCCGGCCAGCCCGAAGTCGTACGCGGACACGCCGGACGCGGTGATCTACCGGCACAGCAAGCAGCAGGGGCACCACCCCGACCCGCTGCACGCGCTGGCCGAACGCCTGCACGACCACTCGATCACCGAGGCCCTCGACGAGGCGCTGACCGGGCAGCCGGTCGCGGTCATGGGCGGCCACGCGCTGGCCCGCGGCAGCGACGGCTACCGCAACGCCGTCGAGCTCGGTGCCGCGCTGGGCAACGCCGGCTTCACGGTGCTGACCGGCGGCGGACCTGGCGCGATGGAGGCCGTGCCGCTGGGCGTCCGGCTCGGCGAGGCCGACAACGACGTGCTGAACGCCATCGCGGCAGCCCCGTCGTTCGGTCACGACGACGAGTCGATCGGCCGGTGGCTGGCCGCGTTCCCGGAGATCAGGAGCTTCGAGAAGCCGCGCACGATCGGCATCCCGACCTGGTTCTACGGCCACGAGCCGCCGAATCCGGCCTGCGAGCTGCACGCCAAGTACTTCGCGAACTCGGTTCGGGAGGAAGGCCTGCTGACGGTCGCGACCGGCGGGATCGTCTACACGCCGGGCAAGGCGGGCACCGTCCAGGAGGTCTTCCAGGACTTCACGCAGAACTACTACGGCAGCGTCGGCCCAGCCGCCCCGATGGTGTTCCTCGGCAGGGCGTTCTGGACCGACGAGGTCCCGGCCGCGCCGCTGGTGCAGAAGCTCGCGGCGGGCCGGGAGGCGGAACAGTGGATCCTCGTCACGGACGAGATCGACGAGGCGGTCGAGCTACTGGCGAAGTACCAGAGCTAGCTCACTGGAACTTCCACTCCGTCGTGTAGAGCTCGGTCGTCGACCCGGCGCTGCGGTTCCAGACACCCTGGTAGCCGTACAGGGTGCTGTCCTCGTAGTAGTTCTTGTTGCACGACGCCCAAGAACCGGCTTCGTGGCTGTTGACGCAACGGCCGTAGCGGTAGAGCGAGCCGTTGCGGTAGTTGGCCCACTCGACGATGGCCGACTTGCCGTCCGCCTTGCGGTCCTGCACCCACCACTTGTCGCCGCCGCGCTCGTAACAGACGCGGACGTCTTCCTTGGCGTCGGTGCAGACCGCGGCGCCGGGCGGCGTGCCGCCCTTGGTGCCGTAGTTGAGCTCGTGCTCGATGGCCAGCGCGGTGCCGGGCATCATCACGCTGATGGCGGCCGCGGACGCCATCGACAGAGCGACAATCGCCTTGCGCATCAGAGATTTCCCCTCGTTCGTAACGGTTTTCCGCCTCAGCGGCGGAAGAAGGTGGTGCTCAGCCGATCGAGCTGAGCGGGACGGAGAAGATCGCGCGCCGGTCGATGAACGTGCTGCCGTCCTCGGTCCAGGCGTGTTCGGAGACGGTCCAGAGCTTGTCCGCGCCGTGCTCGTAGTAGAGGTCCTCGCCGCCGATGGCCCAGCTGTTCGTCCCGGTCGCGCCACCGGTCGAACCGAAGTGCATCCAGCTGTGGTTCCGGTTCGAGCTGCGGCCGAGGTAGTAGCGGCCGTTCCACGTCTGGACGCCCTGGATGTTGCTGCGCGGCACCGTGACCACGTCCTGCGGCACGGCCTTGCCGCTGGTCAGCACGGGCAGCCGGGACGAGGCGTCGACGCGGTAGCGGGCCACCCGCCCGCCGTCGACGGCGGCGTCGGTGCTGCGGCCGTTGCGGTACTCGCCGACGACCAACGTGTCCGGCGTCGTGCTGCGGTCCAGTGACAACGACGAGAAGCACAGCTGCGAAGCGCTTGGCGTGCAGTCGGTTCGCACGGCCTGCTGGTACCAGCCGACCTGCGGCAACACGTACTTGTAGTTGTAGGCGTAGTAGTTGCTGCCGCTCTTGCCGATGCTGTCCTGTGCGTCGGAAACCTCGAGCAGACGCTCGATGTCGAACACCCGGAGGCCGCCGTTGGTGTCGGCCACGTAGAGGTAGTGCCCCAGCCAGGCGAGCCCGCCGGCGTGGATCGGCACGGCCTTGTAGTTCGCCGTCGTGGTCTTCGTCGGCTCGACCAGCAGCACGTGCCGGTACTTGCGGTTCTTCATGTCGACGAACGACACGCGCACGCCCTTGTCCGGCGCGGACTGGTCGTAGTGCCACGACACGAGCAGCACGCGGTTCTCGCCCCACAGCCCGTCGTCGTCCGCGTCGGAAGACCCGGTGACGCCCTGCGGAATCCAGTAGTCGACCTTGCTGTCGCCGGGGTCCCAGCAGAACTTCTCGTTGCTGTGCAGGATCTGCCCGGACGTCAGTGGGTAGTCCGTTCGGTCGTAGCTCTCCGGCAACGCCTGCTGCTGCGCGCCGTTGCACGACGCGATGTCCCGGTTCGCGTCACGCAGCAGCGCGGCGACCGACGTGGTGGTGCCGACGGCGGTCTGCAGCTTCTCGGCGTAGGGCTCCAGACTCCAATCGGGCGCCAATGAAAAGGCACCCGTTGGGCGGCTGTGGATTAGGTCGTCCGCAGCCTCTTGGGCCTGCACGGGCAACGTGGTGCTCAACGCACCCGTCAACGCCACTAACAGCGCTGTGCGCCACCGTGTGGTCTTCATCGCTCCTGATCACCCCTGAAAGTCGTTGCGGTGTCAGGTTTAGGGCGAGTTGAGTTGATCAGGCAGTGGCGCGGGCGCTTATCAATCAACTCAGATCAACCGGGAGTCCTGGGTGGGCAGACGAGAGCGGCCGATCGATCCCGACGAAGGGCCTGTTCAGCGGTTCGCGTGGGAGCTGCGGCAGCTGCGGGAGAAGGCGGGCTCACCGAACTACCGGACGCTCGCTCAACGCGCGCACTACTCCGCAACGGCGCTGTCGCAGGCCGCCGCCGGTGAACAACTGCCGTCGCTGCCGGTCGCACTCGCGTACGTCCAGGCGTGCGAAGGCGATGTGACCCAATGGGAGCAGCGCTGGCGGGACGCGGCCAGGGGCGAGGACGACGCTCCGCCGTACCTCGGGCTGACGGCGTTCGGGGTCGGCGACGCGGAACGGTTCTTCGGCCGGGACGATCTCGCCGCGGACGTCGTCGACCGGATCCGCAAGCAGCGGGTCGTCGGCGTGTTCGGGCCCTCGGGGTCGGGCAAGTCGTCGTTGATCCACGCCGGGGTGCTGCCGGCGCTGCGCGACTGGAAGATCGTCACCGCGACGCCGACGACGTGGCGCGGCACCACGGCCGATCTCGTGGTGATAGACCAGTTCGAGGAGCTGTTCACGCACGTCGAGTCGGTCTACGAACGCGAGGAGTTCGTCGCCCGGCTGCTCGGCGGTGAACATCGGGTGCTTTTGACCGTGCGGGCGGACTTCTTCGGCCACTGCGCCGCGTTGCCCGCGCTGGTGGAGGCGTTGCGGGACGCCCAGGTGCTGGTCGGGCCGATGACCGACGACGAGCTGCGGGCTGCCGTCGAGCAACCGGCGGAACGGGCAGGGCTGAAGGTCGCGCCGGACATGCTCTCGGCCGTGCTGGCGGACGTGCGCGGCCAGTCCGGTGCGCTGCCGTTGCTGTCGCACGCGCTGCTGGAGACATGGCGAAGACGAGAACGCGGGCGGTTGACTCTCTCCGGCTATCGGGCCAGCGGCGGTGTCACCGGTGCCGTCTCCGCGACCGCGGAGAAGACGTACGCCGAACTGTCCCCACGCGCCCAAGCCGTCGCACGCGCTGTGCTGCTGCGGCTCGTGCAGACGCACGACGATGTCAACGACCTGCGCAGGCGTGCACCGCTCGACGAGGTGCTGGCGGCGGGACGCCAGACCGACACCGCACACGTCGTGAACGTGCTCGCGAACGCACGGTTGGTCGTCGTCGCGGACGGCGTGGTCGAACTCGCGCACGAGGCGATCGTCCGCGCGTGGCCGCGACTGCGGCGGTGGATCGACGACGATCGGGAGTCGTTGCGGCTGCTGCGCGACTTCACCACGGCCGCGGCGAGCTGGCAGGCGTCCGGCCGCGATCCCGGCCTGCTCTACCGGGGTGCCCGGCTCGCCGCGATGCGCGAGCTGTCCAGCCGGATCGACTGGCTGGTGTCGTCCAACGAGCTGGAGCGGGAGTTCCTGCAGACAGCTGTCATCGAGGAACGCACGACCCGGGAAGCGGTGCACCGGCAGGCTCGGAGGCTGCGCACACTGGTGAAGGCGTTGGCCGCTCTGGCAGTGGTGTGCGTGGTCGTGACGTCGGTGGCCGTGGTGCAAGGCCGGACCGCCGTCCGCGAACAGCAGGTCGCCGAGTCGCGGCAGATCGCCGTGCAGGCGCAGGACCTCAGCGCGTCGTGGCCGGACGCCGCAGGAAAGCTCGCCGTCGAGGCCTATCGCACATCGGCAACGGCCGAGGCACGCGGCGCTCTGCTCAGCACCGCTGCCTACAAGCCCGCGCGGATCGTGTTGAAGGACCATCGTGGGCCGGTGCGGGCGGTCGCGTTCAACGCCGACAGCTCGTTGCTCGCCACCGCTGGTGATGACCATTCCGTGCTGCTGCGGTCGACGACGTCCGTGAGCTCACCCGTTGTTTTGTCGCAGCACAACGGTTCCGTGCGCACGCTCGCGTTCCAACCCGGCGGCGCTGTGCTCGTGTCTGCGGGCGACGACCGTCGGATTGTCTTGTGGGACACGCGAACGCACCTGCCGTTGCGAACCGTGATGGTGGACGCGGGTGTGCGGGCGTTGGTGTTCAACGCCGACGGCACGACTGCGGCGATCGCGACTGCCGACGGCGTGATCTCGTTGTGGCGCACCGATGATTGGACGCGGACCAGCACCGTCGCACACGAGCTCGGCGAGGTGAACGCGCTCGCGTTGAGCGGATCCGTGCTCGCGGCAGGCGGCAAGAACGGCACGCTGGTGGTGGAGAACGGCGTCACGCGCGCGTTCACCGATCACGACGCTGCGGTGCGCACGGTCGCGTTGAGCCCTGACGGCCGTGTGCTTGCTTCTGGCGGAGATGACCATCAGGTCGTGTTGCGCGTGCTCGCGAGCGGCCAAACTTCCGGCCTACGCCGACACGTCGGCTCCGTGCGTTCGGTGCAGTTCGACGCTGCCGGCACGAAACTCGTGTCGACCAGCGACGACGGCAGTGTCCGCTGGTGGACCGTGCCCGACGGCGGCTGGCTGACCGGGTTGATCACCCGCACGCACCCGTTCTACGCGGCGGCACTCAGCCCGCACGGAGGCTGGTTCGCGGCGGGCGGCGACGAGAGCGTGAGCCTCTGGAACCTGCCGCTGCCCCCGCTGACCGGCCACACCAGCCCACCGGAGGGCATCGCGCTCTCCCCGGACGGCTCGGTGCTGGCGACCGGCGGCCGCGACAAGATGATCCTGCTGTGGGACCGTTCCGGCCGGCAGATCGGGCGCATCGACACCCCGGCCCACGTCACCGCGCTGGCGTTCCGCTCGCAGGATTCGGTCGTGGCCGCGGACATGCGCGGTGTGCTGACGCTGTGGAAGACCGACGGCCAGGCCGTCCGCACGTGGCAGGTGCACCGCGGCCCGATCAAGAGTCTCGTGGTGGCCGACGACCGCGCGGTGACCGGCGGCGAGGACGGCACGGTCGTGGTGTGGGACCTGGGCTCGGACGCACCGGGCCGCGCGCTGCCCGCCGGGCACTCGGGTCCGGTGAACACCGTGGCGTTCTTCGACGACGGCGCCGACTCGGGCGGCCGCGGCGCCGATGGCAGCAACACGGTCGGCGTCGTGTCAGGCGGCGCCGACGGCCGGGTTCTGCGCTGGTCCGGTGACCAGGTCGTCGTTCTCCGTGAATCCGGGCCGGCGGTGAAGTCGATCGCCGCCGTACCCGGCTCGGATCTGCTGGCCGTGGGCGACGCAGGCGGCGAGGTCGCGCTGTGGGGCACCAACGGCAAGGCGCGCACACTCGTCACCGGCCGAGGCGCGGTCGGAGCGGTCGCGGTCAGCCGGGACGGCACCACCGTGGCGGCCGCCGCGAACGACAGCCTGATCACGTTGTGGCAGGTCAGTGGCACTCAGGTCGCGACGCTGACCGGACACACCGGCCCGGTCAACGCCGTGCTGTTCGACGCGGACGGCGACCTCACCTCGTCCGGCCCGGACCCGCGGGTGATCAGGTGGGACCTCGACCCGGACCAGGTGATCGGGAGGCTCAGCGCGCCAGGTCCTCGATGATCTCGGCGCCCGGCAGCTTCATCAGCACGTCACCGGGGATGAGGATCTTGCTGCCGCGGATGCCGCTGCCCACCACCATCTCGGGCAGCGCGGCCACCTCGGGCGACACCAGGATCGGCCAGTCCGCGGGCACGCCGATGGGCGTGATGCCGCCGTACTCCATGCCGGTCAACGCGACGGCCTCGTCCATCGGCGCGAACGACGCCTTGCGCGCGTCGAGCCGCCGGCGGATGACACCGTTCACGTCCGCGCGCATGGTCGCCAGCACCATGCAGGCCGCATAACGGATCTCGCCGCCGCGCTTGCCTGCGACGACCACGCAGTTCGCCGAGGCTTCGAGGGGTGAGCCGTAGTGCGCACAGAACTCGGCGGTGTCCGCCAAAGTCGGGTCGATCGGCGAGACCGCGACACGGTCAGCGCCATCCAGGTTCTTCAGCGCCGCCGCGACAGGCTCCGGCACGAGGTCGAGCCTGGACAGCACAGGGACGGGTTCCAACGATCCGGCGATGGTCCACACGGCGTTCATTGTCGCTGCTCCGCAGACTCCGGCGAATTCGCCTGGTAGTCGGTCGGCGCGAATTCGCAACCATCCTGCCGAACTCGGTTTGACCTTGACGTTACGTCAACCCTTACCTTCGAATCAGAGCGCGAAGGGGGAACTGAAATGGCCTGGTCGATCGCCCAGGTGGCCCGGATGTCGAAGGTGACGTCCAGGACGCTGCGGCACTACGACTCGATCGGGCTGCTGCCACCGGCCTGGGTCGGTGACAACGGCTACCGCTACTACGAGAAGGAACAGGTGCACCGCCTGCAGCAGATCCTGCTGCTGCGCGACATGGGCCTGGGCCTCGACACGGTCGCGGAGCTGCTCAACGGCAAGCACGACCAGCTGACCGTCCTGCGCAACCACCACCGGTGGCTGCAGAACGAGCGAAGCAGGCTGGACCGGCTCGCCGGGACCGTCGCGCGCACGATTGCCGAACTGGAAGGAGGGGACGAAGTGAA
The DNA here is from genome assembly GCF_047445655.1 of Lentzea alba. Lineage (GTDB taxonomy): Bacteria > Actinomycetota > Actinomycetes > Mycobacteriales > Pseudonocardiaceae > Lentzea > Lentzea alba_A. The sequence continues at coordinate 117,764 of NZ_JAJAEG010000007.1, forward strand.
ACTGGAAGAGCTGTTCGACGGCTTCGACGCGTCGAAGCAGGAGCGCTACGAGGCCGAGCTGGTCGAGCGCTACGGCGACGGGGTCAAGGAACACCTCGCCGAGAGCAGGCAGAAGCTCAAGAGCTGGACCCGCGCCGATGCGGACCAGTTCATGAACGAGTGGCAGGAGATCGCGCGTGAGCTCGGTGCCCTGTTCACCGCGGGCACGGCGATCGACGCTCCCGAGACGCAGGAGCTGATCGACCGCCACCACCGCTGGATCTGCCTCAGCTGGACGCCCAACCGGGAGTCCTACACGGGGCTCGGCGACCTCTACGTCGACTCGGACGAGTTCCGGGCGAACTTCGAGGTCAACGGCGACAACATGGCTGAGTGGGTGCGTGACGCGATGGCCCACTACGCCCAGACGCGCCTGTAAGAGCTGAACGGGGGCTGCAGACCCCGCTCAGTCGAGCCCGAACGCCTTCAGCGCCTCGCGGTTGAACGCGGGCAGGTCGTCGGGGTTGCGGGACGTCACGAGCGTCCAGCCGTTCATGTCGCAGACCCGGACCTCTTGGTCGGCCCAGTCACCGCCGGCGTTGCGGATGTCTGTCTGCAGGCTCGGGAACGAGGTCAGCATCTTGCCGCGCACCACGTTCGCCTCGATCAGCAGCCACGGCCCGTGGCAGATCGCCGCGATCGGCTTGCCGGCCGCCACCAGGGCTTTCACCAGCTGAACCGCGTCGGAGTCCATCCGCAGGAAGTCCGCGTTGGCCACACCGCCGGGAATGATCGCGCCGTCGTAGTCGTCCGCGTTCGCGTCGGCGTAGGAGGTGTCGACGGGGAACGCGTCGGCAGGCGTCAGGTGGTGGAACCCGCGCACCTCACCGAGCTTCGGCGCGAGCAGGCGCGGCACCCCGCCGGCCTTCTCGACGTGCGTCCACGGGTCGGTGAGCTCGACCTGCTCGATGCCCTCCGTGTCGACCAGGAATGCGATCTTCTTCTGTTCGGCCAGCCCTTCGGCTACCCGGCGAAGAAGTCGACCAATCTGTGCCGGACCTCGGCGCGGTGGGTGATCATCGGCGACGGTGAGTCGATCAGCCACAGGTCGCTCTGGGGGAACGCCGCAGCGGTCGCCTTGGCCACGTCCTCGGGGTGCAGCGGATCGCCCACAGCCCCGATGACCAGCACCGGGATCGAGGCGGAGGCCAGCACCGAGGCGTCGGTCACGGCGACCTGACCCGGCAACTGCTCGGCGGCACCTGCCAGCCGGGTGAGCGCGGCACGTCGTTCCGCGACGTAGGCGGGCGGACCGACGGTCAGGTCGGAGAGCTGCTGCAACGTGAACGCCGGCCGCGGCTGGTCGAGAACCGCCGGGAGCAGCAGCGCCACGCGTTGAAAACGATCAGGTTCGAGCGAGAGCAACCGGACCAGCGCTCCGGCGCCCAACGAGACACCAATGGCGTGATCTGCGGAAACGGTCGCGAGATCGGCCGCGATCCGGCCGTAGTCCCAGTAACCGGGCGGGGCATCTGGAGCCTCGCCGTGCGACGGCAGCGTCACCACCACGCGCGTACCGGGCAGCCCGGAGGCGGGAATCCGCGCCTCACCGGGCGTGGCGCCGAGCCCGTGGGCGACCAGGGTCACCGGCGAGCCGGAACCGTAGGCGTGCGTGATCACCAGCGGGGGCCGCGCTGCACCTCGATCAGTTTCGGTCGCACGTCGACCATGTACACGAGCACCGCGACGAGGCCGGCGAGCCAGAAGATCGAGCCGAAGGTGCCGGGGTCGAACAGGAGCATCGCGGCCAACCCGCCGCCCGTGATGCCGAGCCACGCGGGCTTGGTCATGCGCTCAGCCGCGGTGTACGCGTCCACGCGCTGACTCAGCGCGTGGAAGAACGCGAACAGTGCGACGACCGTGAACACCAGGTCGGCGAACAGGTACGCGATCTGGTCGAGGTACCAGAAGCTCCACGCGTTCGGCAGGCTGAAGAACAACACGCACCCAGACTACGTGCACGCACGCGAAGAGGGGAGCACGCCGGTCGGCGCACTCCCCTCTCAGAGGACTTTCAGCGACTCACTTGGTGGTGTTCGTCGTGGTCGTCTTCTTGGCCGCAGCGGTGGTGCCGGTGCTGCGGGTCGTCGTCGCCGGCTTGCGCGGCGCGGTGCGGTTCGCGGTCTTGCGGGCGGTGCTGCGGACCTCGTGGGCCACCTCGTCACCGGCCTCGGCGATCTCCTCGGCCAGCTTCTCGCTGCCCTTGTCGACCGCGACGGCGACCTTCTCGCCGACCGAACGGGTGCGACGGGTCACCTTGCCGAGCACGTCGTCCGCGAGCTCGCGGGCGTCGGCGGCGGCGGACTCGGCGCGCTTCTGCGCGGCCTCGACGGCGTGCTCGACCTGCTCGACGGCCTGCTTGACCTGCGGCTGGGCCTTGATCTGCTCCAGCGTCTGCTCGCCCTGCTCGGCGAGGTAGGTGTACAGGTTCACCGCGGAGGTGGTGTACGCGTCGACCAGCTTCTTGAGCTCGGCCGGCTGCAGCTTGTCGCGCAGGTCCTTGAGCTCGGTGGGCAGGTCCTGGGCCTGGGTGCGGGCCTCCTCGGCGCGCTCCTTGGCCTTGTTCAGAGCCTCGACCACGGCCTTGGCGGCCAGGTCACCGGCACCGAGGGCGGCGAGAAGGGCCTGACGCGCGGCCTGCGCACCCTGCTCGGCGGCCTTGCGGACGTCGTCCTGCGTGAGCTTCGGCATGGAGATCACTCCTCCTTGTTCTTGGCGGCGTTCTCCCGCCTGAAAGATTCGTAGATGTCGAGCAGCACCTGCTTCTGCCGCTCGCTCAGATCGGTCGCGGCGACGATGGCGTCCGCCAACGCACCGCCTTCGCGTTGCTGGAGGATCCCGGCCTCGACGTAGAGCACCTCGGCCGAGATGCGCAGCCCCTTGGCGATCTGTTGAAGGATCTCCGCGGACGGCTTGCGCAGTCCTCGCTCGATCTGGCTGAGGTATGGGTTGGAGACACCCGCCTGCTTCGCCAGTTCCCGCAAGGAGATCTTGGCGCTGTTGCGTTGTTCGCGGATGTACTCACCGATGTTGCGGCCGAGGTCCGCGACTGCTTTGTCGATGGACTTGTCCACTGTTCCCGCTCCCGTTCCTCGTGCCACCAACTACGTTAGCCATGAGTGCTAGCTCTTGCAAGCACCCTGCTAGCAATCGCTGCGTGTGCTCCGCCACAGGGATACCGTTGTGGGTGACATGGACGACGCCGGGGCCCTGCGCACCGAGCTGGCCGACCACCTGCTCGGCGATGGCGTGCTGCACGATTCCAAGTGGCTCAAGGCTTTCCGGGCGGTCCCGAGGCACGAGTTCCTGCCGCGCTTCTACCGCCAGCTGCACAGCGGTGACTGGGAACGGGTCACCGCGAAGCACCCGGACTGGCTGAGACTCGTCTACGCCGACCGGGTGTGGGTTACCCAGTTCGACGGCGACGACACGGTGACCGGCGGCACACCGACCTGTTCGTCGAGCATGCCCACGATCATGGCGATCATGCTGGAGGCCCTGGACGTCCACAACGGACAGTCAGTCCTCGAGGTCGGTACCGGCACCGGCTACAACGCAGCTCTCTTGTGCCATGCCGTGGGTGCGGAGAACGTGACCACGATCGACGTCGACCCGAACATCTCGCAACGCGCGCGGGAACGCTTGCTCCGCAACGGGTTCACCCCGACGTGCGTCGCCGGCGACGGCGCACTCGGCCATCCGGAGCGCGCACCGTACGACCGCTTGCTCGCCACCTGCTCCGTCGCGACCATCCCACCCGCCTGGCTGGAGCAGGTCCGGCCGGGCGGTCTGGTGGTCACCACGTTGCACCGCCCCATCGGCGCCGGGCTCGTCCGGATCGTGTCCAACGGCGACGGCACCGGCGAGGGCCAGGTGCTCATCGAGGACGGCCGCTTCATGCCGTTACGCGCGCACGCCCGCCCTCCGACGCTCGCCGGTGAGGGCATCTACGAACGCCGCGCCACGACGTTGCCGCTGGACACCGTCGTCGATCCGGCCAGTCCCTTCGAGTTCTTCGCGGGCATCGCGCTCACCGACGTCGCCGCGGGCCACGACTGGTTGGCCCATCCGGACGGTTCCTGGGTGCACCACCACGGCTCGCACGTCGACCAGGGCGGCCCGCGCCGGCTGTGGGACGACGCCGAGCGGGCCCTCGTCGAGTGGCACGAGCTGGGCAAACCCCGCCGGCACCACTTCGGGATCGAGGTCGGGCCCGACGGCCAGTTCCTCACCCTCAACGACCTCAGGTGGCATCTGTGATCATCAACGAACGTCACGACACGGGTCACTGAATCGACCCCGGGCGGATGCTGTGCGTCATGATGCGCGCATGTCCAGATTCCGTCAGCAGGCGCTGCTGGCCGGCTGCGTGCTGACCGCGTTGCTCACCGCGGCCGGGTTGTTCGTGACCGACCACGGCATCAACCCGCACGTGTGGCTGATCGTCCTCGCGCTGGCGTTCCTGGGCTTTCTGGCTTTACTCGACCCGTGGGTCCGCCGCAGGCACAACGCCGAGCTGAGCACGGACGAGCACCTCGACGCCGCGTGCCGGGCGTTGGCGATCGGTCTGCAGTCCCAGTGGAACGAGGAGGTGCGCTCGCGCGGCCTCACCGATCCGGACGTGCTGGACCTGCACTGGACCGCGCCCGAGCTGGACCTGAGCGACGAGCCGGACGCGCCGCCGGGACGCAGTGACGCGGTGGTGGGTGCGTTCGAACGGCAGCTCAACCGCAGGATGGTGTTCCTCGGCGAGGCCGGTACCGGCAAGACGACCGTCGCGATGCTGCTGACGTGCGGGCTGCTGGACCGCTACGACGGCGGCATGGTTCCGGTGCTGCTGCCGTTGTCGACGTGGAACCCGGCGGTCGAGGACATCCGCACGTGGTTGACGCGCAGGCTGTACGAGGACCATCCAGCGTTGCGCAACACCGAGCTGTACGGCAGCTACGCGGGTGATCTGCTGGTCGAACAGCAGAAGATCCTCCCGGTGCTGGACGGCCTCGAAGACATCCCCGGCCACCAGCGCGCGGACGCGTTGGCCCGCATCACGAAGGCCTTCCCGGCGAGCCGGCCGCTGGTGCTGACCTGCCGCACGGCCGAGTTCGAGCAGGCCGTGCACCTGGCCGGCCCGGTGCCGGGCGCGGACGTCGTCGAGCTGACACCGCTGGACCTGGAGGAGGTCGCCGCCTACCTGCGGGCCAGCGCGGACACCGTGGGAGCGGCGCGGTGGGAGCCGGTGTTCATCCACCTGCGCGAGGAACCGGACGGCAGGCTCGCGGACGCGCTGTGCACGCCGTTGACGATGTGGCTGGCCAGCATGGTCTACGCGGACTCCGAGGCCGAGCCGACCGAACTGCTGGACCGCGGCCGTTTTCCGGACGCGCGGGCCATCTCCGACCACCTCTGCGACGAGCTGGTGTCGCGCGCGTTCGGCAACCGCGCGGCCGCTCACCACGCGAGAGCCACGCAGGTCTGGCCACGTGACCGGGCTCGCCGGTGGCTGGAGTTCCTCGCGCACGAGATGCGCGACCGCGGCATCCGCGAGCTGGCCTGGTGGGAGCTGCGGCGCTCGGTCGGCAACACGTGGCTCGCGCTGCTCGGCGCACTGGTGCTGGGCGCGATCGGCGGGTTCGGCGTCGGCTGGCTGATGGCGTACTCGATCACGCCGTCGCTCGCCCCGATCACCGGTCTGGTCGCGGGCATCGCCGTCGGTGCGGCCGCGCTGACCGCGTCACAGGAACGCAAAGCCAAGCCACGTCTGGGCATCTGGCGGAGTCTGCTGCTCGTGCCGGGTGTGCTCGGGCTGGCCGCCGGACTGGTCTTCGGGGCGCTCTACGGACTTTCCGCCGGTCTGGTGGTCGGCCTCGGGCTCGCGGTGGCGGTCGCGCTGCGGTTCGCGTTGTCGAGCGCGGCCGAGCTCTCGCAGGCTTCCAGTCCTCAGTGGACGATGTCACGCGACCGGATCGCGGTGTGGACCGGATCTCTGGTGCTGGCCGTGGTGTTCGGCTCGGCGGCGGCGCTGGTGTTCGGACCCGGCCAGACCGGCATGGTCGGGCTGGGCCTCGCGTCCGGGCTGATGCTCGGGTTCGCGCTGGCCGTGCTGCACCTGCGGTGGTGGTGGTTCACCGTCGCGCGGATCTGGTTGGCGTTGCGCGGAAAACTGCCCTGGGAGCTGATGGTCTTCCTCGAGGATTCACGCAAGCTCGGCGTGCTCTGCCGGGCGGGGGCCTGCTACCAGTTCCGGCACGGACTGGTGCAGGACCGCCTGGCAGAGCACGAGGTGACTACTCGGTCCGCAACCCAAGTGCTCCGGTCGCCCTTCTCAGCGAGGGCAACGTCAGAGCAGTGACCGCGAGGACCAGCGCCATCGAGGCGCCGGTGATGAGCGCGATCCCCGGCCAGTCGAAGGCGACCTCGGCGTTGGAGACCTTGATCGCCAACGCCCCCAGCCCGATGCCGGTGCCCACGGACACCACGGTGGAGAGCACCAGCGGCAGGCCGTTCTGCCACAGCAACGACCTGGCGAGCGTGCCGCGCGGCACCCCGGAGGCCGCCATGACGGCGAGCGGGCGACGGCGTTCCCTGACCTGTTCCAGTGCCACGAGCAGCATCGACGCCCCCGCGAGCAGCAGGGTGATCGCCGTGCCCGCGTAGAGGCCCTGGCGGATCAGGCCGAACACCCGCTCGACCTCCGGCAGCTGGCTCTGGCCCAGGTAGTAGCTGGACGTGCGCCACGAGTAGGGCGCGATGGCGTTGCGCGCGTGTTCGGCGGCGCTGGGCACCGCCGGGTCGAGCACCGCCTGGTACTCGCGGAAGTCGTCGCCGTGGTCGAGCCCCGCGGCCGCGGCCGGGGTGAGGTAGACACCGCCGCGGCTGGCGTTCGTCTGCTCCAGCACGGCGGGCAACCGCCATCGGGTCTGCTCCGGGCCGGGCGAGCCGAAGGTCAGTTCGGTTCCTCCCGTCACGTCGGCCCCGCCGTCGACTCCCGGCGCGATGTAGGCCTTGCCGTCCGTGCAGTTCGTGGCGGTGATCTGGCTCTGCAGCGCCGCGCACGTCCCGATGGCGATGGCGACCCAGCTCTGGTTCGGCCGTTCGCCGGCGGTGTTCCCGTGCGTCCGGACCAGCTCGTGCACCTCCCGCACGCCGCGGCCCTTCGCCAGCGCCTCCCGCAGTCCCTCGGCGGAGTTGCTCACCGTCACGGCCAGGACGTGGTTGTCGACCTTGCGGGTCTGCTCGACGACGACCTCGTTCTCGACCCCGGCGAGGATCATCTGGAGCGTGACGGTGCCGGCGAGCACCACGGCCACACCGCCGACGACGCGCGCGGCCGTACCGCTGTCGAGCTGCAGCCTGCGCACGGCGAGCTGCAACGCGGGCGAGCCGCCCTTGATCCGGAACACGACCCGTTCGACCAGCCACGGCAGCAACACCGGGATGCCGAACATCAGGAACACCACGCCGAGCACGACCGGCCACTGGTCCGGCCGGTCCGTCTCGTTCAGCTTGCCCATTTGACTGCCCAGCAGCGCCGCACCGGCGATCGTGGGCACCAGCCGCCACCACACCCTGCGGCGCACCGGCTTCTGCTCGCGCACCACGCCGAGCGGTTCGATGATCGTGCGGCGCATCGCGAACAGCGACGTGCAGACGGCGAGCACCGGCACGATGATCACGACGGCGAGGGTCAGCCCCAGCGACGGCGTGAGATCGCTCGGGAACACGGCCAGCTGCTCGATGCTGATCTCCGCGGCGAGCGGCCTGATCAGGTAGAAGAGCCCGAACCCGGCGGCGAGGCCGACGAACGCGCCCGCCAGCGCCTCACCGGACGCGATCAGCCGCACCCGGTTCGCACCCGCACCTACCAGCCGCAACGCCGCGAGCCGGCGATCTCGCTGGGCGGCGGCGAGCCTCGCGGAGACGCCGACGAACACCAGGACCGGGAACAGCAGCACGATGACGCCGACAACGCTGAGCAGCCACAGGATCGGCGCGACGCCACCGCCGCCGTAGTTCATGCCGAACCTGTAGGTCGCGTTGCCGCCGCCGCCCTCGCTGGGCTCGATCGTCTTGTCACCCGCGAAGAACAGCAGGTCGATCGGCCCCTGCAGGCCTTCCTGCCCGATGGTCCCGACCACCTTCTGCGGGAACCTCGGCCGCAGCAGCTCGCCTTCCGGGCTCGCCAGCAGCTCGGCGAGAGCCGGAGACAGGAAGATCTCGCCGTCGCCGGGCAACCGGTCGATGCCGGGAGGCACGGGAGCGTCGGGCGCGAGCACGCGGACATACCTGCCGCGCAACGTGTCCGCGCCGAACTGCGGGTGCGCGGCCTCCACCAGCAGTGGTGGCGGACCGGTGCCGTCGCTCACCGGCTCGCTCGCGTCACCGCGCGAGTTGCGCTCGCCGATCGCGGTGGGCAGGGAGGCCGCGAGCAGCAACACCGCCACGCACAGGCCGATGCCGATGCCTTGGAGCGCGAGCCTCACCCAGGACTTCCGGCTGCCCCCGACGGTCAGCCGGACCCCCAGGGTGAGGTCGTTGATCATCTGCTTCACCTGGCGAACTCCACGTCACGGGAACGGCCGTCGCGCACCACGACCTCGCGGTCGGAGTAGGCGGCGACGCGGGCCTCGTGCGTGACCAGCACGACCGCGGCGCCGGTCTCCCGTGCGGCCGTGGTCAGCAGATGCATCACGCGCTCGCCGTTGAGCGAGTCGAGTGCGCCGGTCGGTTCGTCGGCGAAGATCACCTTCGGTCCGGTGACCAGCGCGCGGGCGACCGCGACGCGTTGGCCCTGGCCACCCGAGGTCTCGCCGGGCCGCTGGTCGGCGACAGTGTCGACCTCCAGGCGGGCCATCCAGTCCTTGGCGGCGCGTTCGGCGTCCTTGCGCTTCATGCCGCTCAGCCGCAACGGCAGGGCGACGTTCTCCAGGCAGGTCAGCTCCGGCACGAGCTGGCCGAACTGGAAGACGAACCCGAACTCGGTGCGCCGCAGCTCGCTGCGGTCGCTGTCGGACATGCGGGTCAGGTCCTTGTCCTGGTAGCTGACCCTGCCCTTGTCCGGCGGCAGGATGCCCGCGATGCAGTGCAGCAGGGTGGACTTGCCGGAACCGGACGGCCCCATGACCGCCACGATCTCGCCCTCGCGGACGGCGAGGCCGGCGCCTTCGAGCGCGTGGGTCTTGCCGAAGCTCTTGTAGAGCCCTTCTGCCTTCAGCAGGGTCATCGCTTGACCTCCACGGCCAGCTGGTCGAGCCGGGCGGCGGTCAGTTCGAGCCACCGCAGGTCGGCTTCGAGGTGGAACAGGGCGAAGTCGCAGATGAGCTGGTCGGCGAGGTCGCCGTCGGTCTTGCGCTTGGTCAGCTCGCGCATCGTGTTGAGGTGCGCCGCACGTTGGGCGTCGAGCACCTCCGTGGCGCTGCGGCCGGACAGGAGGGCCAGCACCACCTTCGCGTACAGGGTGTTCTGCAGGTACGGCTCCGGCTTCTCCGGAGTGCTGAGCCAGCGTTCTACATCAGTGACCCCGGCGTCCGTGATCGCGTAGCGCTTGCGCTCGGGCCCCTCGCCCGCCTCCACGCCCGCCTCGGTCACGAAGCCGTTCTTCAGCAGCCGCGACAGGGTCGAGTACACCTGCCCGTAGTGCAGCGGACGGTCCTGCCCGAAGCGTTCGTCATAAGCCCGCTTCAGGTCGTACCCGTGCCGTGGACCGCCCTCTAGCAGCCCCAACAGTGCGTGTCCGATCGACATGAGGAGGACTATACACACCATGTATACACCGGGTGTATTCGCCAGATGGCCTGACGGGTGACCGCCGCGGCGCCTACAGTGGAGGGGTGACTGGTCTGACTGTCGGCTGGGATCACGACGTCGAGCTGCTGCTCGACTTCCTGAACACCCGACACGTACTGGACAGTGAAGCCTCCTGGCGCACGTGGGTGACCGAGCGCGGCCTCGGGCGGAGCGGAGAAATCGCACAGGCGCGCGCGGCGCGGGCAGCGTTGCGGTCGTCGATCGAGGGGTCGTCAGGGCCTCAGACCGCGGCGGGCGTCGTCCACATCGAGCTGACCGACGGCGTCCCGGTGTTGTCCAGTTCTGATGCCCTTGGTGCCGTGCTCGCGGCGTCCGCACGCCTCGCGGTGCTGGGCTCGTGGGAACGCCTCAAAATCTGCCCGGCCGACGACTGCCTGAGCGCGTTCTTCGACCGTTCCCGCAACCGCTCGCGCACGTGGTGCTCGATGCAGGTCTGCGGCAACCGGGAGAAGGCCCGCACGTTCCGGAAGCGAACGAGAGCTCAGAACAGCGCGTTGGCCACCGTGTAGATCACGAGGCCGGCGAGCGCGCCGACCACCGTGCCGTTGATCCGGATGAACTGCAGGTCCCTGCCGACCTGCAGCTCGATCTTGCGCGAGGTCTCCTCGGCGTCCCAGCGCTCGACCGTGTCCGTGATCAGCGTGGTGATCTCCGCGCGGTAGTTCTGCACGACGTAACCGGCGGCCTGCTCCAGCCAGCCGTCGACCTTGGCGCGCAGGTCCGCGTCGCTCGTCAGGTTCGTGCCGAGCGTGATCAGGCCCTGGGTGACGCGTTTGCGGAGTTCGCTGGACGGGTCCTCGGCGGCGTCGATCAGCATCTTCTTCGCCGTCCCCCACGCACTGCTGATCAACTTCTGGACGTCCGGGTGGTTGATCACCTGCTGCTTGACCTGCTCGGCCTTCTGCATGGTGGCCGGGTCGGTCTGCATGTCCTCCGAGAACTCGATCATGAACTGGTCGATCGCGAGCCGCATCGGGTGAGTGACGTCGGTCTTGACCGCCCACGCGAAGTTGACCAGCTCGGTGTAGACCTTGTCGCCGAGCAGCGCGTCGACGAACTTCGGCGACCACGTGGGCGCGCGGTCGGTGACGATCAGGCTGACCTTGTCGTAGTTGTCCCGCACCCACTCGTACGCGCGGTCGCACATGAGGTCGACGAGCTTGTGGTGCGCGCCGTCGGTCAGCACCTGGTTGAGCAGCTTGCCCAGCGGCGGACCCCAGGGCTTCTCGGTCACCCGCTTGACGATCGCGTGCTCCAGGACGGCCTGGACCTCTTCGTCCTTGAGCACCGTGATCGCACCCTTGATGACGTTCGCCATCTCGTTGGTGATGCGCTCGGCGTTCTCCGGCTCCTTGATCCACGCACCCGCGCGTTCCGCGATGCCCGCTCGTTTCAGCTTGTCCTGGACCACCTCGGGGCTCAGGAAGTTGACGCCCACGAAGTCGCCGAGCGTCTTGCCGAACATGTTCTTGCGGGTGGGGATGATCGCGGTGTGCGGGATCGGTAAGCCCAGTGGCCGCTTGAACAGCGCCGTGACCGCGAACCAGTCGGCGAGCGCGCCCACCATGCCGGCTTCCGCGGCTGCTCTCACGTAGCCGACCCAGGCGCCCTCGAACGCGTGGGTGGCGAAGAAGATGACCGTCGCGCCGACGAGGAAGCTCGTCGCGACGAGCTTCATCTTGCGCAGGTCTTTGCGCTTCTGCTGGTCAGCGACGGTCAGTTGCTCCACAACGCCATTGTCCGTGAAGATCCTGCGTTGTGCGGGTACCAGCGCTAGTTCCCCGGTTGCAGCCGTTCACGTCGACCATCTTCGCGGAGATGACGGCGCTGGCCGTGCAGCACGACGCCGTCAACCTCGGTCAGGGTTTCCCCGACACCGATGGCCCGGCGTCGATGCTCGCGGCCGCCCAGTCCGCGATCGCGTCGGGGGTCAACCAGTACCCGCCCGGACCGGGCATGCCGGTGCTGCGCAACGCGGTGGCCGCGCACCGCTCGCGCTACGGGCTTTCGTACGACCCGGACAGCGAGATCCTGGTGACGGTCGGCGCGACCGAGGCCATCGCCGCTTCGTTGCTGGCTCTGGTCGAGGCCGGCGACGAGGTGATCCTGATCGAGCCGTACTACGACTCGTACGCCGCCTCGGTTGCTCTCGCCGGAGCCACGCGGGTGACCGTTGGCCTGCGTGAGGACGCCTCGGGCCGGCTCGCTCTGGATGTCGACGCTCTGCGGGCCGCGGTGACGCCTCGGACGCGGGCCATCCTGGTCAACTCGCCGCACAACCCGACCGGGACCGTGTTCCGGTTGGAGGAGCTGCAGGCGATCGCGGCCCTGTGCGTCGAGCACGATCTGCTGGCGATCACCGACGAGGTCTACGAGCACCTGGTGTTCGACGGCCTGACCCACATCCCGCTGGCCTCGCTGCCCGGGATGGCCCCTCGCACGTTGTCGATCTCCGGCGCCGGCAAGACGTTCAACTGCACCGGCTGGAAGATCGGCTGGGTCTGCGGGCCTGCTGAGCTGGTTTCGGCCGTGCGCGCGGCCAAGCAGTTCATGACCTTCGTGGGCGGGGCGCCGTTCCAACCCGCCGTCGCGCATGCTTTGACCGCCGAGCTGGACTGGGTTTCGGGATTGCGCGACTCGCTGGCCTCCAAGCGCGCCCGGCTCGCCGAAGGTCTGCGCGCGGCCGGTTTCGAGGTGCGTTCCTCCGAGGGCACGTACTTCATCTGCGCCGACGTCCGGCCGCTCGGCTACACGGACGGCCTGGCCCTGTGCCGCGACCTGCCGGCCCGAATCGGCGTCGCAGCCGTGCCGGTCCAGGTGTTCACCGACCGCCCGGCGGACTGGCAGCACCTGATCCGGTTCGCGTTCTGCAAGCAGGACGCGGTGATCGACGAAGCGGTGGAGCGCCTCCACAAGCTGTAGTTGTCCACAGGTGTGGATGAGTTCCTCCACAACTGTGGACAACCCACTTTCGGGTGAGGCGTGGAGCCTTGACGCGCGAGTTCGACTCCAAATGGCATGGACTCGAACACTGAGGTTCTCTTGGGATGGCGTTCCGGTCTCTCCGGCTGGGACGCGCTCGTCGAACGCTATTCCCGCCTGGTCTGGTCGGTGCCCAGATCGTTCCGCCTGAGCCACGCCGACGCGGCTGACGTGTATCAGTGCACGTGGCTCTGCCTTGCTGAACACCTGACACGCATCCGCCAACCCGAGTATCTGGGCACGTGGCTGGTCCGTACCGCTACTCGGCAGAGCATCGCGGTGGTGCGGGCACGTGGGCGTGAGGTGTCGATCGACCGGTGGGAGCCGGAGTCGTCGTTGCCGGCGCCTGACGAGGTCGCTCTGACCAACGATCGGCAGCGTCGGCTGTGGTCGGCGTTGTCGACCTTGAACGAGCGGTGTCAGCGGATGTTGAGGATCGCTGCCCACAGCCCTGAGCTGAGTTATGCACAGGTTGCCGACGCCCTGGGGATGAAGGTGGGGAGCGTTGGCTCCACTCGGTCGCGGTGCCTCGCTGAGCTGCGGCGGAAGCTGGAGGCGTGGCGATGAGGGACTCACTGCTCGACGAGATCGCCGCCCTGTTCGCCGCGGACGCGCCACCGCCTGTCCTGACGCCGTGCCCGACCGGGCTCGCGCCGATGGAGGCTGTGGATGAACCTGTGCGCGGGCCGTCCCGGCAGCTGGTGTTCCACGTGGGCGCGGGGCGGATGTACCTGCAGCTCGACCCGACCCCGGCCAGTCATGTGCCGCTCGACCGGGCCGTGGCCGATCAGGCGCCGCTCGACTCGGCCTCGGCCAGCAAGGCGCATTCGACCGATCTGCGTCTGACTGGAGTGCTCGACGACGGGAGCGTCCTGGTCGAAGTCCGATCACCCGGTTCCGCCCAGACACTCCACCCCGATGCCGAGGGTTGGTTCCGCACGGACGTGAAGCCCGGCCCGTTGTGCGTGACCGTCCCCGAGCTGGGGCTGACGACGGGGTGGTTCGTCGCATGAGCGCCAGCGCCGATCCACAGGCCACCCTCGCCACGACCGAGGTCCGCGGTACTCGGGCCGAACGTGCCGACGCCCTGCACGACCTCAGCATCGCCCACGTCGAACTGGGCCACCTTGATGTCGCCGCCCGGTTCGCCCAGCGCGGGCTGCGGCTGACCGGCGAGCCTCGGTTCCACCTGACGCTCGCGTGGATCGACCTGGATCGAGGCCGTCGCAAACAAAGCCTGCGGCACCTCGACCTGGCGACCCCACATCTGCGCGGCCGCGAACTGACTCGCGCTCGTTGTCTGCGCGGACTCCACCTCTGCCACTCAGCCGAACCCCGGCTGGCGATCGCCGAGCTGACGGCTGTCATCCGGGAGTTGCGGAGGTACGGCGACGAGCGGTGGCTCGCCAACGCGTTGATCGGACGGGGCATCGCCCGGTGCAACGCCACAAAACTGGCCGAGGCTGAAGCCGACTTCACCGCCGCGCAGACGTTGCTACAGGCCATCGGCGAACCCGGCCGTGCAGCGATGTGCTTGCACAACAGGGGATTCGTCGCGATGCTCGCCGGCGACCTGCCGCTCGCACTCCGCCGGTACGAGGATGCAGCGAAGGCCGGGCTCGACTCGACCAGCCGGCCGGAAGCGTTGGTCGACCGAGCTGAAGCGCTGCTCGCGGCCGGACTGAACGCCGAAGCAAGGCGGCTGCTGACACCCGCGCTCGAACTCTTGCGTCGATGCAACCGGCACGTGCCGGAGCTGGCCGTTCTCAGCGCCCGATGTGCGTTGCGTGACGGAGATCCAGGACCAGCGATTCGGCTCGGAGGCTCAGACGTCGAGTTCATGCTCGCCGCTGGGAAGCTGGACGCTGTTGCGGCACATCGGTTTCGCGGGCCGGTGCAGACTCGGGCGCTCGGGTGGCTCGCGCAGGCCAGGCGGTCGGACCGGCGCGGCGCGCTCGCGGCCTGCCGGGCGGGGTTGAAGCTGCTCGACGAGCACCACGGTGACTGGCCACGCCGCGAACTGACCGGCCACGCGCTCGGGCTCGCCCGTACCGCGCGGGAGGTGTTGCATTGGTCAGAGCAGCACCGTGTGTCGATGCCGTTGCCGTCCAACGAACCCGAGCTCGCGCGGGCACTCACGAGGCTGAGAAGGGCGCGAGCGTTCGGGCTCCCGCTGGAAGCCCTGGAGCGGGATGTCCGCAGGCTGACACTCGCCAACGCGCATCGTGCGAAGCAGAGCACCGCCGGTTCGCCAGAGCTGCCACTGGTCAGTTTCATCGTTCACGAAGGACAGATGACCGCGGTGACGCTGACAAACGGCCGTGCCCACATGCGAGTGATACCCGAACCGGCTGAGCTCGTCCGCACGGCGAAGCTCGCCCTACGCGCCGGACGCGCGGTCACAACAGACCTCCTGCCGGAGGCAGACGAGGTCGTTGTGATCCCAGATGGTGTGCTCCACGCGATGCCGTGGGCAGCACACGGCCGTCGGATTCACGTCGTCCCTTCGCTGCGGCACTGGCGTCCCGCAGGCCGCGGCGGCCATCGGGTCTGGGTAGCGGGTCCCCGGTTGCACCACGAGGAGGTCACCGCCCTCCAGTCGAACCACGGCGGAACCGTCAAGTCCACTGTGGAGGAGACCCTGCGAGCGCTCGAAGGCGCTGGGATCGCGCACATCGCGGCGCATGGACACGTCCATCCGAACCCGCTGTTCTCCTATCTGGAGCTGGAGGACGGGCCGCTCTACGGCTACGACATCGCGAGAATCGAGCACCCGCCCGAGATCGTGGTCCTGTCGGCGTGCGAGTCAGGCCTTGCCCTGGCGTTCCTCGACGCCGGCACGCGAGCGGTGATCGCCAGCGTGCTCCCGGTACCGGACGCCCAGGTCAGCGACGCCATGGCGGAGGTCCACCGGCTCATCGACCACCCCGCCGAAGCAGCCAGGAAAGTCGCGCACCTCGGCTTCAGCTGTTACGGCACCGGGACCAGGGTGGCGGCGTGTAGTGCTGCGGCGAAGGAGGTTCCGGTGCACAGCGACTGGCTGGAGCCCAGCGTGGACGGCACGTCGACGCCCGAGGTGACCACGTCGACCCACGGGCCGTGTCCCGAAAACGGCGCCGACGCACCCACCGCGATCACCGAGGGCAGGGCGGCCGGCCACCACGGACGGGAGGAGCCGCCATTACCCGCGGCCGCGACTACGTTGCGGCCGCAAGAAGTCAGGACCGGCGGGCATTCGTCGTTGAACGAATAGGTGCCCGAGGCGACCAGGACCACGGGCAGCGAGCGGGTGGCGCGCAGGGCTGCCGCGAGGGTCAGGTCGTCGCCGAAGCCGGAGGCCGACAGGACCGGGAACGGGCGCACCGAGGCGCCGTGGTGGCGCAGGACACCGGCGACCAACGCGCCGTGCGGGGCGTCGAGAGGGGTGTCCAACAACGCGACTGTGCCTTCGCCCAGGAGTTCCGGGAGGCGTCCGCCCACGACGGGGCGCGAGGTGCCGATCATGATCGGGCAGGCGAGGTGGACGTGGTTCGGGGTGGCGCCGACGGAGGCAGCGATCTCGACGACGCGGGAGCGATCGGGGGCCTTCGTGTACATGCGAATGACGCCCGCGGCGATCTCCTCGTGCGAGTAGACGCCTCGCAAGCGTTTGCGCACAGTGGGTGCGTCCGCCGGCAGGACGATCAGTTCGCCCGAACGGACCAAGCACTCGTTTGGACCTTCTGGATCGTGCACGTGCACCGGCCCCAGGGCCACAGCGGCGTGATCGACCAGCTCAGAGAGGCTGTTGACCTGCTTTGGCGCGTCCACATCGGACACCATCCCCCGCCGCGACACGGTCCACAGGGGAGCGAGGCGCAATGTCACTCGATCCGATGACGACACAGACGGTGTTCATGCCTGATCAGGGCAACCCGGACAGCCGCACGAGAACGCCCTTCCGAGTGTTTTGTGCGGAGTTGGTTCGCAAAGTCACTCACCAGTGCTAGACATAGCTCAACGTCGACCTCCGACGGCGCTGTGCGTTGGCGGTGACCTGAATGGTGGACGGTGGTGATCCTGTGGCGAGTGGTGGAGCTGGTGCACTGCTGCTACGGGCCGCTGCCCTCGGCGGGTTGACCGCCGCCGCCTGGTTGCTGAGCGGCCAGCAGGCCTCCGCCGCCCCCGAGGAACCGCCGTCGATCGAGATCGCGGTCGAGATCCCCCAGCTGCTCGAAGCCGAGCCGGTGCTGCGCGACGACCCCGCGGCCTGGGCCAAGGAGCTCACGGCGTCGCTGCTCGATCGCCATCAGCCGGCCAAGCTCACGCCGCCGCCGGTCGTCAAAACGCCGGAGCCCGAGGAAGAAGAGGCCCAGCAGGACGAGGGCCCGGTCCTGGACTTCACCGGCGGCTCGCACAGCAACACCCGCTCGGGCTCGGTGTCCAACCAGGCGCCACCCGAGGTCGTCAAGGCGAAGGCCGAGGCCCGCGCCGCCAGGCTGGCCGCCAAGGCCGCCGCCGAGGCACCGGCTCCTCCGCCACCGCCCGCGCCGGCCGTCGTTCCGGCCAAAAAGATCACGCCACTGCTCACGATGCCCGTCCTGAACGTCGACACGACCGAGTCGGCGGCAACGAGCGACCTCAACTGGACCATGCCCGGCCAGGACGCGCCGCTGCCCACGCCGCAGCACGCGCCGGTCGTCGCGACGGCCTCCGCGTCGTCGGGTCACACGGACAACTCCGGCGGCACGCGCGGCGTGCTCGCCGTTCTGACGTCGCACAACTCGCTCTTCCCGCCCACCACGTGGTCGGTCGAGGAGCGGCGCGACGGCGCTGCGCCAGGCAGCCTTCCCGGTCTGCCGAGCACGTCACCCGACTGAGTCAGACGGGACATCTCTGCCCTCTGCGCGATTTGTGACCGTCTCGTTCCGTCACGCGCATAACTCATCCCCGTATTTCCCGTTGTACGCAAGGAACCCAGTCTTCCTGACCTGCCAACCGCGCCCTGGCAGGTCGGGTCTGGTCCGAGTGCCGCGCTGCCCCCGCAGTCTCGGACCGCACGGGAAACCTGCGGACGGGGGACGTCAATCCCTGGGACGTTCCCCGCCGCAGGCCACCCGGTGGCAAGTTCGTCGGCCCGGTCTTCACCGCTGTGGGAGACCGGGCCGACGTGTCTCACGCGACCGGCAGAGAAAGCTCGGCATCCGCCGGAAACCCTGTTCCTGCAACAGATGCAGCTATCACACCCAAACGGCCGATGGCTTCGCGCAGCACTTCGGACGTCTGCGTGTACGGCACTCGGAGCATCTGCTCACACCCGCCGTGCACGGCGAACCGCGGGCCCGGAACCAAACGAAGTCCGTGATTCTGCGCCACCACAGCGATCCGCGTGCTCACCGGGGCGTCGAGCGTGCACCACAGCCCGAGCCCGCCGCCCGGAACCACGAAGCTCCACTGTGGACAATGCTCGCGCAACGCCGCGACGGCGACATCCCGCTGTTCCCGCGCTTCCTCACGTCGTTGCCGTAGAACGGTTTCCGGCGACTCCAGCAACGCGGCCAGCACCAGCTGCTCGAACACCGGCGTGCCCAGGTCGATCGCCGCCCGCGTCGACAGCAACCGGTGCACGATCTCCGCGGACGCCCTGATCCATCCGATCCGCAGTCCGCCCCAGTGCGACTTGCTCGCGGATCCCAGCGTCACCACCGAATCTCCGCCGAAGGCCGCCATCGGCAACGGCACAGGAGCACCGTCCAGCGCCAGCTCCGCCAAGGTCTCGTCGACGACCACCGGCGTACGAGCCTTGCGCAGCACGGCGGAAAGCGCTTCCCTCTGCTCGGACGTCATCAGCAACCCAGTCGGGTTCTGGAAGTCCGGGATCAGATAGGCCAAACGGGGGCCGGCCTGACGCAAGGCGGCGTCAAAACCGTCCACGTCCCAGCCGCCGTTCAGCATCGGCACCGGTACCGGGATGCCGAACGAGGCCCGCACCCCCTCCAACGTGTTGGGGTAGCACGGTTGCTCCACCAGGACGCGGTCACCCGGCCCGACGAAGAGCCGCAGCACCAACGCCCACGCGTGCTGCGCCCCGGACGTCACCACGATCTGGTCAGGTGAGGTCGGCAGCCCCCGGGACGAGTACCGATCCGCGATGCGCTGCCGCAGCACGAGGAGCCCTCGCTCGTCGTACCCGTGCGACGCCAGGTGTTCCGGCATCTGACCCATCGCGACGTCCATCGCCATCCGCACCGACGGCAACGCCCGCGGCGCGGCGCGAGACAGGTCGATCAACGTGTCGTCCGAACCCGTGATGCCACCACCCGCACCGACCGGTCCGTTGATCCACGAACCCGCCCCGCGCCGTGACTCCACGACCCCCTCGGCCCGCAACTGGTCGAGCGCGGCGGTGATGGTGGTGCGGCTCACGGGCAACGAGTCGGTGAGCTCGCGCTCGGACGGCAACCGGGTCCCGGCGGGCAGCTGACCGTCCGCGACCAGCAGTTTCAGGGCCGCGGCCAGATCCGCGGAGCCCTGCCGGGCACCACGCCGCTGCCACGACCCGAGCAGCCGCGCGAGCCGGGCACCGGATATACGTCCACCTGGTGGGAGCATGAGGCCAATTATCCCGAATTGGCTATGGATTACCAGTCCAATCGGCGCTCAGTATGGCCACATGGCCACCATGACCGCACTCCACCAGGTCCCCGTCCGGATCTCGCCCACCCGTCGCCTCCCCCAACTCTTCGCCGGTCTGTGGCTGTACGGCGCGAGCATGGCGATGCAGATCCGCGCGACCCTCGGCCTGAACCCGTGGGACGTGCTCCACGAGGGCCTGGCCAGACGCACCGGCCTGAGCTTCGGCCTGATCACCGCCATCACCGGCGTGCTGGTGCTGCTCGCGTGGATCCCGTTGAAGCAGAAGCCCGGTGTCGGCACCATCGCCAACGTCGTGCTCATCGCCGTCTCAGTGGACGTGACGCTCGCGATCATCCCGGCGCCACAAGGACTTCTGCCCAGGATCGTGCTGCTCACCCTGGGCATCGTGCTGAACGCGGTGGCGTTCGCCGCGTACGTCGGCTCACGACTCGGGCCGGGCCCGCGCGACGGCATGGTCACCGGATTCTGCCGCCGCACGGGGCTCTCCCTGCGCGTCACCCGCACCGTCATCGAGCTGCTCGTGCTCGGCACCGGCTGGCTGCTGGGCGGCACGGTCGGCATCGGCACGATCCTCTACGCGCTCGGCATCGGACCGCTGTCGCAGCTGTTCCTGCCCGCCCTCACCTGGCGCGAGCGCTCGCAGCCCGCTTCCTGATCTCCTCGTAGGTGACGCCGCGCTCGGTCAGCACCTCGGCCACGATTCCCTTGCCCTGCAACAACGCCAGCACGATGTGCTCGGTGCCGAGGTAGTTGTGGCCGAGGTCGCGGGCCTCCCTCAGCGAGTTCTCCAGCGCCTTCTTGAACGCGGGCTCCAGCGGCATCCCGAACCACCGCCGGCGCGGACCAGGCCGCAGCACACCGGACCCGAGCGACTGCTCGACCGAGTCGATCACCGCGTCGACGTCGATCCCCAAGCCCCGCAACGCTTCCGCGTCCGCCTTGGTCAGCCCGCCCTTGCGCCGGTAGTCCCGGAACGCCGTCTCCAGCTCGTCACGCGGCAGGTCGAACCCGGCCAGCACCGGCGCGTCGAGCATCGCCAGCAACAAGAACTCCACGCCGACTTCGGCGGCGTGCACCCGTTCCGCGTCCCGCACCGCGGCCTTGACCGCCTCACGGGCTTCCTTGGTGAACCGTTCCGCGATCATCATCGACCCCCGTGCTTCTTGTGCACCGCTTGGCGGGACACCCCGAGCTCCGCCGCGATGTCCTGCCACGACCAGCCCTGCGCCCGCGCACTGCGGACCTGGGCGGCCTCCAGATGTTCCAAAAGTCGCCTCAGGGCGGTGACGGCCCGCAACCCCACCTTCGGGTCGCGGTCCCCAGCCGCCGTGGCGAGATCCGTCGCTTCAGTCATGTTGTCAACGTACGTTGACAACCGAGGACTGTCAACCGAAGTTGACACGTACGGTGGGACCGTGAAGATCGAGACCGCTGAGCAGGGGGCTCCGGGCCGAGTCACCGAGGATCGGATCCGAGTGCTGCCGAACGCCGTCGTGGTGCTCGACGGCGTCACCTCGCGAACCAGGCCACCGGACCGCAACGGCGGTTGGTACGCCACCCAGCTCGCCGACGAGCTCGCCCGGCTGATCAACGACGAAGATCCGCTCACCGACCTGCTCGCCGCAGCCATCACGAACCTCGTGCGAGAACACGATCTCGTGCCGGGAGACTCCCCGTCGGCCACCGCGTCGATCGTGCGCTGGAACGAGCACCGGATCGACGCGCTCGTCCTGTGCGACACCCCGATCGTCGCGTTCGGACAGACGACCCACGTGCTCGAGGACACCCGGCTCGAAGACCTGCGCTCGCAGCCGGACATCCTGGCGTGGAAGAACAAGCCGGGCGGTTGGTGGGTCGCCGAGGCCGAACCCGTTGCGGGACTTCAGGCACGGACGGCGAGCTGGCCGCGTGAAGAGATCCGGAAAGTGATCGCTCTCACCGACGGTGTCTCATGTGGAGTGTCCGAGTACGGACTCTTCTCCTGGGAGGACCTCGCAGAATTGCCACTGGGCGAAGTGCTCGACCGAATCCGCGAAGCGGAACGCGGTGATTCGGAGCACAAGCGTTGGCCTCGCTACAAAACCCACGACGACCAAGCCATCGCACGACTGACCGCATAACGAAAGAAGCCCCGCAGCGGACTGCGGGGCTTCTTCGAAGAAGGATGGCCAGGGGCGGGGTCGAACCGCCGACCTACCGCTTTTCAGGCGGTCGCTCGTACCAACTGAGCTACCTGGCCATGAGAAAAGTAAAGCGACCCAGACGGGACTCGAACCCGCGACCTTCGCCGTGACAGGGCGACGCGCTAACCAACTGCGCCACTGGGCCTTGCTCTTGCTGTCTTACCGTACCTTACTTTACTGCGTGCCCCCAACGGGATTCGAACCCGCGCGACCGCCTTGAAAGGGCGGGATCCTAGGCCGCTAGATGATGGGGACTAGCTGGTCTCTGGAAGCATCGTAAGCATATGGCATAGGTCCGCGCACCTCCAAAACGGGGGTCCCACTTATGCCCTGACCTGGGCGAACCAACTCCCCGCAGAGATCGCCCAGATCAACAAATGCCTGCTCACGGCACATCGGCCCCGTCGCACGTGTTTTGTGATCCAGACAACTTCCACTCGGATGATGCGACGCAGGGCAGCACGTGCCCGAGCACCTCGCGGATCCGGGACGGGAAGTCGGCGCACGCCGTCGTCGCCGAGGAGATCAACCGGGCACCGAGCGCGGCACCGCACAACGTCCGCGCCACGGCATCGGGATCGACACCGGCACGCAGGTCGCCGCGCTCACCGGCCTCCGCCACGTACCCGGCGATCAGCTTCTCCCACATGACATGTGTGGACGGCACACCCGGATAGCCGACCTCGCGATCGGCGTTGAGCCGGACGCCGGCGCGCAGCACGACGTCGGCGGCCATCCTGTCCGCCGACTCGGCGAACATGCCGCACAGAGCGCTCAACGGGTCGACGTCGCGCGCCTGCCACGACTCCCGCATCTGAGCCCACAGCTCGCTCTGGCGCTCGATCAACGCGCTCGCGACCGCTTCCTTGGAGGGGAAGTGGAAGTAGAACGCGCCCTTGGTGAGCCCGGCGCGAGCGAGCACGGCGGTCAGCGACGTCCGCTCGTAGCCGAGCCGGTCGAACTCCTCCGCCGCGGCGTGGAGGATCGCCTCGCGTGTCGCATACGCCCGATCCTGCTGGGGCATGGGTAAAGGTTAGCCGTTGCCGCTAAAGAGACCGGTGGGTATGTTTCGGGATGCGACCCTGTTCTGAGACGCGCTTCCGGGGGGTGCGCGTCTCGGTCAGGGCCGCCTCCGCGTTCGCATCACTTCACCGCTGGACCGGAGGAGCACCGCCGTCCTCGCCCGGTGACAGGCCCAGCATGTCGAGCAGCATCCTGCAGTCCTCGGTGCCCAGGGCACTCCGCGCGACGGCCAGCCTTGCT
Source organism: Lentzea alba (assembly GCF_047445655.1). Lineage (GTDB taxonomy): Bacteria > Actinomycetota > Actinomycetes > Mycobacteriales > Pseudonocardiaceae > Lentzea > Lentzea alba_A. The sequence goes on from NZ_JAJAEG010000007.1 coordinate 140,671, forward strand.
CGGTGAACCTGATCATCGGAGATCCGCGAGGGTTCTCCACTGCGCTGGGCCGGCACGTTCGGCCCGCCCGGTCGCGACATGCCGTCGTCTTGCGTGAACAGGAACTTCCGTACTTCCAGTGACCCGCTCATGAGTGCCCTCCCCGACTTGAGGTTGGCGCGAGGCTAAGCGACCTGGGACAACGGCCGCAGCCCCCCGCAGAGTGATTCCACCGCCACCCAGCGTTACTTTCCGTACAGGTGTGGTGCCTGCCCAGTGGGGATCTCGCCAAGGGAAGATGGACCGATGACTGATCCCACGCCGGAGCCTTCCCCCGATGCAGAGGGCCGAAACGCCCCACAGATACCGCCCGCCCCCGCCGGAGAACAGCAGCCTGGCCTGGGGAACATCCCCGACGCGGTCGACCCGGAGGAGATCCTGAAGGCGATCAGCGGCATCAACCTGGCGAGCATCGACGCCGACATCGAGGGCGCGTTCGGCGCCAGGATGGCGGAGCTCGACAAGATGCTCGAGGGCCTCGACGAGCTGGTCGACAAGATCGAGCAGGACATCCAGAACCTGGACCAGCCGAAACCCGACGGTCCTCAGTAGACCCGTTACCCCTGGGGGGTATGATCGGTGTCCCGCGGAGAGAAAGGGACCCCGATGTCCGTCAGCACCACCTACACCGTCACCGGCATGACCTGCGGCCACTGCGTCAGCTCCGTCAAGGAGGAACTGGGCGAGGTCGCCGGCGTCACGGGTGTCGACGTCGTCCTGGAGACCGGTGCGGTCACCGTGACCAGCGACCACGAGCTCGACCGCGCAGACGTCGTCGCCGCCGTCACCGAGGCCGGGTACCAGGTCGCCTGATGACCACGACCGAACCTCGCCACGTCGAGCTGAGCATCAGCGGCATGACGTGCGCCTCCTGTGCGCGGCGCATCGAACGCAAGCTGAACAAGCTCGACGGCGTCTCCGCCACCGTGAACTACGCGACCGAGAAGGCCAGCGTTCAGTTCCCGGACGGCGTCGGGGTCGACGACCTCGTGTCGACCGTGCGCGCGGCGGGCTACGACGCGGAGGAGCCCACACCCGAGACCCCCGAGGACTCGGGTGACCTGGGGCTGAGGTTCGGCCTCGCAGCATTCCTCGGCGTGCCGGTGATCGCGTTCTCGATGGTCCCGGCCTGGCAGTTCCCCACCTGGCAGTGGGTCTCGCTGGCGCTCGCCAGCGTCGTCGTGTGGGTCTGCGGCTGGCCGTTCCACCGTGCCGCCGCGGTCAACGCACGGCACGGCGCCAGCACGATGGACACCCTGGTGTCGATGGGCGTCACGGTCTCGTACCTGTGGTCGCTCTACGCGCTGGTGTTCGGCACGGCCGGGACGATCGGCATGACGCACGAGTTCAGCCTGCTGCCGCGACCCACCACCTCCGGTGACATCTACCTGGAGGTCGCGGTCGGCGTGACCGTGTTCCTGCTGCTCGGACGCTGGCTGGAGGCCCGTTCGAAGCGCAGCGCGGGTGCCGCCCTGCGATCGCTGCTCGCGCTCGGCGCCAAGGACGTGGCGGTGCTGCGTGACGGCACGGAAGTCCTCGTGCCGATCGGCCAGCTCCGGGTCGGCGAACGGTTCGTGGTCCGTCCGGGTGAGCGGATCGCCACGGACGGCCTAGTGGTCGAGGGCAGCTCGGCTGTGGACCGTTCGATGGTCACCGGAGAATCGGTACCGGTCGAGGTCGGCGCGGGCGATTCGGTCGTCGGCGGCACGGTCAACGCGGGCGGTCGTTTGATCGTCGAGGCCACCTCGGTCGGCGCGGACACCCAGCTGGCCCGGATGGCCCGGCTCGTCGAACAGGCTCAGGCGGGCAAGGCGGAGGTCCAACGGCTCGCGGACCGCGTGTCCGCAGTTTTCGTCCCGGTCGTCGTGGTGATCGCGCTGGCGGCCTTCGGCGCATGGCTGCTCGCCGGCCGGCCGCTGGAGTTCGCCGTGACGACCGCGGTGGCGGTGCTCGTGATCGCGTGCCCGTGCGCGCTCGGGCTGGCGACGCCGACGGCGTTGCTCGTGGGCACCGGACGCGGCGCCCAGCTCGGGATCCTCGTGAAGGGCCCCGAGGTGCTGGAGTCGACGCGGCGCGTGGACACCGTCGTGCTGGACAAGACCGGCACGGTCACCACCGGCCGGCTGTCGCTGGTCGACGTGATCCCTGCAGACGGCGTGTCACGCGACGAGGTGCTTGCTCATGCGGCCGCTGTCGAAAACGCGTCCGAACATCCCATCGCCGCGGCGATCGTGCGCGAGGTCCCCGATCTTTTGCCGGTGTCGGACTTCGTTTCCACGGACGGGATCGGCGTCAGCGGTGTCGTCGACGGTCGACGCGTTGTCGTCGGCCGGGTACGCAACGTTTCGCTGCCGCAGGAATTGACTGAGGCCCTGGTTGCACACGCGACTCGCACAGTTGTCGCGGTTTCCTTTGATGACAAGGTTGTCGGACTTGTCGTCGTGTCGGACGTGGTGAAACCCACGTCGGCACAAGCGATTCGCTCGTTGCGTTCGCTCGGCCTGCACCCTGTGTTGCTGACCGGTGACAACGCCGCGGTGGCTGCCGAGGTCGCCGCGGAGGTCGGCATCGACGACGTCATCGCCGACGTCCTGCCTGGTGAGAAAGTCGACGCGGTGCGGAATCTCCAGGCACAGGGCCGAGTTGTGGCGATGGTCGGCGACGGCGTGAACGACGCGCCGGCGCTCGCGGCCGCGGATCTGGGGCTGGCCATGGGAACCGGTACCGACGTCGCCATCGAGGCGAGCGACCTGACGCTCGTGCGCGGCGACCTGCGCGTGGTGGCGGACGCGATTCGGTTGTCGCGCAAGACATTGGGCACGATCAAGGGGAATCTTTTCTGGGCGTTCGCCTACAACGTCGCTGGACTTCCACTCGCGGCGCTGGGACTGCTCAACCCCATGATCGCGGGGGCCGCGATGGCCTTCAGCAGCGTGTTCGTTGTTACCAATAGCTTGCGACTACGGGGTTTCCGTACATCGGCAACTTAAGAATCTCCCTGGGAACTCTCCCCATAAGCCTTGTGCGCGTGCAACAATCCGTTTGCTGACACACCCCCGGTCAGCGCCTGTGGAGATCCCCTCCGGCCCCCGCGTTCCTCCCCCTGGCGCGGGGGCCTCTCCATGTCCACTGGCAGTAGACCGCCGCCGCAGCGACCTACACGTTGGGGTGACTCAGGTCACAGGGGTTTGGCTTCCGTAGCCGAACCGTTATCGTGTGCCGGTGCCTATCGGATCGCTTGGACGCTCCAAGTCCGGCCGCCATCGCCCTGCAGACGAACCGCAGGAGACGCTGCCCGACGAGGAGCTGACCTCTTACCTCGCAGCGCTCGCCCCGGACTCGGACAACGAGACCACCGCCTCGGGCTTCGGCAACGCGCAGGTCTACCAGCTGCGGCTGCAGCTGATGGCCAACGAACAGCTCAAGGAGCTCGCCGCGGAGCGCCAGACCTCCCCGCAGGCGCTCGCCACGGAGTGGGTCATGCAGCGACTGGAGTGGGAAGCGCGTCAGCGCGGCCAGTAGCAGTACCCAGGACGAAAAAGGACCCTCGGCCGAGCCCGGCCGAGGGTCCTTCTCACGTGCGACTTGATTTGCGGCGAATCAGACGGCGCGGACGTTCTGCGCCTGCGGGCCCTTGGTGCCCTGTCCGACCTCGAACTCCACGCGCTGGTTCTCCTCCAGGGTGCGGAAACCCTGACCCTGGATCTCCGAGTAGTGGACGAAGACGTCTGCGCCGCCGTTGTCCTGGGCGATGAAGCCGAAGCCCTTCTCGGAGTTGAACCACTTGACAGTGCCCTGTGCCATGTACCTGCCTCCATCGCAGGAAAGCTTGGGGCTGCACCGTGCAACCCCGGCCGTCCCGGGGGCGTTCAGCTCGCTCGGTGAGAGCGCACAGCACGCCCGCGTGTCGTTCCGCGAGCGTGTGAAGCACGAACACAGAAACCACGGCCTGCGCGGGTCAGCCTAACGTGTGATGCGTCATAGCACTACAGGTCATTACTGGCCAGTTGGCTGCCTCAATAGGAGGAAACCCGCTGGTCCGGGTGGGTGATCGCGTTCTCGCAAGCAACGTGATCGCACCCCATGCGTCTTCTGAGCACATGCTGAGGGGATCTTGGGGAGAGCACGTGTTCAGGCCACTGATTTTGGCTGTACTACTGGGGTTGACCGCTTGCAGCGCCGCGCCGGACGCACCGTCGTCGCCGACTGCCCCGGTTGTGGAGGAGAAGGCGAAGGCCGCGCTGACCGTGACGCCGGCGTCGGGCGAGGGGATCAGCCCGGCTGGGCCGTTCCAGGTCGGGGTGACCGGGGGTTCTCTGACCGCCGTCGCGCTCACCGGTGAGGGCGGGCGGGTGGTCAAGGGGGAGCTGACCGCCGACAAGTGGGTCGCCACCGAGGATCTGGGCTACGACAAGGTCTACACGTGGTCCGGTTCGGCGAAGGGTGCTGACGGCGCGGAGGTGCCGGTCACCGGTTCGTTCCGCACGCTCAAGCCGCAGCGGCTCATCAGCGTCGAGTCGAACGTCGGTGACCACCAGACCTACGGCATCGCGATGCCGATCAAGATGACGTTCAGCGCGCCGGTGCAGGACAAGGCCTCCGTGCAGAAAGCCATGACCGTCACGACTTCCGTGCCCACCGAAGGCTCTTGGGCGTGGCTGTCCGACACCGAGGCGCACTGGCGTCCGCGCGACTACTGGAAGCCGAACACCGAGGTTTCCGTTGACGTCAACGTGTACGGGGTGCCGTTCGGGGGCGGCGCCTACGGTGCGGACGACCTGCACGTGCAGTTCAAGATCGCGGATCGTGCGCTGGTGGCCAAGGCCAACACCCAGACGCACCGGTTCGAGATCTGGCGCGATGGCGTGCTGCTGCACGACTTCCCGGCGTCCTACGGGCTGGAGACCGACCGCGGGCGGGTCACCCGGTCGGGCACGCACGTGGTGATGCAGAAGGAAGCCAAGCGCACCATGTGCAACAAGGCGTACAACTACTGCGACGTCCCGGTCACGTGGGCCGTGCTGATCTCCAACAACGGCGAATTCGTGCACGAGTACGCGGACTCGATGTGGGCACAGGGCAAGCAGAACGTCTCGCACGGGTGCGCGAACCTCTCGCCCGCCGACGCGAAGACGTTCTTCAACCTGACGATGATCGGTGACCCGGTCGAGGTCCTGAACTCCTCGGTGCACCTCAGCGAGGAGAAGCAGTTCGACTACTACGACTGGGCGCTCGACTGGGCGGCCTGGACGTCGAAGTCGGCCGTGACGCCCTAGCTCTTCTCGGTGATCTGGGGTGGCTGCGGGATCTCGTAACCCGACGGACCGACGTTGCGTTCGAGGGCCCGCTTCCACTCACCGCTCGAAATCATCTTCTCGATGGCCTCGTTGACGGCGTCACGCGACTTCGCGTCACCCTTCGGCACGCCGATGCCGTAGCGCTCCTTGGAGAACGGCTTGCCGACCAGCTTCAGCAGCTCGGGGTTCTCGGCGGCGAACCCGGCGAGGATGACCTCGTCGGTCGTCACCGCGTCGACGTTGCCGGCCATCAGCGCGATCACGCAGTCCGAGTACTGGCCGTACTCGATCAGCTGCACGCCCTGGGCGTAGTCGCTCTTCACCTTCTGCGCGGAGGTGGATCCCTTGACCGAGCACAGCTTGCGGCCGTTCAGGGTCTCCGGACCCTGGATGGCCTGCTCGGTGAAGCGGACCAGCATGCCCTGCCCGGTCTCGAAGTAGGGGCCGGCGAAGGCCACCTTCTCCTTGCGGGCGTCGGTGATGGAGTAGGAGGCGATGATCAGGTCTGCCTCGCCGTTCTCCAGCATCGACTCGCGGGCGGCGCCGCGGGCTTCCTTGAAGGTGATGCCCTTTTCCTCGACGCCCAGCTCGCTCGCCACGTACTTCGCGACGTCCACGTCGAAACCGACGTAGCGACCGTCGAGACGCTTCTGGCTCAGGCCCGGCTGGTCGTAGCGGATGCCGATGGTCAGCTTTCCGGAGTCGGCACGTCCGATGACTGTGCTCGTGTCACCGCTCCCACAGGCGGTGGCGAGCACCGCTACAGCAGTGATGAGCGCAGCACGACGGATCACGACAGGCCTTCCGGAGGGTTGTACGAGATTCGTGCGCAATGCTACGGATCTGCGGCGATGATCAACTGTGATGTGTGACAACTACGGCAGTCGGGCCTTACTCGGTGTCACATGACGACCCTCACGCGCGATCGCCCGGCGGATGTGGCCGGGTGGGACCATCCGGCGCAGTCCAGGCGGCACGAGCAGGGCTGTTCGGCGCAGCAACCGCAGCCAAAGGGTCGCGTTCCGGTACGGGGCGTGACCGTGCAGATCTATTGCCCAATCGGGCAGCACGGAATAGGCGACGTGCCCCACCAGTACTTTGTAGACGGGCATGCCGTGGCGCAGAACACCCTGAGTCGCCGGTCCGTGGAGGAACTCGTAGATCAACTCGGAGTCCGGGGTTCTCCGCAGCGATGGCCGAACCGCCTCGAAGTACTCCTCCATCTCGCGCCGAGAGCCCGGCACCTCGTCGGCGTGCAGGCCGACCAACGTCGCCGCGAAGCGTTGCTCTGCGTAGTACCGGTCCTTCTGCCGGTCTGTTAACCCATAACCGGCGCGGCTCAGCACCGTCTCGAAGCTGTAGACCTCCGAGCAATGCACCCAGAGCAGCAGCTCGGGTTCGTCGACGCGGAACGTCCTGCCGTCCACGACGCCTCGAAGCTCGCGATGTGTGGCGCGGACGCGTGCCGCAGCAGCTGAGATCGCCTCGTCGGTGCCGTAGACGCCGAGCCCGACGAAGTCCGCGGTGCGCCGCAGCCTGCCGAACGGGTCGGTCTTGAAGTTGGAGTTCTGCACGACGCCCGCGACCGCCTTGGGGTGCAGGGACTGCAGGTAGAGGCTGGAGATGCCCGCGATCCACATCGTCGGGTCGGCGTACATCTGCCAGCTCACGGAGTTCGGATCGTTCGGTTCGAGCATGCGGACATCGTCCCGTCTCGCGAAGATGATGGCCATGGACCTGGACCAGGCACGGGAAGTGCTCCGCAGCCAGCACCGAGCGGTGTTCTGCGCGGTGAAGACGGACGGCACGCCGGCGATGTCGCCGGTGCTCGTCGCGTTGGACGACAACGGCGATGTGCTCGTTTCCACGCGAGCGACGGCGTACAAGACGAAGCAGGTCCAACGCGACCCGCAGGTGTCGCTCTGCGTGCTGCCGGACAGCTTCTTCGGGCGGTGGATCCAGATCAACGGCACCGCGACGGTCGTGCCGTTGCCCGAGGCGATGGACCTGCTGGTCAAGTACTACCGCACGATCTCCGGCGAGCACCCCGACTGGAACGACTACCGGGCCGCCATGGAACGGGAGCAACGCGTCATTCTGCGCATCTCGCTCACGTCCGCGGGGCCCGACAAGACGGGCTAGTAACACCGTTAGCGGGCGCAACGATTCCACGGGGACGGCGGCTACCGGGCAGGCGGAACCTGGGGAGCAAGTGCGATGACTGGTGTCAGACGCCGCGGCTACTTCGCAGCCGCGGTGGCGGTGATGGGCGCTGCGCTGGTCGCGGCGTTGTTCGCGGCCCCTCCGGACAGACCCGTGGACATCCGTCTGGTGGCACCGCCACCTCATCCGCCAGAGACCATCACCGCGACCGCCACCACCACCGTCTCCGCCGTCGGCCCTGTGGCGTTGACCACCGTTCCGCCACCGCCTCCACCGCCCGTGGCCGCCAAGCCCCTGCCGCGGCAGAAGCCCGCACCGACGTCCGCCTCGTCCTCGAAGCCGCGTGACTTCTTCGACTTCCTGCGCTGCGACTACAAGTACTTCGACAAGCACCTCGAGCGGTGCCTGCCGTGGCCGCTCACGCCGAAAGAGCTGTGCCAGTACGTGAAGGATCACCCGTTGATCGAGGTGCGCGGCCCGGACGGCCGCGCACTCGACGACGAACTTGACTTCGACTGCGACTAGCAGGGACCGCTGCCGTAGTAGGCGATGAAGCTCGCCCCACCGGCGCCGACCTCGACCGTGCGGCTGCGTGTCCGCGAGCCGTCCGCCCACGAGTCGAAGTTGCCGCAGCGGCTGGCCCCGATGTCGACCTTGGCCGGTGCGACCAGCTTCACGCTGCCCTGCGGCACCTGCACGGGCGTGGAGTTGTAGCCGTCGTTGACCACCACGGTCTTGCCGTTGACGAGGAAGTTCGCGGCCTGCCAGTTGGCCCACAGCTCCAGCGTCGCGGTGGGTGCGGCCTGTGCGGGCGTGACGACCGCCATCGCGGCCGCGGCGGCGAGCACGGCGATTCCCAGGCGTTTCATGGATGGCTCCCTTGATCGGGTGATCGCGGCGGCTGGATCAACCGTGGGCGAACAACGTGTGAAACGTCTGAGAAACCCCTATCGCCCGACTGTCCGCAGCGCTGTCAACTTGCTCATGTTCGTCTCAGCACGAGCACCGAGCAGCTGCGCCTCACCGCGGTAGTGATCGTCGATCAACGCCTCGACCTCGTCGTCGTTCATCGCCGGCACGATCCTGGCCGCCATCCGGTTCATGTTGCGGTAGCTGCCCTGCAACAGGAAGTCGCCACCGCTCGCGGCCGAGGCGATGTACTCCCGGTTGACCGCGAGCACGACCTCCTGGATCCGTTGCAGCTTGCGGACCACCGAGAGCATCCGGTCCAGCTCGACGGTGTCGTGGTCGTGCCGGACGTTCTCGCCGTTCGCCAGGCGTACCAGCGGTTCCACGTCGACGCCGTTGAGCGTCGGGTTCGAGGCACTCGCGTTTTCCAGGTAGCTCAACGCAAAGAGGGCGTCGCGACCGGAGAGCACGTCACCGAGGTTCCACACGTCCGCGCGGTTCGCGAGCATGTCCGGGACGCGGAACGCACGACCTGTTTCGGTGTACGGGTTTCCTGCCATCGACACCGCGAACCGCTTGCCGCGCAGGTCGAACGTGCGTGCCTCGCCGTTCCAGACGCCGTCAACGCGTCGTTGTGCGTCGCACAGCGAGATGAACTTCTGCAGCAGCTCAGGTGATGTGTGCTGGATGTCGTCGAGGTGCAGCAGAACGTTGCTGCCCAGGGCGAACGCGAAGTTGATCCGCTCGACCTCTTGCCGTGCCGTGGCATTCGGTGCGTCCTCCGGGTCGAGTGAGGTGACGCCGCTGCCCAGCGCCGGGCCGTTGACCTTGACGAACACCATGCCAAGCCGGTTCGCGACGTACTCCATCAACGTCGTCTTGCCGTAGCCGGGCGGGGAGATCAGCATCAGCAGACCCGTGCCGTCGTTGAGCTGCTTGGAGAGGTTGTCGCCGATCAACGGCAGGTAGACCTCGTTCAGCAACCTGTTGCGCACGAACGTGTTCAGCACCGCGGGGCGGTAGTCGTCGAGCTTGAGCCTGCTGCGTTCCTCGCTGAGCAGCTCGTCCCGTTGCCGCTGGTAGGCGCGGAAGGCCGGCACCTGCTCCGCGTGGAACTTCCTGAGCCTGGTCAGGGATTCGTCCAGACGCAGGTCCATCGACTGGTTGGTCAGGCGCGGGTGCGTGCCGAGCAGGCCGGTGACGGTCTCGGTCAGCGCAGCACTGGAGTCGTAGCGCGGCAGGTCGGTGAGGAGCACCGCGACCACCTCGGGGAACTCCGGGCAGTCCTCGTTCTTGAGGAACCCCTGCAGCCACGCCTCGATGAGGTCGCGGTCGTGGAGCTCCTCGGTCACCACCGCGCGGAACCTGTCGATCACCGCGCGGGCGGCCTTGCTGGTGACGAACCCCCTCGGCTCGCAAGCCAGTTCCTCGAACAGGTACTCGGCGGCCAGGTCGTCGAGGCCGAACTGCTTGGTGAGCTCCGGGATTCCGTGCGTGCCGCCGAAGATCGTGCGGGCACGGGCCAGTGACTCCGCCTTGCGCTGCCACACATTTCGCTGATCTTCGGGCTGTTCGGACCAGAAGATCTGAGCTCGCGCGCGAGCGTCCGGCGGGTACCTCAGCAGACCGGCGCCGGCGTGCAGTCGTTGCAGGACAGCGAGGATCTTGGCGGCGTCGTGGTCGTGGACGCCCTTCTCGTAGCCCTCGTCATAGCGTTCCGCGGCGGCGTTGGCGACGTCCGTGCGGCCTTCGTTCAGCAGGCACGCGGCGAGGTGCTCGGAGCGGTAGACGTCCGGCGTCTCCGAGACCAGCAGCTGGTCCCAGAACCGTTGCGTCGTCGCGAACTCCGGGTCGGTGACCTCGCTGCGGTAGTCGGTGCCGGTGACGGCGTAGAACAGCCGGCCGTCGCGCGGCACCAGGGTGAGGTTCATCGGCTCGGTCGTCACCGGGAAGCGGTGACGACCGAGCACGATCGACGCGCCGTCGTACAGATCGGCCCGGTCGCGCAGTGCCCGGCCTCCCTCTTGCCGGGCATCGCGCAGACTCGCGTCGAGCTCGTCCGCCCGCACGTCGCCGAGGTCTCTGAGCTCCTCGGCCACAGTGCGAACCTTGGCGACCATCGGGTCGCCGGCGAAGTACGTGTTGATCTCGTCGGTCGAGGTGAGCTTCCCGAGGCGACGGCGGATCGTACCGAGCACCCGTTCCGCGGACTGGACGAGCCGGTCGGCTTTCCGCGCACGTTCGTCGAGCAACGTCTGCTTGCGCGCGGAGAACGCCTCGTACACGTCCGTGCGCTTGGCACCGATCTGGGCCAGGAAGTCGTCGAACTCGCCGAACCGCGACTCCAGGTTCTCCAGCTGCAGCAGGAGCCTGCCGAGCTGGTCGTCGCAGCTCTGCGGGGTTTCGGCGACCGCCAGCGCGCCGGTGATGGCCTGGCCGAGCAGCGCGAACTCCGCGGCGAACTCGGCGCGGCCCTCGGAGTTCGCGAGCTGCGTCCGGCGACCCTCCACAGTGGCCCGTGCGCGGTTGACCGCGGCCAGGACCTCACCGATGCTGGCCAGGATCGCCGTGCGGGTGGTCGTGTCGGCGGCGTCGAGGGTGCTGACGACCTCGGTCAGCACCTCCAGGCCGGTCTGCTGTTGCGCCAGCCGTTCGTGCAGCGGCTTGGCCTCGGCGGCGGTCTTCAGTTCCGTGGCCGCGATCCGGTCGATCTCCTCGTGGTACTGGGCGAACGCGCCCTCACCGTTGAGGAATTCGACGGCTCTTCTTGCTGACGCGCCCAGTTCCTCGACGAGTTCGGCCTCGCGCCGGTCGACCTCTGCCAGGTCGACGTACTTCAGGTCTTTGAGGGTGATCAGGCGGCCCTGAGCCGACCGCAGATCCGCCAGGAGTCGCACCCACTCGTCGGCACTGCGTGGCGCGGCCGATCGGGCGAGCCGGATCAGTGAGGCGAGCTTTTCGGCGGCGCCGGCGAGCTGCTGGGCGGCGTGTTCCGTGAGCGTGCGGACGGCCTCGAACTCGTCCAGCACCTGCTCAGCGGTGGCGCGGACCGCGAGGACGTCGTTGCGCAGGCCCAACTCGGCGAGCCAGTGGACGCTGTCGATCACCCTGGTGCACAGCGCGATCAGGCCCTCGAACACCGGGGCGCTCGGGGTCATCTCGGCGGCCATGCGCGTGACGGAGAGACAGTCGGAGATGCCGCGAACCAGCTCGGCGTTGCCGATCCTGGCCAGCGGACCGGTCTCCTCCGGGAGCTCCTCGTCTGCCAGGAACGGCGTGCGCCAGACCTGCATCGGGTGCACGCGCACGGGTTCGCTGCCGGTCTCGCGGAAGATCACCAGGGTGCCGTCGGCGAAGAGCGAGTAGCCGTGGCAGGTGATCGGTGTCGCGACCTCCTTGCGGATCACGTTGTAGGGCAGCAGCAAGCTGCGGCCCTCGCGGCGGGCGTGGTAGACGAACAGCACGTCCTCGCCGTTCGCCGACCGGATGACCCGTTCGAACTCCAGGTCGTCGGTGTCGACGTCGAAGGTCTTGTCCGCACCCGTGACCAGGTAGTACCCGCCGGGGAAGATGATCCCTTGATCCTCCGGGAGTCGCTGGCAGGCCTGGCCGATGCCGTCGAGCCTGGCCACGGCCTTGGTGCGGGTGTTGAACACCAGGTGCCGCCACGCCGTCTCGTTGTACGGGCGGATCCTGAGCAGGATCAACGGGCCGACGCGGGCGTAGTGCACGTCGGCGTCCGCGAGGCTCTGCAACGGCTCGTCGACGGGCTCCTCGTAGATGCCCTGGCCGACCTCGGTGTTGTTCTCCACCTTGACCGTCAGCGTGCCGCCGACCGTCTCGACGAAGACCTCGTTCTCGATCGCGATGTGCGGGTGCCGGCCCAGCACGTGCTGCTCACGGGTCGTCTCGACCCACGTGACGTCGTGCGAGGGCGGGAACACGTGGTCGCGGTCGCCGCGGTTGTCGACGTAGGTGACCGTGCCGTCGACCGCGATGTCCCAGCGCAGGACGCGGATGTCCTCGATCCGCGCACCCGTCTGGAACACCGCGAGCAGGCGTGACTCGACGATCCGCAGCTGCAGCAGCCGGGTCTCCCGGTAGTACCGGTAGAGCTCGGCGAAGTCGTTGCGGAACCTCGGGTCCTGCAGGAACGGCGCCTCGACCGTGCTGAAGTCCCTGGAGTGCACCGCGAAGACGTCGTTGACGGTCGTCTCGGGCTTGAGGCCCATGAACACGTTGTAGCCGAACAACATCAGGTCGCCGAGCGGCACGATGTCACGCGGCACGCAGTTGTTCTCGGTGCGGATCCGTTCGGTGGCGACGAGTTCGAGCGCGGTGCTGCCGAACGTCTCGACGCGCTGGGCGTTCAGCGCCTCGGTGCTCCGGGCGAGCCCGGCGGCCTGTTCGGCCAGCCGGGCTCTCAGCACCTCATAAGTGCCGGCGTCGAGTTGCGTCATGCGTTCTGGCCGTTGTTCTTCGCCATCTGGGTCAGGGCCAGCGCGGCGGCCAGGTTCTGCGCGTCACCGGTGGTGAACGAGCTGAGGATCTTGGTCAGGTCCTCGGGGAAGTTCGCTGTCCCGTCCATCCACTTGGCGCCCAACGCCTGCACCACGTCGGAGCTGCCGACGAAGCCGTCGACCTGCTTGCCCGCGGTGATGGCGTTCGCGATCTTGTCGAAGAACATCGTGTCGCCACCGATGATGTCGATGTCGGCCTTCTCCAGCCCGGCCGCGAGGACCATGGCCTGGGCCTCGGCGACCTGGCGCTGCACGTCGATGCCCTTGAGCCGGATCTCCTTCTCCGCCTCCAGGCGCAGCCGGTACTCCTCGTGTTCGCGGGTCGCGGAGTCGAGCGCGGCCATCGCTTCAGCCTTGTGCGACAAGCCTTCCGCCTCGCCCTTGAGGCGTTCCTTGATGCCCTCGGCGTCGGCGAGCGCCTTCTCGCGGTCCACGACGGCCTCGGCGCGACCGAGCGCCTCGGACGCGGCAGCGTCGCGTTCCTTGACCTGCGCGTCCGCCAACCCCTTCGCGGCGGCCTCTGCCTGCGTGCCCTCCGCGAGGCGGATCTTGGCGCGGGTGTCCAGCTCGGCGGCCTGGTTGCGCGCCTCGGCGAGCACGACCTCCTCGCGAGCCTTGTGCTGCGCGGCCTGTTCCGCGGCCTCGGCGGCCTTGATGTCCTTGACCAGCGACTGCTGCGCCTCGGCCTCGGCCATGATCACGATCTGCTGGCGCTCGCGCTCGGCCTCCTCGACCGCACGCAGGCGCTTGATGTTCTCCTCCTGCTCGGCCACGGTCTTCTCGACCGCGACCCGCTCGCGCACCAGGTCCGCGATGGCGCGGCGCTCGTGCTCGAGCTCCTTGTCCTTCTCGATCATGCGCAGCGACGTCTCCCGTTCGCGCGCGATGACCTCCAGCAGGCGGTCCTTCTCGATGCGCTCGGTCTCGACCGCGATCACGCGCTCGCGGTTCTTCTCGGCCACGGCGATCTCACGGGCCTTGTTCTCGGTCTGGATGCCGAGCTGCTCCTCGGTGCGGATGAACGCGGTGTTGGCCTTGAGCCGTTCCTCGGCCTGGACCTTCTGCGTCTCCGCCTCCTGCTGCGCGCGGGCGGTCTCGATCTCGCGCTTCTGCCTGATCTCCGCGTCCGCCTGGCGCCGTTCGAGCTCGAGGATCGCCTCACGCGCGCTGACGTTCTGGCGCGTGATCTCCTTCTCCTCGTTGCGGGTGAACTCGTTCGTCTTGACGTGCTCGATCGCGGTCAGCTCGGTGATCTTGCGGATGCCCTGCGCGTCCAGGATGTTCGCCGGGTCGAGCTGCTTGAGCGGCGTCTGCTCCAGGTAGTCGATGGCCGCGTCCTCGAGGCTGTAGCCGTTGAGGTCGGTGCCGATGACCTGCACGATCCGGTCGCGGAACTCGTCGCGGTGGGTGTAGAGGTCCACGAAGTCGAGCTGCTTGCCGACGGTCTTGAGCGCCTCGGAGAACTTGGCGTTGAACAGCTCCTGCAGCGTGGCCTCGTGGCTCGCGCGCTCGGTGCCGATCGCCTGCGCCACCTTGATGACGTCCTCGACGGTCTTGTTGACCCGCACGAAGAACGTGATGCGGATGTCCGCGCGGATGTTGTCCTTGCAGATCAGGCCTTCGTTGCCGGCCCGGCGGATCTCGATGGTCTTCACCGAGATGTCCATCGTCTCGCATCTGTGCAGCACCGGTAGCACCACGGTGCCGGTGAAGGTCACGTCGACCTTGCGCATCTTCGAGACGATCAGCGCCTTGCCCTGCTCGCACTTCTTGAACAACCTGCTCAGCGTGATCGTTGCCAAGATCAGCACGACGACGATCACGGCGATCAGCACGAGCAACCCCGTTGAAATCGCACCCATGTCAGCCCCCTGTGGTGATGTCCACGACCCAGAAGAACTCGCCTTCGGAGTCGTAGTCGAAGATCAGCGCGGTTTGGCCCGCGGTCAGTTCGGTGCTCTTCGCCGCCCGCACCTGGACGACCGCCGTGCCCCCGTCATCAGCGGTCACCTCCGCCTGTCCGTAGTGCTCGGTCACCCGCGCGGTCTTCACGATCGCCGTCCGGCCCACGAAGTCGTTGCGGGACGCGGGTTTCTCCGGCTTCGTCCAGTTGCGGACCGGGATCAGCAGGACCTTCGTGGCCAGCGCGCCCGCCAGCAGTGCCCCGGCGAGCGTCGCGTACCGCAGCGAGCCCTCCGGCGTGAGCACCGTGCCGACCAGCGCGGCGAACCACGTGATCACGACGAACATCGAGATGGAGATCGGCAGCACCGGGGCGTCGAAGTCCAAGCCCACCAACGCGACCGTGAGCCAGTACGCCAGCACCACGAGCACCAGCAAGCTGAACACCACGGTCGGGAAAGCCAGCGCGGCGGCCAGGAACTCGGTCATCATCGCCCCCTTTCTTGCCACTCAGATGTACTGGAGTCGCGATCCGTTGCATCGATACCGATGTTTCGCGGGAATGATCCAGGTCACTCCGCAGTTGACGTGATCATGGACATGGGGGTGCAGGGACTGAACACGGGCGACTCGATCTCGCCATCGGAGACCCGACGGCTGGCTTCGCTTGTGGAGTCGCTCGGTTACCGTTCGTGGTGGGCCGTGGAGCACGTGGTGCTGCCGTCGCCGCGAGTCGACCCGTCGCCGGCCGAGCCGGACAACCCGATGCTCGATCCACTGGTCGGCCTGTCGTTCGTCGCCGGGGTCACGTCAGGCCTGGAGCTGGGGACCGGCATCGTGATCCTGCCGCAGCGCAACCCGGTGGTGCTGGCCAAGCAGGTGGCGTCGCTGGACGTGCTGAGCGGTGGTCGGTTCACTTTGGGAGTCGGTACCGGTTACCTGGCTCCAGAGTTCGAGGCTGTGGGCGTGCCGTTCGCGGATCGGGGGCGGCGGACCGACGAGTACATCGACGCCATGCGTGCTCTGTGGCACTCTCCCGCGCCTGCTTTCTCGGGTAAATACGTGTCTTTCTCTGGTGTCGACGCTCATCCACGGCCTTCTAATGCGCGGATCGCGGTCGGTGGTGCATCCGATGCGGCGTTGCGGCGTGCGTTGACGCGCGGGAACGCCTGGATCGGCATCGGCTCACCCGAGGAGACCGCGGCGAACCTCCACCGGTTGCGCCGGCTGTCCGCGGTGACTTCGCGGCCCGACTCGCTGGGCGCCTTGGAGATCAACATCGTGACGACCGTGCCGTTGGACGCCTCCGTGGTGCGACAGTACGAGGATCTCGGTGTAGATCAGCTGATCGTGTACGCCGGCGGCTCGGACATGCCGTTGGACGAGGCGCTGGAGAAGAACATCGCGCTCGTTAAGTAGCCTGATCAGCCGTGATCCCCGTTGTCGTGCTCGCCGGCTTCCTCGGTTCCGGCAAGACCACCCTGCTCAACCACCTGCTGCGCGCGTCCGGCGGCACGCGGATCGGCGTGGTGGTGAACGACTTCGGCCGGATCAACATCGACGCGTTCGCGGTGTCGGCACAGGTCGACTCGATGGTGTCGCTGTCGAACGGCTGCCTGTGCTGCGCGGTCGACGGCACCGAGCTGGACGGCATGCTGGAACGGCTGGCTTCGGCGGACCTGGACGTGATCGTGATCGAGGCGTCCGGGCTCGCTGAGCCGTCGACGCTGGTCAGGATGGTGTTGCAGGCGCCAGGCGTGACCTACGGCGGGCTGATCTACGTGGTCGACGCCGTGGAGTACGCCGCCGTGCCGCATTTGGATCGGGATTTGAAGCTCGCTGATCTTGTGGTGTTGAACAAGGTCGATCGGGTTCCTTCGCTGCCGCCCTTGGATTGTTCGGCGCCGGTGCTTCCGGTGTCGTACGGGCGGATCGATCCGTCGTTGCTCTTCGAGGTGCGGCCGCCGGACCTGGGGCCGCGACAGCTCTCGTTCGACGATCTGGACGATCACTCCACGCACGCTCACGCTTCCTACGACAGCGTGACGTTCGAGTCTTCCGAACCGTTGCACCCCAAGCTGTTCATGGACTTCCTTGACGCGCGGCCCGAGGGGTTGTTCCGCGCCAAGGGTTTCGTGCAGTTCCCCGGTGGCACGTACATGCTGCACACCGTCGGCGCGTACATCTCGTTCACGCCCGTCGACGACGCCCCGACGCAGCTGGTGCTGATCGGGGCCGGCATCGATCCGGATTCGCTGACGGACTGGCTGATGGCTTGCGTCGCGGACGGACCGGTCCCTGAGCAGGACATGCTCTGGGTACTCCGGTACGCCCGCTGATCACCTCTTGCAGAGCGCTGTGTCGATCATCTTGAAGATCTGCTGGTACGTCCTGTTGGGGTCGCCGTAGGTGCCGGGCAGCGCGGTGAGCGTGATCGCCGCCTCGTTCCTGTCGGTCGCCCCGCCGAGCGAGGCCCAGCCGTGGATCGTGCCGCCGTGGCCCCAGTACACGCCGCCGCAGCTGAGTTCGGTGCTCTCGATGCCGAGCCCCGCCGCGTTCTTGTCGTCGATCGGCACGGTCTTGCGCATCTCGTCGAGCTGCTGTCGTTCGAGGAGATCGCCCTTGAGCAGGCTCTTGTAGAACTTGGCGACGTCCTGCGGTGTGGAGATCATCGCGCCGGCCGCCCACGCCCAGGACGGGTCGAGCTCTGTCGCGTCCACCTTGGGTGACTTCGGGTCGAACATGTCGGCCAGGGCGTACGCACGTGCGTGCCTGCCCTTGATGGTCTTGTCACCCTTCTCCGGCCAGTAGGTGTCTTTGAGCTTCGCGCGGTCGATGACGCGCTTCCGCACCACTTCTTGTACCGGCCGGCCGGTGACCTTCTGGATCATCAGGCCGGCGACGACGTAGTTCGTGTTGCTGTACTCGTACTTCTCGCCCGGCGCGTTGGTCGGCGGTTGTGCGAGTGCGACGTCCAGCAGTTCGTGCGGCTCGAAGTGCACGTTCCGGATGTCGTCGATCTTGTTGGCGCCGATCTGCAGCGGAAAGTTCGGCAGACCGCTGGTGTGCTGCAGAACCTGACGCACCGTGATGCGGTTGTCCTTGATGTGCGGCACGTGCTTGCTGACCGGCCCGTCCAGCTCGATCTTGTTCTCTCGGACGAGCTGAAGCGTTGCCACCGCCACGAACGACTTGGTGATGCTGCCGATGCGCACGCTTCCGTTCAGCGGCGCGTTGCCCTTCGCGTAGTTGTGCCCGTTCGCGTGGGCCTCCACGCCCGGCGTGCCGTCCTGGACGATCTGATCCAGCTGCTGAGGGATCAACAGTTGTAATGCGGCGATTGCTGCTACGAGGTTCACTTCGCACCACACAAGGCACTGTCCACAGTGGCCAGAACAGCGTCGTGAGCCTTCATGGCCTCTTCCGGCGTGTCCTGGAACGTGCCGGGCAACGCCGTGAGCGCAACGGAGAACGCCCTGCCGTCCTCGGTGACCCCACCGCGCGTCTCGTAGCCGGGGATGTCACCGCCGTGCCCCCAGTACCTGCCACCGCACGTGAGCGGCGTGCTGGCGATGCCGAGGCCGTACTCGCCGCCCGGCCACATCTCTCCATTGGTGTCCACGGTCTTGCGCATCTCGTCGAGCTGCGTTCGGGGGAGGAGGTCACCCTTGAGCAGTCCGCGGTAGAAGGCATTCAGGTCCTTGGTGGTCGAGATGATCTGCCCCGCAGCCCAGCCCCACGACGGGTCGAGCTCGGTGACGTCCTCGACCCCGTTGCCGGTCTTGGCGTACCCGCGCGGGTGCTTGCCGTTGATGTCCTGTTCGCCGGTGCCGGGCCAGTAGGTGTCTTTCAGCTTCAGCTTCTGGATGATCCGCTGGTCGACGTTCTCGGCGACCGGCCGACCGGTGATCTTCTGGATCAGCAGCCCCAGCAGCACGTAGTTCGTGTTGCTGTACTTGAATTTCTCACCCGGCTCGTTGGTCGGCGGGTGCGCGTTGCCGATGTCCAGCAACTCACGCGGCTCGTAGTAGCGGTGCCGCAGCTCGTCGAACTCGCCCAGCGCCAGGTACTGCGTGTAGTTCGCGAGCCCGCTGGTGTGGTTGAGCAGCTGCCGGACCGTGATCCGGTCGTCCTTGACCGCCTTGGGCAGGTACTTGTTGATCGGCTCATCCAGCCGGACCTTCTTTTCCGCGACCAGCTGCATGACCACCGTGGCAACGAACGCCTTGGTGTTCGACCCCGCCCTGACCTGCCCGTTCTTGGGAACCGGGACGCGTTTGCCGAGCTCCGCGGTGCCGGCGACCTGGTGTTTGGCTTTGCCGTTCACGTCAGTCGTGGTCGCAAGCGCGGCCGGGAACCTGTGCTGCTCGGTCAGCCCGTCGAGCCGCGTCTGAACCGTGTCGGCCGGCGCGGCCATCGCCATCCCCGCGGTTCCGGTGAACAGCATGGCCGCGGCCAGCACGCCGGTGATCGTCTTCTTCATTTCCTTGCGCCTCCCCTGTTTTTCGGATGACGCAAGGCTTTCAATTGTTGCTGCGCGGCACAGTCACGCACGCTGCCGTTGATCAGGTGGAGCAGGCTCCACCTTCAGTAGCGAACGCTGCCCTGCAGCAGCGGCGGGTAGATACCTGACGCTTCGCCATCAACCGTGGTGCCGGCGAACTGCAGCATGGCCCTGAGCTCGCCGTGCAGCGGCGCCGGGTAGTTGAGGTCGGGCTTGGAGACGTCGCTGAGCTTCGCCTCTTGCTCTTGCGTGAGCATGACCTCTGCGAGGTTGCTCTCCAGGTGCTCCAGCTTCCGCGCGCCGATGATCGGCACCACCGTGCCCTTCCGCGCTTTCAGCCAGGCCAGCGACACAGCCGCCGCCGTGGTGCCGTGCTGCTCCGCGATCTCGTTGACCACGTCGATGACCTTGAACTCTTCCTCTGTGGGCGCGTTGACGAACTTCGCCCGCTCCGAGTCGCTGACCTGCACGTCCCTCCGGTACTTGCCGGACAGGAACCCGTTCTTGAGCGGACTCCACGGCACCAGCGCCATGCCCATTTCCCTCGCCATCGGCGCGATCTCCCCCTCAACCGTCCGCGCGAGCAACGAGTACTCGACCTGCAACGCGATCAACGGCGTCCAGCTGTTGAGGACCGCCATCGTCTGCGCTTGGGCCGTCACCCAAGCCGGCACGTTGGAGAACCCGACGTACCGCACCTTGCCCGATCCCACCAGGTCGTCCAACGTCCTGAGCGTCTCCTCGATCGGGGTGTTCCGATCCCAGTTGTGCATCCAGTAGAGGTCGAGGTAGTCGGTGCCGAGGCGCCGCAACGTCTCGTCGAGCTGCTTGCGGATGGCGCTCCTCCCTGCCCCACCACCGTTGGGGTCGCCGGGGTGCATGTTGAAGAAGAACTTGGAGGCGAGCACCACCCGGTCGCGGCTTCCGTTGCTTCGGAAGAAGTCGCCGAGGATCTTCTCCGAGTGCCCGTTGGTGTAGAAGTTGGCGGTGTCGATGAAGTTCCCGCCGCGGTCGAGGTAGGTGCGGAGGATCTTCTCGGACTCCTCGACGCTGCACCCGGCGGCCCCTGGGTCCTCGCCGAAGGTCATCGCTCCGAGCGCGAACGGGCTCACCCTGAGGCCGGACCGGCCGAGCGTGACGTAGTGGTCGAGCGGCATCTTCTTGGCTCCCTTGGGTCGTTGCCTTCCGTACTCCAATGGAAGCCTCTGCGGGGTGCGGCTCGGTACGTCGATCCCGCCGCGTTCTTGCCTGATCCTCTCGCTCTGGGTTCGCCGGTTCGTTTGGGTGCTTTTGGTGCGTCAACCGTGACGTAGGCAACCCGGGCGACATCCGCTGAACCTGATCGGTAGGCTGTCCCGTCGAGGGCTGCTAGCTCAATTGGCAGAGCAGGAGACTTTTAATCTTCGGGTTCAGGGTTCGAGTCCCTGGCGGCCCACCAAACCCCCAGGTCAGCGACCTGGGGGTTTCGCTTTGGTAGATCACGCCCACACTTTTGCCATATTTTTCGTCCTGACTCTCAAGCTGCGGCGTCCGGCGGTTCGTCCTGGTCAGGCTTGTCGAAGGCCCCTTCCAGCGCGTCAGCGGCCCTCCGATCCACCGCCTTCCGCCCGAAGTAGACGTCCTGGGTCATCGACGGCCGCGAGTGGCCGAGCATGTCCGCTGCCAGCCTCGCGGAGAGCCCCGCCTCATCGAGGATGGTCGCCGCCGTCTTCCGGAAGACGTGCGAGGTCACCCAGGCGAACTCGTCACCGCCACGAGCCTTGCGGAGGTCCCGCCGGGTGTTGGATGGGTCGCGCAGCCCGCCGACGCTGCTCGGGAAGACCGGCCCGTTCGGGTAGTGCGTCGACGCACGCCGCTTCTTGAGCATGTCCAGCGCCCACCGAGGCAGCGGAAGCGTGCGCTCGCCAGCCTCCGTCTTGGTCGACTTCCGGACAAGCCCGACCTCCTTGACCCTGATCACCGTGTAGTCCACGGCGACCGTGCCCGCCTCGAAGTCGACGTCGTCCCAGTAGACGGCCAACGCCTCGCCGATACGGACGCCCGTGGCCATCATGAACCGCGACAGGTCGGGAAGGTCCCGCCTCACAGCCTTGGGGTCCGACTCCAGCATCTCCAGCCAGAGGAGCCGTTCCTCCAGAGTGAGCGCCCTGGGACTCTTCTTGCGCCCAGCTTCCAGCCGGTCCGTCTCCCGAACGGGGTTGGTGTCCAGCGCCTTGTCCCTCACGGCGATCCGCAACGCGCCGGAGATCACCGACCGCGCGGTCTTGGCCGTGTCGACGCTGACCGACCGCCACAGCGCCCCGAGAAACGCATCGATCCGTGCCACGGTCATCTCACGTATCCGCAGCTCACCGAGGCCCGGAAGCACGTGGCGATCCATGATGCTGCGGTAGGTATCGACGCTGCCGGGCGACCTCTTGCCGGCATCGGCGAGCGCCTGGAACTTGCCGAACCACAGCGCGACGGCCTCCTTGAACCTGGTGTCAGGCGTGAGCGAGTCCCCGGCAGGCCCCTTCCGCTCCGCGAGCGCCTTCTTGAGGTTCCTCTCGGCCGCAGCCTTGGTCTTCCCGTGCCGCTCCACCGGCCGCGTCTTTCCGTCGTAGTCGCGGAACTTCGTAGTGGCCCGCCAACCGGAAGCCGTTTCATAGCAACGAATCGTGCCGTATGTACCGATGTCGAGCGGTGGCCTTGGCATCACGCCACCTCCCTATCCAGCCGCTCGAACCACGCCCGTACCTCGGACGGCAAGTACCGCAGATGCTTCCCAACCCGCCGCGCAGGCGGCCCGTAGCCCTTCGTCCTCCACCCGTAGAGCGTGTGCACCGGCACGCTCAGGAACGCGGCAACGTCACCAACTGTCCACAAAGGCTCAAATGCGTGTACGTCCATGATCTTTTCCCCCTTGGTCAAGCGGCCTGCTGAGTTGCCGAACTACCTGGCGGCCCTGCTGACGCGAGCAACGCAGCCGTGTATTCGGCCTTCCACCTGCGGCGTTCTGCGACAGCGCTCAACAACAGGTGAGCGCGTGGCGGCACGTTCGGATCACCGGGCTGGACGTTGTTCCAGACGACTCGCTGCGCTTGGTCCTCGGGCTTGATCCCGACGTCTGCGAGCAGTTGCCGAACGAATGCCTTCCGGTCGTGCTTGTGGTCCGCGAGCGACTTGCCCGACCACTTCCGCGACACCAGGACGCGACGACCCGCAACCCCGAGCGTGGTCCGCTTGTGCGCCTTGCCCTTGCACTTCCCCGGCACCGTCGACAGCCGAGCCCCACGAGGCTGGACGCCGTAGAGCAGCCACAGCCCGCATTGCGGCGAGCAGGGCGTAACCGCGAGCTCAGCGCAGAGGCGTTCCGCGTGGTCTTCCTGCCGGGCCGTCTGCGCCTCGAAGCACTCGTTGATGCTCTTGGTGAGGTACTTCGTCAGGTAGCCAATGTGACGGCCGGCTTCCTGGGTGCCGCCGAGGATGCCCTTGGAGTGCACCTGAACCCCGAACCGCGCGACGTGTGCCGGTCGCTCGACCTCATCGAGGGCATCTTCCCAGGTAGGCAAGGCCCTTCGTGTGTGCGGATCAACGAAGCCCTTGGCCCGAACGTCCCACACCGGCAGGTTGTCGCCGCTGTACTTGATCTCGTCGTGCGCGGGCCACCAGACCTGGTGATAGGTGGCCTCAGCGACCGCCCGCAGCTCAGCGCGGGAGATGCTGCCTCGGACTGCCGCATGCCAGTGCGGAGCCAACCGCCGCTGTGGTTCGACGGCAGAGAAGTACTGGACCTCCCAGCCGACGCAGCGCCGAAGGTTCTGCACGAACCGGTCCAGCAGTGCCGCGAAGTGCACAGCGTCCCGAGCAGCACGGCGGTAGTCGTACCGCGAGGGATCAACAGGCGTGCCGTCGCTACGCACCTTGCCGTAGCTGTCGAGCGTCAGAGTGAGGAACGTCGAGGGCTGGTACTTACCGCCGAAGACCTTGCCAACAGTGCGCTTGCTGACCGGCCGACGAGGCAGGTTCGGAGCGTCCTGACGCCGCTTGGTCGACCGCTTCCGCGCAGCCTTGAGTGGGACTTCCAGAGAGGGGAGTGAGCCGCGGACTCCGAGTTGCCGAAGTTCGTCGTCGACCTCCGCGACCTCCTCCCGCACCTCTTCCGCGCCAACTTCGTCGCCCTCATCGAGGGCCAGGCGGAAGGCTTTGACCAGGTCAGCTCGGTACTCAGTCAATTCCCGCTGATCGTTGCTCGGGGCGTTCGGCGTGAAGTCCGGTTCGTCGGTCAGATGCCATCCCTCACGACACTGCGCCATCCGCAGACGCCGGTTCTTCTCCGCGCACGTCGGGCACACACTCGCGACCGTCGAGCCGCACGGCACGGGAACGATGTCCACGCGTCCGGTGTCGAGGTCGATCCGTTCCTTGGCCAACGGACGGACGCACACGCCGTGTTCTTCTGCGACGGCCCGAGCGACGTCGAGCGCGGCCGGCTGCTTCATCCGCTCCGAGCGGTTCAGGTACTCGGTCATGCCGCCGCACTCCCCTCGGACCGCTCAGGGAACTCATGAACGGTGGCCGGGGCAAGGTAGACAACCAGCTCGACCAGGTCCGCGTCCGTGACGTGGAAGGCCCGAGCCCGCTCGGGTTCGCGCTGCCCGTCCTCCTTGAGCCAGGCGACACCAGGCGTGTTCTCGCTGATCTCGTGAGCTGCCGCGCCGCGTTGCCGAACGCCATCGCCCAGGACCATGTCGACCTGCACCGGTTCGTCCAGGCGCAGCGCTACACGGGTCGTGAACAGGTGCCGGAAGGCGACCACTTCCTTGCGCGGGTCCTGGACCAGGCCGACAACGGCATAGCCAGGAGCGCGCCCCTGCGAGGTGATCGTCTGAACAGCGCGGGTGGCGCGTTCGCGGAGGTTCCTGTCCGGCTGGTAGGCGATCAGGTCTGCCAGTTCATCCACGATCAGGACCGTGAACGGCTCGCCCGTGTTACGTGCCCAGAGCCGCCGGATGCCCCGGTATCGAGAGGCGCGTTCCTTGACCTCTGCGGCGATTTCTTCAAGCAGGGCAACAGCTTCCGGACCATTGTCGTAGATGACCTTCTCGAACGCGTCCGGGCACTGGCCCAGCTCCATGCCGCCCTTGGGGTCGATGCCGACGAGTCGGACCATGCCGGCTTTGATGGCTGGGGCGAGCTGCCACACGATCGACCAGAGCACCGAGCCCTTACCTGCGCCAGGTACGCCGACCACGAGCACCTGCGAGCCGAGCAGCTTCAACCGCCAGGGCTTCCCGGTCTCGGTACGGCCGACGACCACACGCTTGAGGTCGACCTCTCCCGCGTCGGCGAGCTGCGGCACGGCGACGGGACGCGACAGCGGGTCAGCGTGGATGAAGTCGAGCTCAAGCACGCGAGGCTTCAGCACCCGCACCCGGCAAGACCGGGCGTTGAACGAGTGCGCCAGGTTGTCCCGACGCGCTTCCCACTGCTCCGGAGACTGCGCCGGGATCAACCGCACGCGGACCTTGTCCCGCCATCCCTCGGACCGGACTCGGCGCAGCTTCGGGAGGTACTCCTTCCCGCGGACTTCCTTCGCAAGCTCGGCGAGCCGCATCACGGTGCGCCATTGCGGAACGTAGACAGTCAGCCGCCGCCACTCGGTCAGCAGCCGATACCAGCCGTGCCGCAGGAACGACGCCTGATCAAGGCCATACCAAACGGTCAGGGCGCACACGAGCGACAACAGAGCCAACACCAGCGGCGACAGTCCGAACTGCCGATAGGCGACATAGCCGCCGAGGCCAAGCGTCACCACAACCGGGTAGTGGATGGCCAGCATGGTGAGCTTCACGGCCAGACGGACCGTCAGCCACACCAGTGCGAGCGGCGCGAGTACGAGCTTGACCCAACCGGGAAGCCATACCCACCAGGGAACCTGCGGGCGTGCGCCCTCAAACGGCGCGGGATCGACCCAGCGGTTGCCCCTCATCGCGCACCGCCCGAGCACGCGACGCACTGAAAGACACTGCCGACGCTTGGAATGCGTCCAACCGGCACGAAGGCTTCCGCACCCGTGGAGCACTGCGCCTTACAAATCAGGCACTCGAAGCCCTCAGCCTGTGCGGCCGAGAGTTCCATCGTCTCCAGGGTGCCGCCGCCAAGCATGACGGCGTAGGTGGAAACGGTCTGCTTGCTGGAGATCATCCGATCCCACAGCAGTTGCTTTGTGGCCCCGTCTAGCGCACGAATGCGCTCAGGCTCTACGCTCATCGTTGTTCACTCCCGAGTTGGGTGGACAACGCAGGAGCGGCGAGGTTGGTAGCCAGGTTCCGCTCCTGCGTCTCACGTTCTCTTTGCGCCGCAAGAAGACGTGCGGCATCGCCACGTGACCCAGCAGAGTCACGCGCTCTGTCCAAACAGGACTTACTTAGCTCTTGCGGAGCTTGATCGCCTCGCCCTTCTCACGCTCACGAGTCGCCCAGTACATGGCCTCGTGGTGGTGACTCCGGTCGATCTCCGCGACGCGCGCGTAGATGGCGGCCGAGCGCAGGTAGTAGTCCTTCAGCACGTCGGGCTTGGACTTCGGGTCGGGGAGCAGCTTGCTCAACACGTCGTGTGCTTCGCTCAGCGTCCTGACCTGCTCAGCCAGGCCCCAATGCATGGCCTTAACCGCGGACATCAGGGTCTCCCTCCGCAAGGGTGTGACGCCCCTCCTGACTGCCGAGGTGATCGGCCAGCTTGGACGCCTCACGCGACAGCTCCCGACAGAACCGCATCAGCACGTCCGACCCGCCAGGGAACGGCGGGAGCTGGATCGCGATGTTGACCGGATCCAGGTAGATCACCAGCGCCGGAACCTGTGGCGTCACTCGAACCATCGCCGCAGCAGCATCACGCCCAGGCGTACAGGTGGCGTTGAACCCCATCACTGCCCACCTTCCTGCCGAGCAGCCGACGCCTGGAGCGCCTTCCACCCCTCGTCCAGGACCTCCCGCAGCCGAGGCACCGCGTCGCGGTCGACCACCAGCACCACGGGGAACGCCTTGCCGAACCGCAGCTCGACCCGGTCAGCGAACGGCATCGCGAGGGGACGCATCGGGAGATCGGCGGTCACGTGAACCCGCACCATGTCCGGCATTACGCGGCCTTGGCGGCAGGCTTGCTGACAGCCGGCTTCATGCCAGAGGCCCGCAAGCTGTAGCCCAACTTCGCACGGCACCGGTGACGCTCACCAGCGTGCGTGGCACGGCAGCCCTTGTCATCGATCCACGGCGTGACCGTCAGCCCCTCGAAGACCACCGGCCGCACATCCGTACCGGGGATCGCCTCCGGCGGCACCGGCTGGTGAGGCGCGGAGATCTTCACCGTGACCACCGCGTCCGTCTTGCGCTCCGCAGCCTGGTCGATCACCAGGACCGACCACACAAGGAGACCGGTCTCCTTGTCCTTCTCCTGCTCCACCGGCAGGCCCTTCGCCCGCTCATCGGCGGACTGGAACTTCAACACCGGTTCCACGCCCATGACGAGCGCGCCCCTCGGGAACACGAAGTCATGACCCGCCGGGAGCCTGCTCCCACCTGTGATCGCCATCGTCTTGCTCCTGTCGTCTGTGCCGCCTGACCTGCTGTCAGCCGTTCTCGACACCTACGACTTTCGGCGAAACACGAGGACGCAAGCACCGCACAGCGGGATTTCTGAGGACGTCTCTGTTACGTTGAAGTCGTCCCTAGTCATCCCTCGGGAGGGCAGATGGCCAACGACCGCCTACGCGAAGCGTTGCTACGCAACGGCTTGAGCCTCGACCACGTGGCCCGCGCAACCGGCGTAGACCCGAAGACCGTCGAGCGCTGGATCACCAGGGGACGCATCCCGTACCCGCGCCATCGCAACGCCATCGCCTCAATGGTCCGCGAGACCGAGCACTACCTCTGGCCCGACGCGGTAGCCGCGGAACGCAAGGCCGAGATCGCCGAGTCCGAGGTCGTGAAGGTCTACCCGCACCGCAACAACATCCCTGCGGACTTGTGGGACCGGCTGCTCAGCGACGCCACCGAGCACATCGAGGTCCTGTCACTCGCGGCGCTGTTCCTTGTGGAGCGGCCAATGTTCGCGAAGGAACTGCGCGCTAAGGCCGCGAACGGCGCCAAGGTCCGACTCCTGTTCGGCGATCCGGCCGGCCGCGAGGCATCCCGACGATCCGAGGAAGAGCAGCTAGGCAAGGGCACTGTGGCCGCGCGCATCCGCAACGCGCTGGCGTTCGTCCGGCCGCTGGTCGACGTGCCCAACATCGAGGTCCGGCTACACAAGACCACGCTCTACAACTCGGTCTTCCGCTTCGACGACGAGATGATCGTCAACACCCACGTCTACGGATTCCCCGGCGCCCATGCGCCCGCGCTGCACCTGCGCCGGCTGTCCGCCGGGGACCTGTTCGAGACCTATTCCGAGAGCCTGGAGACCGTCTGGGCCTCCGCCAAGCGCACGACGTTCTGAGGAGCCGCACCGTGGCCCGCACTGACCACTACCACGACCCGAACGCCCCGAAGGCAACCAACATCGTCGTGGCTGTGAGCGCGTTCGTACAGGACGAACACGGCCGGCTGCTGATGATCCGGCGCACCGATAACGACCTCTACTCCATCCCCGGCGGAGCACAGGACGTCGGCGAGACCATCGGTCACACCGTGATCCGCGAAGTCAAGGAAGAGACCGGCATTGACGTCGAACCCACCGACATCATCGGTGTCTACTCCGACCCCAACCATGTCGTCTCTTACACCGACGGCGAGGTACGTCAGCAATTCTCGATCTGCTTCCGGGCGCAGCATGTTGGTGGTGAGCGGCGTACGAGCGACGAGTCGAGCGAAGTGCACTGGGTCAGCCGTAGAGACCTTAATGCCCTGAACATCCATCCTTCTATCCGACTCAGGATCGAACATGGATTTGCAGACCGATCAGTGCCCTATTTCGCCGTGTAGGTGACTCCAGCAGCACCAAGCCGCTCCTCGGTCCGCTGCACAGCATCTACAAGCTCACGCTTCGCCTGTCTGACAAAGAATGTCACCACATCTTCCGGACCGTATCGTTTTTCGATCTCATCTATCCGGTCGAGCACGCTCGTAACCTGCCCACTTGGCGTAGTGGTCATATCTGACCACCACAAAGCGTCGCGCACTTCCGTGCCCTCATCCATCCATTCCGCAAGATTCGCAGAAAGACCACGCAATTCAGCCTCTCTATACGCACATGAATGATGTGCAACTAGTCCACACAAGCGGTTATCGACCTCTAAATTGCGCAGGTAAACCGCTCCGTCAAGCGCATGAAATCCCGTTTCCTTAACCAAAGGAGAATATCCAATATCATGCAGCGCGGCGGCGCAGACAAGAATGTTTCCATCGCCAGGCGCAAGGATTCTCGCAGCTATCCTGGCACGCTTGACCACACCAAGGGTGTGCCGCCAACGCTGCGGCAGCGTAGCTGAAAGCAAGGTCTCAGCGAGCTGTATAGCCTCCGAGGGGTCATCCACGCTCACAGCGTACGGCGGTCTTAATCGCGCTCCAACCGCACGCTAGGCCATGTGGGTGAAAAAACATCCCTGCGCTAACGTTAAACCACAGCAGGACGAATAGACCTTAATAAGCCGGAGAGGAGAAGGGTTAGCCGTTGACTATTCCTGGAGATGAGTACGATCACGACATCGCTGCCGGCGCCATACTCGCAAGAGTCAGGCATATGTCGGAGAGTCGCCAGATAGCGTACCTCGACTACGCAAATGGAACGTCGGGCTCTATCAGCAGCAAAGCTCCCCTCGACTTCGACGTCGGAGCCGTTCTCCAGATTTGGGCTGATCAAGATTTCTACCAGCAGGTCCCGGAAGCCGCCTGGCCATCCCTAGTCTGGGTGGGCGTAGTGAGGCTTCGACGGGATGACGTCACAATTGTTGACTCCGGCGGACACCTGAAGCTCGTCCCGACGCGACCAGATGTCGAATACGAAGAAGGCAACACCGTCGAAGTAAAGGAGCTCTTCGGCGTCACTCGCGTGCTATCCGAAGAGCCTGTCAGATTCATCGATTTACCCGCCGTCAATGATAGCGCAATAGAAAAGTTTATAACAAAGCCCAAGGAGCAGCCAGAGACCTTCGAAGACTTTGGCGGCATGGAAGAAATCGTCGCCCGCGCACGGGAACTAGTCGAAACACCACTTAAATACCACGCCGAACTTGCAAGCATCGGAGCACGCGCCATTAAGGGCGTGCTATTTACCGGCCTACCTGGGACCGGAAAGACAATGCTTGCACGAATTATTGCCAACGAAGCTGACGCCCAGTTCTACGAGATCAGTGGCCCAGAAATTTTCAGCAAGTGGTATGGCCAGAGCGAGGAAGTTCTACGCCAGGTATTTGACCACGCAGCGAGGGCAGATAGATCTATCATCTTTTTTGATGAGATCGACAGCGTTGCCGGGCAAAGGACGGAAAGTGCCCATGAGGCATCCAAGCGTGTAGTAGCACAGCTACTCACACTTATGGACGGATTCACGACTGACAGCAATGTGGTGGTCATCGCCGCTACCAACAGGCCAGAAGATATCGACGTGGCACTACTCCGTCCTGGACGTTTCGACTGGGAGATCAACTTCTCGCTGCCCAATGAGCAGGACCGCGAAGCAGTCCTGCGTGTAGCTACTCGGAAACTCAAGGTCGTTGACCCCCTACCCCACAAGGAGATTGCCCGCATCACAAAGGGATGGTCATGCGCAGAGCTATCTGCCATCTGGAGTGAAGCAGCTCTCCTTGCAGTGACGGACCGTCGCCAGGCGATATCTACCGAGGACTATTACGCCGGATTTGAGCGAGTCGCAGCGCATCGACAAAGGCGGGTGCACCGCCAGTACGCGGATCGAGAGAACAATGAACGTAACTAAGCGTCTGCAAGGGTGGATGCGTAGGCGTCGCCGAATCAAGGCAGCCAAGAAGTACGAAGGCGCACCACTCCGCGAGTTCGTCTACCTTGACGATGTCAGCGTTTACAGTTTGATATCCTCGCGGCTAGGCCCCATTGCCACAGAGTTTACAGACACCGAAACACTGTCCCTACAAAGCGAACAATACGCGGCTGGCGTAGCAACAGTTGGTGCACTTAAAGGCGAACTGCGAAATAAGCAACAGGACACTCACACCACTTCATCACAGATTCTCCGCAAGGCGTTCGTGCAGTCGACTTTCAAAGAGCTATATGCTTACGAGCACGAGGCCCTCGTCATACGCCCGGACGAGCGTCAGAGTTCACTCCCACAGGTCAGTTCCCTCCGCCAAGTCGCCGAGTTGGCAAAGAGTGCGGCTGGCGACGAATGGATCGTTGGCCCTGAACGGCTCAAAAGAGGTGAGCTAATTGAGGTAGAAGCAGAACTGGAGGCCGACCCTGTATTCCAGGTAAGTGCCATAATCTCGGCATTCCTTGAGATATTCGAGGACAACCCAGAGATCTTCCCTCCAGGGAGCGTCGATGGTGTAGCTGAAGCAGCCAGCCTTGCCAAAATTATTGAGCGCCTGCTAGTTGGACTGGTGCCGGTAAGAGGTAAAGTTGTTGACTTCGTTGTCATCGAAATCGCCAACAAAGAACATCTGGTGCACCGGGAGATAGCTAAACAGCTCCCTCCAGAAACCGAAACCTGGCCTGTATTTGTCGTGGGGGTAGCTGCTCACAATCTGTTCTGGAAAGATGTTAGGCGCGTTCTATTCTCGCATTCGACCTACCGCGTTCTTGCGCGCATTTCAAAGAGCTCTATCCAGAAGGATTGGACGCCAGTAAAGGTCGTCGATGTCGTCAAAGATGTTGCCCCTGATTTCGCCGCACAGATCGACTTCGCCGGATCTGGAACACTTCGTGCCATGCTCGCAAGGACCAGCGGTGCCGAACGGTCAGAACTGGGTAAGCAGCGTCGCATGCGCTCAGCGCTCATCACATACGCAACCCTTCTGGCACACCATCACGGACGATCTCTTGACGACGAATTCTTTGCAAGTTCAGGCTTGCCGTCTGAGGAGCAGATCAACGCACATGCAACTGTGGAATCACGAAGGGGAGCATTCCGCGCGATTGAGGACCATCTGGCAGCGCAGCTGGACATTGAGATCGACCCGGCGTACGCCGTTCAACTGAGGTCAGGAGTCTCTCAAGACGAAGGGCTTCACGTCCAAGGCAAGTTCGAGAAGTCCACCGAAACAGAGACGCCAATTGTGAAGAATCTACAGTCAGAACGTTTTATAGATACTGAGCTGATCGCAATCTACTGGTAGCCCAGCTTGCCGAATTGTGCTCTACAGGATCAAGGCCGCCGCTGGCGGCACGGTTCGCACGTACGGCGAACACCTTCCATCCCGGCGCTCCCGGCATCCGCTTCGCTGCGCCGGTCGGCCGGGCGGCGCTACGCGCCGTCCTCCGGCCTTGCCCCACTGACGCGCCGTCACACACATAGCCATGCCGGCCAGCAGCTCCCTACGAGCGCCGTCAGGATCACCGCGGACTGCCGGTCCTGGCGCTCGACTGCCGCGACGGCTACGCCGCCTTGCCATCGAATAACGGTTAGGCAAGGGTGCGGACGGGGCCCGAATGGGACCTCAGACCGGCCACCCGATCATTATGAGCCTTCATGAGCGGCTAATTCTCCGACAACAGGTTTATAAAACACTCATGCCGGACCAGGATGGTTCTCGTCCTCGCCGGGTTTAGCAACCTCCACCCGACCTCTAGAACGACCTATCTCTTCAAGCATCCTAAGGGCAACGGCGGCACTGTACACGTCGAAAGTTTTGCCTTCAGAAGTCACGCGCATAACTACGTCATGACCCTCATCGTCACTAGCAACTTTCTTTTCGCTATCCTCAACTGACTCTACGTCCTCTTTGGTTTCGCTAGATTTCTGGCGACGACGAAGAGCCGAGACCGCGTAGAGCACATTTGTGGCAGCGCCGACGCTTATAGCACCAAGGAAGATAGAGATGATGTCTGCAACGTCCATCATGACCCCATTTCCGACAGAACTACACACATCAGCGATATTATTACTGCGGCGAGCAAGGCCATCCAAGATATGGACGAAATCCGCTCCACAGCAATAATTGACGTTTCGCCAGTCATCTTAACGATTTTTTCCTGCTGGCCATCCGCAAGCTTGAGGGCGCCGTAGCAGATCGACACAATTGCGATAAAGACTATTGAGAAGCCCATCGCCACTCCAACAGGCAGCGTCGGCAAGCCATTGCTCTTACGGTCGAAGACCAGCTCGCCAGTGCCCCCTACAACTAGGGCAAGCGAGATCAGCAGGGGCTCGCCACGTGCAGTCAGGTCTATATTGTCAGCAGATGCGCCCGTGATCCACGGAACCAGGAAATCGGTCATCATTGACAGCGCACCCACGATTAGAGTGAAGAACGCCCACTTCACTACTTTACGTACGATACGTTTTCCAGCATCCGCAGACACAACTGGCTGACCACCCCCACCTGCCCCGGCGGCTCCCGAACCCGTCACCAACAGCCTCCTAGCTTGACGAAGTCGTGGCGGCTGTGCTCGCCCGAGCAACCCCTTCAAGTATGGGGCACAAGTCGCTGTTGTCCCCCAGCCAGAACCGAAGACAGCGCGCCTGGAGTCAAGACCAAGGCGGGTCAGTCGAGCCAACAAGATCGACACCACACCTTACCCTCACAAAACGACGACAGACGTCGAGAAGCGACCGTCCACAGTGCTCAGATCAAGACCGCATCCGTGCAGGTAGTGAGCACTGTCGAGGAAGATCGACGAACAACGCCAAGCAAAGGCTCTTACTCTTCGGGTTCAGGGTTCGAGTCCCTGGCGGCCCACCAAACCCCCAGGTCACAGGCCTGGGGGTTTCGCATCTCCGAACCTCCCCGCACTTAACCCGCACAAACTGCCGGTTTGTCAGGGTGCGGTGTCAGGCTGTCGGCATGTCCTACGACCTTGCCGTGTGGGAGGGCGCTCGTCCCGAAGACGATGCAACTGCCCGAACAACGTTCGATGACTTGTACGAGCGCTACGTCGAATCCGACGTGAAGCACGCTCCGACACCGCTGATCACCAAGTACGTCGCTGCGCTGCTGGATCGTTGGCCCGAGTTGAGCGAGGACGAGGACGACACCTCTCCCTGGTCGGCCGGTCCGCTCATCAGGGCGGCAAGAGGCCCGCTGATCTACTTCCCGATGCGGTACAGCATGGCCGACGAGGCTTCGGCGTTCGCAGCACAGCTCGCGACCTCGATGGGACTGGTTTGCTTCGATCCGCAGATCAACGGTCTCAGAACTGAGTAGACCAGGATCGGCCCGCACTTAGCTCGGCCTGGAGCTGGCGAAGGCGGCGTGGAAATCGGGTGCAGGTATGACTTTTCGGTGAGTAGGGTGCGCTGGACCAAGGGGGTGCGGCATGACGAAGCTGAACCAGATCATCGCGGTGGAGAAGAGTGTCAAAGGGGGCACGCTTCGGGACCTCACCGACGCTCATCACGGGTTGCAGAAGCCCGCGTTGTTGGCCGGCATCTCCCGGACGTACCAGCCCAAGGACGAGGACGGCGAGGTGTTGCCGCCGGAGTCCACTCGCGTGCAGGTCAAGGCTGAGGACGTGCTTCGGAAGACTGCCGCGGTGATGAGTCGGCTCTTTGACGTGACGGCTACCAAGGACTGGGCCAACTGCGTTGCCAAGGCTGATGTTGTGGTCGACGGGCAGACGTTGTTGCGCGACGTGCCTGTGTCGTATCTGCTTTTTCTTGAGAAGCAGCTGACTGACTTGCACACCTTTGTGAAGAAGCTGCCCTTGCTGGACGCGGCTGAGGACTGGAACTTCGACGAGTCCGCTGACTACTGGCGCACTGAGCAGGTTCGGACGATCCGCACCAAGAAGGTGCCGCGCAACCACGTCAAGGCTGAGGCCACGGAGAAGCACCCGGCGCAGGTCGAGGTGTACTACGAGGACATTCCGGTGGGGTACTGGACCACGGTGAAGTTCTCCGGTGCGCTGCCTGCGAAGCGCGTCAACGAGCTCGTTGACCGGGTGGAGAAGCTTCAGCACGCGGTGAAGTTCGCGCGGGAGGAAGCCAACAGCCTGGAGATCACCGACCAGCGTGTTGGTGACGTGGTCTTCGACTACCTGTTCCGGTAGCGTCCAAAGACTCCCCCGCTGGAGCGCGGGGGTGCGCTCCCACCAAAGGGAGCGTGAAAGCTGAAACTGAAACGTCAGCCTGAACCACTCGGTCACAAGTGGGGGTTCGAATCCCTCTCCCGGCACCATCGCGCCGGGGTAGCCCAATCGGTAGAGGCAAGCCGGGATCAAGCTCAGACTCTCGCTCCAGGTTCAGCATTTCCGCCGAACGCCAGATCGCCCGAGTACGGACAAGACTCGCTGAGGTGCAGGTTCGAATCCTGCTGGCCGCTCTTCATCATGCGGCCGTAGCTCAACGGAAGAGCGCGGCGACCTAAGGACTGATCCGACTCTTAAACGTCGCTGGTGTGCGCAAATGGGCGGCCACTCGGGGCCCCGGACTGGACATGTCCGGGGCCCTCCGCGCACGTGCTGTCAGTGGTGGGCGGGCTCGTTGGTTCGACTGGGCAGCAGGGCCGCTACGACGATCGTCACCGCGGCCAGGACGGTGGCGACCACGAAGGCCAGCTTCATGCCGCCCAGGTGTGCCGAGGCCGTGGTGGCGCCGTCGGCCACCAGTGCGCTTGAACGCGCTGACATCACGGTCACCACCAGGGCGGTGCCCAGGGCGGCCGCTACCTGTTGCAGGGTGCCGAGGATCGAGCTGCCGTGCGGGTACATCTGGGGCGGGAGGGCGCCCATGCCCAGGGTGAAGATCGGCGTGAAGGTGGCTGCCAGGCTCACCATCAGCAGGGCGTGCAGGGCCAGGACCTGCCAGTACGGCATGGTCATCGAGACCTGGGTGAAGCCGGCCAGGGAGAGCACGATGCCGATCGAGCCGGGGACCACCAGGGGACGGCCGCCGATTCGGTCGTACAGCTTGCCGACCGTGGGGCCCAGCAGGCCCATGGCCAGGCCGCCCGGCATGAGCAGCAGGCCGGTTTGCAACGGGGTCAGGCCGCGCAGGTTCTGCAGGTAGAGCGGCAGCAGGATCATCGAGCCCATCATCGCCAGGAAGGCGATGCACATCAGGGCCAACGCCAGCGCGTAGGTGCGGTGGGTGAGGGTCCGGAGGTCCATCAGCGGGGCGCCGGTGCGCTGCAGCTTGAGCTGGCGGGTCACGAAGATCGCGATGGCTGCCAGGCCGGCGATGACGATGCCGACGGTGGGGCCGAACTTGA
Organism: Lentzea alba; assembly: GCF_047445655.1. Lineage (GTDB taxonomy): Bacteria > Actinomycetota > Actinomycetes > Mycobacteriales > Pseudonocardiaceae > Lentzea > Lentzea alba_A. Next base: position 176,323 of record NZ_JAJAEG010000007.1, read on the forward strand.
CGTTGCCTTCGCCGAACAGGCTCAGGCCGTAGACCAGGCCTCCGAAGCCCACGGTGGCTAGGGCCGCGCTCAGCCAGTCGATGGAGCTGACCTGGGGTTCGCCGATGTTGGTCAGCTGGCGCAGGCCGAAGTAGGTGACGGCTCCCGCGATCGGCAACACGGCCACGAACAGCAGACGCCAGGAGCCCAGTTGGAGGATCAGGCCGGAGACGGCCGGGCCTAGGGCGGGGGCCACCGAGATCGCGAGGGTCACGTTGCCCATCACGCGGCCTCGGTCCTGTTCGGGCACGACGGTCATCAACGTGGTCATCAGCAGCGGCATCATCACGGCGGTGCCTGCGGCCTGGACGATCCGGCCCAGCAGCAGGACCGTGAACGACGGGGCGGCGGCGCAGATGGCGGTTCCTGCCAGGAAGACGCCCATCGCGATCGCGTAGCCGTGACGGGTGCTGACACGCTGCAGGAACCAGCCGGTCACCGGGATGACGGCGGCCATGGTGAGCATGAAGGCGGTGGAGACCCACTGCGCCGCGTGCTCGGTGACCTGCATCGACTCCATCAGGCGCGGGATCGCGTTGATCATCAGGGTTTCGTTGAGGATCACCACGAAGGTGGCCAGCACCAGCAGGCGCACCACCAGGGGTGTTTTGCCCGCTTGTGCGGTCGGGCGGTCTTGGATCGCAGCAGGCATGTCAGGACCTCACTCGGTTTCTGGCAGTCGCGTCGCGGCCAAGGCCGCCGGCGTCAACGTCTTCGTGACACCGGTAGAGACCGGCAGCTCTGAGAGAACTCATCGGGTTCTCGAGTGTTCCTCATCGCTGTGTTCGTCTCACCCGAATTTCGCCGTTGGCGGACCGGGTCCTCGTCCGTACACACACATGTCGAACGGCGCGGGCGCGGATCGACATCGGCGAGGAAAAAGTTCAGCCGGTGACTGTGACGACCACGTTGCCACGCTTGTGACCTGCGTCGACGTAGCGGTGGGCCTCAGCGATTTCCGTCAACGGGTAGGTGCGGTCGATCACCACGCGCAGTTGGCCGCTCTCGATGAGTGAGCTGATGGCGGGCAGGGTCGTGCGCTTGTTCACCGACATGCCGACGACTACGCGCTTGCCGCCGCGCAGGGCGGTCCACAGGGCTCGGAGGTTGTTCGCGAGGCCGGTGGTGGGGAGGTATTTGCCGCCGTCACGCAACGAGCGGCGCGCCTGGCGGAACGAGCTCTTGGTCACCGTGTCGAAGACGACGTCGTACGAGTCGAAGTCGGTCGTGAAGTCGTGGGTCGTGTAGTCGATGACCTCGTCGGCTCCCAGGGACTTCACCAGGTCGACGTTGGAGGGACCGCAGACGCCGACGACGGTGGCGCCGAGGTGCTTGGCCAGCTGCACGGCGTAGGTGCCGATGCTGCCGGAGGCGCCGTTGATCAGGACGCGCTGGCCGGGACGGAGCTTTGCCTTGTCGCGCAGGAAGAACAGTGCGGTGGTTGCGCCGTCCACGGCAGCGGCCGCCTCGGCGAAGGTCAGGTTGCGCGGCTTCAACGCCAGCGAGGCGGTTGCCGGAAGGCGCAGGTAGTCGGCGTGGGCGCCCACTGCGAAGCCGGTGAAGCCGAAGACCTCGTCGCCCGGTTTGAAACGGGTGTCAGCGGACTCGATCACGCCGGCGAACTCCAGACCCAGCGTGCGGAGACGGCGGCGGGGGCGGCGCAGGCCCAGGATCAGGCGGCCCCACAACGGTTCGCCGCGGCGCATGGCGGTTTCGGCTGCGGTGACGGTCGTGGCGTGGACCTTGATCAGGACGTCGCCCCGGCGGAGGGCGGGCACGGGGGTCTCGACGACCTGAACCACGTCGGGTGGGCCGAACTTCGTGTGAACGGCGGCTCTCATGGAATGACGGTAGGTAGGACGAGAGCTGTTGTCGTGGAACGGGATTAGGAATCAGGGAGAAAGCAGGGAGGTCACTTAAGGGTCTCGGACCGTGGTTTGAGACCCGGCCTCGGACCGCGGGCCGATCCGGTGGGCGCGCAGCGGTGACAACGTGCGGTCATGCGATTTCCTGACGGGTGGGTTGGTGGGACGGCCCTGGTGGTGGGGCCGGTTTTGCTCCTCGCGGGCACGTTGTTGCGGGCACCGTTCGACTTCTTCTTTCCGGAGCAGTTGCGGGCGGCGGTGGAGCATCCAGGGCTGATGACGGCGGCCTACACGGCGTTCTTGGCGGGGAACGTCGTCATGTGGGCCGCGGTGGCAGCCGTTGTGCAACGGATCGGGGTGAAGCGCCCCGGGTGGGCAGCGTGGGCCGGCGTGCTGGTGACGGTCGGGCTGTTCGAGCGCGTGTTTCACGCCGGCGTGGACCAGGCCGCGTTCAACGCGGCCAGGCGTCGCGGGGTGGACGAGGCGACGCGTCTGGTGGCGGACGGCTACCAGGAGCCGCACCTGTTCAGCTTCCTGTCGTTCACGGTCCTGGCCGGGTGGTTCGTGCTGGCGATCGCCGCGTACTTGAGCGGAGTGCTCGGGAAGACGCGCGCCATCGCGTTGGCGGCAATGGGGTTGCTGCCGATCGGGGTGTTGAAGGGCACCGAGTTGTTGTCGATCGTGGGGACCGTTGGGTTGTGTGTGGCGTTGGTGCCGTTGGGGATTCAGGTGCTTCTGCAACAACCGAGGCCCACCAAGAAGGCGGTGCTCACTGCGGTGCCGGTGGCCGTGGGGCTAGGGGCGCTCGCGGTCCTCAGCACGCTTGGATGACGCGAACGGCCAGACGAACCAAAGGCCCGCGAAGACGGCGAAGGCGAGCACGCCGACCACGACCGAGGGCCAGTCGCCCAGGATGACCTCGGCCAGCAGGAGGACCGTGCCGGTCATCGCGAAGGCCAGGAAGGCCAGACCGATCAGGGCGAAGGTGTTGCCCGAGGCGACCACGTCCTCACGGCGGCCCTGGCGGAAGAGGACGCGGTGCCAGGCGGCGGGAGCGGTGAGGAACGCGACGGCGACGGCGGCGCACAGAACCGTCACCAGGTGCGTCACGCGGATGTACGCGCCCATGGAGGCGTATTTCTCGGTGAAGGCGATGGAGAGCAGGAAGCCGAAGAGGATCTGCACGCCGGCCTGGGCGACGCGGAGTTCCTGGAGCAGCTCGTTGACGTTGCGGGCGAGTCTGCGCTGGTCGGATTCCTCAGCTTCACTCACGAGTGACATCTACCCCGGTGCTGTCCAGTTGAAACGCCGCTCCCGTCTCAAAAATGGCGGAGCCGGGCCGGTACCACTAAGCAAGAGGCCATGAAGACGTTTGCAGTCGCGGTGGGCACCGCGCTCTTGTTCACGGCGACCGCCGGAGTGGCCGAGGCCGCGCCGGCTTACACGTTCGCGAAGTTCGAGACCTACAGCTCGACGGCGAAGGCCGTGACGTACGACGCCAAGGTGCCGGCCGGGGCCAAGGCGGTCGTGGTGTCGGTGCCGACGATCAGCGGTGGCACGACGGTGTTGTTGAAGGTCAAGGGATTGCTGCCGAACCGGGCGTACGGGGCGCACGTGCACGTGAAGAAGTGCGGGCCCCTCCCGGCCGACGCGGGACCGCACTTCCAGAACGTGGTGGACCCGGTGCAGCCGTCGGTGGATCCGGCGTATGCCAATCCCCGCAACGAGATCTGGCTCGACGTGCACACGGACGGCAACGGGTTCGCCTACACGTCGTCCACTGTGGACTGGCAGTTCACCGAGCGGCACGCGCAGTCCGTGGTGCTGCACAACGAACACACGCACACCAAGCCCGGTGAGGCCGGGACCGCCGGTCCGCGGCTCGGCTGTGTGAACGTCAGCTTCTAGCGGTTGATGACAAAGAAGTCGGTGACGAACGCGACCGGGTCGCCCGCGGTGTTGCGGCCGACCCAGGTCGGGTAAACGCCGTCACCCCAACCGGTCGAGAACGCCACCACGTTCAGACCGGACTCGAAATCGGTGACGTTCGCCGGACCGCGGCCGCCGCCGACCTTGCCGAGCGCGTCGATGAGGTCACAGTTGCCGGCCTCGTCGTCGCTGGCCAGGCGGTCTATCGCGGGCGCGGCGGCCAGGTCGAAGAACGCGCCGGTGCTCGACTTCACCTCGTAGCCGAACTCCTCCTGCATCGGCACGAGCTCGCCCGGCAGCACGGCCGGGGTCCACGAGTACGCGGGCTCGTCCTGCACCGTGAGCTTGGCCGCGGCGACGCGGTAGCCCTGGCGCAGGTCCGGGTAGCCCTCGCTGTCGACCCACGAGACCAGGGAGACCGACACCGGGTACGTGCCCGGCGCGACCGTCTCGGTGAACGCCTCGGCGTCCTCCGGCCACAGCACGAACGGGTCGGCCGCCACGAGTCTGCCCGTCGGCAGCGCCAGGTCGCCCACCTGTTGCACGTTGATGACCTGCTGTTCGCCGCCGCCGGTCGACTTGCCGACCGGTCCGTCGACGAAGAACCGCTCGAACCCGGACCTGATCAGTTGAACCGCCCCCACGCGTAGGCCACCTCCTGCGGGCATGTTGGCAGAAGGCCCTCAGACCCGATCGGGGCACCGGGGGTGTTCGCGTCGCGTGAAGTCCGCGTCTGTGGAACGTCGCAGGTGCCAGGCTTCTCGCCATGGGAACGATCGAAGTGGTGCTCGGCGACATCACCGCCGAGAACGTGGACGCGATCGTCACGGCCGCGAACGAGTCGTTGCTGGGTGGCGGTGGGGTGGACGGGGCGATCCACCGCGCGGCCGGGCCGAGGCTCGCGGAGGCCGGGGCGGAGCTGGCGCCGTGCGAACCGGGGAAGGCGGTCGCGACGCCCGCCTTCGGCCTCGCGCCGGTGAAGTACGTGATTCACACGGTGGGACCGGTCTGGGAGGGTGGGGAGCACGGCGAGGACGAGGTGCTGACCAGCTGCTACGTCAAGTCGCTGCTGCTGGCGGAGGAGCTCGAACTGGAGAGCATCGCGTTCCCCGCGATCGCGACCGGGATCTACGGCTTCCCCACCGACCGCGCGGCGGAGATCGCGGCGCTCACCATCCGCTCGCTGGCGATCATCGACCGGATCCGGCTGGTGGCGTTCGACGAGGAAACCCATCGGGCGCTCAGCACGCACCTCGCCAAACCGGTCGAGGTGTGGTGCCCGGCGTGCGGGGCGAGAGGGGTGCCGATCGCATACGGCCCGTGGAACGACCGCAACATGGCGGCGAGGGACGCCGGGCTGGTGGCGCTCGGCGGCTGCTTCCGTCAGGGCGACGGCACAGACCCGCACTGGGAGTGCACCGCGGACAGCGAGCACCGGTGGACCAACGGGGAACGTGACGAACGTCGCCACCAGGTCGCGGTCCTGGACGCGTTCGAGGTCGCTCTCGGCGAAGATCGCGGCAGGTCAGTGCCGTAACCTGGGGGCGTGTCCGTTCCCGCCACCCTCAAGATCGGCCCGTTCGCCGTCGACCCGCCCGTTGTGCTGGCCCCCATGGCCGGCATCACCAACGTGGCGTTCCGGCAGCTGTGCCGTCAGTACGGGGCCGGGCTCTACGTGTGCGAGATGATCACGGCGCGGGCGTTGGTCGAGCGCGACGCGATGACCATGCACATGATCACGTTCGACGAGGGTGAGAACCCGCGGTCGATGCAGCTGTACGGCGTTGATCCGAAGAACGTTGGTGAGGCCACGAAGATGATCGTGGACGAGAACCTCGCCGACCACATGGACATGAACTTCGGCTGCCCGGTGCCCAAGGTCACGCGCAAGGGTGGCGGGGCGGCGTTGCCGTACAAGCGGGAGCTGTTCCGGCAGATCGTGCGGGCCGCGGTGCGCAACGCCGGGGACATGCCCGTCACCGTGAAGTTCCGCATCGGGATCGACGACGACCATCTGACGTACCTCGACGCGGGACGTATCGCGGCAGACGAGGGTGCACAGGCCGTTGCACTGCATGCGCGCACGGCGTCGCAGCGCTACTCCGGCAAGGCGGACTGGACCGCCATCGCCCGCCTCAAGGAGGCCGTCACCAGCATCCCGGTGCTGGGCAACGGCGACATCTTCAGCGCCCAGGACGCGCTCGACATGGTCGCCGAGACCGGCTGCGACGGAGTGGTCGTCGGGCGCGGGTGTCTCGGGCGGCCGTGGTTGTTCCGCGACCTGCAGGCGGCGTTCAGGAACGAACCGATTCCCGAGGGCCCGAACCTCGGCGAGGTCGCGAAGATCCTCAAGACGCACGCCGAGCTGCTCGCGGCCCACTACGGCGAGGACAAGGGCCTCAGGGACCTCCGCAAGCACATGGCCTGGTACTGGCACGGTTTCCCGGTCGGCGGCGACACGCGCCGGGCGTTCGCGATGGTGTCGAGCCTGCAGCAGCTGGACGACCTGATCGGGGAGCTCGACCCGACCGTGCCGTTCCCCGAGAACGCCGAGGGGCCGCGCGGCCGGCAGGGGTCTGCGGCGAAGGTGGTGCTTCCCGAGGGGTGGCTGGACGACCCCGAGGACGCGACGGTGCCCGCCGGCGCGGACGTGATGCACTCCGGTGGCTGAACGGATCGCGGTTCTACTCATCTCGCTCGCGCTGCTCGCGGGCTGCGGAGGGCCGGTCGCGGGCACGGCGAAACCGGTCCAGCTGACCGACGGCGACCGCGCCAAGTTCAAGGAGTTCTACGAACGCCTCAACAAGGCGGGGGACGAAGGCGCGTCGCAGCAGCAGAAGCTGTTGAAGGACACGCAACACCCTGACTTCCGGCAGAAGTCGTGCGATCTGCGCGGAGCCACCATCAAAGTGGAACCGACCTGGTCAACGCTTCGGATGGACGCCGACTGGGCACCCCCCGGTGAGAAGGCTCATCCGCGTGGACACGTCTACGTCGTCGCGGTCACGGTCACGCTGCGCCAGGAGGATCAGGCGATCGGCAGCCAGATCGGATCGATGCACGTCGTGATGCTCGACGACGAGGTGTACGGGTTCGCACCCTGCCTCGGTGGCTGAGCGGGTTGTTGATCAACCAAGCTCACTGGATCGGAGCAGCTAACGGTCAACCGGACGGGGGAAATCCCGACTCCACACGTCCTTCTAGCTCAAGCGCCGCCTCTCCGGAGACGACACCTGGCAAGTAAGGAGGTGACCGCGATGACCGCGCTGCGACCCGAAATCGCAGAAGACCAGCCGACCGACGCCGGGCAACAGGGTGCCGTGGGGCTGCACGAGTCCATCGCGACGTTGCTCGCCTCCCGAGGCCAGTGGCGGCAGGCCTACCAGCACCTTCGTTCCGCGCTCGACCTCGTCTACGCCGACGAGGAGCCGCAGGTTCCCGAACAGCTGCGCCGCGAGGTCGATCGGTTGCGCCGGGAGCACGCCGAGGCCCGCGAGCAGAGCCTGCGCGACAGCCTCACCGACTCCTACAACCGCCGTTACCTCGACCAACGGCTGATGGACCTGCTGGCCGAGCACGGTGCGTGCCGGCACGGGCTCGCCATCGCGCTGCTCGACCTCGACTGGTTCAAGCAGGTCAACGACACCTTCGGCCACCTGCTCGGCGACCGCGTGCTGCAGCGCGTGGTGGAGCTGCTGCAGCAGGACCTGCCGGAGGACGCGTTCTGCGCCCGCTACGGCGGCGAGGAGTTCGTCCTCGTGCTGCCGCGGGTGGACGCCGCCGCGGCCGTGGAGATCGCCGAGGCGGCCCGGGAACGTGTCGAGCGTCACCCGTGGCAGGAGATCGCGGAGGGGCTCCGCGTGACGGTCAGCGCGGGCCTGGCTTACGAGCCGGCCGCGGAGGTGGCTCCCGAACGCCCGGCGGTCTCCGCCGAGCAACAGCTGCTGCGCGCCGACAGCCTCCTGTACACGGCCAAGCAGTCGGGGCGGAACGCCGTGGCGTACCGTGCGGACGGACGGGTCCGCCTCGCTGGCGCGGCGGCTGGCAGGCGTGCCATCACAGAGACACGTGTCCTCGGTTACTACTGAGTGACCTGGCTCACCCGTTCAGGGCAAGCAGACTGCGCGTAATCGCGTACAGATAGCAGCTGGATCACCCGGAGTGGTCGTCAGAAGTCGGCTACATCCGTAGTATCGCGGGCGCAACTGACACGCCGGTGATGCAACCCTTGTGTCCCGGTCGTCGTCACTTCGTAATGACGACTCGCTATTAGCTTCTGACCCAGAAGGGAGATTGGGTGCCCGACGACCCCCGACGTGGCGGCCCCTCTTCCCGCGGTGATCAGGATCCCCAGCACGACCAGCCGACCGGCCGTAGACGTCGCTCGATGGAAGGCTCTGGGGGCCTGAGCGTCTCGGACCTCATCGAGCAGCACAGCAGGACGAACATCCCCCGACCCGTCCCGCCAGGCTCGCCCGACGCACCCACGACAGGCAGGCGTGCCCTGCCAGACCCGCCCGCGACCGGCCGACGTGCGTTGCCGGACCCGCAGCCACCACAGCCACAGCAGCCTCAGCAGGCACCGCCCCAGCAGCCACGGCAGCAGCCGCCCGCTGCTCACCGACCAGGTGAGCAGACAGGCACGCGCCCGCGGCCGCCGATGGGCGAGCAGCCTCCCCAGGCCGCACCGCAGAACTTCACCGGCGAGCAGACCGGGCGGCGGCACAGGCCGGACGTCGCGGAGCAGACCGGCACCCGGCCGAGGCCCCAGAACGCACCCCCGAACGGCGCCTTCCCGCCTCCCGGTGAGCAGACCGGCACGCGACCGCGGCCGGACGCCACCGGGATGCAGCGCCGCCCGGCACCCGGCGACCCGAACGCGACCGGAGCACGACGACGGCCCGCGCCCGGCGAGATGCCGCCGAACGGCGTCCCTCGGCGACCCGACGTGCCTTCGTCCAACGGCATCCCGCGCCCACCGGCACCTGACCAGGCAGCGCCCAACGGCATGCCCCGTCCGCCTGCACCTGACCAGGCGACGTCGAACGGCATGCCGCGCCCACCGGCGCCCGATCAGGCCACGTCGAACGGCATGCCGCGCCCACCGGCGCCCGATCAGGCCACGTCCAACGGCATGCCGCGCCCGCCTGCACCCGGTGCGGACCCGCGGCGGATGCCTCCCGGCGACGCACCGTCGTCCAACGGCATCCCGAGGCGGCCCAACCAGGCACCCGAGGCCAACAGCATGGCCGGCGGCACGCTGCGCCGACCCGCGCCGGGTCCCGCACCGGACGGCGTGGCCCGCAGGCTCACCCCCGGCGACGCACCCTCCTCGAACGGAATCCCGCGTCCCCCCGCGCCCGGCGGGACGCCGGACGGCCCTGACGCGGGCCCGGCTCCGCGACGGCTCATGCCCGGTGAGGCGCCGTCCTCGAACAGCATTCCGCGACCTCCCGCCCCTGGCGAGGGGCCGGAACGCCGGCCCATGCCCCCGAACGGGGACGTGACCGGCCGGCAGCCCATGCCCTCCCGCGCGGAGTCGAGCGGTCCTCGGCCGATGCCCCCACGGGCAGAATCCAGCGGTCCGCGACCCGCGATCGCCAACAGGCTCGGCAGCGCTCCCGAGGAGCCGGAGGCACCGGGTCCCGAAGCCACCCAGATCGCCCCGGCCGCCGGGGTGGCCAAGGTCGAGACCCGCGACGAGATCGACCCGGCGTGCCTCACCACCGAGATGGAGGCCATCGGCGACGACGTCAAGAAGCGTCGCGAGGTCGACCACACGCTCGCGCGGTTCTCGGCGGTGCACGACGAGCTGCTCGAGCAGGAGCGCCAGCGCAAGGAACGACGCTCCAAGCTCATGCCGTGGGTCAAGGACGGCGACGACGAGGACAACCAGGAGGCGACGCAGTTCGCCGACCCGGTCGCCCTCGCGCTCGGCGAGGAAGAGGACGAGAAGCGGCCAGCGGGCCGCACGCCCAAGCAGCGCAAGGTCATGCGCGTCGCCAGGATCGGTGCGATCGCCGCGGCGGCGGTGGTGTTCGCCTCGACCGGCATCGGCTGGGCCGGCATGCAGTGGGCCGACTCGAAGTTCACGGACATCGACGCGCTCGGCGGCAACAAGGAAGCGGTGCAGCAGGCCGAGAAGCAGCTCGGTGACGAGAACTTCCTGCTCGTCGGCTCGGACACCAGGGCGGGCGCGAAGCCCGAGGACAACGTCGGCACCCAGGCTCAGGAGGGTGGCGCGCGGTCTGACGTGATCATGCTGGCGCACATCCCCAAGGACCGTAAGCGCATGGTCGTGGTGTCACTGCCGCGCGACGTGCGGGTCGACCGGCCGAAGTGCCGTCAGTGGAACCCGGACACCGGCCAGTACGGCGGACCGCTGCCGGAGGCCAAGCAGGTCATGGCCAACTCCGTGTACGGAGAGGGCGGGCCCGAGTGCGTGGCCAACATGATGACCCAGCTGTCGGGCCTGCAGATCAACCACTTCGTCAGCATCGACTTCATCGGCTTCCGCGAGATGTCGACGGCGATCGGGGGCGTGACCATCTGCACGCCCACGAAGATCGACGACGAAGAGCTCGGCCTCATCATCGACAAGCCGGGCAAGCACACGCTGAGCGGCGACCAGGCGTTGCAGTACGTGCGTGCCCGCAAGGTCAACGCAGCCGGTGACGGCGGTACCGACTTCGACCGCATCAAGCGCCAGCAGGGCTTCCTGTCGGCGATGCTGCGTCAGGCGCTGTCGAACGAGGTGCTGCTGAGCCCGACGAAGCTCAACAACTTCATCAACGCCCTCACGAAGTCCACCGCCGGCGACAACATCGGTGTCTCGCAGCTGCTCGAGCTCGCGAACTCGTTGCAGAGCCTCGACGCGGGCCGCGTCTCGTTCGTGACGATGCCGCACTGGACCGACGACAACAAGCTGATCAACAACCCGGACGACAACATCGAGCGGCTGAAGGACGACGACGTCAAGGCGCTGTTCCAGACGATCATCGACGGAACGCCGCTGCCGCAGGAGAAGCCCGTCGAGTCCAAGCCCGGCGAGCAGGCTCCCACGCAGTCCCAGCCCGGCACCGTGATCGACCCCAAGGAAGTCACCGTCCAGGTGTTCAACGGCGACTCCAGCAACGGTGGCGCGGCCGGCCGCACGGTGAAGGAGCTGGAGAAGCTCGGGTTCAAGGTCTCCACCGTCGGTGACGCGCCGCAAGCGGCGCAGAAGACCACCATCACGTTCTCGAAGGGCAACGAGAACAAGGCGGCAACGCTCAGGGCCGCCATCCCCACCGCGGAACTCGTGGAGGCGCCGGGGATGGGCGGGGCGATCGTGCTGACGCTCGGCGCGAACTTCGACGAGAAGTTCACGGCACCCACGGGTGGCACGCAGACCGGCAACCAGGGCAACGGACAGGCCGGCACCGATCTGTCCATTGTGAACGCGGCACAGGACCCCTGCGCGAAGTGATTCGCCTGGGGTTCACCTCGGGTTCATCCTGGCATGTCGCTGCCGCGACGGTCGGGACGTAGGCTGAGCGCCATGCGCGAGGCCTACCACGACCAGCTCGAACAGCTCGCCGACCGACTGGCCGACATGACCGGCATGGTCGCCGAGGCGATGCAGAACGCGACCACTGCCCTGCTGGAGGCCGACCTCGGCCTCGCGGAACAGGTCATCAGCGGCGACCAGAAGGTCGACGACGTCCGCTCCAGCATCGAGGAGCAGTCGTACGCGCTGCTCGCGTTGCAGGCACCGGTCGCCACCGACCTGCGCACCGTGCTCGCGGTGATCCACGCCGCCGAGAGCGTCGAGCGCATGGGCGACCTGGCCCTGCACGTGGCGAAGGCCGCGCGGCGCCGCCACCCGGCGTCGGCACTGCCGGAGGACGTGCAGCCGTACTTCGCCGAAATGGGCCGGATCGCGGTCAAGCTCGCCACCGAGGCGGCCTCGATCATCCGCGAGAAGGACGTCGACCGCGCGCGCAACCTCGAGGACGAGGACGACGCGATGGACGACATCCACCGCCACCTGTTCTCGGTGATCATGGACAAGGAGTGGCAGCACGGCGTCGCCACCGCGGTGGACGTGACGCTGCTCGGCCGCTTCTACGAGCGCTACGGCGACCACGCCGTGTCGGTCGCCAAGCGCACGGTCTTCGTCGTCACCGGCCGGATGCCCGGCTACGGTGGCGACGAGAACCTCTAAAAGCCTCTAACGAAACTGCCCATCGCGTTCGTCTGCGAGCTCCGGATCGGCGTAGGCCTCGGAGAACTCGGCGAGCACGGTGGGCAGTTCTTCGTCCCACGCCGCCCGCGCCTCGTCGCGCGGCAGATCCCGTGCGTCCACGGTGAAGTACGCCCACGCACGCACGATCTCCGGCAGCAGCGCCAGATCCGCGTCCGACACGTGCACCCGCGCGGCCACGTTCAGGATCAGCACGGCGGTGAGCGACGCCGGCCCGTAGACGATCGGGTCGCGGTTCTGTTCAACGGCAGCGGAAGCAACGATCTGAGCGAACGCCCTCGCGGCTTCGGCATCGGCGATCCCGTGCGGTGAAGCCAGGAACGCCTCGACCACCTCGTCCGTCCTTTCCGGACTGATGACGGGGATCTCGTGGTCGTTGGACACCAGCGCACTCACCCGTGCGTCGGCGAGAGCGATCAGCTGGATCGGGTGCCGGACCTCCTCGGAGCCGATCAGGCCCTCCTCGGCCTCCTCGTCGGGCCCGTCCTCCCAGAACTGCTCGATGTCCGGCCACACCCGGTCGAACGCCTCAAAAGCGCTCAACGGCGTGATCAGGTCGCGGAACGCGTCCGGCGTGGAGGCGATCATGTCCTCCAGCAACGCCACGGTGCCCTCGTCCGGCGTGGCGAACAGCTCGATGGCGGTGGCCCCGAGCACCGGCTGGCGCATGAACAACACGGTCTCGCGAGCCGAAGCGCGTTCCTGGGTGATCGCGATGACCTCCACGTCCCCCAACAGGTTCGTGACGAGGAAGGCCTCGCGGAACTCCAGCGCGGCGCCGGCGACGTACCAGGAAGGCTCGGCAACACCGCGCGCCGCAACGGTTTCGGCGGCCGCCGCGGAAGCAGCACGGCTTTCCGCCGAGCCCACACCGGACAGCGCGCGCAACGCGGTCAGGGCGGCCGGGTCGTTCATCGAACCGAGTGCGTCGATCATCGGCGAGTGGCCGGATCCGGCGAGCCAGAGCGTGGCGTAGAGCTCGCTCGCCCAGGCGTCCGCGAGCAACCACGACTCCGAACGCAACGCGGCCGCCGACTCGAGCAACGCCCCGTACGGGGACTGCTTCTCGGGCCGACGGCCGACAGCGCCTTGCTTCTTCTTGCGAGACTTGCTTTGCGGGCTCACGGCCAGCAATTTAGCCGAATCGGCCGGAGATGTAGTCCTCGGTCGCCTTCTGGCCGGGGTTGGAGAAGATCTTCTCCGTGTCGTCCACCTCGATCAGCTGTCCGGGCTGACCGACACCCAGCAGGTTGAAGAACGCGGTCTGGTCCGACACACGCGCGGCCTGCTGCATGTTGTGAGTCACGATGACGATCGTGTACTCCTTCTTCAGCTCCGTGATCAGGTCCTCGATCGCCAGCGTGGAGATCGGGTCCAGCGCGGAACAGGGCTCGTCCATCAGCAGGACGTCCGGCTGCACCGCGATGGCACGCGCGATGCACAGACGCTGCTGCTGACCACCGGAGAGGCCACCGCCGGGACGGTCGAGGCGGTCCTTGACCTCGTTCCAGAGGTTGGCGCCGCGCAGCGAGCGCTCGGCGACCTCGTCGAGCTCCTTCTTGTTCTTCATGCCCGCGAGCTTCAGCCCGGCCACCACGTTGTCGCGAATGGACATCGTCGGGAACGGGTTCGGCCGCTGGAACACCATGCCGATGGTGCGGCGCACCTCGACCGGGTCCACAGTGGACGCGTAGATGTCCTCGCCGTCGAGCAGCACCTTGCCCTCGACGCGTGCGCCAGGCGCCACCTCGTGCATGCGGTTCAGCGACCGCAGCACGGTCGACTTGCCGCAACCGGAGGGGCCGATGAACGCGGTCACGTTCTTCGGCGGCACCGCGAGCGAGACGTTCTCCACGGCGTGGAACTTGCCGTAGAAGATGTTCAGGTCCTTGATGTCAAAGCGCTTGGCCATCCGTCTTCCGCCGCTTCACTTGGTCTTGATCGCGGAGAACCGCGAGATCACGGTCGCCACGAGGTTGAAGAACATGATGAGGAGGATCAGTGTGAGCGCGGCGCCCCACACTCGCAGCTGGCCCGCCTCCTCGGGGTTGAGCAGCTCGTTGTAGATCAGCAGAGGCAACGAGGCCATGTTTCCGTCGAAGATGTCGAAGTTGATCGACCGGCTGTAACCCACGAGCACGAGGACCGGCGCAGTCTCACCCATCACGCGGGCCGTCGCGAGCATGATGCCGGTGACGATGCCGGACAGCGCGGTCGGCAGCACGATCTTCACGATCGTCTTCCACTTCGGCACGCCCAGCGCATACGAGGCCTCACGCAACTCGTCCGGTACGAGCCGCAACATCTCCTCGGTCGAGCGGACAACGACCGGCAGCATCAGCAGCACGAGCGCGAGCGACACCGCGAAGGCGCTCGTCTGGAAGCCGAACGTGGTGACCCACAACGCGAACACGAAAAGCGCGGCAACGATCGACGGCACACCGGAGAGGATGTCGACCATGAACGTCGCGAGCCGCGCGAACCGGCCGTTGTTACCGTACTCGACCAGGTAAACCGCGGTGAGGATGCCGATCGGCACTGCGATCAGCGCGCACACCAGCGCCTGGACGATCGAGCCGTACAACGCGTGGTAGACACCGCCCGCGAACTGCTCCGGCAGCACGCCCTTGAGCGACTTGGACCACCAGTTGCTGCTCAGCAAGGCCTTGTAACCGTTGGCGACCACGGTGAACAACAGCCACACCAGCGGGACGACCGCGACCGCGAACGCGAAGCCGGCCAGCACCGTCGCGAGGTGGTTCTTGACCTGCCTGGCGGTGCTGATCTTCTGGAACGCAGGCGTCCGCGCGGGCCGGTTCGGGTCGGTCAGAATGGCAGTCACGACGCCTTTGCCTTTCCTCGGCCCGCGATGTACCGCGCGAGAGCGTTCACGGCGAACGTGAACACGAACAGGACGAGACCGGCCGCGATGTACGCGCCCGTGGACAACGGCTCGCTGAACTCCGGCGCCGCCGACGCGATCTTCGACGCGAAGGTGTAACCACCGTCGAAGAAGCTGAACGACGACGAGCTGCTCGCGGACCGCAGGATGATCAGCACTGCCACCGTCTCACCGAGTGCGCGCCCGAGGCCGAGCATCGAACCCGCGATGTATCCGCTACGCCCGAACGGGAGAACGGTAGTGCGGATCATCTCCCAGCGGGTCGCTCCGAGCGCCAGTGCTCCCTCGATCTGCATCACCGGCGTCTGCCGGAACACCTCACGGCTGACCGCCGTGACGATCGGCAGGATCATGATCGCGAGCACGATGCCGGCGGTGAAGATGTTGCCGCCGCCGGACAGCGACACGTTGCCGTCGGAGAACAGCGGGATCCAGGAGAGGTTCTCGTTGAGGAAGGTGGCGATCGGTTCGAGCGACGGCCCCAGGACCTTGGCGCCCCACAGGCCGAAGACGATCGACGGCACAGCCGCGAGCAGGTCGATGATGTAGGCGAACGGCTGGGCGACCTTCGGCGGCAGGTAGTGCGTGAGGAACAGCGCGATGCCCATCGCGATCGGCATCGCGATCGCAAGTGCCAGCAGCGACGACAGCACGGTGACCACGAGCAGGTCGCGAATGCCGAACCGGAGGTTGCCGACGTCACCGGTCGACCACTCGGGACTCGTGAAGAAGTTGATGGTGTTTGCTTGCAGCGACGGCACTGCCTGGATCAGCAGGAACAGGCCGATCAGCCCAATGGACACCACGATCACGAGGCTGGAGCCCGTGGTCATGGAACGGAAAACGCCGTCGCCCCGGCGACGGCCCTTCGACCTGGCAGGCGGCGAACTGCCGGTGACTTCTTCGGTCATGGTGCCAATCATCCGTAGTCGGGCGGGAGCGGCCACTCGTGGTGGACGCTCCCGGCGCAGGGTTCGCTACCGCTCGATCAACTTCAGGAGATCGCCTTGATGGCGGTCAGCAGCTTCTCCTGGAACGCCGTCGGCACCGGGATGTAGCCGGCGTCCTCGAGGCCCTTCTGGCCGTCGGTGACCGCGACAGTGAGGAACGCCTTCACGGCCTTGCCCGTCTCGACGTCGGTGTACTTCGAGCAGACGATCTCGTACGCGGCCAACACCAGCGGGTACGCACCTGCGGTCTCGGTGGCGTAGAGCGACTTCAGGTCGAGGACCAGGTCGTTGCCCTCACCCTTGATCTTCGCGCCGTCGATGGCCTTGCCCGCGGTCGCGGCGGTCAGTTCCACCGCCTCGCCACCGCCGGAGTTGATGATCTTGGCGATCTGCAGCTTGTTGGCCTTCGCGAAGGACCATTCGTTGTAGGTGATGGCGCCCTTGGTGCCCTTGACCGCCGACGAGGTGCCCTCGTTGCCCTTGGCGCCCTCGCCGACACCACCGGTGAACGCCTTGCCGGACCCCTTGGTCCAGGCGCCCTTCGAGGCGGCTTCCAGGTACTTCTGGAAGTTGTCGGTGGTACCCGACTCGTCGGAGCGGAAGATCACCACGATCTTGTCGGCGGGCAGCTGCTTGCCGCTGTTGAGCGCGGCGATGGCCGGGTCGTTCCACGTGGTGACCGCGCCACTGAAGATCTTCGCGAGGGTAGGAGCGTCGAAGACGAGCCCGTCGACACCCTCGACGTTGTACGTCATGGCGATCGGGCCGAAGACCGCCGGGAGGTTCCACGCGTCGTTGCCGTCGCAGCGGGTCTTGGCCGCGTCGTACTCGCCCTTGTCCTTGTTGAGCGACGAGTCCGAACCACCGAAGTCGGTCTGCTTGCCGTTGAACTCCTTGACACCGGCACCGGAGCCGTTGGAGTTGTAGTCGAGGCTCTGCCCGTCGCACGCGCTCTCATAGGCGGTGACGAACCGGGTCATGGCGTTGGCCTGCGCCGAGGAACCACTGGCCTTGAGCTTGGCCTTGCCGCCGCACTCGACCTTGCTTGCCGCGTTGGTCTGGGTGTTGTTGCCACCCGCGGGGGCGTTGTTGTCGGAGCCACACGCGCTGAGCAGCAGCGCGCTGGCCGCAACGAGGCCGAGCACGGCACCGTGCCGCTGGATCTTCACCTTGGTCCTCCACCTTGCGGAAGCATTAGCGGTTTCGCGACGGACGTCGCCGCTCGCTACGGAAGGTATGTAGCGATAGTGGACAGACCGCCTAAACAAAGTGAACGGGAGGTGAACACAGGGCGGGGAGTGGCCGGGAACACCACCAGATGGGTGACGGCGTGACCTGCGCGTTTGCTATTCGTGACGCTTCGTTCACTACCGGGCGTATTGAACGTCGGCATCCCAAAGGGTGAATCCCAACCCAGTGTAAACGCGCACTGCCGGAGCGTTGTCAGCCTCCACGTAAAGCATCACTTCTGTGACGCCCCGGTTCTGCAGATGCGCGAGGCCGGCGAGCGTCAGGGCCTTGCCCAGGCCACCGCCCTGCCGGTCCGGGTCGACGCCCACGACGTACACCTCACCGAGCTCGGGGGTGTGCACCTTCGTCCAGTGGAAGCCCGCCAGCCGCTCGTCGGCGTCGAACGCGAGCAGGAAGCCGGCCGGGTCGAACCAGTCCTCGTCCTCCTTGGCGCGGACGTCCTCGATCGACATCGAGCCCTGCTCGGGGTGCCAGTCGAACGCGCGGTGGTTCACGTAGACGACCGCGGCCTCGTCCTTGCCGGGGACGAACGGCCGGATGGTGATGCCCTCGGGCAGCTTCGGCTCCGGCAGGTCGTTCTGCACCCGCAGCCGCATGCGCAGGAGCTCGCGCACCTTCCGGAAGCCGAGCTTCTGGGCGAGCTTGTCCGCGTCCGGGTGGCCGCCGTGCGCCCAGATCCGCAGGTTCTCCGCCGGGAGGGCGTTCACCAGCTGCTCGCCGACGCCCTGCTGGCGGTGGTCGGGATGCACGGCGAGCTCGGCGACCTGATGGCCGCCCGAGTCACCCAGCACGTCTACGTGCGCGTATCCCGCGAGCTTGCCGTCGACGCGCGCGAGCAGGTGCCTGCTGCCCTTGCTGCCGGGCCGCATCCGCAGTCGCACGGCCTCGCCGACCGGGGCCACGCCGTCGGTGCTCTCGGCAGCCGTCAGCAGCTGCCCCACTTCGGCAGCCTGGTCGGCCGTCAGCTCGTCGTACCAGCTCAGTTCCGCCACACAGGCGAACCTACCGCGCGATCAAACGCTCATCCAGAACGTGGACCGAGTCACCGATCTCGTCGACCTCGGCCAGCTCGGGCCGGCGGGACGAGCCCGGACGCGGGGGGCGGACGAACTTGTAGCCCACGTTGCGCACGGTGCCGATCAACGCCTCGTGCTCGGGGCCGAGCTTGGCGCGCAGCCGTCGCACGTGGACGTCGACCGTGCGGGTGCCGCCGAAGAAGTCGTAGCCCCAGACCTCCTGCAGCAGCTGCGCGCGGGTGAACACCCGGCCCGCGTGCTGCGCGAGGTACTTGAGCAGCTCGAACTCCTTGTAGGTGAGGTCGAGCGGGCGGCCCTTCAGGCGCGCGGTGTAGGTGGCCTCGTCGATCACGAGGTCGCCGAGCTGCAGCGCGCCGTCGCCACCGGGCTGGGCGGCACCGCTGCGCGAACGGACCAGGCGCAGGCGGGCGTCGACCTCGGCGGGGCCGGAGTTCGGCAGCAGGATCTCGTCGACCGACCAGTCCGAGTTCACGGCGACCAGACCGCCCTCGGTGACGACCGCCACCACGGGCACGTCGACACCGGAGGAGTCGAGCAGCCGGCACAGCGAGCGCGCGCCGACCAGATCGGTGCGGGCGTCGACCAGCACGATGTCGTGGGGTCCGGCTTCGAGGAGCGCGGAGACCTCCGGACGCAGTGGCCGTACGGCGTGCGGGAGCAGAGCCAGCGCGGGAAGCACGGCCTCCGGGTCTGGGTCTGTCGTCAGCAGAAGCACGTCGATGCTCATCGCGGCGCCCTCCTAATCGGCCGTGGTCAGGTCACCTCGACCAGACCAGCGGCGTACGGTGACCGGGCCCCGTTGCCTGCGGATGACGGAGACAATACCGGTGCACCCCGAGAAAGTCCCAGGTCAAGAAGCCGTGCTCACAGTTGTTTCCACAAGCGTCACGCCTGTTACATCCATGTCACACGACGGGGTCCGCCTGCACGGCGTCCACTACAAGAGTGAAAGACCGCTCGCATTCGTTGTGGGACACGGGTTTACCAATCATGTGAACAAGCCGTACGTGGCGCGAATGCTCGCTCGTCTGGCCACGCACGCAGGTGTCGTCGCCTTCGACTTCCGGGGCCACGGACGGTCCGAGGGACGGTCCACGGTCGGCGCGGACGAGATCCACGACATCGAGGCGGCGGTGCGCACGGCCCGCGAACTCGGCTACACGAAGATCGCCACGGTCGGGTTCTCGATGGGCGCCTCGATCGTCATCCGACACGCCGCACTAGGGGAGACCAGGCCGGACGCCGTCGTCTCAGTCAGCGCGCCGGCTCGTTGGTGGTCACGGGAAACCGCTCCGATGCGGCGGGTGCACTGGTTGCTGGAGCAGCCGCACGGCAAGCTGGCCGCACGCGCGATCGGGGTTCGGCTCGGCGACAGCTGGGTACAACCGCCGGAGAGTCCGCTTGAGGTGGTGGCACGCATCACACCCACCCCACTGCTGATCGTGCACGGTGACCTGGACCACTATTTCGGGCAGGAGCACGCCAAGTCACTGCACCGCGCGTCCTTGGGACATGCCGAGCTGTGGATAGAGCCCGGTATGCGGCACGCGGAATCAGCCGCGACTCCTGACCTGGTAGACCGGATGGCGGCATGGATCGCCGGCAACGTCGAGGACGAGGAATGACTGCGCACACCCCTGCACGGCCGCGGAAGAAGAAGTCGCGGCGCGGCAAGTTCCTCATCATCACGGTGGTCGTGCTGGGCCTGCTGCTGGTGGCCGCCGACTTCGCGCTGGCCGCGGTGGGCGAGTACCAGATCGCCCAGCGGATGCGCGAGAAGCTGCAGCTCGACGAGGACCCGTCGGTGCGGATCAACGGCTTCCCGTTCACGCTGCAGGCGATCCGCGGCGACTACAAGCACGTGCAGATCAACGCGACCGGCGTGCCGCTCAAGAACGAGCAGCAGGGCGTCGACCTCCGCGACCTGGAGATCCAGGCCGACCTCCGGCACACCCGTGTCGAGCTGGCCGACCTGCTGGAGGGCAACGTCTCCAAGGCGACCATCGACGAGGTCGACGGCAGCGTCAAGATCAAGTCGCTGGACCTGAACCGCCTGGCGAGCCAGGTGACGCCGTTCGAGAAGCTCTCGATCGACCCCGACAACCGCGTCACCACGACCACCACGACGACGACCGCGCCGGCGGACCCCAAGGCCCCCAAGACGACGGCCGCGATCAGGATCTCCGGCCAGACCAACGTCGCGGGCAAGCTCGTCTCGCTCAGCGCGTACGGCCAGATCACCCTCGTCAGCGGTGCCATCCAGATCACCATCGACGACATCGAGCTGGACGACGCGTCGCTGAAGCAGATCATCCCGCAGCTGCGCCAGGCGCTCGCGATCACGATCAACCCCGGCACGCTTCCGTTCGGCGCGACGCCGACCGAGGTGGCGGTCGAGCCGGGTGCGTTCACCCTCAAGGGCAAGATCACGGATGTACCGTTGGTCCAACGATGACTGGTGTCTGGGCGCTGCTGGGCGCGCTGGCTGTGGCCGGCGCGATCGGTGTGCTGCTCAAGGTCCGCGAGGGCCGCATCTCCCGTCGTGACGACTCGCTCGACCTGCCCGCTCCCGTGCGCGACCTGCTCGCGCCGGGAGTGACGCTGGTCCAGCTCTCCACCACGTTCTGCGCGCCGTGCCGGCACGCGAAGGTGATCCTGCGCGACCTGGCCGACCGCACCGACGGTCTGTCGCACGCCGAACTCGACGTGACCGACCTGCCGGACGTCGCCGCTCAGCTCGGCGTGATGCGCACGCCGACCACGCTGGCGCTCACGGCCGACGGCACCGAGGTTTTGCGAGTCGGTGGCGTGCCGAAACGCGACACGTTGCTGGCCGCCCTGCAGCCGCATTTGTCCTAATCCGGTCGAGTGAACCTGCGTTGTTCCACCAGATGGACATACCTCCCGGACCGAGGGATTGAGGGCTACCCTCGCTGGCATGACCATGCTGCTCACGAAGCGACGCGCGGTTGACCTGTGCCGCGTGCGCAGCAGCCTGTGTCGCACGACGAGCTGATTGGGCCGCTTGACGCCCAACAGCCACCTCTGACGGACTGAATTTCTCCTCGTCCGAATGTCCGGAGGTCGTTGTGCCCAAAGACTCCCCTGTAGACCCGCGCGGACCGCGCTTCTCCGCCTGGATGACCACGGTCATCCTGGCCGTCGTGCTCCTCACCGGCTGGTGGCGCCTGCTCGCCGCCCAGACGGTGCTGTTCGCGATGTGCGCGTTCATCTCGCTGAAGCTGAACCCGTGGGGTCACGTCTACCGCTTCGCGATCCAGCCGCGACTGACCCCGACCACCGAACGCGAAGAAGCCGCCCCGCTGCGGTTCGCCCAGGGAGTCGGCTTCGTCTTCGCACTGATCGGCACCCTCGGCTACGCCACGGGCCTCACGACCCTCGGCATGGTGGCAACCGGCCTGGCACTGATCGCAGCGCTGCTCAACGCCGCGCTCGGCCTGTGCCTCGGGTGCGAGATGTACCTGCTGCTGCGCCGGTACGCACCCGCCCTCGCACGTCCGCAATCGCAATAAGCCCAGTACTACTACAGGAGCAACTTCCCATGAGCCGTGAGAACGTGCTGGTCTCGGCCGCCTGGTCCGAGGAGAACCTCCAGACGCCCGGCGTCGTCTTCGCGGAGGTCGACGAGGACACCACCGCGTACGACGGCGGGCACATCCCGGGCGCCGTTCGCATCGACTGGAAGAACGAACTCCAGGACCCGATCCGCCGCGACTTCGTGGACCGCGAGGGCTTCGAGAAGCTGCTCTCGGCCAAGGGCATCTCCAACGACGACCAGGTGATCCTCTACGGCGGCAACAACAACTGGTTCGCCGCCTACGCCTACTGGTACTTCAAGCTCTACGGCCACACCAACGTGAAGCTGCTCGACGGCGGCCGCAAGAAGTGGGAGCTCGACGGCCGCCCCCTGGACAAGGAAGAGGTCACCCGCGCGACGACCTCCTACAAGGCTCAGGAGCAGGACCTCTCCATCCGCGCCTTCCGCGACGAGGTCGTGGACGCGATCGGCAACAAGAACCTCGTCGACGTCCGCTCCCCCGACGAGTTCTCCGGCAAGCTCCTGGCCCCGGCCCACCTCCCGCAGGAACAGGCCCAGCGCGGCGGCCACATCCCGTCCGCAGTCAACGTGCCGTGGTCGAAGGCAGCCAACGAGGACGGCACCTTCAAGTCGGACGACGAGCTCCGCGAGATCTACGCCGAAGCAGGCTTCGACGGCTCCCGCAAGACCATCGCCTACTGCCGCATCGGCGAGCGCTCCTCGCACACCTGGTTCGCCCTGCGCGAGCTGCTCGGCCACGAAGACGTCAAGAACTACGACGGTTCTTGGACGGAGTACGGCTCGCTCGTCGGCGTGCCGATCGAACTCGGTTCCGGCAAGGAGGCCTGATCACATGTCCGACTCGTGCGGCGCGCCCGCCCAGGGCGGCACCATCGACGTCAACACCACCGAAACGGTCCTGGAGGGCAAGGTCGTCGCGGACGGCACCCCCGTGGGCGGCGCCTTCGTCCGCCTCCTGGACTCGACCGGCGAGTTCACCGCCGAGGTGGTCACCTCTCCGGAGGGCGACTTCCGCTTCTTCGCGGCGCCGGGCAGCTGGACGGTCCGCGCGCTCCACCGCACCGGCAACGGCCAGTCCGAGGTCTCGGCTGAGGGCCCCGGCATCCACGCCGTGGAGATCGCGGTCGCCTAAGACTTGATCGGTAGACAAGGCCCCGGCGGGACACACCGCCGGGGCCTTCGCACATCTTTGAACAGGACTCGCCGCCCGCAAGGCGACCACCCGCCCGGTCGCGTCCCTCAAGGCGACCATCCGCACGCAACGGGACCACCTACGGACAGCAAACCGCCGGCCGCCAACGCACCAGGGGGACTACCACGAAACCGGCGCGCCCACCGCAGGCGGCCCGTGTCATCCACCACCACAACCCTGCACGTCAACCCAGGAGAGATATCCTCCCCTCGTGGAACACATCTTCACCGGACTCCTGGTCCTAGTGACAATCGCGGTCATGTGGTTCGCGGGCTACGTGGTCTACCGCCTGTACTCCGACCAGCGATGACCATCCCGAGCAGCGGCGACGAGGCAATCCGTCTGGCCGAGGAACGAGCAGCCGCCACGCGAGAGCGCAACCTCCCGCAGTTCACCGACATGCCCATCCCGGGCGACACGGCGAACCTGCGCG
This sequence comes from Lentzea alba, assembly GCF_047445655.1. Taxonomy (GTDB): domain Bacteria; phylum Actinomycetota; class Actinomycetes; order Mycobacteriales; family Pseudonocardiaceae; genus Lentzea; species Lentzea alba_A. The sequence continues at coordinate 199,746 of NZ_JAJAEG010000007.1, forward strand.
AAGGCGCCAACCTCAACGACGCCCTCCTGGCGGTCCTCCCGCTCGTAGGCGTCTGGCGAGGCGAGGGCGAGATCGTCTACCCGACGATCGAGGGCCCGTTCCGCTACGGCCAGCAGATCACCTTCGCCCACGACGGCCGCCCGTTCCTCGTCTACGAGGCGAGGTCCTGGCTGCTCAACGAGGCCGGCGAGGTCATCCGGCCGGCAGCGAGAGAACAGGGCTTCTGGCGGCCCCAGCCCGACGACACCATCGAGCTGCTGCTCACCCACAACACGGGCATCGTCGAGCTGTACTACGGCAAGGTCCGCACCCAGACGTCCTGGGAGTTCGAGACCGACGCGGTCATCCGCACCGCCACCGCCAAGGACGTCCAGGCCTCCCAGCGCCTGTACGGCATCGTCAACAACGGCGACCTGGCCTACGTGGAGGAGCGCGCGATGGTCGGCCAGCCGCTGCAGCCCCACGCGTCCGCGCACCTCAAGCGCGTCGTCGGCTGAGTCGGCGCTGTACCGCCGCCTCTCGCGACACGAAACTCCGGGTCGTGGGATTGTTCAACAATCCCACGATTCCCCGTAGCATGTGCTCATGCTGCTCCGGCGCTGCGGAACCGATGCGCTCCTGGTCGAGGTCGACTCCCTGACCGAGGTAGCGGCCGTCCGCGCCGTCCTCCAGGGCCTCCCCGGCATCGAGGAACTGGTGCCGGCCGCCAGAACGGTGCTGGTGAAGGGCCCACTCCAGCAGGTCAGGGAGGCTCTCAAGGACGTCGACCTGACCAAGGCACCGAAGATCCACCCGCGCGAGATCACCATCCCGGTCGCCTACGACGGCCCTGACCTCGACCTCGTCGCGGAAACCGCGGGCATCACAAAAGACCAGGTCGTCGAGCTCCACACGACAGCCACCTACGAGGTCGCGTTCTGCGGCTTCGCTCCCGGCTTCGCCTACCTGACCGGCCTGCCGGCACCCCTCCAGCAGCCCAGACTCGACTCGCCGCGCACGAAGGTGCCAACCGGCAGCGTCGGCATCGCGGGTGAGTTCACCGCCGCCTACCCGAGAGCGACGCCGGGAGGCTGGCGGCTGATCGGCCGCACCGAGATCACCCTCTTCGACCCGAAGGCCGAGACCCCAGCACTGCTGCAGCCCGGCGACCAGGTCAGGTTCGTGATCGCGTGAAGCGCACCATCACCCTCCTCCGCACCGGCCCGCAGGCACTCGTCCAGGACCTCGGCCGCCCCGGCAACGCGCACCTGGGCGTGCCACCGTCGGGCGCACTCGACCAGGACTCGCTCAAGCTGGCCAACCGGCTCGTCGGCAACGACGAAACCGCCGCCGGGCTGGAACTCCTGCTGGGCGGCGCGGAGATCGTCGCCGACGCGTCCTGCACGGTCGCGGTGACCGGACCTCAGGTCGAGGTCTGGGTCGACGGCAGATCAGCCGACTCGCACCAGCCGCTGCACCTCGCCGAGGCCTCGACACTCAAGATCGGCACGCCGGACACCGGACTGCGCAGCTACCTCGCGGTCTCCGGCGGCATCGACGTGCCGCTGGAGCTCGGCAGCCGATCCACCGACCTGCTGTCCGGAATCGGTCCAGACCCGTTGCAGGACAACGATGTTCTGCCGCTCGGTACGCCGAACGTCCCAACCGGAGCGGATGTCGTGCCACCGCTGCGAGCGCTGCAAACGTTGGTCATCCCGATCCTGCTCGGCCCTCGGGACGACTGGTTCGAGGACGCGGAAACCCAGCTGCGGCAAGGATCTTGGACGGTTTCCGACCGCAGCAACCGCGTCGGCGCGCGACTTCAAGGCACGAAGCTGAATCGTCGTGACGGCGAGATTCCCAGCGAGGGCATGATCACCGGCTCGGTCCAGGTGCCGCCGGACGGGCAGCCCGTGGTCTTCCTGAACGATCATCCGACGACCGGCGGCTACCCGGTCATCGGCGTTGTCGACCGCGATCACCTGCGGTTTCTCGGTCAGGCGCGGCCGGGCACGAGCGTCAGGTTCCGCCCGATCAGCTGAGGACCAGCGCGTTGACGCAGTGGTCCAGACCAAAGTACCGTAACTGCCAGGCCGCCGCGGACCTCTACCAACCTGGAGTTCCGCATGCGCCGAATCCCTGCCCTACTAGCGATTTTGGTCGCTGTGCTCGCACTGGTGGTCCCTGCACAGGCCGCCACGGGCATCACCGCGACCTTCTCCCGCACCGGTACGAGCGGCAAGTTCGTCGTCGCCAACACGGGCACGACCGCGCTCAACGGGTGGTCGATCAAGTTCGACCTGCCCGCCGGTGTCACGGTCAGCAACGCCCAGAACGCGACGACCACCCAGAACGGCACGAGAGTGACGCTCACTCCGGCCTTCTACATCAACAACCTCCCGCCTGGGCGCAACACCGAGCCCTACAGCCCGACGTTCACGTTGAGCGCGGCCGCCGACCCGACCGCCTGCACGATCAACAACATGGCCTGCGACGGCAGTGGTGACCCCGCGCCGGCACCGACCGGCGTCACGGCCGACTACTCGGTCGCCGGTGGCACGGCGAAGTTCATCGTGCGCAACCACACCACCGCGGCCATCGCCGACTGGTCGATCGTCTTCACGCTGCCCAGCGGAGTGACGGTCAGCAACGGCCAGAACGGCACCGTCAGCCAGAGCGGCAACCAGGTCACGGTGACGCCTGCCCACTACAACAAGTCAGTCGCGGCAGGCGGCAGCACCGAGCCCTACAGCCCGACGTTCTCCATCAGTCAGAACGTCGAGCCGGTGACGTGCCGCATCAACAACGCCAACTGCAGCGGCGCCCCGGACACTCCACCAAGCGCCCCAACGGGTCTGGCCTCGCCGACCAAGACCACGCGCACGGTGACCCTGCAGTGGAACGCCTCCACCGCGGGTTCGCTGCCGATCGCCGGCTACGACGTCTACAACGGCTCAGCGCTGGCCGGCAGCTCCACCACGACGTCCACGATCATCACCGGCCTGAACCCGAACACCGCCTACTCGTTCACGGTGCGGGCCAAGGACACGAAGGGCACCCAGAGCGCTCCGAGCGGGGCCCTGAGCGTCACGACGAACAACCCGGCGAACGACACGACGGCGCCGACCACACCGACCAACCTGCGCGCGACCGCCAAGGACGCGGGCAGCATCACGTTGGCGTGGAACGCATCCACCGACAACAGCGGCGTCGCGAACTACGACGTCCACGTGGGTGGCACGGTCAGGCAGACGGTCAGCGGCACCACCGCCGTCGTGTCAGGCCTCGCACCGTCCACGAGCTACACGTTCACCGTGCGGGCGCGCGACACGTACGACAACCTGTCCGCGCACAGCACCGCGCTGACCGAACGGACGGGTGACATCGTCGCCGGTCACGCGAAGGTCGGCTACTTCGTGCAGTGGGGCATCTACGGCCGTCAGTACTTCGTGCGCAACCTCGACACGTCGGGCTCGGCCGCCAAGCTCACGCACCTCAACTACGCCTTCGCCAACATCGACCCGGTCAACCTCACGTGTCTGCAGGGCGTCACGAAGGGCACCACGCCGAACCCGCAGGACCCGAACCAGGGCGACGGCGCCGGTGACGCGGAAGCCGACTACAGCAGGCCGTTCGCAGCCGGGCAGTCCGTCGACGGCGTCGCCGACACGGGCTGGGAACCGTTGCGCGGCAACTTCAACCAGCTCAAGAAGCTCAAGGCCAAGCACCCGCACCTCAAGATCCTGATCTCGCTGGGCGGGTGGACCTACTCGAAGTACTTCTCGCCGGCCGCGGCCACCGACGCGTCGCGCAAGAAGTTCGTCCAGTCCTGCATCGACATCTACATCAAGGGCAACCTGCCGACCTACAACAGCGCGGGCGGACCGGGCAGTGCCGCCGGCATCTTCGACGGCATCGACCTCGACTGGGAGTGGCCCGGTGCGGAAGGCCACGCGGGCAACATCGTCAGCCCCAACGACAAGGTGAACAACTCGCTGCTGATCGAGGAGTTCCGCCGCCAGCTCGACGCACTCGGTGCGACCACGGGCAAGCGCTACCAGCTGACCGCGTTCACGCCGGCCGACCCGGCGAAGATGGACGCGGGCTGGGAGCTCAACCGGGTCGCGCAGTCCCTGGACATCTTCAACGTCCAGGGTTACGACTTCCACGGCGCGGGCAGCGACAACTCGTGGGAGCCGAACCGGACCGGCCACCAGGCCAACAACTACACCGACGTGGACGACCCGTACTCGTTCCACTTCAGCAACGAGATCGCGATCCAGAAGTACCTCGACGCCGGAGTGAGTCCGCGCAAGCTCACCATCGGACTCGCCTTCTACGGCCGCGGCTGGCAGAACGTCACCGCGGGCGGGAAGAACGGGGAATGGCAGGCCGCCGGTGGAGCCGCACCTGGCCAGTTCGCGGAGGAGGCCGGCACGCGCGGGTACTCGAACCTGATCGCGTCGGTCCCGAACTGCACGATCTACCACGACACCCAGGCCGTTGCGACGTACTGCTACCAGGGCAACGGCGGGCAGTGGTGGTCGTTCGACGACACGTGGTCGATCCAGCAGAAGACCGCGTGGGTGCGCAGCAAGGGCATGCTGGGCGCGATGATCTGGGAGATGTCCGGTGACACGGGCAACGGCACTCTGATGAGCGCCGTCGCCACGGGTCTGCCGTAACTCAGTACTCGGACTCGTACAGGCCCTGCAGCTCCGTCAGCAGGGCCGACGAGTCGGGCAGCTGCTTGCCGTCCAGCGTGTTGACCCGCGTGATCTTGCGGACGCTGGACGCGAGGAACACTCCCTCGGCGTCGTAGAGCTCGCCGGTCTGGATCGGCTCCACGAGCACGGTCCAGCCGGCGCGCTCGGCGGCGCGGAACAACGCGTACTGCGTGGTGCCGGGCAGGATGCCGAGCTTCGACGGCGGCGTCACGAGCGTCTTGCCGCGCACCAGGATCACGGTCGAGGTCGGGCCCTCCAGCACGGAACCGTCCGACGTCGTGAAGATGACCTCGGCGGCACCGCGGCGCTCGGCCTCGCGGATGGCGGCCATGTTGATCGCGTACGACAGCGACTTGGCGCCCAGCAGCAGCCACGGCGCGCGGTCGGCCAGGTCGGCGTCGATACCGCGGTCCAGCGTCACGGCGGAAAGGCCCTCTGCGCGCTGCTTGAGCACCTTCGCGCCGATCTCCATACCGAGCGCGAACCCGGTGCCCGTGCCGTCGCCGCCCTCGATGCCGCGGGTGTAGACGAGCTTGAGGGCGAACTCCGTGCCGCCGGCCCAGTTGCCGATGACGAGCTCGACCGCGCGCTCGAACTCCGCACGCGGCGGCGCGGGCATGTCGAGCATGGCCGCGGACCGGTCCAGCCGGTCCAGGTGCGGCGTGAGTTCGCGGGGCTTCCCGTCGACCACGAGGATCGTTTCGAACACGCCATCGCCGCGCATCAGTCCGAGGTCGTCGACGCGGATCTGCGGCGAGTCGGGGTCAGCGAGGGTTCCGTCGAGCAGTGCCAGCACGCGCATACGTCCGAGCCTACTAACATCGGTGGTGTGGAGACCGCAAGAGGCCTGCGCAAAACGCTGCACGACCGCGGCATGCGGATGACGCCGCAGCGTCAGCTCGTGCTGGACGCGGTCAGGTCGCTCGGGCATTCGACGCCCGAGCAGATCTGCCAGCGCGTCCAGGAGACCGCGCCGACGGTCAACATCACCACGATCTACCGCACGCTCGACCTGCTCGACCGGCTCGGCTTGGTTCGGCACACGCACCTCGGCCACGGTGCGCCGAACTACTCGGTCGACGACCACCAGCACGTGCACCTCGTGTGCCACGTCTGCGGACGGATCGACGAGATCCCGTGTGAGCTTCTCGACCCGCTGGTCGGAACATTGCGGGAACGCGACGGGTTTGAACTCGATGCAAGCCATCTCGCGCTGTCCGGCACTTGCCGTGACTGTTTGAAGCAGGAGCAGGAGACCGAGTGACCCTCCCCGGAGCCGTCCCGCCGCCCGACGATTCCACCGACGCAGGCGTTGCCTGGCACTACGGCGACCCGTTCGCCGAGCAACGTTCGGCAGCTCGTTCCGTCGTTGTCGTGGACCGCTCGAACCGGGGTGTCATCGCGATCCCCGGCGAGGACCGGCTCAAGTGGCTGCACCAGCTCACGAGCCAGCACTTCGAGCAGCTGGGCGAGGGTGCCGCGACCGAGGCGCTGATCCTCGACGCGCAGGGCCGGCTGGAGCACCACATGGTCGTCGCGAACGTCGGCGGCACGGTGTTCCTGGACGTCGAGAAGGTCGACGACCTGCTGAAGTACCTGCAGAAGATGGTCTTCTGGTCGAAGGTCGAGCCGCGCGACGCCACGGGCGAGTTCGCGCTCCTGTCGATCATCGGACCGGACGCGGTCGCGCTGCTGGAGAAGCTGGACCTCCCGGTGCCCGCTGATGTCACCGCGCTCGGCGAGGGCTTCGTGCGCCGGACCTCGTGGCCTGGTCAGAGCTCGTTCGACCTGCTGGTGCCGCGCGCCTCCCTGGCCGAGTGGTGGCACCGGATCACAGACGCCGGCGCACGCCCGGCGGGCAGCTTCGCGTTCGAGGCGCTGCGGGTCGAGTCACTGCGGGCGCGCCAGGGCGTCGACACCGACGAGCGCACGATCCCGCACGAGGTCAACCTGATCGACCCGGCCGTGCACCTGAACAAGGGCTGCTACCGGGGTCAGGAGACGGTCGCCAAGGTCCACAACGTGGGCCGTCCGCCGCGCCGGATGCTCCTACTCCACCTGGATGGTTCTGCGGACGCGCAGCCGGAGACCGGTGACCCGGTGACGCTGGACGGCCGCGTGGTCGGCCGGGTGGGCAGTGTGGTGTTGCACCACGAGCTGGGCCCGATCGCGTTGGCGCTGGTCAAGCGGTCTGTGTCGGTCGAGTCCGAGCTGGTCGCGGGTGCTCCCGAACGGGAAGTTCAGGCGCGAATCGACCCGGACTCCGTACCGCCGGACACCCCTGGTCTCGGCAGGGAAGCTGTTCGCAACCTGCGGGGCTGAGCCCTAGAGTTCCGGGACATGTCCCAGGGCACGCTGATCACGGTCGCTCCCACCGGAGCGGAACACGCGAAAGCCGACGTCCCGCAGCTTCCAGTGACCCTGGAAGAGCTGGTCTCGACGGCGCAGAGCTGCGAGCAGGTCGGCGCGGCGATGATCCACGTCCACATCCGTGGCGCGGACACCAAGCCGTCGCTGGACCTCGGTCTTCTCAAAGCCACCGTCGAGGCTCTTCGCGAGCAGACCAACCTCGTCGTCCAGCTGTCGACCGGCGGATCCGTGCACGACCCGGAGGAGAACCGGCTGCGCGTGCTCGAAGCGATGCCGGACTCGGCGTCCTGCACGATGGGCACTGTCAACTTCGGCGACGACGTGTTCATGAACCGCTGGGAGTTCATCGTCGCGCTGCACAAGGGCATGCAGGAACGCGGCATCGTGCCGGAGTACGAGATCTTCGACATCGGCCAGCTCGCGTCGTTGAAGCGCCTGCTGGACCAGCACGGCCTGCCCGCGGGCGGTCACGTGCACGTCGACTTCGTGATGGGAGTGCCCGGCGGCATGCCCGGCGACTCCGCGACGCTGGTCGCCGCAGTCAACGCTCTGCCAGACGGGGCAACCTTTTCCGCCACCGGGATCGGCAGGACCACGCTGCCGGTGATGTTCACCGCACTGGGTGCGGGTGGGCACCTCCGAGTGGGTATGGAAGACACGATCAGCTACTCGCGAGGCGTGCCCGTTCGGGACAACGCACAGCTCGTGGCCCGTGCGGCAGGTCTCGCGAAGATCGCTCAGCGACCGGCCTTGTCGCCCGATGAGGCGCGCAAGCTGCTGGGCGTGCACATTTGAGACAAGTTTGGTGCATGGGATGTGTTGGCGGGTGAGGAGGATCTACCGCAGGATGGACACGTGATCGAGGTGCGTCCTGGCGGGCGCCGCCGAATCGACCGGGTGCTCGCCCCCGACTACACGGAGGGCGTCGAGCAGCGCCCGCTCGTCGAGGTGCGCGAACTCCGCGACGAGGCAGCGCAGGAAGAGACCGACCTGTCCTACCTGCGGCGGCTTCTGCACGCGCGGATCGACATCGTGCGCGCGGAACAGGAGCGTCGCAGCTCCGGCGGCTCGGCGGTGGTGGAGCAGCTGGCCACGATCCTGTCGACCAATGCCGTTGGTCCGGCAACTGGTCTAGGCCGGTATCAAACCCATGAGCCGTCACGTGCTGATGCGCACCAACGGCACGTCGAGGCGCTCATCTCCGACGTGGACCTCTCCGACGTGAGCTCGTTGGCCGACGCCCGCCTCGGCGAGGTGCTGGAGACGTTCATCTCCGAAGAGGCGTCGGTGTCGGTGCGGCGGCGCGAGGTGCAGGTGGTCGTCGACAAGCTCAACGCCGAGATCGCGTCGCGCTACCAGCGCGGCAGTGCGTCGGTGGACGAGCTGCTGGCGGCCGAGCGCGGGCATCACCGGCGCAAGAGCTGACTCCCAGCATCTGGGACGGTCGTTCCACTTTCTGAGCAGCGGACCTAGCGTGCCCCCATGGGGTATCGCTGGGTCGTGCTGTCCATCGGCGCTTTGGCGCAGGGCACGAACGCGGCCATCTTCCTCGGCCTGCCCGCGATCAGCCCGCAGCTCCAGCAGCACTTCTCCTTGACGTTGCCCCAGGTGGGGCTACTTCTCGGTGCCGTCAATCTCGGCACGATGATCGCTCTCGTGCCGTGGGGAGTCGTCGCGGACAAACGCGGCGAACGGCTCGTGATGACCATCGGCGGCCTTGGTGCGGCCGCCTGCCTGCTGTCGGTGGCGCTGGGCAACGCCTGGATCGCCGGTCTCGCGTTGCTGGGCGCCGGGCTCTTCGGGGCCAGCGTCAACGCGGCCAGCGGCCGGGCGGTGATGTCGTGGTTCAGCAGCGGATCACGTGGCTTCGCGATGGGGGTCCGGCAGACGGCGACCCCGCTCGGTGCCGCGCTCACCGCGGCCGTGCTGCCCGGGATCGCGATCTCGGCAGGGGTGCCCACGGCGTTCGTCGCACTGGCCGGCGTGACGGCGTTCGTGGCGCTCGCGGTGGCCTTGCTGGTGCGGGAACCTCCCGGCGCGATCCGAGCGGGCTCGGACCACGGGCTGGTGCTCAAGGACCCCAGGTTGCTGCGGCTGTCGCTCGCCAGCGGGCTGCTCGTGGTGCCCCAGTTCACCGCCACCGCGCTGCTGGTGCCCCTCCTGCACGAGCACCGCGGCATGAGCGTGACAGCGGCCGCGGCCGTGTTCGGTGTCGCGCAGGCACTCGGCGGGGCCGGACGACTGGCGGTCGGCGTGTGGTCGGACCGGGTGCGCAGCCGGATCGGGCCGTTGAAGATCGTCTCGATGATCACCGCGAGCGGGTTCGTGCTGGTGGCCGTGCTGGATCAGGCGCCGTTGCCGGTGCTGGTGGCGGTGCTGGTGCCGGCGAGCGCGTTCGCGCTGTGCTGGAACGGCCTGGCGGTCACCGAGGCCGGCGAGCTCGCGCCGGACGGCCGCAGCGCCACCGCGATCGCCATGCAGAACTCGGCGAACTACCTCAGCGCCGCCCTGACGCCGTTCGTCGCGAGCTTCGTGGCCGTCTACGTGGCGTGGCCTGCGGCGATGGTGCTGGCAGCGGTGGCCGCCGTGGCCGCGCGGGTGCTGCTTCAGCCGTGGCGTTCCCTGCGGGCCAGCTCGCCCCAGAACTCGCGAAGCGTCTCGTAGCGCAACGCCACCTCCTCGGCGTCACCCGTTTCGAGCGCGTCGACGATGGCGTTGACGTCGGCCGCCGAGGTGTCCTCCAGCAGGTCCTTGTCCTCGAGGAGCTGGACCAGGCCGCCGTAGTCGAGCTCGACGGCGGAGTGCGGGTGGAAGTGCTCCAGCCAGCGCCCGGTGTCGGCGAGGATCTTGGCCGGTCCGTCCTCGCCCAGCGCGTTCTTGACGACCTTCAACGCCCGTGCGACACGCCGGCGTGCGTCCGCCATCGCCACCCGCCACGAGACCTGGCGCTCCGGGTCGTCCTGGGCGCTCGCCAGCACCACGCGGCGCTGGGCCGGGTCGACCATGGAGAACCACGGCAGCGGCACCGTCCAGGTCGTGGAGATCACGTGGACCGCTCCGGCCGAGAGTTCGGCCATCACGGCCGAGGCCCGCGATCGGACCGTTTCCGGGGCGAGGTTCAGCGCCGCGTCCTGCAGGACCGGCGGAGAAGAGGCCAGGAAGCCCACCAGAGCCGCCGCGGAGCGCGCCCGGAGGTCGAGAGGGCAGACAAGAGGTCCCGCACCGACACGCGCCGCTTCAGACGTGGGCACCTCGGCCGGACTGATCGTCATGACGTCGAAGGACTCGCCCGGCAGGAGCTTTTTGGCCAACTGTGATCGCAACCACAGTTCCCGTTCGCGCTCTCCTACCTCCGCGCGGGGCACAGGGCCTGTTTCCAGGGCTTTTCTGACCTTGTCCGCTAGCGGTGCGTCCAAGACCGATAACGGTTCGTACACCCGTAGGTAGGCGACGAACGGTCTGGGCACCTGTGCATCCTTCCACGCGAGGGCGGCCGCGAGATTTGGCGGTACGTGTCACGCCTACCGCGTCGCGAGGAACCCCATCGGCACGGTACGGTAGTTACCAGGAACTAGTTGTCGAGACGAGTGGGGCCGCCGTTCCCCCGGCCGCCCCCGTCCCTGTGCGAGGGGGTCGAGCCATGGGGCGCGGCCGAGCGAAGGCCAAGCAGACGAAGGTCGCCAGGGAGCTCAAGTACAGCTCTCATGAGACCGACTTCGCTGCTCTGCAGCGCGAGCTGTCTGGTGGCGAAATGCCGTCGAACGGGAGTGGTGGTGGCGATGAGCCACACGACGACCCGTACGACGATTATGACGACTACCGTCGCTGAATTCAGCCTTCGGGGTTCAAGGGTTGGGCAACCGGTCTTCCGGCGCCCAGCCCTTGAACTCTGAGGGCTCTTTCAGAACGCCCTGGCGTACTGCCGCGGCGCCTTGACCTCCACACCCAGCTCCTGAGCCGCGCGCAGCGGCCAGTACGGGTCGCGGAGCATCTCGCGCGCAAGCAGCACCAGGTCAGCGGCACCGTCGAGCAACACCTGTTCGGCCTGCTTCGCCTCGGTGATCAGGCCGACCGCACCCGTGGGCACATCTGCCTTGCGTCGCACCGCCTCGGCGAGCGGCACCTGGTAGCCGGGCCCGATCGGGATTTCCGCCTGCGCGGTGTTGCCACCGCTGGACACGTCGATCAGGTCCGCACCCGCGGCCTTGAGCGCCTGTGCCAGCACAACGCTGTCGTCGGCAGTCCAGCCGTCGTCAACCCAGTCGGTGCCGGAGATCCTCACGATCACCGGCACGTCCGAGCCGACCGCTGCCCTCACGGCCGCGGTGACCTCGACGGGGACGGCGATGCGTTCCTCGATGCTGCCCTCGTTCGTGAGCGGCGAGTAGAACTCGTGGAGCAGGTAGCCGTGCGCCGCGTGGATCTCCAGGACCTCGAACCCGGCTTCGATCGCTTTCAGGGCGCCCTCGACGAACGCCTTGACGATGCCTGCGTGGCTTTCGAGCTTCTCCGGCGTGTTCAGGCCGGGGAACGGCTCGGTGGTCGGCGCGACCGGGACCCAGTCACCGAACGCCTTGCGGCCGGCGTGCGCGAGCTGGATGCCGGGGATGGCGCCGTGCTCCTTGATGAACCTGGTGATCCGCTTCCAGGCCTCGACCTGCTCGTCGTTCCAGATGCCGACGTCCTGCGCGGAGATCCGGCCGCGCGGCTCGACCGCCGTGGCCTCGGCGATCACCAGGCCGGCACCGCCGACTGCCCTGCTGCCGAGGTGCACCAGGTGCCAGTCGGTCGGCACACCGTCCTCCGCTGTCACCGAGTACTGGCACATCGGGCTCACCGCGATGCGGTTGGGCAGGGTGACCGAGCGCAGTTGCAGCGGGGTGAAGAGCAAGCTCACGGGAAGCTCCCTTGAACGGTTCGTAGGCCTACGAACCGTTCAAGGACCCGCTGTCAGCGTGTTGTTCCCAACGGTGGGGTTGTCTCAGTCACTGGACGATCACGCCGCGTTGACGGAGGGCTTCCGGGGTGAGTTCCGGCGGCCAGATGGTCTCGGCGTCGGCGTGCGCGCCGCGGAGGTCCGCGCCCTGCAGATCGGCCCCTCGAAGGTCCGCACCTTCGAGGTACACGTTGCGAAGCGAGGAGTTCCGGAGGCTCGCGTTCCTCAGGCTGGCCTTCCGGAGGTCGGTGGCTTCGAGGTCGCAGCCGTCCATCCGGGTTCCCCGCAGCCTTGCGCGAGCGAGGTTGGACCGCCGGATGACCGCTCCGGTGAGCCGCGCGTCCTCCAGTTGGACACTGCGCAGGTCGGCGTACGACAAGAGCAGAGGAGGAGCGTCGCGTGCCATCGGCAGCCGGGAGAGGATGGTCACGGCGGCTTGGACGTCAGGGGCACGCAGGCGCAACCACTGCAGGTTTCCGTCGACGGTCGGTGTCGGGTGCTCCGGACCTTTGGGCGACCCGACCGCCCAGGGCGACTTGTTGCGCAGGAAGTTGCCCATGGTGACCTGGACGAACCGGCGGTCCTGTGGCGAGTCCTTCGCGATCCGCTCCAGCACGTAAAGCCCACCGATCCGGACGTCCCGGTTCTTGTTGGCCAGGTGCTCGACCGCGCGGCTGAACCGGTCGGTGATCTGCCCGTCTCTGTTGACCTGAACCTGACGCCAGGTCGCCGCAGCGCCGGCCACGACCAGCAACCCGCCGAAGAACTGCAGCAGCGAGGAACGCAGGTTGCTCTGCAACTGCCCCTGCTGGACCACGACCCTGGACTGAGGTTCGGTCACGTGTCCGAGGTCGATACCGGGCGCCAGCGGATACACCATCAGCGGGACGAACACGACCACGCCGAGCGCGATCAGGCCACCGGCAACGCCAGCCGCCCCGAGCCACGCGGTCCGCCGCGCCATGGTCGGCAATCCTGACTCACGACCTCGGCGCGGCGGTATCCGCTGTTGGAGTTCAGCTCAGGTAGCGGACCTGCCTGGCCTTGCCTTCGAGCACTTCCTCCCGGGCTGCCGCGATCTCCTGCCGGTGCGAGGTCTCCGGCACGCCGACCTCCCACCAAGCCCCGGCCTCCGTCCACGACGACGGGTGCGTGCGGATCACGACGACAGCCGGGCGTTTCTCGCTGACCGCCACTTCGCGGGCCTTGCGGTAGGCGCCTTCGAGGTCACCCAGAGAGTCCACGGGGAACACCGCGCAACCCAACGCGGCGGCGTGACCTGCGAAGTCCGTCCGTGGCGGTTCGGAGTGGCCGGTCGTGCAGTCGGCGTAGAGGTTGTTGAAGCCCGCGCCGCCCTGGCCCGTTTGCAGGCGGTGGATCACCGCGTAGCCGTCGTTGTCGCAGACGACCGCCACGAAGCCGTGGCCGGCGAAGGAGGCGGAGAAGAGTTCGGAGTTCAGCATCAGGTACGAGCCGTCGCCCAGCAGGGTGGTGACGACGCCCTCGGTGTGGGCGATGGCGGCGCCCCAGGCACCGGCCAGTTCGTAGCCCATGCAGGAGAAGCCGTATTCGACGTCCATTGTGGACTCACCCTTGGCCCGCCAGCCGCCGATCAGCTCACCTGGCAGGCCGCCGGATGCCGTCATCACGTAGTCCGTTGGGCCGCTGACGTCGTTCACGACGCCGACGACCTGGGCGTAGGTGGGCAGACCGGCGGAAGGTCGGCGCAGCGAAGTGATGTGGTGGTCCCACTTCGCTCGCTCGGTCAGGGCTTGGCGGGCCCAGTCGGCCGGGGCCTGCCAGGAGCCGAGCACGTCGGTCAGTTCGCGCAGGCCCTCGTCGGCGTCGGCCACCAGGGCGAACGAACCGTGCTTCACGGCGTCGAAGCGGGCCGCGTTGAGCGACACCAGGTGGACGTCGGGGGAGAAGACGGTCCAGGACGCGGTGGTGAAGTCCTGCAGGCGGGTGCCCACCGCGATGACCAGGTCGGCCTCACCGGCCAGGACGTTCGCCGACGTCGAACCCGTGATGCCGAGCGGGCCGGCGTGCAGCGGGTGGTCGTGTGGGACCAACGTGCGGCCCGCGGTGGTCTCCGCGACAGGGATGCCGTGCTGTTCGGCGAACCGCAGAGCGCGGCCGGCGGCACCGGAGTAGCGGACGCCGCCGCCCAGGACCAGCAAAGGCCGTGAAGCGCCACGGATCGCACGCGCGGCTTCGGCCAGGGCCTGCAGGTCGGGGCGTTGGCGCAGCGGGCGGTGGACCACCGGCTCGAACAACGCGGAGGGGAAGTCGTAGGACTCGGCCTGGACGTCCTGCGGGAGCGCCAGCACCACGGGACCGCAGTCGGCCGGGTCGGTCAGGACGCGCGCCACCTGCGGCAGCGTCGACAAGAGCTGCTCGGGGCGAGTGATGCGGTCGAAGTAGCGGCTGACCGCGCGGAAGGCGTCGTTGACCGTTGTGGTCGGGTCGTGGAAGTGCTCGACCTGTTGCAGCACGGGGTCGGGGGCGCGGCCGGTGAAGGTGTCGCCGGGCAGAAGCAGCAGGGGCAGGCGGTTGGCGTGGGCGACGCCGGCCGCGGTGACCATGTTCAGGGCGCCGGGGCCGATCGACGACGTGGCGACGCCCACCTGGCGGCGGTGGGTGGCCTTGCCGATGCCGACTGCGGCCAGGGCCATGCCCTGTTCGTTGTGGCCGCGCCAGACCGGCATGCGGTCGCGGGCTTCTTCCAGGGCGTTGCCCAGGCCGAGCACGTTGCCGTGGCCGAAGATCGCGAACACGCCGGGGAACAGCGGGGCCTGCGAGCCGTCGAGCAGTTCGGTGCGCTGGGCGAGCATCCAGCGGACGAGTGCCTGTGCGGTCGTGAGTTTCACTTGACCCGTCCTTCAGAAGTCGTCACGGGACAGCGCGGATCGAGCTCCTGGTCGGCCCAGCTGTCGCGGACCCAGGTGTGCGCCGGGTCGTCGCAGAACGCCATCGAGCGCTCATCACCGGGACCGGCAAGAACATTGAGGTAGTACATGGGATATCCCGGCGCCGCGACGCACGGGCCGTGGTAGCCGCGCGGGATCAGGAACACGTCGCCGTCGCGCACGGTCACGTCTTCGTCGATCGTGCCGTCGTCGGTGTACGTGCGGTGGAAACCGAAGCCGACCCGCGAAGGCGTCACGCCATCCCTGTCCGCGATCCGGAAGTAGTAGATCTCTTCGTTCTCGACCTCACACGGCTCGGAGGAGTCGTGCTTGTGCGGCGGGTACGAGGACCAGTTGCCGTCGGGGGTGATCAGCTCGCACGCGTTGAGCTTGTCCGCGTGGTCCCACACGCCTGGCACGCCGAAGTTGGTGACCTGCCGGGTGGCGTTTCCAGAGCCGCGAACCTCGACCGGAACCCCGTCCGCGGGGCCGTACTTCGGCGCCAGGCGATTCTCACAGCGCGCCATCGGCAGAGCGACCTCACATCCGTCCTCAGAGGACAGAACGACCGAAGCGTCCCGTGGCACGTAAGCGAAGTCCGTGACACGGGTGAACACCGAGTCACGACCCTGGAGCTCGAACCTGAGGTCGTCGACCTCGACCGTCAGAGATCCGGCCAGCGGCAGCACGAACGCCTCGAACTCACCGGTCTCGATCGTGTGCACCCAACCGGCCTCGATCCGCAGCACGCGCAACCCGGTGTAGGTCCAACCCGCGTCCTCCGGCATGAGGTGAACGACCTCGGCGGCGGTCGAGAGCGTCCCGTGTGGACGGTGCAGGGTCATACCGTGATCCCCTTCGCGGTACGCAGGATTTCGGCGGCGGCGGCAACGGCGGCGGCGACGTCGCCGTCCGGCGGGTAGAGCAGCGCGCGGCCGACGACCAGGCCGCGCACGGTCGGGTGGCGCAGCGAGCGGCCCCACGACGCGAGGTCGTCCTCGGGATTCGCCGAAGGCACGCCACCGAGCACCAAAGCGGGCAACGCGGTGGTGTCCAGCACGACATCCGGCTCGCCCGGCGCGGGCAGTTTCAGCCAGGTGTACGCGGAGGTCGCACCGAGCCCGGCAGCAACGGCCGAGGCGCGCGAAAGGGCCGCGGAATCCTTCTGCAGCACCAGCTTGTCGTTGTGATCACGCTTGTACGGCAACGGTTCGACCATCGCCATCAGGCCGTGCTCCGCGAGTTCGGTGACGGCCCGCGCACAGCCTTCCAGCGTGGGAATCGTGCCGGGGTCCGAGTCGACCAGGCGCAGCAGCATCTTGCCGCCGTCCAGCCCGAACGACGCGATGGACGACGCGTCGTAGGCGGTGAACCTGTCGTCGATCTCCCAGTCCGCACCGGCCAGGCCGCCGCGGTTCATCGAGCCGATGACCACGCGCTCGTTCAGGCCGTCGAGCAACAGCAGATCCTCGATCACGTCCGGTGTACCGAGCACGCCGTCGACCGCGGGATTCGCCAGCGCTGTCAGCAACCGGTCGAGCAGCGACCGCCGATCGGCCATCGCCAGCGGGTCGCCGCCGACACCCAGGGCACCACGCGCCGGGTGGTCCGCCGCGACCAGGAACAGCGTGGACTTGCCGTTCAGCAACGAGTTGCGCCGCTTGCGCGCCTGGTAGGCCCGCCTGATCGAGCCGGGGTCCTCCGCCCGCCGCCACAGCAGTTCGCGCCACTGCCCATCGGTGATCACAGCAGCTCCTCGATCTCTTTCTGATCCGGCATCGCGTCCGCGCAGGCCAGCCGCGACGCCACGATCGCGCCGGCCGCGTTGGCGTAGCGGGCGATCTTCACCGGGTCCCAGCCCGACAACAGGCCGTGCACCAACGACCCGCCGAACGCATCGCCGGCACCGAGCCCGCACACGACCTCCACGAGGTTCGGCTCGACCGTCCAGCGGCCCTCGGGCGTGGCCACGAGAACGCCCTCGGCACCCTTCTTGACCAGCGCCAACGAGATGCCGCGAGCCAGCAGCCGATCAGCGGCGAGATCCGGATCGGACGTGCCGACAGCGACCTCGCACTCGGTCCGGTTGCCCACGGCGACCGTCACGTGGTCGAGCATCCAGCTGATCTCGGCGCGTGCGGTCTCGACGTCCGGCCAGAACATCGGCCGGTAGTCCAGGTCCAGCACGGTGTGCCCGTGCCGCGCCCGGCTCGCCAACATCATCCGTTGACTGGTACGGGCAGGTTCAGCGGAAACGCCGGTGCCGGTGACCCACAACAGCGGCACGTCCCGCACGACGTCCCACGGCACGTCGTCCTCGGACAAAGTCAGATCCGGCGCGATCGGCAGCCGGTAGAACAGCAACGGCGGGTCCGCCGGCGGGTTGAGCTCGCAGAACACCACCGGTGTCAGCAGATCCCGCGAGGTGCCGACGTGCTTCGACGACACCCCGAACCCTTCCAGCGCCTCACGAACGTAGGTGCCGAAGCCGTCCGGACCGACCTTCGTCAGCACACCCGCACGACGGCCGAGCCGCGCGGCGGCGACCGCGACGTTGGTCGCGGTCCCGCCGAGCGACTTGGCGAAGGTGCTGACCTGAGCCAGCGGCACCCCGGACTGCTCCGGGTAGAGGTCGACCCCGACCCGGCCGACGGTCAGCACTTCCAGAGAGGTCACGCCTCGACACCCCGCAGCTCGTGCTCCAGCGCTTCCAGTTCGGCACCGCCGGCCATCTGCCGCGTCAGCTCCCCGATGTCGATCTCGTTCTTCTCGTAGCTGCCCAACGCACGACCGCGCTTGAGCAGCAGGAACCGGTTGCCGACCGGGTAGGCGTGGTGCGGGTTGTGGGTGATCAGCACGACGCCGAGGCCGCGATCACGCGCCTGGGCCACGTACTTCAACACCACACCGGCCTGCTTCACGCCCAACGCCGCCGTCGGTTCGTCCAGGATCAGCACCTTGGCGCCGAAGTACACCGCGCGGGCGATGGCGACGCACTGCCGTTCACCACCCGACAGCGTGCCGACCGGCTGTTCCACGTCCCGCAGGTCGATGCCCATGTCGGACAACGCCTTCTTGGTGATCTCCCGGCCCTTGCGCCGGTCCAGGAATCCAAAGCGAGTCGTCGGCTCGGAGCCCAGGAAGAAGTTGCGCCACACCGACATCAGCGGCACGACCGCGAGGTCCTGGTACACGGTCGCGATGCCGTGGTCCAGGGCCTCGCGCGGCGACGAGAACTTGATCTCGTTGCCCTCGACCTTGAACGAGCCCTGGTCGTGCTGATGGACTCCGGCCAGGATCTTGATCAGGGTCGACTTGCCGGCACCGTTGTCGCCGAGCACGCAGGTGACCTCACCGGCGTTGACCACAGTGGACACATCGCTCAGGGCGATGACGCTGCCGTAGGTCTTGCCGATGTTCTCGGTCTCGATGAGCGCTGTCATCGCTTCACCCTTTCCGCCCGACGGCGAAGCATGTTGTTCACCAGCACGGCGGCCAGCAGCATCACGCCGAGGAACAGCTGGAACCAGTCGCTGTTCCAACCGGCGTAGACGATGCCCTGCCGCGCCATGCCGAAGATCAGCGCGCCGATCGCCGCGCCCACCGCGGAACCGAAGCCACCGGTCAGCAGACAGCCGCCGATGACCGCCGCGATGATGTACTGGAACTCCAGGCCGATGCCCTGGTTCGCCTGCACGCTCGCGTAGCGCAGGATGTTGATCGAGCCGACCAGCCACGCCGCGAACGCCGTGGTCATGAACAGCAGGATCTTCGACCGCACGACCGGCACACCGACCGCACGCGAACTCTGCGCGGCACCGCCGATCGCGAAGATCCAGTTACCGAACTTCGTGCGCACCAAGATGGTCGACGCGATGACGGTGAACAGGACCCACCAGATGATCGACACGTAGAAGCTGGTGCCGCCGATCTGGAACGTCGACGCGAACAGGAACCCGGCCGACTCGTAGCCGGCGGTCTCCCGCATGCCCGACACCTGCACGCTGCCGGTCACCAGCCGCGTGACGCCGAGGTTGAGGCCCTGCAACGCGAGGAAACTGCCCAGCGTCACGATGAAGCTCGGCAAGCCCGTGCGCATCACGAGCCAGCCGTTCAACGCGCCCACCGACAACGCGAAGGCGAGCGACACCAACAGGGCCAGCCAGACGTTGAGACCCAGCTGAGTGGCGAGGAGAGCCGTGACGAGCGCCGTGGACGCGGTCATGACACCGGCGGACAGGTCGAACTCGCCGCCGATCATGAGCAGCGCCACCGCGACCGCCATGATGCCGAGCATGGAGGCGTCGTCCAGCCAGGTGGCGGCACCGCCCAGGCTCAGGAACTGCTCGGTGACCACGGAGAAGAACAGGAACACGAGCAGTGCGCCGAGCATGGCGCCGATCTCCGGTCGCACGACCAGCTGGTCTAGCAACCTCGGCTTGCTGAGCCGTTCGTCGGCAGCCGGTGGAGCTTTGGCCGTCACGGTCATCTCCCCGCCTCCTCCTTACCTCTTGCCGTTCTTGGCGTACTCCGCGACCTTGTCCACATTGGACTTGTCGACGAAGCCGGGACCGGTCAGGACGGGCTTGCCACCACCGAGGGTGTTGGCGTTGTCGCGGAAGAGCTTCAGCATCACGATCGGCAGGTAGCCCTGCTGGTACTGCTGCTGGTCGACCGCGAAGAGGACCTCACCGGACTTGATCGCGTTGACCACGTCGGCGTTCAGGTCGAACGTCGCGACCTGGGCCTTCGAGCTCGCACCCTTGGCCGCGGTGGACGCGTTCACGGCGACCTGCGGGTTCAGCGCGAGCACGCCGTCGACGGCGGTGTCGGACTGCAGCTTGGCCTTGATGCGGGCCTCGACGTCGGTCGGGTTGGAGATGTCGACCTGCAGGTTCTCCACCGGGCCGCCGAAACCGGTGCGGGCACCGTCGCAGCGCTGGTTGAGGCCCGTGTTGCCGGCCTCGTGGATCACGCACAGCAGCTTGGTCTTGCCGGCGGCCTTGAGCTTCTTGCCGGCTTCCTCACCGGCGATCGACTCCTCCTGGCCCACGTGCGCCATGGCGCCGAACTCGGCGCTCTTGCCGCCGCCGGAGTTGATCGTGATGACCGGGATGCCGGCCTTCACCGCGTTCTCGATGGACGTCTTCAACGCGTCCGGGTTCGCCATCGACACCACGATGCCGCCGACCTTCTGCGACACGGCGTTGTCGATCAGCTTCGCCTGGGCGCCGGGGTCGCCGTCGGAGTTGTAGGTGACGCCGACGCCGAGCTGCTTGCCCGCGTCCTCCGCACCGACCTTCACCACGCTCCAGAACGCGTCACCCGCGGTGCCGTGCGTGATCACCGCGACCTTGAGGTCACCGGTGGCCGGAGCGCTGTTGTTCTGCGTGTTCTGGCTGTTCGTACCAGTGGGACCGCTACAGGCGGCGAGTAGAGCAACACCGGCGAGAGCAACGCCCGCACGGATGACCAAGCGAGACTTCATCGTCTCCAGTCCCTTCAGAGGATCTTTCCGAGGTGCGCGAGGCTGCGCGCGGTGTCCTTCAGTGGCTTGTCCACAGGACTTCCATCCTTGAGCTGCGTGTCCTGCTCAAGCACGAACCATCCGGTGTAGCCCGCCTCTTGAACGAGCTTCACCAGCGCTTCCACGTCCACGTCGCCGTCCCCGAGCGGCACGTAGATGCCCTGTTCCACGGCATCGGTGTAACTGAGCTCGCCGCTGCGCACCTTCGCCGCGATCTCGTCACGCACGTCCTTGAGGTGCACGTGACCGATCCGGTCCGGGTAGCGGCGCGCCAGCTCGACCGGGTCCGTGCCACCGATGAGGAGGTGGCCGGTGTCCAGGCAGAGCTGGAGATCGGAGTCCGCGAGGAACCGTTCGACCTCGGCCTCCCGCTCGACGTGGGTGCCCACGTGCGGGTGCAGCACGGTCTTGAGCCCGTGCTTGGCGGCGATCTCACGGATCTTCGCGCAGGTGTCGACGAGGGTGTTCCACTCGTCGTCACTGAGCTGAGGGGTCTCGTCGTAGCCGTCCAGACCCGTCGCGGCGGCGAGCACGAGCACCTCGGCACCGCCTGCCTTCAGGATCGCGGCCACGCGGTCGGCTTCGTCCAGAGTGGACTGCACGTCCGTGTGCAGGGGGACGGCCAGGAAGCCGCCGACCAGCGTCAGTTCGAACTCGCTGAGCAGCGCCTTCAACGCGCCGGGGTCGGCGGGCAGGTAGTCGGGCGGGCCGAGCTCGGTGGCCACGAGGCCGAGCTCGTGCATCTCGTTCAGGACCGTCGTGCTGGGCAGGACGTTGCCCCAGCCGGGAACCTCGCACACGCCCCAGGAGATCGGTGCCCCAGCGATCTTCGCCATGCCTAGTTCCCCTCGATCTTCACCGGTGCGCCGGTGCGGCGCGACTGCTCACACGCTTCAGCCAGGCGGAGGCTGATCAAACTCTCCCGCGCCGGTGACGGGTTCGCGACCTCGCCCTTGATGACCTGCGTGAACAGGTTCATCTCGTTCACGTACGCGCGGTGGAAGCGCTCCGGGAAACCGGGGTAGGCGTCCGGTCCGGCCACGTGGCCGCCGGGCTCCAGCGAGTTCAGCGGGGTGCGCGCGTCGACGCCGGCGACCAGGGAGTCCTTGCTGCCCAGCACCTCGATGCGGTGGTCGTAGCCGACCGGGTCGTGCCGGCCGCCGGCCAACGTGGCGTGCGCGCCGCCCGCGAACTTCAGCATCACGACCGCGTTGTCCACGTCGTCGGCGTCCGCAAACGCTTGATGCACCAGGACCGAGCCACTCGCGTAGACCTCGACGACCGGCTCGCCGACCAGCCACGGCACGCAGTCCAGGTCGTGGATCAGCAGGTCGCGGAAGATACCGCCGGACGCGGGCAGGTAGGAGAAGTCGGGCGGGTTGGCGTCGTTGCCGACCGCCCTGACCAGGTAGATGTCGCCGACCTCGCCCGCACGGATGCGGCGGTTCAGCTCGTAGATGGCCGGGTCGAAGCGGCGCTGGAAGCCGACGAGGACCTCCACGCCGGACTTCTCGACGTCCTCGACCAGCGCGGTCATCTCGGCGAGGTCGCTCGCGATCGGCTTCTCGCACAGCGTGGGGACACCCTTGCCGATCGCGGCGCGGAGCATCTCGGGGTGGGTGTTCGTCGGGGTGGCGAGCAGGACGCCGTCGACGCTGCCGAGCAGCGTGTCGAGGTCGTCGACCGCGGTTGTTCCCTTGAGCTCCGCCGACGCCTGCGCTGCCCTGCCGGGCACCGGGTCGAAGAGAAGCACCTCGTCGACTCGATCCAGTGCGGCGAGGTTGGTCGCATGCATGGTGCCGATCCTGCCGACACCTGCTACTCCGATCCGCATCGCAGGTTTCCCCTGTTCGTGGCTGTGATGTGTTAGAGCGCTCTATTGGTTGGAGCGCTCTAATGCTGTAGCTTCAGTCACACGGGTGTCAAGGGTGGGTTTCCTGCTCGTGACGGAGGGGAGGTGGTTCCAGGTGGTCAGGCCGACGATGGAAGACGTCGCTCTGCGCGCGGGCGTGTCCCGCGCACTGGTGTCACTGGTCATGCGCAACTCACCCAAGGTGAGCGAGGCGCGACGCACTGCTGTTCTGAAGGCCGCGGAGGAGCTGGGGTACTCACCGCACGCGATGGCCAGGTCGTTGGCTTCACGCACTTCGACCGTGCTCGGCGTGATGGTGTCCGACCTGCACAACGCCTTCTTCGCGGAGGTCGTGGACGGCATCGACGAGGTGGCGCGCGAGCAGGGGTTCGACATCATCATCAACACCGGCGGCCGCTCGCCCGCCCGTGAGCGCCGCGCGCTGGAGTCGCTGCAGTCCTTCCGCCCCGCCGGGTTGATTCTGCTGTCGCCTGTCGTTCCCGCCACCGCCATCGGCAAAGCCGCGGAACAGCTTCCGATCGTGCTCGTCGCCCGGTCGTCGCGCGTGTCCACTGTGGACACGGTCAACGACGACGGCGAGCAGGGTGCGCGGCTGGCGATCGACCACCTGGTGTCGTTGGGGCACAAGCGCATCGCCCATTTAGACGGCGGTGAAGGCACTCAGGCCGGGCCTCGTCGGCGCGGCTACGTCACGGCCATGGAAGCGCACGGGCTGCAACCGCAGATCGTTTCCTCCGAGTACACCGATGTGGCCGGCGCGCGGGCGATCCGTTCGTTGATCGCTGATGACGCCCTGCCCACGGCCATCCTGTCCTGCAACGACTTCAACGCCGTCGGCGCTATTTCAGCTTTGGAAGACGCCGGGTTGCGCGTTCCTGAGGACGTTTCCGTTGTGGGGTACGACAACACGTCACTGGCGGCTCTTCGCCACGTTTCGCTCACCACGATCGACCAGCCCCGTGCCGAGTTCGGCCGGTTGGCCGCGGTCGCCCTGCTGCAACGGGTCCGCGAAGAGCGCACCGAACCCGTGCGCCATCTCCTCAACCCCTCTCTCGTAGTTCGCAACACGACAGCTCCCCCAGGAGGACCGCGTTGAGCACCACCATCCCCCACTGGATCGACGGCGCCCGCACCACGGGGGTGTCGTCCCGCACGTCCGACGTCTTCAACCCCGCGACCGGGGAGGTTGCGGCACAGGTCGTGCTGGCCGAGCAGGCAGACGTCGACCTGGCGGTGTCCTCGTCGTTGAAGGCCGCGCAGTCCTGGTCCGAGTCCTCGCTGTCGACGCGTTCACGGATCCTGTTCGCCTATCGCCACCTGCTGCACGAGGCACGCGCCGAGCTGGCGGAGATCATCACGTCCGAGCACGGCAAGGTGCTCTCCGACGCCGCCGGTGAGGTGCAGCGCGGCCTTGAGGTCGTCGAGTTCGCCTGTGGCATCCCGCAGCTCTTGAAGGGCGAGCACTCCGAGCAGGTCTCGCGCGGCGTCGACGCGTACTCGCTGCGCCAGCCGCTGGGCGTGGTCGCGGGCATCACGCCGTTCAACTTCCCGGTGATGGTGCCGATGTGGATGTTCCCCATCGCCATCGCGACCGGGAACACCTTCGTGCTGAAGCCTTCCGAGCGCGACCCTTCGGCTTCCGTGCGGCTCGCCGAGCTCTTCCAGGAGGCCGGGCTTCCCGACGGCGTGCTGAACGTCCTGCAGGGCGACGCCTTCGCGGTCAACGCCCTGCTCGACCACCCGGACGTCTCGGCGGCGTCGTTCGTCGGCTCGACCCCGATCGCGCGGCACGTCTACTCGCGCGGCACCGCGGCCGGGAAGCGCGTGCAGGCGTTGGGCGGCGCGAAGAACCACATGGTCGTGCTGCCGGACGCCGACCTCGACGTTGCCGCCGACGCCGCCGTTTCCGCCGGTTATGGGTCTGCCGGCGAGCGCTGCATGGCGATCTCGGTGGTCGTCGCCGTCGGTGAGACCGGTGACGAGCTGGTGTCGAAGATCGCTGACCGCACCCGAGACCTGCACCCGTCCGTGCTGCCCGGCACCGATCCATCAGCTCAGATGGGCCCGCTGGTCACCGGTGTGCACCGGGACAAGGTTCGGTCCTATGTGGATGCCGGTGAGGCGGCCGGTGCGTCGTTGGTCGTCGACGGACGTGGCTATGCGCCGGAAGGTGCGGAGAACGGCTTCTGGCTCGCGCCGACGCTGTTCGACCACGTCACGAAGGACATGACGATCTACACCGACGAGATCTTCGGCCCGGTGCTGTCGGTCGTCCGCGCCGACACGTTCGAGGACGCGCTGGAGCTGGTGAACAGCAACCAGTACGGCAACGGCACCGCGATCTACACCGGCGACGGCCTGGCCGCCCGCGAGTACCAGCGACGCGTGCACGTCGGGATGGTCGGCATCAACGTGCCGATCCCTGTGCCGATGGCCTACTACTCGTTCGGTGGCTGGAAGGACTCGTTGTTCGGCGACACGCACGTGCACGGCGCCGAGGGCGTGAGGTTCTACACGCGGGCCAAGGCGATCACGGCGCGGTGGCCGCAGCAGCACGGCGTCAACCTGGGCTTCCCGACCCACGGCTGATCTGTTCGGCCCAACGGCCGCTCTGTCCGCATTTCAGCGAACAGGGCGGCCATTTCCATTTGGTACGAACCAATCAGAGGTCGAACAACTCGCTGATCTGCCCGAACGAACTAAGCGAACGATTGTCCTGCTGAAATTTCCACAGTTCGCCGATCATGGAATATCCAGGCGCAGATCGTCGACTCGACATAGACGCTGGACACGGCGGTAGTATCCGCGTTCACAGTCGAACACACTCTCTTTCTCGCTGGCGCGGTCCTGCCCGTTACAGCCGACGCAGGAAAGGGAGAAGAACGCCGCAAGCAGGAGGATCGAACACGATGTCGCCCAGCGAGGACGACAGTCCGTTCGCGATGGCATGTCGCGCCACCACACCTACCGAATTCGTTGACGCACTCAACGAACTCCGACGGTCGAGAAGGCTGTCCTACCGGCAGGTCTCGATCAACGCCGGCAACCTGGCGTTGGCGAAGAGCAGCGCACACGTGATGTGCACCTTCCGGCCCCCGAAGCAGGAAGAGCCGCTGAGAGCCTTTCTCACCGGCTGCGGAGAGCCGGCCGAGGCGCTGGACGGGTGGGTGGAGCAGTGGCGGCGCGTGACGGCCTCCCGCGCCAACAGGAGGCCGCGCCCGCTGCTCAGCTGGTCCAAAGCCAGGCCAAGGGTTTCCACACCACCGGAATAGCATTCCGGCACGTCCGCGAGCCTAACGGTCCACCACAGCTCCAGCCAGAGAGTTGGACCGCATTGGACGTGGCCAATACGACCAATCGACCACAACGTGGTCAGCGGTGAGGAAAAAGTTGCCAGAAACTGGTCAGTTGGACCTGATTGGACGGGGTTGGACACCGTTGTGCGGGACATGAAAACCTGGACGCCGATTCGGTTGGCAATCACCCGTGTGAGTGACATGCTCGTGCTCGAGCCGTTATGTCGCCGAGTCCGACGGCAACGCCAATTGCCCACACGGACGCTTTCCGCACATCCGGCT
Source organism: Lentzea alba (assembly GCF_047445655.1). GTDB lineage: Bacteria > Actinomycetota > Actinomycetes > Mycobacteriales > Pseudonocardiaceae > Lentzea > Lentzea alba_A. The sequence goes on from NZ_JAJAEG010000007.1 coordinate 225,645, forward strand.
TTCGCTGTTCTGCAAATCAGTTGGTCCTCCCGGCGCGGTGACGCCTGCGCCGGCCCCCTTCCAGGAGTTTCTGATGACCACCACCCCCTATGGCGGGGCACTGCACCCCCGCCGGCGGTGCGCCACCTCCGGCACAGGCACGGTAATGCTGGCGACGACCGCGTTCGTCTTCACCGCGTGGATGCTCGCGCACGACCACTCACCGGTCGTCGCCGTGTCGACGACGAGTGCCGTGCTGGCCGTGACGGTCACGCTGGGCCGCAGCCGCCCGTTCTCCGCGAGGTTCGGCCCGCTGCCTCCAGGCAGCCCGGTGGTGATCTGGCAGGACGAGCAGCGATGACCTACCCGGAGGGCGATCCGCTCGAACGCCTGAACCGTCTCTGGGCGCAGCTCCTGGGCGGTCTGTCGAGACCTGGACGGCGCGCGGAGGCGATCGCGGCGTACCGCGAGGTCGGCGCGATTCTCGGGGCCGAGCTCGGCATCGACCCGCAGCCGGCGCAGCCGTTGATCGCGACGTCGACCGCCGAACTGCGAGCGGCGACCGAGGCCGAGTTCATCGACCTGATGCGGTTGATCCAGGTGAGATCGGGGCTGACACTGCCGGAGATCTCCCGGCGGGCGGGCCAGCGGCTGTTGCCGCGCAGCCAGGTCTACTCATTGCTCGACCGGAAGAAGCTCCCGACGAAGCCCCAGCAGGTGCGGGCGTTCGTGACGATCTGCGGACTGCCCGAGCCTCAGGTCGCCCGCGTGATGGAGCTGTGGGCGACGTTGCGCGAGCAGATCGAGGTCGCGGTCAGCGGGCCGGAGGACGACAAGCCGTTCGCGATCCTGATCATGCGCAGCGCATGAGACGGCCCCCGCTCGTTTCGGAGCGGGGGCCTCGTTCCCAGTGCGATCAGGCGTCGATCTTCTCGCGTTCCGGCGCCGCCGCCGCTGGAGGCTTCGGCAGGAACCGCTTGATCAGCGGGAAGAACACGATCAGCAGGATGACGACGTAGACGATGATCGCCATCGGGCTGTTCACCAGACCGGTCAGCGACCCGTCGGAGAGCTGCAGCGACCGGCGCATCTGCTGTTCCGCGGCCGGGCCGAGGATCACGCCGATGATCGCCGGCAGCACTGGCAGGCCGTAGCGGCGCATCCCGAAGCCCAGCAGGCCGATCACGAACATCAGCAGCAGGTCGAAGATGTCCGCGTTCACCGCGTACGCGCCGACCGAGGCGAAGAACAGGATGCCCGCGTAGAGGTACGGCCGCGGGATCCGCAGCAGCTTCGCCCACAACGGCGCGAGCGGCAGGTTCAGCACCAGCAGCAGCGTCAGGCCGATGAACAGCGACGCGATCAACGCCCAGACCAGGCCGGCTTCGCGCTGGAACAGCAACGGGCCGGGCTGGATGCCGTACTGCTGGAACGCCGCGAGCATCACGGCCGCGACCGCCGTGGTCGGCAGGCCGAGCGTCAGCATCGTGACCAGCGTGCCGGCCGCGGACGCCGAGGCCGTCGACTCCGGGCCCGCGACGCCCTCGATGGCGCCCTTGCCCCACTCGTCCTTGTGCTTGGAGAGCCGCTTCTCCGTCACGTACGACAGGAACGTCGGGATCTCCGCGCCGCCGGCCGGGATCGCGCCGAACGGGAACCCGATCACCGGGCCGCGCAGCCACGGCTTCCAGGTGCGCTTCAAGTCGCTCCGGGACAGCCACGGCCGGCCGACCGGGATCGGCTCGAACGCCTTGCGCCGCAGGTGCGCCGCGACCCACAGGGCCTCGCCGACCGCGAACAGGGCCACCGCGACCACGATGACGTCGATGCCGTCCGCGAGGTGCAGCGAGCCGAACGTGAGGCGCTGCTGGCCGGTCATCTCGTCGAGCCCGACCAGGCCGAGCGTCAGGCCGATCAGCAACGACGCCACGCCGCGGATCCGGGACGCGCCCAGCACCGAGGTGACCGCGATGAAGGCCAGCACCATGATCGCGAACAGGTCCGGCGCACCGATGTCCACGGCGTGCTTGGCGACGAACGGCGCCAGCAGGACGATCAGCATCGTGCCGACGATGCCGCCGATGAAGTGGCCGATCGCAGCCGCGGCAAGCGCTTGCGCACCACGTCCCTTGCGGGCCATGGGATTGCCTTCGAAGGCTGTGACGACCGCTGCGCTCTCACCCGGTGTGTTCAGCAGGATCGATGTCGTCGAACCGCCGAACATGCCGCCGTAGTAGATGCCCGCGAACATGATGAACGCGCCGGTCGGCTCCATGCCGTAGGTGACCGGCAGCAGCAGGGCCACGGCCATCGCCGGGCCGATGCCCGGCAGGACGCCGATCGCGGTGCCCAGGAGGACACCGATCGCGGCGAACAGCAGATGTGTCGGCGTCAGCGCGGTCGCGAAGCCGTCGAGCAGTTGTTCCACCTAGAACACCTCCATCAACGGGCCACCGGGGAGCGGGACGCCGAGCAGGTTGTTGAACACCAGGAACGTCACGACCGACATCCCGGCCGCGATCAACGGGTCGCGCACCAGGTTGCAGCTGCCGAGGGCGTAGGAGGCGCCCCAGAACAGGATCGCGCCGGAGATCGGGAACCCGACCACGCCGATCAGCGCGGCGTTCGCGAGGAAGGCACCGCACAGCAGCAGAACCGTGCGCCAGTCGGCGGGTGCGGACAGGTCGACGTCCTCGCCGCCCTCCGCCTCGCCGCGGCCGCCGCGCAGCACGTCACGGGCCAGCAGCACCGCGACGACCAGCAGCAGCGAGCCGACCAGGACCGGCACCGCCTTCGGGCCGACCGGGCCGCGCTGGGCGAAGTCCGTGGGGATGCGCAGCGCGTCGGTCAACACCAGCACGCCGAGCAGGACCAGCAGAGCCGAGATGCCCAGCTCAGATCGTTCTCGCAACCACATCTTGGGTGAACTCTTGGTCGCGGTCATGCCAGCCCCAAGTCCTTCAGCACCGTTGCCACCCGCTTGTTCTCGTTTTCCAGGAAGGTCTTGAACTGATCTCCCGGTGCGAAGGCGTCAGTCCAGCCGTTGCGCTGCAACGCATCCGCCCACTGCGGCGTCTTCTGGAGCCGCGCGAACAGGTCGACCAGCTTGTCGCGGTCGGTCTGCGTGATGCCCGGTGGCGCGACGATGCCGCGCCAGTTGGTGAACTCGACGTCCACACCGGACTCCTTGAGCGTGGGGGCGTCGATGCCCTTGATGCGGTCCTTGCTCGTCACCGCGAGCACCCGCAACGTGCCGGCCTGGATCTGGTCGCGGTACTCGCCGACGCCCGAGACGCCGAACGCGACCTTGCCGCCCAGGACGCTGGCCAGCAGCTCGCCACCGCCGTCGAACGGGATGTAGTTGACCGTCTTCGGCTGCAGGCCCACAGCCTTCGCGATCAGCATCGGAGCCAGGTGGTCAGGTCCGCCGGGAGCCGAACCACCGCCGACCGTCACGGTGCCGGGGTTGGCCTTCCACGCGTCCACGAGTTGTTGCATCGACGTGTACGGCGAGTCCTTCGCGACCACGACGATGTCCGGTTCCTCGATCAGCTTCGCGATCGGGGTCGTGTCGAGCAGCGAGTTCGGCGACTTGTTCGTGTACACCGCGCCGACGACGCCGAGGCCCATCGACATGATCAGCTTGCCGTTGCCGCGTTCACCGACCGTGCGGCCGAGTCCGACGGTGCCGCCGGCGCCGGGGAGGTTGAACACCTCGGCGTTGCGCAGCAGGTCAGCGTCCTCCATGGCCTTGGCCGCGGTCCTGGCCGTGATGTCGTAGCCGCCGCCGGGCGCGTTCGGCACGAGCACCCGCAACGCCCGCACCTGGCTGCCGTCGCCGCTGTCCGCACCCGGCGTCAGCAGCGGTGGCACCAGCAGGACGGCGAGCAACGCCGTCGCCACCGCCACCCACACCTTCACCGACACTGTGATCCCCGCCTCTCGTCCGCGTGGTTCGACATGTTGCTCTGGTGTAAACCTTGATGTCGCTCTTGCGCTTCTAAGGTTTCTTTTGGTTCTTCTGGTCACGGGAGGTTTCATGCGCCGCCGCCGTTCCCTGGCCAGCCAGCTCCTAGTGTGGCAACTCGTAGTCGTCACATTGCTACTGTGCGCGGTCGGCGCGCTGACGGTCGTCCAGTTGGGCAGCAACTTTCGCTCCAACGAGGAACGCCGGATGCTGTCGGTGGCGGAGAACGTCGCGGCCACGAACCTCGTCCAGACGCGGATGGGCAACTGGCAGCTGCTCGCCGCACCGGCCGAGACGGCCCGCAGCCTGTCCGGCGCCTCCTACGTGCTGATCGTCGACCGCCGGCGGATCGTGATCGCCTCGCCGGACCCGGCCCAGATCGGGTCCACACTGGACACTCCGACGACCGCGCTGGACGGCAAGGCGTGGGTCGGCACGAACAACGACTCGATCGAGGCGCACGTGCCGGTGTTCGACGAACAGACCCGGCAGGTCAACGGGATGGTCGTGGCCGGAGCGATCGAGCCGGGGGTCTTCGCGGGTGCGTTGTCCCAGCCGGTCGACCTGCTGCGCTACCTGGCGATCGCGCTGGTCATCGGCGTCACCGGGTCGTTGCTGCTGGCTCGCCGGGTGAAGAACCAGACGCTCGGGCTCGAGCCGCACGAGATCACCGCGCTGGTGGAGAACCGCGAGGCGTTGCTGCACGGCATCAAGGAAGGCGTGGTCGGCCTCGACGGGCAGAACCGGATCACCCTGGTCAACGACCACGCGAGCGACCTGCTGGCGTTGCCGGAGGACGCGGTCGGCCGCTCGGTGGAGGAGCTGGAGCTCAACGAACGACTGCGCGACGTGCTGACCGGCCGGGCGACCGGTGTCGACCAGCTGGTGCTGCGGCAGGGTGTCGTGCTCACGTTGAACCGCATGCCGATCGAAGGTGCCGGCGCGGTCGTGACGTTGCGAGACCGCACGGAACTCCTTGCGCTGCAACACGAACTGGACGCGTCGCAGCACGCGACGGACACGCTTCGGGCGCAGGCGCACGAGTTCGCGAACCGCCTGCACACCATCGCCGGGCTGATCGCGTTGAAGGAGTACGACGAGGTCACCAACTACATCCACCAGATCAGCTCGGCGCAGGACCAGTGGCGCACCGAGGTCGGCTCGCGGATCGGCGACCCCGCCGTGGCCGCGTTGCTGATCGCCAAAGCGTCGCTCGCCGCCGAACGCGGCACGGCGCTGAGGATGGAGCCGGACAGCGTATTGGGACGCGTCGATGAAGCTTTGTCTGCGGATTTGGTCATGGTGCTGGGAAATCTCGTCGACAACGCGTTGGATGCACTGAGCTCGCTGAGCATGAACGGCGCTCAGAAGTGGATCGAGGTGGGTGTGATGCAGTTGGACGACGAGGTCCAGGTGGTGGTGCGCGACTCCGGTCCGGGGGTGGCGCCGGAACTGGTGGAAGAGGTGTTCCGGCACGGGTTCACGACCAAGGCCGCATCGCACGGCGAGCGCGGCATCGGGCTGGCGCTGATCAGGCGGGCGTGCCTGCGACGCGGAGGTTCGGTGAACGTGTCGGGCTCGGTCTTCACCGCAAGGCTGCCCTGGTGATCCGGGTGCTCGTCGTCGACGACGACTTCATGGTGGCCAAGGTGCACAGCGGCTATGTCGCGCGCACCGACGGTTTCGAGGTGGTAGGGGTCGCGCACACCGGCGGTGATGCGCTTCGGTTGGTGTCGTCGTTGAAGCCGGACCTGGTGCTGCTCGACATCTACCTGCCGGACGTCAACGGGCTCGAAGTGCTCAAGTCGTTGCGCGCCAACGAGAACGTCGACGTCATCGTGATCACCGCGGCGACCGACGTGGAGACCGTGCGCAGTGCGATGCGTGGTGGCGTGTTGCACTACCTGATCAAGCCGTTCGACTACTCGGCACTGCGTGACCAGCTCGCGCATTTCGCTTCACTGCACGAGAAGCTGCACCGGATGGACTCCGCCGGGCAGGCCGACGTGGACCAGGTCTTCGGCGCGCGGCCGACCTCGAAACCGTTGCTGCCCAAGGGCTTGACGCCGGAGACCGCACGACTGGTGGAGAGTGCGCTGAGGTCGAGTCCGGAGGGGCTCTCGGCTTCGGAGTGCGCGTCGTCGACCGGTGTGGCGCGGGTCAGTGCGCGGCGATACCTGGAGTACTTCGTGACCACCGGCCGTGCGGAGGTGCGGTTGCGTTATGGCGGAACCGGGCGGCCAGAACGGATCTACGCGCTAGTCCCAGGAGCCTGAGCGGCCGCGTTTGGTCTCGGCGCGGCGCTTCTTGCCGGCGATGCGGCGTTCCTTCGAGCCCTTGGTGGGCTTGGTCGGCTTGCGCATCGGTGGCGGAGGGGCGGCGGCACCGCGCAGGATCGCGGCGAGGCGTTCGCGTGCGGCGCCGCGGTTCTGCAGCTGCGCGCGGTGCTCGGAGGCGGCGATCGTGAGCACGCCGTCGACCAGCCTGCCCTCCAGGCGGTCGAGCATCCTGCGCTTGAGGTGATCGGGGATCGACGGCGAGGCTGCCAGGTCGAACGAGAGCTCCACGCGGCTGTCCGCCGTGTTCACTCCCTGCCCGCCCGGCCCGCCTGACCTGGAAAAACGTTCGCGCAACTCGGACGCCGGAATCACCAGCGTCCTCGTCACGGTCACGTCGTTCATGCCTGCAAGGTTAGAAGGTCAACCCCGGCAGTGTCGCGATCTTTATCAGCTCCTCGCGGTCCAGCAGCGGCGCGGACCGCTGCGGAGCGCCGACCGGGTCGAGCTCGCCCCACACGGCGTTGCTGAAGCGGCCGAGGTTGTCGCTGCTGACCACCACCTCCGAGCCGTCGGCGTGAATGGCGTTGGCGTAGAGGATCTGCGTGCCGGGGTGGCCTGGCACGGGCATCTGGATGGTCCGCACCTTGATGCCGTTGAACTCGGTGATCTGGCACGTGGTGATGTCGCACGGGCCGAGGTCGGTCTTCCTGGTGCGTTCGATCGAGATCGTGACGCCGCCGACACCCTGTGCGTCGCGCAGCCTGGCCACGGCCCGTCGCTTGCCGTCAGGTGTGTTGGTGTTGCGTGTGAAGAACACGAACGCGTCGGCGTTGATCTCTGGGACACCCTCGGCAGTGATGCCGGTCGGCAACCGGTACGAGACCACGAACAGGTTGGTGAGCTCCACGTTGCGGTCGATGTTGGACGTGAAGCCGCCTGGCGCGGAGGCCGGTTGCGGCTGCAGGAGGTAGCCCGTCGTGCCCAGCCCGATCATCACCACCGCCGCCAGCGCGCCCACGACGGCCGTGCGCCGGCGGACCAGCCGCGTTTTGCCGGCCCGGATGACGGCCGCCGTCTGGATCTTCGACGCCGGCTCGTTCTCCAGCAGGTCGCGCAGTGCGGCGAGGCCCTTGGCCGCCTGACTCTTCACCGTGCCCTCCGTCCTGCCGAGGATGCGGGCGGTCTCGGTGATGCTCAGGTCCTCCCAGTACCGCAGCACGACGACAGCGCGTTGCCCCGGAGGCAACGCGTCGAGCGCCTGACGCAGGTCCAGGTCGGTCGCAGGATCCGTGACGGCGCGTTCGGGCACGGCGTCGACGATCCGTTCACGCTGGAAGAACCCGCGCCGGGTCTCGTCGATCGCGGTGCGCACCAGCACCTTGCGCGCGTAGGCGTCGACGCTCTCCTTGCGCACGCGTGACCAGGCCACATAGAGCTTGGTCAGCGCGGTCTGGACGATGTCCTCGGCGCGGTGCCAGTCGCCGCACAGCAGGTAGGCCGTGCGGCGCATGACGAGCGCACGTGCGTCGACGAACTCCCCGAACTCGCGGTCGCGGTCCAAGTGCCCCCTCCTCGGTCGCCACTTAGTACGCGGCGACCGCCTCAGGAGGTTGCCTCAGAACCGCGGGTGGTCGCCGATGAGCGCGGCGCCGCCGACCTCGGACTTGGTGATCTCGCCCAGCACCCACGCCGGGACGTGGCGCGCGGTGAGCACGGCCAGTGCGCGGTCGACGTCCTCGGGCGCGACCACGGCGACCATGCCGACGCCCATGTTGAACGCCTTCTCCATCTCCTCGCGCTCCACCCGGCCGCGCTGGGCGATCAGCTGGAACACCGCCGGCGGCGTCCAGGTGCCGCGGTCGAGCGTCGCGTGCAGGCCCTCGGGCAGCACGCGGGCCAGGTTCGCGGCCAGGCCACCACCGGTGACGTGCGAGAAGCCGCGGACCTCGGTCTCGGCGATCAGCGCGAGGCAGTCCTTGGCGTAGATCTTGGTCGGCTCCAGCAGCTCCTCGCCGAGGGTGCGGCCGAACTCCTCGACGTGACCCTCCAGCGGCATCCGCGCGATCTCCAGCAGCACGTGCCGGGCGAGCGAGTAGCCGTTGGAGTGCAGGCCGGACGAACCCATCGCGATCACGACGTCGCCGTCGCGGACCCGGTCGGGCCCGAGCAGCTTGGACTGCTCGACCACGCCGACGCCGGTGCCGGAGATGTCGTAGTCGTCGTCGCCCATCAGGCCTGGGTGCTCGGCCGTCTCGCCGCCGAGCAGCGCGCAACCGGCCTGGACACAGCCCTCGGCGATGCCCTTGACGAGCGCCGCGATCTTGTCCGGGACGACCTTGCCGACCGCGATGTAGTCCTGCACGAACAGCGGCTCGGCACCGCAGACGACCAGGTCGTCCACGATCATCGCGACCAGGTCGATGCCGACGGTGTCGTGCTTGTCGAGCGCCTGCGCGACCGCGATCTTGGTGCCGACACCGTCCGTCGACGACGCGAGGATCGGCTCCTTCCAGCGATCGAGCTTGAGCTGGAACAGCCCGGCGAAGCCACCGATCCCGCCGAGCACCTCAGGCCGGTGCGCCTTGGCCGCCCACGGCTTGAGCTTCTCCACCGCCTCGTCACCTGCGGCGATACTGACTCCGGCGGCGGCGTAGGTGGCCTTGGCGCTGTCGGTCACGTCAACTTCTTCCACTTGGATCTGTGAGCTCAGGGACGACGCAGGGCGTCTTCGGCACCATAGCCGTTCGCCAGAACGGGAGCGGCCGAGCCCGACACGCCCTTGAGGCCCTCGAGCAGGTGCTTGCCGATGAGCGCGTCCGGCGGCAGCTCGATCGGGTACTCGCCGTCGAAGCACGCCGAGCACAACCGCGTCTTGGGCTGCTCGGTCGCCGCGACGAGCTGCTCCAGCGACACGTACCCGAGCGAGTCGGCACCGACCGACCGCCGGATGCCGTCGTCGTCCAGCCCGTTCGCGATGAGCTCGGCCCGCGACGCGAAGTCGATGCCGTAGAAGCACGGCCACTTGACCGGCGGCGACGCGATCCGCACGTGCACCTCGAGCGCCCCGGCCTCCCTGAGCATGCGGACGAGCGCACGCTGGGTGTTACCGCGCACGATCGAGTCGTCCACGACGACCAGCCGCTTGCCGCGGATGACGTCGCGCAGCGGGTTGAGCTTCAGCCGGATGCCCAGCTGGCGGATGGTCTGCGACGGCTGGATGAACGTCCGGCCGACGTAGGCGTTCTTGACCAGGCCCGACCCGTACGGGATACCGCTGGCCTGCGCGTACCCGATCGCCGCGGGCGTGCCGGACTCCGGCACCGGGATGACCAGGTCGGCCTCGACCGGGTGCTCCTTGGCGAGCCTGCGCCCGATCTCCACGCGCGTGGCGTGCACGCTGCGCCCGGAGATCGTCGTGTCCGGCCGCGCCAGGTAGACGTACTCGAAGATGCAGCCCTTGGGCTCGGGGGTGGCGAACCTGCTGCTGCGCAGCCCGTCCTCGTCGATCGCGATGAGCTCACCGGGCTCGACCTCGCGCACGAAGCTCGCACCGACGATGTCCAGCGCCGCGGTCTCACTCGCGACGACCCACCCGCGTTCCAGGCGGCCCAGAACGAGCGGCCTGACGCCGTGCGGGTCACGCGCCGCGTACAGGGTGCTCTCGTCCGAGAAGGTCAGGCAGTAGGCGCCCTTGACCGTGGGGAGGAGTTCGAGGGCCGCCTGCTCGATGCCCTTGTCGGCCGCCGCGTGCGCGAGCAGACCACACAGGATGTCCGAGTCGGTCGTGGCGCCGTTGCGCTCGACGATGCCGAGCTCCTTGGCCTTGTCGAGCAGCTCGGCGGTGTTCACGAGGTTGCCGTTGTGCCCGAGGCTCAGACCACTGCCGGCGGCCGTGGTGCGGAACGTCGGCTGCGCGTTCTCCCAGGTCGTGGACCCGGTGGTGGAGTAACGGCAGTGCCCGACGGCCACGTGGCCCTTGAGGGACTGCAGGACCTGCTCGTCGAAGACCTGGCTGACGAGCCCGAGGTCCTTGAAGACGACGACCTGCGCCCCGTCACCGACCGAGATGCCCGCGGCCTCCTGGCCGCGGTGCTGCAGGGCGTAGAGCCCGTAGTAGGTCAGCTTGGAAACGTCCTCACCGGGAGCCCAGACGCCGAAGACGCCGCACTCCTCACGAGGTTCCTGTTCGGACTGGGAATGGTCGGCGACCACCGAGTTGGCTCCCTCACGACGGGGCTGGCTGCTTCCCGAGTGTAAGTGGAGCAAGGGGCCAACTACCCCCTCCGAACCCCTGGTGAGGTGACGAAACTCATGCCTTCCGGCACTGAAACAGCTCCGTGGAGATCGAGTTGGTCTGGAACGCCCCGATCGTGCGCTGTTTCGCGAGACAGACCACCTCGTCGCCGACCTTCACGTCGCCGTCGATTTCAGCGGGGTTCTTGATCGCGCCGTAGTAGTAATCGCGCTCGAACGCGTCCTCCGGCAGCTCGCCCACGGGGTCGAGGTCGATCCGCTGCTCCGGCGGCAACGTCTCGAGCGGCTGGTACTCCTCGATCTTGACGACCTTCAGCCTGACCTCGGCCTCCCAGTCACCCGCGCAACCGGTGAGAGCGAAACAGCCCGCAACGACCAGAACGATCTTGCGCATCATGCCTTCCTGCACCAGTCCACGCTGGTGTCGATCACAGAGGTCTCGAAGTACCCCTGCGTCTTCTGCTCAGCCGTGCACTCCACCTCATCGCCGACCCGCACCTCGCCGTCGATCTCGAAGCGCTTCACGACCTGCGGGCTCAACGTGTCGGGTTCGAGGATGTCGTCAGGAACGTCACCGACCAGCTCAAGCCGGAGCTGAGCGTCCTTCCGGTCGAAGCCGGCCGGCACCTCGTAGATCTTGTCGACCTTGAACCTGACGTCGTACTTCTTCCACTGCTCAGCCCCGCAGCCGCTCAGCAAGAGACTGCCGGCGAGCACCACAACGATCTTGCGCATCAAGCCTTCTTGCACTCGCTCAAGTAGGTCTTGACCTTCGAGTTCCCGAAGGCGCTGCCCTTCTCCTGCCGGGCTGTGCAAAGGATCTCGTCGCCGACTGCGGCGCCACCACTGATGTCACCCGGCGTCTGGAACCGCGGCGTCAGAGAGTGCCGGTCGAGAATTCCCTTCGGGTCGGCTCCCACCAGCTCGATCTTGAACATCTCGGTCGGGGTGCTGTTGTCGACGGAAACGATCTTGTACCGGACTTCATCCCCCTTCCAGGACGCTCCACACCCGGTCAGCACGAGACAACCCAGCAGGACCGCGGCCACCTTGCGCATCAGTGCCCCCGTCCGACCTGCAGGACGTCAAGCACACGCTTGTCACCGGTCATCTCTTTGAGGTTCATGCGGTTCCAAAGCCAGAAGTAGACGAGTTCGGCCTCACCGACGACCTGTGCATCGCCTGCCTCACCAGGGGCTGCGGCACGCGTCTGAGGCGCCTCACCGGCCTCCAGGGCGATCAGCCAGGCCTCGGGCACGTCCGTCAGCGTCACCACGGCGCTGCCGGACACATCACTCGGCACGTCGCCGTCGAGCTTGGCCGCGACGATCGTGGTCAGGACCTCGTCGATGCCGTCGACGGCGAGACCGGGGTCGGTCGCGACGAGTTGCCGCACGGTCGCCTGAGCGTCGAATCGGCGCAGCACCGTCTCGTGCGCAATGCGGCGGTGCCACACCCAAGCCAGGTCAGGTGCAGTTGGCGAGAACGTCCACACAGGTCGGTTACCCGGCACCGCCTCGAGGATCTCGTGCGCCACGGCGAGCTGCTGGTCCAGGTACGGCAGTGGCGCCAGGTCTGCGCGTGTGTCCGGAGGCCGTATCGGGTTGCGGCTGCCGGTCCGCAGGTACGCCGTCGAGGTCTCCAGGAACCGCGCGAGGTGGATGACCAGATCCTGAACGGTCCATCCAGGACGGGTGGGCACCTCGGTGGCCGGATCCGCGTCCGCAACCGCCTTGCGGAACATCTCCGCCTGCTCGAGGAACACAGCGGTCCACCGCTGGGCCGTCCAACCTGTCTGCACCATGACCGACATCGTGCCCGAAACGCTCAACACGTGAGTGGGGAACCGGCCATGATGTGGCTGCGTCGCAGTGATCGAGGACCAACAGGGGGTGGCGATGTTCGGCGTTGAGCCAGAGTTGCTGCGCAACGCGTCCAAGGAGTTCGGCAACGGCTCCGACGCGGTGCGCGAAGCGGCGGAGATGATTTCGATGCTCAAACTCGATGCCGGTGCACTCGGAGAGGTCGATGCCGCTGCGGAGTTCGCCGACGCGTTGTCGAAGTTCGTCGGCACTCACTCCCAGGACCTTCAACGTGGTTCCGCATGGATCACCGATGCCGCGGAAGGCCTGGTTTCGAACGCTGACGCCTACCAGCGCGTTGATGAGGACCACTCGTCCGTGCTGACGAAGCTCATGCAAGGACTCGGCCTCGGGGGTGGCAAGTGAGCTACACAGACCCCGAGAGCCTGTACGGCAAGCTCGCTGCGGGGGATGCGGGCCGCATCGCCGCCGCCGCCGACCCCATCACCGGCGCGATCAGCGCGGTCGGAAGGGCGGCCGATTCCGTCGCCAAGGGCGGCAAGACCGCGGTGACCAACTGGGCCGGCGACACGGCGACGAAGTTCACCGCACGTGCCGAACTTTCATCCACTGCCGCCAAGGCCGCCGGCGAACGACTCGGCGCAGGCGTGGACATCGTTCAGGCGGCCTCTCGTGCCTACGGTCAGATGCGCGGCGCAGCTGATCAGGCCATCAGCGTCTGGCGCAGCCGTCCGCCTGGCCTCGACGAGCAGCAGACCCGCACCCTCGCCAATCAGGTCAACGACTCGCTGAACAAGGTCAAGTCCGGCTACGAGAACGTCCTGCGCTCGTACGCAGGCGCGCTCACCAAGATTCCGCCTGGCTTCGAGGAGTCCGCACGGACCGACTGCGGCTGGGATCGCGCCGCTCAGCGCTCCGGCGCAGGCAGCCTGCCTCCGTTGCCGCCGCCTGGCAGTGACCCGCAGGCCGTGCGCGACTGGTGGAACAAGCTCAGCGCCGCGGAGAAGGACGCGCTGTCCAAGGCCAAGCCCGAGGAGCTCAGCAAGCTCAAGGGCCTGCCTGTGGAAGGCCTGGACATGGCGAACCGCCAGCGCATCGAGCAGGACACGGACCGGTTCGGGATACAGGCAGAGGGTCTGAAGCAACAGCTCGCAGACCGCGCCCGCGAGCTGGGAGTCGACCCGGACTCTGCGGAAGGGCAACGCGCACTGCGCAACGACCCGCAGGGTTCACAGCTGATGTCGCAGTACGACGAGGCAGCTCGCCGTGCCAAGAACTCGAGCGACGCGTTCGAAGCGTTGAAGGAGGCGAACAGGCTCGCCGGAGAAAACGGCAAGACGGCGTACGTCCTGCAGTGGAACCCCGATGGGCCTGGTGCCAAGGAAGGGACCATGGCGGTCGCGTTCGGCAACCCCGACACAGCCAAGGACCTCGCGGTCTGCGTCCCCGGCACGACTTCCAAGCTCAGCGATTTCAGCATGGAGCAGGCAGCGCAGCTCAGCGGCGCGATGGGCAAGGACGGCGCCGCGATCCAGTGGCTCGGCTACGACGCTCCGGAGTTCGCACTCGGCCAGGTGGACAACCCGGCGCAGGCGAAGGAAGGTGCGGCGATCCTCGCCAAGGACGTCGCGGAGTACCGCGATCGGAACCCCGGCGCTCACGTCACTGTGATCGGGCACAGCTACGGCAGCACGGTGGTCGGCTACTCAGCGATGGACAACGGGCTCAAGGCAGACGACATCGCGTTCGTCGGCTCACCTGGTGTGGGCGCATCCAACGTGGACCAGCTGCCGCCGGGCCGCGGGCACGTTTATGTCGGTGGTACCGAACACGACCCCGTCATCCAGGGCACCAGTGGTGACTGGTTCACCAAGGACGGGTCGTCGACCGGGCCGTACGACTCGTCGTTCGGTGCGACGCAGTTCGGCACGTCCGGCGAGGTCTGGGTCAAGGACGCGCACTCGGCCTACTACGACAAGGGTTCTGAGTCGCTCGGCAACCTCGCGAAGATCGCCACTGGGCACGGTGCGGACGTCACTGAGCAGCGTTGGCAGGACTCGCCTACGCCCGTTGAGGTGCCTGGCTCGGATCTGCCGGTTGCCGGGCCGATCATCGACTGGGGTGTCAACACCGGCAAGGAAGTCGTCGACATGGGCGAGGACGTGTGGCGCGGCGGCGGGCAGGTCGTCGACGACATCTCGAACGGGCGCTGGGGCGACGCCGGGCGCAACGCGGTCGGCACCGTTGGCGAGTTGGGTAGCGACGCCGTTGACGTTGTGGCTGACACGTTGGGCAACGCCGGTGAGCTCGGCCGGGACGTTTACGAGGGCGGCAAGGCCGTTGTCGAGGGTGGTGTCGAGGTCGTGAAGGACGCCGGCGGAGCGATCAAGGACGGCGCGAAGTCGGTTTACGACAACACGATCGGTTCGTGGTTCTAGAAGCGCACTACTGGTAGCAACGCCGAGATGTCGGCTCGGGTCCCGGAGGCGGTGACCTGAGCCGAGTCCAGGGCGTCGGTCCAGGTCAGGGCGCCGGTGGCCAGCAGGAGCCAGGTGCGGGCGTCGGTTTCGACCACGTTTGGTGGGGTGCCTCGGGTGTGGCGTGGGCCCTCGATGCACTGGACGGCGGCGAACGGGGGGACGCGGACCTCGACGCTGCGGCCTGGGGCCAGTTGTTCGAGGGTGCGCAGGCTGAGGCGGACTGCGGCGGCCAGCGCGGGGCGGGGTGGCTGGTCTGCCTCGCCGGACAGCCAGGGGAGGACGGCCTGCACCGCGGCTCGCATCTCGGCGGGGTCGACGGCTTTCGCTGGCACGTCGCCCACATTAGCGAAGGGGCAGCGGTGGGCCCTGGGCTGTTGGTATATGTGGGCGGTGATCAGGAACTTCGCCGTTGTCGGTCCCGGGCAGGCGACCAGGGAGCGGTTGGCGGCGGCTCTTGCGGCCGCGCCGGACATGGCCGTTTACCGGATCGGGCGTGGGGCCGATCCGTTGCCCGTGTCGGCGAGTTTTGACCCGTCGGACCAGGCTGGGTGCCGGAGCTTGCTGGACTTCTTCGAGCGCGGGGCGCCTGCTGGGGCCGTGTTGCTGGTGGACGACTGGGCGTTGTGTGCTGGGCAGGATCCGGAACTCGACCGGACTGTGGAGTGGATTGCGGCGTTCGGGCCGGCGCGGGGTGTGCAGGTTGTCGTCACGGCGCGGAAGTGGGCCGATCTGCCGACGCAACTGAGGCGGCACCTCGATGGCGAGCCCACGGATTTCCTCGCGTTGCAGGGGATTGAGGCCGATCTCGGCAACATGTGGCAGCGGAACCTGTTGCAGGCGAACGCCGGGGTTGACGAACGCGGCTGGCCGGTCGAGGTCGCGATCGAGTTCGGCAGTGCGGTTCATCGTGGTGCGCCACAACAGGTGCAGAGTGCACTGCTCGGGTTGATGGTGACGCATTCAGCCGACTTCCTGCAGTACCTGTTCATCGACGGGGACGGCAGCGGGGTGTTCGACGCGCTGGCCACCGGATCGCAGGTCGCACACACGATCACGCCAGCGGCTGAGGACGCGATGGTCGTGCGGCTGCTTGACTCGCTGTACGGCGAGATCAACAGGCGCCAGGAGGTCGTGGACAAGAGCGGGTTCAAGAGCTTGGACCTGTACCGGCGTGCGCTGATCAACGGAGCGCCACTGGATCCCATCGGGGACCTGCTGATCTGCGTGAGCGGTGCGGAGGCATTTCTTGCCAGGGAACCGAAGTTCCTCGCAGCGCTGATCACCGCGATGCGCGGCGGGCGTAGGGTGGGCACGCGCGTGTTGTTCGTCGGTGGCGTGCCGGACGGGCTTCCGTTCGAGCCGGTCGAGTGGCCGGAAGCCGTGCCGACACACGACCTCGCAGAGATGCTCGACGTGCTGCCGAACGTCCCCGGCGCAGGAATCGCTTACGAGATCATGCTTCCGCCGCTGGGCCACGACGGCAAGCCGCTGACACTCGACATGTTGCCGCCCGGTGCTCTCGGGTTGGTCGACAAGCCGTTCGAGCACCGCCGCGACCTGTTGGTGCCGGCCTTCTCCCAGGAGCTGCGGCACGGCGCCATCGTCGGCGCGCCCGGCACCGGCAAGTCCACGACGCTGCGCACGCTCGCCGCGGTGCTCGGCGATCTCAGCGACTACCAGTTGCTCGACGGGCCCGGGGAGCCGCTCGATCCGCAACGGCACATCGTGGTGACCGCGCGGAACTGGGACCAGGTGCCGCCGTTCATCAAGGACAGCCTGGCCTTCGGCATCGAGCTGAGGCTGGACGATCCGAACACCTCGCTGGTCAACGCACAAAGCGCCGCGCACGTGCCGAACCTGCCCGGCATCGGGCTTTCCGTGCGCGACAAGACCGCCGTCCAGATCGCGCTGCCGTGAACCAGCGGATCTACCGGATCGGTCGCGGCGCGGAAGACGGGGTCGCGGTGTCGTTCGACCCGGCCGACCAACGACGCTGCCAGAACCTGCTGACGTGGTTCGAACGCGGCGGCGAGCCCGGTGCGGTCCTGCTGATCGACGACTGGAAGCTGTGCGCGGCAAGCGATCCCGGCCTCGCCACCAGCATCCGGTGGATCACCGCCACCGCGCGGGACGTTCAGGTGGTCATCAGGGCGAGCAACCTGAACGACGTCCCCGAGGGCCTGCGATCGTTGGTACGCCTTGACTTCCTCGCCCTGCACGGCCTGGGCCGCTTCACCAAGGCCCTCGCGTGGAAGGGCAGGTGGTGGAAGGTCCCGATCGGCGTCAGCCACACCGGCGAACCGGTCGTCGTCGAGCTGACCCACTTCGCCGACGGCAAGTGGCGCACCGGGTCGCATCTCAGCGTCACGTCGCCGGACGCCTTCCGGAGCCTGGTGCTGGGTCTGATGACCACGCACTCGCCCAAGCTGTTCCAGGCGATCTTCATCGACGCGCACGACACGAACACGTTCGCCGGACTGGACCAGGCGCCACACGTGCAAGCCCACTACCGTGATGTGGCAAGAGATTCCGCGCCGATCCAACAGGCGCTGCTGGCCGAGTCGGAACGACGGCTCGAAGTCGTCGGCAACACCTGGACGATCTTCGACCACCGCGGCTTCGGCCAGGTGCTGCCGCAACTCCTCGTCTGCGTCAAGGGTTTCAACGACATCGTCGTGGCGGATCCGACGTTCGCCGGCACTCTCAGGACCATCGCGCGGGACGTCGGCAAGTCCGGCGTGCAGCTGCTGCTCGACAGCCCGCACGATCTCGCGGACCTCCGCATCGGTGACTGCACCGCACCCGCCGACCTCGACCAGGCAGCGAAGTCGTTGCCACAGCTGATGCACCAGACCGAACCACCACCGGACTTCGCGACGCTGCACGAAATGCCGAAGCATGTGTGGAAGCGGAGGCCCGTCGACCTGCAGTACCGGGCCGCGGTCGGCACGGACGAGCACGGACAGCCGATCGAGATCGACCTCAAGCCGCGCAGCCTGCAGGACGGGATGGGGCCGCACGGCGAGATCGTCGGGCCGCCGGAACGACGTGCGGTGGCCTTCAGAGCGTTGCTGCTGGGCCAGATGCTGCGGCACTCACCGGAAGAGCTGGAGGTCGTGCTCATCGACTTCCACGGCACCGGCGTGTTCGCGGGCCTGGACGACGCACCGCACGTGCAACACGGGCTGGACCTGATGGATGATCACGAGCGACGCATCAGAACGCTGGCGGACAGCGGAAACCGGACCACCTGGGACTACCGCGCCGCGGACACCGGCCCGATCCCGGAGCTGCTCGTCTGCGTGGACGGCGTGAAAGACCTGGTCGAGGCGCAGCCGGAGTTCACGGACGTGCTGCAGACGATGGGACGACTGGGGTACAGGTACGGCCAGCACCTGCTGCTGGCCGACACGACTCCGCCCAGCCAGAACTACGACTTCCTGTCGTACCGCCTGGAGCTGGCAGACGGTTGGCAACGCAGAGTCGGCAGATCGGTGGAGAGCTTCCTGCTCCCCACCGATCTCGACGCGGTGACCCGGTCGCTGCCACAGGCGATGCGCGTTACCTCATGACCGACGCAGACGCTTCTGCGCGTCGTAGAGGTTGCGGGGAGTCACGTCGGTCGTGCCGTAGAGCTCCAGCCGCGAGTTCAACGCACCGGTGAAGTCCGGCTTGTCGATCTGACCGAAGTCGCGGACCTCGGAGATCGCCACGGTGGCACTGCACGGCGCGACCTGGTCGATCCGGACGTTGCCGGCACGTTGGTTGGTGACGGTGACGTTCCAGTGCGCGAAACGGGCGCCGTACAGAGGTCCCGCGTCCGCACTGCCGCCGTGGGCGCCGACGTTGTTGATGGTGATCTCGGTTCGAACGTTGGCGAACGGCAGCCCGCGGTGGGTGTCGAAGACGTCGTGATCCATGCGGCCACGGGTCCAGACGTTGCCGCACGACAGGCCTTCCACGTTCAGGCCGTGGTTGCCCGCACCCGCCTGCGAGGGCTCGGACGGCGCCTCGATCACGAACCCGTCGGTCAGGTTGTCGTGCGACTGCTCGCGCGTCGCGTACGCGTGGTGGTGGCCACGACCGGAGACCCGCGTGTTCAGCAACGAGATCCCCTTGGCGGACACCAGCAAGAACCCGTTGTCGACGTCCTGGACGTGCACGTCGTCGGCCCAGCAGTCCCACGCGCACTGGAACGCGAGACCGTTGTAACCCTTGTCCTGCAGGTGCTTCGGGGTCGGCACCTTGAACATCTCGATCTTGATGCCCTCGACGCCGGCACCGGTGACGACGGGGGCCATCGTGGTGAGGCGCGCCTTCCACTCCGGACGGATCTCCAACGGCAGCGGCTGCGCGAGCTTGACCCTGTTGCCGCGCACCCACTCCACCTTCACCGGCCACAGGAACGGGAAGTACGACAGCAGCTTGGTCTTGTTGTCCCACTGGTAGGTCGCCGTGCCGGGCACGTCGCCGCACATGTGCTTCGGCAGCGAGTACGCGGAATCGTCCAGGCGCAGCAGAACGCGCTGACCGGCGCGCAGCTTCCGTCCATTCTCGACGGTCACCACGAACGAACCACGAGCCGCAGAGCCGGAAACGTTGGTCAGGAGCGAACCCTGCTCCAGCTCGTTGCCCGTCCAGCCCTCGAACGGCCACTTGCGCGCCTTGATCGCGTCGACCAACGGCTGGTAGCGATCGCGGTGGCACACCCACACGAGGCCGCCCGACCAGCTCCACGCCGAGTTCTCCGAGCCGTACCGGCTGCGGTTGATGCCGACGATCTCCTCCAGCGAGCGGGTCGCGCAGAACGTCGTCTTCGAGCTGCCCGCGCCGCGCAGCACCACGTTGTCGTAGCCGATGCGGATGATGTCGTCGATCCGGTAGCGGCCCGGCGGCACGAAGACGGTGCCACCACCCAATCGGCCGACGAACTCGATCGCCTTGTTGATCGCCGGGGCGGCATCGGCCGAGCCGTCGCGCCGCGCGCCGAAGAACAGGACGTTCGCGAGAACTGGCCGGCGAGGGGGCCGCTCACCCGTCCGGTAGCCCGCGTACGCGACGTTCGGGATCTGCGGGTGGTTGTACGGGTTCGCCACGAACTCCTGCCACAGCGAAGCGGAGGACGCAGCCGAAGCTGTCCCCGTCATCGCTGACGTTCCGACCAGCGCGACCCCTGTAGCCAGCAGGAATCGCCGTCTGTCGATGTTCATTTCGCCGTCTCCAAGGGGTCTTGGCCACGGCGGCGGTGGTCAGATCAAACCAGACATCAGACGTCTGCGGAACGAACTGCTTCGGCGATCAGCTCATCGACCTGGTGCATGAGCCGGCGCGCGTCGGTCGGTGTGAACGTGCTCCACGGCGGCTGACCGTTCGACGCACGGCGTTGCTGCAGGTAGCGACCCTCTTCGGTGTCGAAGAACGCGACCACGCGCTCGGGCCGCCAGCGCTTGCCGTACTTGTCCCGGGCAGCGGCACCGAAATTGCCGGTTCGGACCAGGCCGGTGAACATCTGCACCAGCGCCTTGGCGTCCTCGTCACGCAGCCCGATGCCCCGGAACGCGGCCTCCATCGACTTCGGCGAACCATCGGTCTGGGAGATCGCCTTCTCGATGTCCGCGCTGGGCAGCGTCACCGAGACACCGGTTCCGGCCGGGTGCTGGGGCAGCACGGACAGCACCGCGGAGGCGAGCCCGGAGCCCGCCCACGGCTGGAAGGTCAGCTGGTTGTCGCGCATCGTCGCCAACGCGCCGTAGTCGCCGTTCGCGACGGCGAGAACCCGCAGGCTGTGCCCGAGCCAGAGGCGGCCGTCCGCCTCCCGCTCCGGCCTCACGAACATGCGCAGCAATCCGTCCAGTTCGGACGAAAGACCGCGTGAATTACCCAAGCGGCGCTGGTCCAGCTGCTGGTGGACGCGGTTCTCGAGCGCGATGCGCTCGTCCCGCGTCTTGCCAGGGGAAGGAACCTTGAGGACGAGCGGCATGGGACCGACGTTCAGTCGTTCCCACACCACGTCGAACTCCTCGGCGGAGAGGGTGATCGGCTCCCTCTCCACAGGGCCACCGAACAGACTCACTCCGAGAAGCCCCCGATGACCGGAGGCGCGACCATGCGCTCGTCACCGAACACGTCGTCGGTCTCGACCAGGTAGTCGGCCGCCTTGTGCTCGAGGTCGTCCTCGCCCTCGCCCTTCTGGCCGTGCGCGCCACCGCCGCCCATGCCGGCACCGGCTGCGCCACCCCTGCCCGCGGGACCACCGGCACCGCCGGCGCCCATGGCACCACCACCGGGACCGGAGCCCATGCCGGGCATGCCGCCGGGCTTCATGCCGGCCTGCGCGGACGAGCCGAGCGAACCCGACATCGGGCCGAACGGCTTGCCACCACCGAGCTGACCACCGCGAACGCCACCAGAGCCACCACCGGGCACGCCCGTGGTCGGCCGGGTGAACACCGGGCCGGGACCCACCGGCGGCGTCGGCCGCGGGTCGGGCGTCGGCAGCTGCGGCGGGAGGTTGGTCGGCGGCGTCACCGTGGGCGGCGTCGACGGAGGCTGAGTCCACGAGACGTGCGTGTCGTTGCCGGGCGGCGTCACCGGCGGCGTCACGTGCTGCGGCGTCGTCGGCGGCGGGGTCCAGGCCGGCGTGGTCGTGCTGGAGGTGCCGGTCGGCGAGTACGTGCCGGTCGAGCTGTAGCCGACGCGCGTGCTGCCGTTGCCGGAGTCGCCCGGAGGCGGCGTGTCGATCACGACCGACGGCGGCTGCGGGAACTCACCGAGCGTCGAGGAGTTCCAGCGGCTGTCGGACTGGTAGTCCTCCATGACCTTCACGGCCTGCGCGGCCGCGTTGTCCTGCGCCGCTTCCTGCCGCTCGTGGTCGATCTGCTGGCTGACGACGTGTGCCATGCCGATGCCGCCGGTCAGGCCGCCGAGGACGTAGTCGCCGACACCGGGCGCCTCGGTCGTGACCTTCTTGGGCTCCGGCATCTTCTTGCGCGCGTCGGCGATGAACTCGCCCTGCAGGCGCGCGGAGCTCTCCATGGTCGTCGCGCCCTGGTTCGCGAAGCCGGCCCACTGCGCGAGCGGCGACAGCGCGTTGGTCGCGGCGTCAGAGGCGTCCGACTCCCAGTCAGCGCCCATCTTGCCCAGCGAGGTGTGCAGGTCCTCATCGATCTGCGCGAGTGCGTCAGCGATGATCTTCCAGCCCTGCTCCACCGGGATTGAGGCGGAGACACCAGGACCAGCGTTGATCATCTTGTGCAGCTCGGGGTGGTCGTACCCCTGAAAGCGGTGGTCAGTCATCGGTCAGTCCTCCCCTCAGTCCCGCAGGTGCTTTCCCCACATGGCTTCGTTGTCGCCTTCAACCTGGCGGTACTGCTCTTCGATCATCTTGAGCTGGTCGATGACGCCGATGAGCTGCTTCTTGTAGAAGACCAGGGCGGCCAACGCCTTCTCGGTGGTCTGCTCGTTGAAAGCCTTGGAGGTCTCGCTGCTGATCGGGTCCTCAGCCCACGGCTTGGTCGGCAGCTTCTCCACCTGACGTTCGATCTTCGCCTCGAACTCGTCGAGTGCGTGCTCGAAGGCCTTCCTTGCCTGTGGAATGGCGTGGGGTTCGACCTTCAGCTTGCGCTGCCCGAACTCCGGGGGCAGCGACGAGGTCCCTCCACCATCCACGTCCGCGAGATGCACGGCACACCCTCCTCAGTACGACCCCCAGGTTGGGCCGCGTGTGCATTTGGAACGACTTTAGCTCTGATGCATGACGCGAGTGACCGGTTCCCGGTAAAAGCGGAGTAGTTCTACTCACTTCGTGGCGAGCACGGTTCCCGCGGCCTCTGCCAGCGCCGTCGCCCTCTCACACGCACTGTCCACAGTCGAGTCCCCGCCCATTGCGACGGTCACGGCAACCCTCAGCAGCTGCTCGTCATTCGAGTCGACGAAGATCTCGCACTGCGGAGTTCTGGTGCCGCCCGTGCCCTTCGCGAGGTAGGCGGGGTAGCCGGCGACCTTGACCTCGGTGAGCGGGGTCTCCTTGCCTTCCGTCCTCTTCAGCCGGTCGGCGCCGCCGTTGACCACCGTGTCGATGCTCCAGATGAACTTGCGGTCCTCGTAGCTGGTGCCGCACCCCTTGCTGCCCTCGCCCCAGTCCACATCCGGGGCGCCCGGCTCCACGGTGCGGATGCCGAGCGCGGTCTTCGCCTCAGGCGTGACCAGCGAGCACGGGTCGAGCGTCTTCATGTCGACGGCCTTGGGCCTGTTCACCGGGGAAGACTTCGTGGAAGTTCCGGTCGTCGGCGCCGAGCCGGTCTGCTCACCCGCCGAGGGCTTGCCGGGTTCCGTCGAAGAACACCCGGTCAGGACCGCTGCCAGCAGGAATGGGACGGCAAATCGACGCATGACGGCCAACGTATCTGATCGCCGCGCACGGAGTGTGGCGATTGATGTGAGCCGAGTCACCCGTAAGGCGCATTGCCGGTGACCTCACAAAAAGGAAACCTTCTTTACGATACCCCGAGCGCCGCCGCCCCGATGCGTCGAGGAGCGACATGCTGCGCAACCGACCACTACCAACACTGGTCGTGGCGGCGATGGGCCTGGCCTTGCTCGTACCAGGCACCACGGCCAACGCGGGCCCCGTGCCCGGCACGGGAGCGGCGCTGAAGGTGGCCGCCAGCCCAGGAACCGCCTCCACCGTCCCCGACTGGCGCATGCAGAGCAGCGCCAAGGCCACCCAGGCCGGTGACGTGATCTCCGGACCGACCTATTCGGACTCCGGCTGGATGACAGTGCCCGCCAGGTCCACCGTGATGGCCGGCCTGGTCGCCAACAACAAGTACCCGGACGTCCGCTACTCCGAGAACATGAAGCAGGTCAACGCCAACGACTTCAAGGTCGGCTGGTGGTACCGCAAGGTGTTCACCGCGGACCCGCAGCCGGGCGTGAACACGTTCCTCAAGCTCAAGGGCGGCATCATCGCCCGCGGCGAGATCTGGTTGAACGGCAAGAAGGTCGCCGGCACGGACAAGGTCGTCGGCGCGTACCCGACGCACGAGTTCGACGTGACCTCGTTGCTGCGCAAGGGCGACAACGCGATCGCGATCAAGGCGTCGCCGTCCGACCCGCAGAACGAGCTGCTGATCCACTTCATCGACTGGGCGCAGCTGCCGCCCGACCGCAACCAGGGCATCTTCCGCGACGTCTCGTTCGAGCCGAGCGGCCCGGTGTCGCTGCGCAACCTGCGCGTCGACTCCGACCTGCCGTTGCCGAACCTGAACAGCGCGAAGATCACCACGAAGGTCGACGCGCGCAACAACACCGCGCAGGCGGTCAACGCGGAGGTCACCGCGACCGTCGCAGGTCAGGTGTTCAAGCAGCAGGTGCAGCTGAACGCGAACCAGACCAAGACCGTCACGTTCTCCCAGGACCTGCAGAACCCGCAGGTCTGGTGGCCGTTCCAGATGGGCGCGCAACCGCTCTACCTGGCCACGCTCGCGGCGAACGTCGGTACCACCGAGTCGGACACGGCGAAGACGACCTTCGGCGTCCGCGAGGTCACGTCCAGCATCCGCGGCAGCGGCCGGCAGTTCACCATCAACGGCAAGCCGTTCCTGGTCCGCGGCGGAGGCTGGGCGTCGGACCTGTTCCTGCGCACCGACGTCCGCTACATCGAGGACCAGCTCGACCTGGTCAAGGCGATGGGCATGAACACCATCCGCCTCGAGGGCAAGCCGGAGAACGACGAGCTGTACGACATGGCCGACCGCAAGGGCATCATGCTGCTGACCGGCTGGGAGTGCTGCTCGAAGTGGGAGAAGTACAGCTCGTTCGACGCGGAGGACAACCGCGTCGCCGGTGAGTCCGCGGAGAGCGAGGCCAAGCGCATCCGCAACCACCCGAGCATGATCGGCTTCATGATCGGCTCCGACGCCGCCCCCGGCGCGGGCCTGGAGAAGATCTACCTCGACGCCCTGAAGCGCGCCGAGTGGAACCTGCCGGTCATCTCGTCGGCGAAGAACATCAGCTCGCCGCAGCTCGGCAACCCCGGCATGAAGATGGACGGCCCCTACTGGTGGGAGCCGCCGGTCTACTGGTTCAACAAGCAGAAGGGCGGCGCGGCCGGGTTCGCGTCCGAGATCGGTCCCGGCGCGACCATCCCGGAGATGGACGAGCTGAAGAAGTTCCTGTCCTCCGGTGAGATCAACAAGCTGACCGACTACAACGCGACGCAGTACCACCTGTCGCCGTCGGGCACGTTCAACAAGCTCACCTTCTGGGGCACCGCGCTCGACAACCGCTACGGCAAGCCCACCAACGTCGAGGACCTCGTCCGCAAGGCGCAGCTCGCGAACTACGAGACGAACCGCTCGCAGTTCGAGGCCTTCGGCGACAACTTCAACGACTCCAGCAACCCGTCGACGGGCGTCATCTACTGGATGCTCAACAACGCGTGGCCGACGCTGTACTGGCACCTGTACGACTACTACCTCGCCACGGCGGGTTCGTACTTCGGTGCCAAGGCCGGCCTGCGCCCGTTGCACGCCCAGTACTCCTACGACGACAAGTCGCTGGCCGTCATGAACACCGGCCTGGAGAACGTCAACGGGCTGAAGCTGCAGGTCACGTTGTTCAACCTCGACGGCACCCAGAAGGCCGACGAGACGCGCAACGTGAACTCGACCGCCAACGGCCCCACCAAGGTCGGGTCGCTGCCGCAGCCTTCCGGCCTGTCCACGACGTACTTCGCCAGACTGCTGCTGAAGGACGCTGCGGGCAACGTGATCGACCGCAACGTCTACTGGTTGTCCACCAAGGCCGACACGCTGAACTACGGCGGTTCCACCTGGTACCACACGCCGCAGTCCGGTTACGCGGATCTCAAGGGGCTCAACACCTTGAAGCCCGGCACGGTGTCCTCCACCGTGTCGACCGCGCCGGTCGGTGACGACAAGCAGGTCACCACGGTGACGTTGAAGAACACCGGCAGCACGGTGGCGTTCTTCGTGCGGGCGTCGTTGCGCAAGGGCCAGGGCGGCGCCGAGGTGCTGCCGACGCAGTGGAGCGACAACTACGTGACGCTGTGGCCTGGCGAGACCCTCACGCTCAAGGCCGAGTACCGGAGCTCGTCGATCGGCAGTGCGACGCCGGTCGTGGAGATCTCCGGCCACAACGTGGCGAAGAAGTCCTTCAGCTAGAGGTAGCGCTTAACGACAACGGATGGTCGCTCGACCGGCGTTCCCCGGTCGAGCGACCACGCCAGTCGCACGTACTGCGCGTGCGTCCAGGCGAGCGGGGTGGCCGAGGTGGTTCCTCGGCCGTCCCACACCTGTTCCGGGAGCATGAGACCGGTGTTCGCGGTGGCGGCGATCTCACGCAAACGCTTGGCGGCACTGGACTTGTCGCCCGTCAACAGCTCGTACTCGCCGCGTTCGCCGGTCAGCAACGGCCACAGCCGTCCGTAGGTGCGCGTCGGTGTCGGCCAGTTGATGCCCCACGGCCTGCCGTCGGCGGTCTCGCCGTAACCGTCCTGCGTGAACCGGTGCCAGTAACCCTGTTCCTTCAGCTGCCGGTCGACCACGGCGACGGTGTTGCGGATGACGGGGTCGTCGGCCCGCTTCACGCCGAGCCGCACCAGTTCCAGGAAGCTCGGGTCCACGACGGCACGCTGGTCGATGTCGGTCGGGTTGTTGTCACCGAGGTTGTACTTCGTGCCCTGGTCGGGCTGTCCGTCCTTGGTGAGCCGCAGGTAGTACGGCTTCGGCGAGTACGGTCCGGTGCTCGTCGCGGTCCAGCCCTCCACCTTCCGCTGCCACTCGTCGGCTGCGCTGAGGTACCGGTCGGCGTTCTCCCCGTTGCGCTGCAACAGGTCCGCAAAGCACACGAGCCCGGCGATCACCGATGCGATCGTGGCCGGCGAGTAGCCGTTCTGGTTCTCCCACCGCTCCTGCTCGCTGAACGGGGAGTTCGGGTAGTCGAGCAGGTAGTCGGCCGAGCGGCGCAGTGCGTCCACTGTGGACTTGTCTTGGCGGCCCAGGTTCCAGGCGAGCAGGAGCGGCGCTGCTGTCTGGTCGAGCTGGACCTTGGTCCACACCGGCGTGCCGTCGACCCGCGTGTTCTGCGGCAGGTGGCCGTCCGGCTGCTGTTGCCGGCGCAGCATGAAGTCCAGCGAGCGGGACGCGAACCCGCGATCTCCGGCAGCGATCATCGCGGTGGACACGTGGTAGAGGTCGCGGGGCCAGACCAGCGCGTACGGGCCGAGTTCCGGCGCGAGCTCGCGGTCGAACCCGAACGCCCACGGGAAGCTCGGCGACGCGATCGACGCGCCGGGGTTGCGCTTGTCCTCGGTCGCCGCGAGCACCATCACGGACATGTCGTAGAGCCGCCGGTCCGCGGACTTCGGCCTGCGCAGGCCGTCCAGGTACGCGTGCCAGCCCTGCGCGTACTCCCGCGCCACCGCACGGAAACCCCGGCCCAGAGCCGCCTGCGCGACGCCCTCACCGAAGCCGACCGCGAACGTGCCGTGCGCATGACGCACCGGCTCCGTCGGCAACGTGCTGACCACCGAACTGGAGCCCTTCATCGGCACGTGCTCGACCGACAGCCGCACCGGTCGCTGAGCCGTCAGAGCCACGTCCGCGAGCACAGCGGCGCGCCGCGGATCGGTGACGTAGGTGATCTCTGCCTGCCAGCCGTCGCCGCGCAGCCGTTGCCGGAACGTCAGCGACCTGTCGTCGGCCGGTTCGGTCCTCGCCTGGCCTGGCTCTCCGTCGACGAGCAGGCGCGTCTCACGGGTCGCGGGCGTGCTCAGGTCCGGGTGGAAGATCTCGGAAAGCCCCTGGTGGCCGAGGGTGAACCACACCGCGCTCGCCGTCGAACGAGCCGTGCCGAAAGCCTGTTTGTCGGCCGGCAGCGGAACGACATCGGCCGCGCGGGCGATCGGGGTCATCACGACGAGGAGGAGCACCACCAGGGCCAAGTACTTCATGGCCTGGGGAGTTCCCCGACCTAGAGATCACCACGCAGGAGACTGTCGATGTTCTCCGGCGGCCCCGGCCGCGCGAAGAACCAGCCCTGCCCCGTGTCACATCCGAGCCGCAGCAACCGGGCTGCCTGCGCCGGCGTCTCCACGCCCTCGGCCGTGACGCCCAACGACAACGCGTGCGCGAGTTGGACGAGAGTCGCGACGATCTGCGAGTCGACCGGGTCTTCCTCGTTCTCCGCCCGCAGCCCCTCCATGAACGAGCCGGCGATCTTCAGCTCGTGCACGGGCAGGTGCTTGAGGTAGGCGAGGTTCGAGTAGCCGGTGCCGAAGTCGTCGATCGCGATGCGCACACCCATGTCGCACAACGCCCGCAGCGCCTCCAGCGGCTCGTCCGCGGTGCCCATGATCGCCGACTCGGTCAGCTCCAGCTGCAGGTGGTGCGGGGGCAGGGCGCACTCGTCGAGGATTCGCTTCACGTCGCGGACCAGTTCGGGGTCGCGGGACTGGCGCACGGCCAGGTTCACCGAGACGAACGGGGCCGCGTCACCGAACTCGACCAACCAGCGGCGGGCTTCCTCGCAGGCCTTGCGCAGCACCCACCGTCCTAACGGGACGATGAGGCCGGTCTCCTCGGCCAGCTCGATGAACCTGTCCGGGGCGAGGCGGCCGAACTCCGGGTGCTGCCAGCGGACCAGAGCCTCGACGCCGGTGACCGTGGAGTCCTCCAGGCGCACCAGAGGCTGGTACTCGACGTAGAACTCGCCGCGTTCCAACGCGCGTGGCATCGTCGCGGAGAGGGTGAACCTGGCGACCTCGCGGGCGTTGCGCTCCGGGTCGTACAACGCCCAGCGCGCCTTGCCGTCCGCCTTCGCCCAGTACAGCGTGATGTCCGCGTCTCGCATGAGATCCGCGGACGTGGTGCCGGAGAGCTGACGTTCGACGATGCCGATGGACGCCGAGACCGACAGCTCGTGGCCGGCGATGCGGATCGGCGCCTCCAGCTCGGTCAGCACCCGGTCCGCGACATCCACGATGTCCTGCTCGCCGGTCGAGCCCTCGACCAGGATCACGAACTCGTCGCCGCCCATGCGCGCGACCAGCTTGCCCTCGCCGGAGACCGAGTGGTCCAACCGACGCCCGACCTCGACCAGCAGCTGGTCGCCGACGTCGTGGCCGAGGGAGTCGTTGATGACCTTGAAGCCGTCCAGGTCCAGGTAGCAGAGGCCGGCCCGCTGGTGCTTGCCGCGGTTGTTGAAGACGCGGCCGAGCCGTTCGAGGAACAGCGCGCGGTTCGGCAGGCCGGTCAGCGGGTCGTGCAGCGCCTGGTAGCGCAGGCGGTTCTGCAGCAGGTGGCGGTCGGTGACGTCCTCGATCATCGCCACCTGGTACTGCGGCTCGCCGTGGTCGTCGCGGACCAGCGACAACGTCAGGTGCGTCCACACCTGCTCGCCGTCGGCGCGGTGGAAGCGCTTCTCGGCGCGGTAGTGGTCGCACTCTCCTGCGATGAGCTGGTCGTAGAGGCGCCACACGCTGCCCGCGTCCTCGGGGTGCATGAGGTCGCGCACGTTGTACTGGCGCATCTCCTCGACGCTGAAGCCGAGCATGTCCTGCAGCGCCTGGTTGACGTCCAGTATCCGGCCGTCGATGTCCGCGATGCCGATGCCGATCGCGGCCTCGGTGAACATCGCGCGGAACCTGGCCTCCGACGCGCGCAGCATCGCCTCGGCCTGGTCGCGGGCGTCCAGCACGGCGGCCCTGATGGCCTCCTGCTCGGCGAGCGTGCGTTCACGCAGCGCACGGGCGTAGCCGGCGGCCAGCGCGCCCTGCAGGGCAGCGAGGCGGGACACCAGCCGTTCGTCGCCGCCGCGGCCCAGTTCGGACAGCAGGTCGTCGCCGAGGAGCTGGATCGTGCGGCCGAGGGTGTCCGTGCCGGTGAAGTGCGCGTCGACCAGCCGCGAGCCGATCTCGTAGCCGGGGGCGGTGCGGAACGGGCTCGCGAACAGCGCCTCGACCAGCATCTCGGTGAGGTCCTGCAGGTGCTGGGCGACCTCGGCACGGGTCATCGGGACGTAACTGGACCCGATCACGGCCGTGGCCCAGCTACGCGCGAACGCCTCGGCACCGGCCAAAACGGCCGGGTCCAAAGGAGAGCGGTCGTCACGCACCCGGTGGTCAACCCGTTCGGTCATCTGCTCGGCCCTAACGCCACGAACGCGCAGCATACGGGCGGTCGCCGTGTGCAGTCACCTCTACGCCTTCCGGCCTACCGCGCCGAAGCCCGGAAACGGCGTTCCGGCGTCGTCCAGGTCGTCCGGTGACTCCGGGTGCCAGGCGGGCAACCGCACGACACCCGGTTCGACCAGCGCGAATCCCTCGAACAGCTTGGTGAACTCGACCTTGTTGCGGTACGTCATCGGGGTGACGTTGCGGTCGTAGTTGGCCCGTGCGGCCCGGTACGAACCCGTCTCCTCCTCCGCCTCGTAACCGGCGTGGGAGACGACGAGGAAGCTCCCGGGAGCGAGACGGTCGCGGTAGCCGCCGATGATGCCCACCGGCTTCTCGTCGTCGGACACGAAGTGCAGCAGCGCGATCATCAGCACCCCGACCGGCTCGTCGAAGTCCAGCTGCTCGGCGACCTCGGCCGAGTCCAGCACCGACTCCGGGTCGCGCACGTCGGCCTGCAGCACGCTGACCCGCTCGTTGCCGTTGAGCAACGCCCGGCTGTGCGCGACGGCGACCGGGTCCATGTCGACGTAGACGATCTTCGAGTTCGGGTCGGCGGTCTGCGCGATCTCGTGGACGTTGCCGACGGTCGGGATGCCGGAGCCGAGGTCGAGGAACTGCCGGACGCCCCTGCCGAGCAGGTACCGGACGGCCCTGCGCAGGAACGCGCGGTGGTTCAGCACGATGTTGCGCAGCTCGGGCAGGTACTCGAGCGTCTTCTGCGCGACGGCCCGGTCGGCGGCGAAGTTGTGGGCTCCGCCCAGCCAGTAGTCGTACACGCGCGCGACGCTCGGCCGTTCCAGGTCGATGTCTCCCGGCGCCCAGTTCGGCCGCTCCACTCGCTCACCCCTCCGCGTTCGGACCAGTTCCCGCCCATCATGCACCCGCCGCTTGGCAGAATGCCGACCTCGTGAGGAAAAGTTTGCTCTTGCCGACCGTGCTGGCCTCGATCGGAGTGTTCCTGCTGGTCGGGGGCGCGTTGCTGCTCCTCGACCCCCGCGCGCCGAAACACGAGGCCATCAAGACGGGCGGTCTCGCCGGTGGCGCGGTCGTCGCGCTCTACGCGTTGTGGCTCAACGACCGGCGGCGCAAGGTCGAGGAGGCCCGCCAGGAGCTCGAAGGGCAGCGCATCGAGCACGACAGGTCCCGCGTGGCCGACGAACGGTTCGCGCGCGCCGTGGAGCTGCTCGGGCACGACGCGGCCCAGGTGCGGGTGGGCGCGATGCACGCGCTCGCGGGCCTCGCGAAGTCCCGGCCGGAGTACACGCAGACCATCCTCGACATCCTCTGCGCCTACCTGCGCCGACCGTTCCGGCGTGCCGAGGAGGACCTGGACTTCGACGCGGAGCAGAACGAGATCGAACTGGAGGTCCGGCTGACCTCGCAACGGCTGATCGAGGACCTGTTGCCGCGCTTCGAGGAGAAGGACCCGGTCAAGTACGACCTGAACCTCACGAAGGCTTACCTGCACTACATGGACCTGTCCTACCGGCACGTCGGCGACC
This sequence comes from Lentzea alba, assembly GCF_047445655.1. Lineage (GTDB taxonomy): Bacteria > Actinomycetota > Actinomycetes > Mycobacteriales > Pseudonocardiaceae > Lentzea > Lentzea alba_A. Next base: position 257,128 of record NZ_JAJAEG010000007.1, read on the forward strand.
TGGTCATGCGGGTCGCGCACCTCAACGAGGCCAACGCGTTCCACCACATGGTGATCCACGGCGACGCGTACCTCACCGAGATCGAGGTGACCGGCCGGTTCTACATGCACCACACGGAGTTCCGCCGCAAGGCCTGGTTCAGCCGGTTCAGGGCACGCGGGCTCGCGGTGTTCACGGACTCGAAGTTCCTGGGCGAGACCAAGTTCAAGAACTCGGAGTGGGCGGACGTGAAGGCCGACGGCTGTACGTTCGCGGTGGAAGCCGAGCTGCCTGAGGCGTGGAGGAACTGAGCGTGAAGTGGCTGCTCGCGGTCGTGATGGCCGCATTCGTCACCGCCGGGACCGCGGTGCTCCTGTGGGCGTTCAAGGCGCCCGCTGTGGAGATCGTGAAGACCGCCGGTGTCGCGGGTGGTGCCGTCGTCGCGCTCTACGCGTTGTGGCTCAACGACCGCAAGCACTGGCTGGAGAGCGAGAAGGTCGCCGACGAACGGTTCGCACGCTCGGTCGAGATGCTCGGCAACGAAGCCGACCAGGTGCGCGTGGGTGCGATGCACTCGTTGGTGTGGCTGGCGAACTCCACGCCGCGCTACAAGCAGACCGTGATCGACGTCCTGTGCGCCTACCTGCGCAGGCCGTTCCACCACCCGTCGTGGGACAAGAACGCCGCCGACCCGGACACGGTGTTCGTCAGGGTGAAGCCGGAAGACCAGCAGGAGCAACAGGTCCGGCGCACGGCCCAGCGGCTGCTGCGCGACCTGCTGTCGTGGGGCAACGCCAAGAAGGAGTACTACGACCTCGACCTGACCGGGGCGGCACTCGAGTACTTCCGGCTGGACGGCCGCCGGATTCACCGCTTCACCGCGCGCCGCGCCCAGTTCTACGGCATCACGACGCTCCGCGAGATCGAGGTCAAGAAGCCGACCCTGTTCTCCGGCGCGACCTTCCACGGGCGGCTCGGCATGGAGGAGGCCAAGTTCCACGGCGGGCTCGCGTTCACCGAGGTGACGTTCAACAGCACCAAGAAGGTCGACTTCCGCGCGGCCGAGGTCGGCACGTTCCTCGCGCTCGTGGAGCCACCGCCCAGGATTCAGGTGGGATCGCTGAACGTGTTGCCGGGCACGGCGATGCGCGACCCGTACGACGGCTGGCAACTAACCGGCGACACGCAGCCGCCCCGACCTCGCCTCCAGGACGAGGGCGAAGAGAACCCCAGCGGCAGCGCTGACGGTGTGGCCCGTGACGACGACGGTCTCGGCAACGGGCGCGTCCCCGCGAAGGCCGACGAAGTGCGCCCTGGTGGGCTTGACGGCGAAGGACTGCGGAACGAGAGCAACCCCGAGACCGAACCCGACGAAGTCAAGAAGTGAGTGCACGTCGTTGACCTCGACGGCGACCCGCCGTTCGACACCGGCGAGTGCCCTGTCGACCTCGTCGCGAGTGCCCCAGTCGACGTTGAAGTCGACGAACGCCTGACCGGCCAGTTCGGACAGCTCGACGGACTCCCTGGTCGCGAACGGGCTTTCCGGCGCGCACGCGAGCACCAGCGGTTCACTGGCCAAAGTGGACACCCGCAGGTCGTCGGCCATCTTCGGCTGCCGCGTGACGAACGCGAGGTCGAGCCGGCCCGCGCGGACCTCCTCGACCAGCTCGGCGTTGCCCGACTGGCGCATCCGGATCTCCACGCCGGGGTGCAGCTCGTGGAACCGCGCCAGCACCGCGGGCAGGTGCACCACGTGCAGGCACTGCAGGCTGCCGACGGACAACGTGCCGCGCAGCAACCCCTGCACCGCGGCGACCGCGTCCCTGGCCGACTCGACGCTGCTCAAAGCTCTGCGCGCCTCGGGCAGCAACGCGCGGCCGGCCTGAGTCAGCTCGACCTGGCGGGTGGTGCGCAGGAACAGCGGCGCGCCCAGCTCGACCTCCAGTGCGCGGATCGACGCCGACAGGCCCGACTGGGAGACGTGCATCCGGCGCGCGGCCCGCGTGAAGTGGCACTCGTCGGCGACCGCGAGGAAGTGCTCGAGCTGTCTGAGTTCCACGATTCATCACCCGCAGTGCTCAATGAGATCACTTCTTTGCGTTGGACAGCTTAATGCAGAGGGTCCAGAGTGGTAGTCATGCAGAAGCGTCGTATCGGAGAAGTCGAGGTCAGCGCCATCGGACTGGGCGGCATGCCCATCTCGGTCCAGGGGCGGCCCGACCGCGCCCAGGCAATCCAGACCATCCACGCCGCGCTCGACGCCGGCGTGACGTTCATCGACACCGCCGACGCCTACTCGCTCGACGACAGCGACTTCGGGCACAACGAGGAGCTGATCGCCGAAGGCATCCGCGGCAGGTCGGAAGAGGTGTTCGTGGCGACCAAGGGCGGCCACACCCGCGTGGCGGGAGGTGGCTGGGACCTCGACGGACGCCCGGAGTACCTGCTCAAGGCTGTCGACGGCTCGTTGCGGCGGCTCGGCGTCGACCAGATCTTCCTGTACCAGTTCCACCGGCCGGACCCGAAGACGCCCATCGCGGAGTCGGTCGGCGCGCTGAAGGAACTGCTGGACAACGGCAAGATCCGCTACGCAGGTGTCTCGAACTTCAACCCGGACGAGATCGTCCTGGCCAACGAGATCCTGGGCGGACGGCTCACGGCCGTGCAGAACCAGTTCTCGCCGTTGTTCCGGTCGAGCGAGCCGGAGTTGGAGCTGTGCGACAAGCTCGGCATCGCGTTCCTGCCGTGGAGCCCGTTCGGTGGCATCGGCAAGGCGGGCGCGTTGGCCGGTCCGTTCAAGGAGGTCGGTGACGCGCACGGCGTCAGCGCGCACCAGGTCTGTCTCGCGTGGATGTTGGCGAAGTCCGAAGTGGTAGTCCCCATTCCGGGTGCTTCTCGACCGGCGAGCATCCAGGATTCCGCCGCGGCCACCCACCTGGAGTTGACCAGCGAGGAGTTGACCCGCCTGGACGGGTGACCCCGGTGGCCGATTAGGACAAATGGTCGGACGATCTAGTCCATGCGGACCTTGATCAGCATCGTGGCGATCGTCGCCGGCATGTCGCCGGCCCCCGCGTCCGCGGCGCCCTTGCCCGAGGGCTCCGCGGACCACGTCGCGGGGTCTCAGATCCTCAAGCACGAAGGCACAGGTGACCTGCGAACAGCGGGGTCACCGCCGACCGAGGGCAAAGTCCCCGGCATGGACGTCAGCAGTCACCAGGGCGACGTCGACTGGAAGTCCTCTTGGGACAAGGGCGCGCGGTTCGCCTACGTGAAGGCGACCGAGGGCACGCACTACCGGAACCCCAAGTTCACCCAGCAGTACAACGGTTCCTACAACATCGGCATGATCCGCGGCGCCTACCACTTCGCGCTGCCGGACCGTTCCGACGGTGTGGCGCAGGCGAACTTCTTCGTCAACAACGGCGGGGGCTGGTCGCCCGACGGCAAGACGCTGCCGCCGGCGTTGGACATGGAGTACAACCCGTACGGCGAGACTTGCTACAACATGAGCCAGGCCGCGATGACGACGTGGGTGAAGGCGTTCAGCGACAGGGTCTTCCACCTCACCAAACGGCATCCGACGATCTACACGTCCACGAGCTGGTGGAACAAGTGCGTCGGCGGCTCGGTGAAGTTCGGCGACAACAACCCGCTGTGGGTCGCGCACTACAACTCGAAGCTCGGGCCGTTGCCGATGGGCTTCGAGTTCCACACGATCTGGCAGTGGCAGGCAGCCGGGCTCTTCCCCGGCGACCAGAACCTGTTCAACGGCAGGTTCGAACAGCTGCAGCGCATCGCCTCCAGCTGAAAAAGGCCCCGTCACTGACGGGGCCCTTCTCGCCTGCGTTGCTCAGTCGAACAGAGCCGGGAGGGTGCCCTCCCAGGCCTCGCGGAGCTCGTCGAGCGGGAGCTGACCGAGGTCCTGGATCTCCAGCGCGTTCGACTCCGGGTCGACGACGCCGACCTTGCGCCACGGCAGAGCGCGCGCGGTGCACATGTCGGTGAAGCGCTGCTCCTCAGTGCGCGGCACGGCGACCAGGACTCGGCCGGCGGACTCGCTGAACAGCTCGGTGAACAGGTCGCCCTCGAGGAAGACCCGCGCACCCGTCTCGCCGATCAGGCACGTCTCGACCAGCGCCTGGGCCAGACCGCCCTCGGCCAGGTCGTGCGCGGCGGAGACCATGCCGTCACGCGAACCCGCGACGAGGACCTCGCCGAGCAGCTTCTCGCGCTGCAGATCGGCCTTCGGCGGCAGACCACCGAGGTGCCCGTGGACGTGGTGCGCCCACTCCGACCCGCCGAACTCCGGACGCGTCTCGCCGAGCAGCAGCAGCGTCTCGCCGGCCTCGGCCCCGATCCCGGTGGGGATGCGGCGCCGCACGTCGTCGATCACGCCCAGCACGCCCACGACCGGCGTCGGCAGGATCGCCGTGGAGCCGGTCTGGTTGTAGAAGCTGACGTTGCCGCCGGTCACCGGGATGCCCAGCTCCACGCAGCCGTCCGCGAGGCCCTTCACGGCCTGCTCGAACTGCCACATGACCGCCGGGTCCTCCGGCGAGCCGAAGTTGAGGCAGTTCGTGACGGCGACGGGCGTGGCACCGGTGGCGCTGACGTTGCGGTACGCCTCGGCCAGCGCCAGCTTCGCGCCCTCGTACGGGTCGAGCTTGGTGTAGCGGCCGTTGCAGTCCGTCGAGAGAGCGACACCGCGGTGCGTCTCCTCGTCGATCTGGATCATGCCGCCGTCGCTCGGCTGCGCCAGCACGGTGTTGCCGCGGACGTACCGGTCGTACTGCTGCGTGACCCACCGCTTGGAGGCCAGGTTGGGGCTGGCCGCCATGGTCTTGATCAGTTCGAGGACGTTCTCAGGCCTCGGGAGGCTGTCCGGCGTGTTCGCCTGCAGCTCGTCCTGGTCCGCCGGGCGCTGAATCGGCCTGTTGTAGACCGGGCCCTCGTGGGCGACGGTGCGCGGCGGCACGTCCACGACGACCTCGTCGTGGTACGTGATGACCAGGCGGTCGCCGTCCGTCACCTCACCGATCTCGGTGGCGATGACGTCCCACTTCTTGCAGACCTCCATGAACGCCTCGACGTTCGCGGGCTCGACGACCGCGCACATGCGTTCCTGGGACTCGCTGGAGAGGATCTCGGCCGGGGTCATACCCGTGGCCCGCAGCGGCACGCGGTCGAGCCAGACGTGCATGCCGCCGTCACCAGCGGACGCCAGCTCGCTCGTCGCGCAGGACAGGCCTGCACCGCCGAGGTCCTGGATGCCGACGACGATGCCCTTCTCGAAGAGCTCCAGGGAGCACTCGATCAGCACCTTCTCGGTGAACGGGTCGCCGACCTGCACCGACGGCAGCTTCTTGCGCTTGCCGGCGCTGTCGTCGAACGTCTCGCTCGCGAGAACCGACACGCCGCCGATGCCGTCGAGGCCGGTGCGCGCGCCGTAGAGGATGACCTTGTTGCCGGTGCCACTGGCGTGCGCGAGGTGCAGGTCCTCGACCCGCATCGTGCCGACGCACAGGGCGTTGACCAGCGGGTTTCCCTGGTACGACTCGTCGAAGACGACCTCGCCACCGATGTTCGGCAGGCCGAGGCAGTTCCCGTAGCCGCCGACGCCCGCGACGATGCCGGGGAGCACCCGGCGCGTGTCTGCGGCGTCAGGCTTGCCGAAGCGCAGCGGGTCCATGACCGCGAGCGGACGGGCACCCATGGCGAGGATGTCGCGCACGATGCCGCCGACACCCGTGGCCGCGCCCTGGTAGGGCTCGACGTACGACGGGTGGTTGTGGCTCTCGACCTTGAACGTGACCGCCCAGCCGTCACCGATGTCGACGACGCCGGCGTTCTCGCCGATGCCCGCGAGCATCTTCGACTTCATCTCGTCGGTCGTGGTCTCACCGAAGTACTTCAGGTGCACCTTGGACGACTTGTAGGAGCAGTGCTCGCTCCACATGACCGAGTACATCGCGAGCTCGGCGTCCGTGGGGCGGCGGCCGAGGATCTCCTTGATGCGCGCGTACTCGTCGTCCTTCAGGCCCAGCTCCTTGTAGGGCTGCTCCTGGTCGGGCGTGCTTTCCGCGTTCTTCACGGTGTCGATGCTCATGCCTTCACCACCGAGTCGAGCAGGGAGAGGAACATGCCCAGGCCGTCATCGGTAGGGCCGGTGAGCGCGTCGATGGCGTGCTCGGGGTGCGGCATGAGGCCGACGACGTTGCCCTTGGCGTTGGTGATGCCCGCGATGTTGTTGCGGCTGCCGTTCGGGTTCTCGCCGACGTACCGGAAGACGATCCTGTTGTTGTCTTCCAGTTCCTTGAGGGTGTCCTCGTTGGCCTGGTAGCCGCCCTCGCCGGACTTCAGCGGCACGAGGATCTCCGCGCCTTCGTCGTACCTGGTGGTCCATGCGGTCGTGTTGTTCTCGACCTTGAGCCACTGGTCGCGGCACACGAAGTGCAGCTTGTGGTTGCGGACGAGCGCACCCGGCAGCAGGTGGGCCTCGGCGAGGATCTGGAAGCCGTTGCAGATGCCGAGAACGGGCATCCCCTTGTTCGCGGCCTCGATCACTTCCTGCATGACCGGCGCGAACCGCGCGATGGCGCCGCACCGCAGGTAGTCGCCGTACGAGAACCCACCGGGAACGATGACCGCGTCAACGCCCTTCAGGTCGTGGTCGCCGTGCCACAACGGCACGGCCTCGCCATCGGCGTACCTGACGGCCCGCTGCGCATCGACGTCGTCGAGCGTGCCGGGGAAGGTGATGACACCGACCCTCATGCCTCGACCCTGCGCACGGTCCAGTCCTCGATCACGGGGTTCGCGAGGAAGGTCTCAGCGATCTTGGCGAGCGTGGCGTCGTCGACGTCGTCGGCGACCTCCAGCTCGAAGTGCTTGCCCTGGCGGACGGCGGTGATGCCGTCGAAACCAAGACGCGGCAGCGCGTTCGCCACCGCCTGGCCTTGGGGGTCGAGAATTTCGGGCTTCGGCATGACGTCGACGACGACTCGGGCCACGACAGACTGCTCCCGGGTTTGAGGGGGCTGGCGGTACTCCGGGAGCCTACCTGACCTGGGTGTTCATCAACTCGACAGGTGTTCGGAGGCACATCTTCACCGGGTTTCACCATCGGGTGAACGACCTTGCCCTCGCGACGCTGTTTGGTAATCTTGTGTCAGCTCCGGCCCGTAAGCCGGGGAAGTGAGCACGGTGCCCGTCCGGACGGTCGGCCGCCGTGCTTCGCGCTTTCTAGGGCAATCGAGTGTCCACAACGTTGCCGATCAGCGGCCGAATCCGCCGCAGCCAGTCGCCACCCGCGCCGTAGCACCACGCCGCGATGTCCGCGATCCACAGCAACGGGTCGTTCTCGCTGGGCAAGTGCTCGTAGAACAAACCTGTGCCCCACGCGGACTTGCCGAGAGCGGTGCGAATGGTCAAGAGGTCGTGGTCGTCTCGGACTTCGCGACTGTCGAAGACCAACCGCGTCACGCCGATCTTCTGCATGTCATCGGTCAGTCTCGCGACACAGGTCTGCCTTGCCCGTTCTTCCCCCTCCTGCAGCACGCGAGATAGATGTCGACGTGCACCACTGCCGACGTCAGTGCGGACAAGATCTGTTTGCGGCGAGCCGGGGTCTCCTTCTTGAAATGCAGCTCACGCTGGTTCGGCATGCGCAGACCCATGAGCAGCTTGCGCAACTTGGTCAGCTGACCTGGCGACACCACGGCCACCCCCAGCAGGTACGTGTTGTTTCGCCGCGACTCGTCGACGAAGGCGTGCAGACTCACGAAACGTCCATCGGTCGGCCACAAACGAACCTGGAAGAAGTCCAACCGATCGAGCACGTTTCGCTGAACGGAGAACCGCTGGCAGAACCCGCGCCAGCGACGGATGCTGGAGATCATGAAGATCCTGGTGCTCGGCGGAACCGTGTTCCTCAGCAAGGCCATCACGGCGGAGGCCGTCCGCCGCGGCCACGACGTGGTGTGCGGCGCCCGAGGCGCCTCCGGTGGTGTGCCGGAAGGCGCCAAGCTGATCCCGATCGACAGAAACAAACCCGGAGCGTTCGACCAGCTCGCCGGGGAGCAGTTCGACTCGGTCATCGACGTGGCGAAGTACTCGGTGAACTGGGTGCGGGACGCGCTGGAGGCGTTCGGGCCGACCACGCCGCACTGGACGTTCGTGTCGAGCATCTCGGTCTACGCGGACCACTCGACGCTCAACAACGAGCTGCTCCCGCCGTTGGAGGACGACCCGCAGGCGGAGTTCACGTCCGAGCGGTACGGCAGCGTGAAGGTGGCCAGTGAGAACGCTGTCCGGGAGGCCGTGGCCGGGCGGGAGTTCATCGTCAGGGCCGGGCTCATCACCGGGCCCGGTGACCCCACCGACCGGTTCGGGTACTGGCCGGCGCGCCTGAGCCAGGGTGGGCGGGTTGTCGTTCCGGACAGCCCTGAGCTGGGGCTTCAGCACATCGACGTGCGGGATCTGGCGCAGTGGATCGTGTTCGCCGCCGAGGAGCGGGTCACGGGGACTTACGACGCGACCGGGCCGGCGATGCCGTTCCAGCTGGGCATCGGGGAGATCGCGGGGGCCACGGCGCCGGCTGGGACGCAGCTCGTGCCGGTGCCGGAGAGCGTTCTCGAGTCCTTGAACGTCAACCCGTGGTCCGGGCCGCGGTCGATTCCGCTGTGGCTGCCGCGTGACTGGTCGAAGATGACCGGGCGCGATGTCAGCCAGGCGTTGGCGAACGGACTCAAGATCCGGCCGCTCGCCGAGACCGCGCTCGACTCGTTGGAGTACGAGCGCGGCCTCGGCCTGGACAGGTCCCGCAAGGCGGGACTCACTCAGCAGGAAGAGCTGGAGATCCTTACAGCAGTGAGCTGATCTGCGCGGCCACGAGGTCGATGCGCACGCCCTGGTTCGGGCAGCCGCCGAAGTGGTGGAGCCCGATCACCTTGTGCGTGCGCCTCGACAGCACCGGTGAGCCGGACGAGCCGCCTTCGGTGTCGCACATGTAGCTGATGTCGGACTGCGACGAGCTGCCGTTGACCCGCACCGCGCGCACGATGCAGTAGCCGCCGCCGTTGTTGTTGTCGCGCAACGACAACTTCTTGAGCTTCCCGGCCGGGTGGCCGATGACGTACATCTCTTCACCAACGGCCGGAACGCGCGCGTCCAGTTCGAGGTAACCGAACGAGCTGATGGCCGCGAAGTTGTTCACGGTGAAGAGGGTGTAGTCCAGCCCGGCGTTGGTCTTGAGCACCTGGGCCGCCAGGACCTTGGTCGTGGGAGCCGACGTGGTGCCGCCGCAGGTCGGGCACTGGTAGTTGAACCACACCTCGATGCCCGCGGTGCTGGTGAAGCAGTGGTTGTTGGTCAGCAGGCGGTTGTTGGGGCCGACCCGCCAGGCGGTGCAGAGCGAGCTGCCGTTGCGCAGCAGCTTCGCGACGGACTTCGTGCGACCGAACTCGGTCGGGTTGCTGGACTGGTAGCAGACCGCGTCCTTGTAGTCGTTCGTGCCGCAGATGCTCTGCACGGACGGCTGCGAGGACATCTCGGCCTCGGTGTAGCCGCGCGTGATCTTGTCGATCCGCACGCGCGACAGCGGGTTCGTCACCGAGACGACCGCGCGTGAGCCCGTGATCGACATGGCCCAGAAGCCAGAAGAATCCGGAGTCGCGGTCAGAGAGGTCTTCAGATCCCGGTTGTACGTGTACTTCTCGGTGCCGTCAGGGTTCGACACCGTGAGCACGTCGCCGGGCAGGATCCGGAGATCGGTGAAGTGGATCTTCACGTACCCGGAGCCGGGCCGGTCGATCACGGTTGAAGGAGACTTTCCACCCACGCGGACCGAGAGCGCTTCCTCGGTGCCGATCTCCTGTGACTGAGCCGCCTGAGGCGCCTGAGCCTGAGCAGGTGTAGAGGTGGTGGTAGCAGGGACAAAGGACGTCATCGGCAGGGCGAGCGCCAGTGCCGTGAGGAGTTGCAGGGGTTTCCTCATGCCCTTTGATACTTCCGACGTCACCTGACCGTGTCAGCCCGCCAAACGTCGGTAATGGAGGCATCTGTGCAAGTTGTCCATTTCGGTCATGCCTGCGTACTTCTCACGACCGACAGCACGCGAATCCTCATCGACCCCGGCACGTTCTCCACGGGGTTCGAAGACCTGAAAGACCTGGATGCGGTGCTGATCACGCACCAGCACGCTGATCATCTCGACGTGGAGAAACTGCCCTCGCTCCTCGCCGCCAACCCACAGGCGCAGCTGATCGTCGACGAGGGCAGCGCCGACCAGACCGAAAATCCGACTGTCGCCCGGCCGGGTGACATCTTCAAGGTGGGCGACACGACCGTGAAGGTCGTCGGCGGCCACCACGCCGTGATCCATCAGGACATTCCGGTCATTCCGAACACGGGTTACGTGGTCGGCGACGGCGCGTTCTACCACCCCGGCGACTCGCTGTTCGTGCCGGACGAGGACGTCGACGTGCTCGGCCTGCCGACCGGCGCGCCGTGGATGCGCACCGGTGAGGCCGTCGACTTCCTGCGCGCGGTCAAGCCGCGGGTGGCCGTGCCGATCCACGAGAAGACGCTCGCGAACCCGCAGATGGCCTACCGGCTGTTCGAGATGCTCAAGCCGGAGACCAGCGAGGTCAGGCCGCTGCCTCCTGGCGAGGAGACGGCAGTTTGACGTACGTGGTCGGCGCTGCGTCGTGGGCGAGTGCGATGTCCACGGCGTCGAGCACGGCCTGCCGCGCACCGGGCCGGTGCAGGTCGCGGGCGTCGACGGTGATCCGGGTCAGCCCACCGCGCCGAGCAGAGCGAGCCGCCGAGTAGACCAGCGCCAACGACCGCAGCTCACCGAAGCTGCTGCGCTCGGTCAACGCGTGCAGGCGGCCCAGGATCGCGAGGCCGGTGCCGACGTCGCGGACGGCGTGCGCGTCGGCGCAGCGGTTGAACTTGTGCTTGGCCAGCGCGATCAACGTCCCGGGCGACGCCACACAACGACGAGGCGCGAACGTGTCGGCGTTGAGCCCGATGGCTTCCATCTGGACGCGCGCACCGGTGAGCAGCAGCCCCGCTTCGTAGGCGGGCAACCGCCGTTGGCCGAGACCGTGCAGCACGACGGCGTCACCGGCAGCGGCCCGCGCACGGACCCATTCCTGCGCCTTGCCGAGCTCGCGGGGCACCAAGAGCAGCGACAACGGCACGTTCCGCGGGTCGAGCGCCGCGGCGAGATCAGCGCATCGGTCGAGTGTCTGCGGACCGATGCCGGACAGAGAGACCACGAGCTGTGAGTGCACGTACTGAGTGCGCCATGCCGTGGTGACATCCGCGTGAAAGCGGAGCTAACTCACGCGAGCCAGTCAGCGAAAGACCGGCCAGTGAGCCGCTCGTACGCCTCGATGTACCTCTTTCGGGTGGCCTCGACGACGTCCGCGGGCAGCGCGGGCGGCGGCACGTCGCTCTTGCGGTCCCAGCCGGACGCGTCAGAGGTCAGCCAGTCCCGCACGTACTGCTTGTCGAACGACGGCTGCACACGACCCGGCTCGTAGCCCTCGGCCGGCCAGTACCGCGACGAGTCCGGCGTGAACACCTCGTCCGCCAGGATCAGCTCACCGGAGGCGTCCAACCCGAACTCGAACTTCGTGTCCGCCAGGATCAGGCCGCGCGACAACGCGTACGCGCGCGCCTCGCTGTACAGCTCGATCGTGCGGTCACGCAGCTTCGACGCCAGCTCGACTCCGTGCTTGGCCGCGATGACGTCGAACGACACGTTCTCGTCGTGCGCCCCGATCTCGGCCTTCGACGCGGGCGTGAAGATCGGCGGGTTCAGTTCGGACGCCTCGACCAGCCCGGCCGGCAGCTCGATCCCGCACACCGCACCGGTCGCCGTGTAGTCGGCCATGCCCGAGCCCGTCAGGTACCCGCGCGCCACGCACTCGACGTCGATCATCTCCAGCTTGCGCACCAGCAGCGCCCGGCCGCGGACCTCGGCGGGAATCCGCGGGTCGTCGTGGCTGACCAGGTGGTTCGGGGCGAGCCGCTCGAACCAGAACACGCTCATCGCGGTGAGCACACGCCCCTTGTCGGGGATCTCGGTGCTCAGGATGTGGTCGTAGGCCGAGATGCGGTCGGACGCGACGAACAGCAGCAGCTCGTCGTCGACGTCGTACAGATCGCGAACCTTGCCGCGGGCGACGTGCTGGTAGTCAGCGAGCGTTGGCACGCGGGTCAGCCTACGTGCCCGTCCGTTCCGGAAAACCGACGCACGCCCCTTCACCTCTACAGATCAAGCCCGAAGAGCCTTAAGGTGCACCCCGTGCTCACCCGAAAGGCGCTGTGGATCCCGGCTCTTGCCAGTGCGGGACTGCTCATCGTGCTGGTCGTAGCAGGTTGGGGCAGCGACTCCAGTCCTCTCTCGTCCCCGCCGTCGGGCTCGCAGAACTCGAGCACGGCGCAACCGGTCAGCATCGTGCCGACCCCGGACGTCGCCGAGATCACGGTCAAGACCACGACCTCCACCACGACGACGACCACGACCACGACGACGCCGAAGCCGCCGCCCGTGCAGGCTCCGCCGCCGCAGCAGCCCACGACGACGACCGAGACTCCGCAACGGGGACTGCTCGTCAACGAGAACGCGCCGTGCGCTCCGGAAGGTGCCATCGGCATCAGCCTGCGCGGCGACCCGTTGATCTGCCGCAAGGACCCGGACCGCAACAACCGGCTGCGCTGGCAGAAGGCCTAGGAAGACCACTCCAGGACGTCGATCTTGTCGCCGACCGCGATCGTGCCGGTGCGCACGACCTGGGCCTTCATCCCGAAGGTCACCCCGCCGTCAGGGTCACGCCGATAGGTGGCCAGCGACCGGATCGGCTCAGGCCCGTCCTTCAGACCGGTCTCCTGGTCGACCATCGGCACGGCGCAGCGGACGCAGTCCTTGGCGTAGCCCAGCTCGACGTCACCGATGACCGCGCGGCGCACCCTGTCCTCGGTGTGCGGCTCCGGCCATCCGGACACGATCACGTTGGGGCGGAACCGGTTCATCGGCACCGGGTCGCCGCCCCGCTCCAGGATCCGCTCGTTCAACCCGTCCAATGAGGACAGCGAGACCAGCAGCAACGCGTTGCCGTCGGCGTAACCCACGACTCCAGGGGTCTCACCGGTCGTCTCGCGGTGCAGGTCCGGCGGTGTCCGCACGAGCCTCACCGGCTTGCCCAACGCGTCCGAGAAGTACTGCGCGGCAGCGTCGCCCTGGTCGATCCCGGAGCCGTGCCACGTGTGCACGACCACCGGAACACGAGGCCCGTCAACGACAACCGGGAACGACTCGCCGCCGACGACCAGCGCCGAGTCCACGAGCGACGGACGCAGCGCGGCCATCGCCGGCACCTTCCGCTGCGACAGGAACACCCCGTCGGCAGCGTCGACCAACATCATCATCCGGTCGCCGCGCAGCCCCGTGAGGTCGACGGCGGAGGACGTGACGGAGTACCCGCCACATCCTTTGACCGGGTAGACGACGAGGCCGGAAACGATCACAGAATCGGCTCCGGCTCGTACGCCGGGTACTTGTCGACCACCGCGGCGACCTGCTCCACGACGGCCGCGACCTGCGCCGACGCCACGCCGGTGAACGACAGGCGGTCGGCCAGCAGCGCGTCCAGAGCAGCCCGGTCCAGCGGCAGGCGCGAGTCCGCGGCAAGGCGGTCCAGCAGGTCGTTCTCCGCGAGACCCTGCTCGCGCATCGCCAGCGCGACGGCCACCGCGTTCTCCTTGATGGCCTCGTGCGCGGTCTCCCGGCCGACACCCGCGCGCACGGCCGCCATCAGCACCTTCGTCGTGCCGAGGAACGGCAGGTAGCGGTCCAGCTCGCGGGCGACGACGGCCGCGTACGCGCCGAACTCGTCCAGCACCGTCAGGAACGTCTCCAGCAGCCCGTCGAACGCGAAGAACGCGTCCGGCAGCGCGACCCGGCGGACCACCGAGCACGACACGTCGCCCTCGTTCCACTGGTCACCGGCCAGCTCGCCGACCATCGACAGGTAACCGCGCAGGATCACCGCGAAGCCGTTCACGCGCTCGCACGAGCGGGTGTTCATCTTGTGCGGCATCGCGCTGGACCCGACCTGACCTGGCTTGAAGCCCTCGGTCACCAGCTCGTGGCCCGCCATCAGCCGGATGGTCTTCGCCACCGACGACGGCGCCGCCGCGAGCTGCACCAGCGTCGACACCACGTCGAAGTCGAGCGAGCGCGGGTAGACCTGGCCGACCGACGTCAGCACGCGCTCGAAGCCGAGGTGGCCCGCGACCGTGCGCTCCAGCTCGTCCAGCTTCTCCGGCGAGCCGAGCAGGTCGAGCATGTCCTGGGCGGTGCCGACCGGGCCCTTGATGCCGCGCAACGGGTACCGCGAGATCAGCTCGTCCAGCCGGGAGAACGCGACCAGCAGCTCGTCGGCCCCGGTCGCGAAGCGCTTGCCCAGCGTGGTGGCCTGCGCGGCCACGTTGTGCGAACGGCCGGCCATCACCAGGTCGGAGTGCTCGGCGGCGAGGCGCGCCAGCCGGCCGAGGACCGCCGCGACCTTGGACCTGATCAGCTCCAGCGACCGCAGGACCTGCAGCTGTTCGACGTTCTCAGTCAGGTCGCGCGAGGTCATGCCCTTGTGGACCTGCTCGTGGCCCGCGAGCGCGTTGAACTCCTCGATGCGCGCCTTCACGTCGTGTCGCGTCACGCGTTCGCGGGCGGCGATCGACTCCAGGTCGACCTGCTCCAGCACCCGCTCGTAGTCGGCGATCGCGGTCGCCGGCACGTCGATGCCCGCAGCCGCCTGGGCGCGCAGCACGGCGAGCCACAGCTGGCGCTCCAGCACGATCTTGTGCTCGGCCGACCAGAGCGTCGCGAGCGACGTGGAGGCGTAGCGACCTGCGAGGACGTTGGCGATGCGCGGCTTGCTCACGCCCTCAGGTTAGTGCACACAGGACTCACTCCCAGTCGACGGCGGGGTCCGTGACCAGCGTTGTGAGCACCTCCACACGCACCGGCACGGTCTGGCGCAGACCACTGCCCGTCGCCGGGTTGAGGTTGTAGCTGACGATCCTCGCGGCGTACCCGCTCTGGAACTTGCGCACGACCTCCGACCGCGTGAGGTCAGGACCGCCGTCGCTGAACTCGGCCTCGATGACGGTCGATCCGTCCCTCTGCGGCAACTCCCTGCACGAGATCGCGCCCGAGCAGAACGACTTGCTCGTGAACTCGAGCCGGCCGCCTTCCACCCGCAGCGAGGTCGGTCCGATCGAGTCGGTCAGGTAGAGGTAGCCGGTGAACTCCGATTCGAGCTCCTTCGACGGCGGAGCGGACGTCGTGCTCGTGCCGTAGTGGAGACGGCCTGGGTAGAGCCCCCCGTAGACGTCCGTCAGGGTCGGCATCGTCAGCCCGAGCCGCTCGGCCAGCTTGTCGCCGATGCGCTGGGCCTTCTTCTCCGCCGACTCGCTCGGGGGCGCCGACGTGTTCGTCTGGGCCTCAGAGGCGAGCTGGCCGTCCCGGTCACGGGGCAGCAGGCCGGGCAGCGCCAACGACGCCACGGCGATCATCGCCGTAGCCACGCCCACAGCGACCAGCGCTCGGCGACGACTTTTTTTCTGCTCGACCCGCCTCATCAGCGCGTCGGGGTCGAAGTCGAGCGGCGGCTCGTCCCAGACGGCCAGCAGCATTCCCTCGCGGATCTCCTGCTCACTCACGACGCGACCCTCCCCGAACTGCTGTCGAGCTTCTCCACGATCGTGCGCAGGGTTGCGAGACCACGCGCTGTCTGACTCTTGACCGTTCCTTCGGAACAACCCATGGCCACCGCCACCTCGGCGACCGACAGGTCTTCGAAATAACGCAGCACGAGCACCGCCCGTTGCCTCGGCGGGACCTGCAGCAACGCGGTGTGCACCAACTCACGTGCCCACAGCTTCGCGCTGGTCGTGTCCGGGTCGACGGTGGCGTCCGCGGTCTCGGGCAGCTCCCCGTCGCGCTGCTCGGCTCTGCGCCACGGCCTGCGCTTCTCGTCCAGCCACGTGCGCAGCAGCACCTTGCGGGCGTACGCGATGAGGTTGTCGAGGTCTTTGATGCGCTTCCAGGCCATGTACATCTTCATGAGCGACGACTGCATCAGGTCTTCGGCTGTGTGCCAGTCGCCACAAAAGAGGTACGCGGTACGTCGCAAAGACGCGGCATTGGCTGCCGCGAACTCGCGAAAGCCCTGTTCATCGGCCTTGCGCATGCGTTCCCCTCTCGCGTCCTCAACCAGGGGAACGCACTGGAGGAACGGGAGGTTGCATCACTCGTGACGCGAAAGGGCCGAACGGAGCATCCTGGCCGCCACGCCGCGCGGGTCCGACTTGAGCTCGATGAACGAGTTGACGACCGACCCGTCGACGAGCGCGATCAGCTCCTCCACCCGGTCCGCCGAGATGTCACGGCCTGAGCGGGCGAAGATGTCGGCGATCAGCTGGTGCAGCTCGGTGGAGAGCGTCCGCATCAACGGCCGCAGGTACGGGCGGCGGCCGGTCGCGACGAGGCGTTCGTAGCGCAGTAGCATCGTCTCGGTGTCCGTGACGTCCTGGCCCACGAGCAGGTCGAGGATCAGTTCGACCAGCACGTCGTCGTCGGCCAGCTGCTCGGAGATCGTCCTCAGCCGCTCGCGACAGCTCGCCAGCTCGGTCCTGCCGTGGAACTCGACCGCGGCGGTGATCAGCTCGTCCAGCGAGTCGAAGTAGTACGTGGTGGACGCGAGCGGCAGACCTGCGCGTTCGGCGACCGCGCGGTGCCGGACCGCGTCGAACCCGCCCTCCACGAGCAGTTCGGACGCGGCCTCGACGAGCGCCTGTCGCCTGCGCTCACCCTTGGGGGTTGCTGCCGTCATAGTCGCGCCAGGGTACTGGGCGGTTGGTCAGAACTGGGCCGCCATGTCGTTCGCGAACTCCTGAACACGGCTTTTGAACTCGCCGTCGCCCTGGGTGAACACGTAGAGGTCCTGGCCGCTCGTGGTCCTGACCTTGGCCGCGCCGGCGGGTGCCTCGAAGGCGTCCGGCGTCACGATCGCCGTGATCGTCTGGCCGTCGATCTTGAACATGGCCGCGCGGGACGGCGGCGAACACGAGGCCTCGGGGACCACGGCGTGGTCCGGCGAGACCGAAAGCTCTCCGGCGAGGGCGACGGCGAGCTTTCGGTCCACCGCGGCGCAGCCCTGCACTGCGCGTCCATCGGCCGAAGGGCCGATGCTTCCCGGCGTGGACGCGTCCCCCTGCGTGGACGCGTCGCCAGGGAAGTCCTGCTGCGTTGGCGGCTTGGCTTGTTGTTCCGGGACGATCGGAGCGGACAGCGGCGATTGTGCCGTGTTGTCCTTCTCCTGCCCAGCACCCGCGCTGTTCGTGACGTTCTTTTCCTGGCTGGTCCAGTTCACGCCGGCCACGACACCGCCGAAGCCGAGCACGACGACCAGGGTAGTGCCGGCCGCGATGGAGTTGCGCCTGCGAAGGGTGGCGCGTCGCGAAGCCGTTCGGACGTCACCCGCGTCGAAGGACGCCGGTGGCGCGTCGTGTGCGGCATCGCGGAACAGGTCCGCGAGCTTCTGCTCGTCCATCTACGTCCTCCTCTCGCTCACGAGGCCGGCCTCAGGTCGTCGATCGCGTCTCCCAGAGCTTCCCGCAGCGCGGTCAGCCCGCGGGCGGTCTGACTCTTCACAGTTCCTTCCGAGCACTTCAGCACCTCGGCCGTGGCCGTCACGTCGAGGCCCTCGAGGAACCTCAGCACGAGCACGGCCCGTTGCCTGGGCGGGACTCTGCGCAGGCCCTTCATCAACGCGTCACGCGTGGCCACCGTGTCGCCGATCTCGTTGTCCTGAGTCGGCGATTCCGGCAGCTCGTCGGTGAACTTCTCGCGCCGCCACGGACGGCGGGACTCGTCGATCACCGCGCGCACGAGGGTGCGCCGGACGTAGGCGTCGAGGGCCTGCTTGTCCCGGATCTTCCGCCACCTCCTGTGCACCGCTACGAAGGCTGTCTGAGCGAAGTCGTCGGCGCGGTGCCAGTCGCCGCACAGCAGGTATGCCGTTCGGCGCACGGCCTCACGGCGAGCCACGAAGTACTCCGCGAACTCCTGCTCGTCGCGCTGATCCACGCGGACTGCTCTCCGCTCGTTCCTCGAGTTGCACTTACCGGACGGAATCTGAGGCTCCAACGGTTGCACGAACCCACAGCGAGAGCTACATCACCCCCATGGTCGTTCACCGGATGTGATGTGATCGGGTCCGTGACCCCCATCGACCTGCGCTCGGACACCGTCACCCAGCCGGACGAGGAGATGCGCCGCGCGATGGCGTCGGCCGAGGTCGGCGACGACGTGCTCGATCACGACCCGACCATGGCGTTGCTGGAGGAGCGGGTCGCGGCGCTGCTCGGTGTCGAAGCCGCTCTCTGGGTCCCTTCCGGGTCCATGGGCAACCTCATCGCGTTGTTCCTGCACGTTTCGCGCGGTGACCGGTTCCTGGCTCCGCTCGGCGCGCACGTCCTGGACGCCGAGCTCGGGACCGCCGCCTGGCTGGCCGGTGGGATGCCGCACGCGCTGCCGGTCATGTCGCCGGAGGCCGTGATCGCCGCCGGTGGGGGCGAGTCTCCTTATTACGGGCTGCGCACCACGTTGTTGTGCCTGGAGAACACGCACAACGCTGCCGGTGGCACGGTGACGACCGCTGACGAGCACGCGCTGCTGGTGTCGGCGGCTCGGTCCGCCGGGCTGGCCGTCCACCTCGACGGAGCTCGGTTGTGGAACGCGTCCGTTGCGCTCGGGGTGCCGCTCACCGCGTTGACCGCGGGGGCGGACACCGTTCAGGTGTGTCTGTCCAAGGGGCTGGGCGCGCCGGTCGGGTCCGTTGTGGCCGGGTCTGCTGCTTTTGTCGTCGAGGCTCGGCGCGTTCGGAAGATGCTGGGTGGCGGGGTTCGGCAGGGCGGAGTGCTGGCCGCTGCCGGGCTGGTCGCGTTGGATCGCATTGGTCGTCTGGCTGCTGATCACTCGAACGCCGCCGCTTTGGCCGCCGGGTTGCGGTCGTTGGGGTGGGAGGTCGACGAGCCGGCGACGAACATCGTGCTGGCCTCGGTGCCCGATCTGGACAAGACGCTGGTTTCGTTGCGGGAGATCGGGGTTTTCGCCAGTCCGATGTCCGGCAAGGTTCGGTTCGTGACGCACGGCGACGTGGACTCGTCCGACATCGCCGAGGTGCTGCGCCGGCTACGAGAGGACGCCTGAGATGCGCTGGATCGTGTTCGACTTCGGCGAGGTCATCAGCCAGCGGAACCCGGCGATTCCCGCGATGGCCGCACGCGTCGGGGTGTCCGTGGAGCGCTTCGAGGCGGCGTACTGGGACCGTGACGCCTACGACCGCGGCAGCTCGGACGCCGACTACTGGGCGTTGATCGGGTCTTCGCTGGGGCTGTCGTTCGACGACGCTGCCGTGCGCGAGCTGACCGCGCTGGACAACGCCGGTTGGCTGGACGACCCGGTGGCGGAAACCGTTGCGTTGATTGATGATCTGGACGCTCTGGGCGTGCCGCTCGCGTTGCTGTCGAACGCGCCGGTGACGTTCGCGCGGCTGGCCGAGAAGGTGCCGTGGGCCAAGCACTTCCAGCACCTGATCTTCTCCGGTGATCTCGGCTGCGCGAAACCGGACGCGGCGATCTGGCGGCACGTGGAGACCGTCGTCGGCTCGTCGGACCTGATCTTCTTCGACGACCGCCTCACGAACGTCGAGGGCGCTCTCGTCGCGGGCTGGGACGCGCGGCTGTGGACGTCAGCCGCCGCTGCGCGCGTTGAGCTCCGCGCGGAGTTCGGCGATCTCGGCGCGTAGGTTCCGGAGCTCCTGCGCGGTTTCAAGCTCGGCTTCCTCGACGCCGCGCAGCTTCTCCACCAGCCAGCTGGCGATCGTGCCGGTGATGACACCGAGCAGTGCGATGCCGCCGACCATGAGCAACCCGGCCACGAGCCGGCCTTCTACCGTGACGGGATAACGGTCGCCGTATCCGACCGTCGACATCGTGGTGAGCGTCCACCACAACGCGTCACCGAACGTGGTGATGCTCGCGTTTTCCGCATGCCTTTCCGCGTCCAGCACGGCGAGGCTCGCACAAAACGCGACGATTGTCGTCACGCCCGCGACGTAAATGCTGACCCGCTGCCGGATCTTGTCCTGGAACTTCTTGTTGAGCAGGGTGAGGACCGTGATCAGCCTGAGGACGCGGAGCTGCCTGATCATCGGCAGCACGACCGCTGCAAGATCGAACAAGTGCGTCTTCAGGAACCAGATCTTGTTGTTGGCGAGCGTCAGCCTGGTCACGTACTCGGCCGCGAACACGGCCCAGACCAGCCACAACACGATCTCCAGCGTGAAGTGCATCCGCCCGTGGTCGTCGAAGACCTGCCACGCGTACGCGACGAGGAACAGCACGGCGAGAGCCGTCAGCGGCCACTCGACCTTTCGCTCCCACTGTTCGAGGCGGGCCTCGTTGGACTGCAACACCGCTTCATGGTGAGCGGTGCGTCCCGATTAGACCAGGGTTACTTCTTCGATTTGATCGCACCGTAAGCCGCGGTGCCTGCGAGGAGTAGTCCTCCAATCACAGCGAGCCAGAAAAGGCCCTTCACCACGAATCCGACGACGGCCAGCACGATCCAGATCGCCACCAGCCACCCGATGATCGCCCACACGGTTGTCTCCCCTCCTACAGCCACGCCTTCAGTCGCCTCAACGCTTCCTCGACGTCCTGTGTTGCACCGGCGAACGACATGCGCACGAAGTGGTGGCCGTCGACCGGGTCGAAGTCGATGCCGGGGACGATCGCGACGCCGGTGTCGGTCAGGAACTTCTTGCAGAACGCCATCGAGTCGTCCGTCAGGTGTCGTACGTCCGCGTAGACGTAGAAGGCGCCGTCCGCCGGTGCGAGCTTGTCGATCCCGAGGTTCGTCAGGCCTTCGAGGAGGAGGTCGCGGTTGGTTTTGTACCTTTTCAGGTGCTGTGCCGTTTCGGCATAAGCGTCGGGGTGGAATGCCTCGACCGCGGCGTATTGCGCCAACGCGGGCGGGCAGAGCGTGAAATTGCCGGTCAGACAGTCCACGGCCCTGCGGAGCCGTTCCGGCAGCAGCATCCAGCCGAGCCGCCAGCCCGTCATCGCGAACGCCTTCGAGAACGAGTTGACGACGATCGCTTCTTTCGACGTCTCCCAGGCGCAGTGCAGCGGTTCGCCGTAGCTGATGCCGTGGTAGATCTCGTCGCTGACCAGCTGGACGCCGTTGCTCTCGCACCACCGCGCGATCGGGCCCACGTCGACCACGGTGCCGGTCGGGTTGGCCGGGCTGGCCACGATCACGCCCTTGAGGTCCTCGTCCAGCATCTCGACCGTGGGCTGGAACCGCGTTTCCGGGCCGCACGGCAGTTCGACGACCTCACATCCCAGCGCCTTCAGGATGTTGCGGTAGGCGGGATAGCCGGGCCTGGCCAGGGCGACCCGGTCGCCGGCGTCGAAGGCCGAGAGGAACGCCAGCGTGAACGCGCCGGACGACCCCGTCGTGACCACCACGTCGTCCGGCGTCACGTCGAGGTCGTACTGGCGCTTGTAGTGCCCGGCGATGGCGCTTCGCAGCTCGGGGATGCCGAGCTGCTCGGTGTAGCCCAGCGCGTGCTCGTTCAGGGCCCTTGCCGCGGCGTCGCGAACGGGCCTCGGTGCCGGGCTGGACGGCTGCCCGGCGGCCAGCGAGATCACGTCACCGTGCGTCCGCTGCCGTTGCGCGGCAGCGGAAAGCACGTCCATGACGTGGAAGGGCGGGACATCGGCACGGGCAGCCACGGTCAGCATGTCGTCAGGCTAACCGCCGGTCAGTAGCCCTGGTAGCCACCGCCCTGGGACATCGCCTTGAGGCCGGGGTGGCCTTCGAAGCCGCCGTAGCGCGAGAACGTGTAGCGGACACCGGCGATGATGTTGTCCACCGGGTTCCAGATGTCGTCGTGGCCGGGCAGCTTGTGGGCGTTGAAGGTCGAGTCGATGCACTGCATCAGGCCCTTGGAGGGCGTGCCCTTCTGGGCGTTGGAGTCCCAGAGGTTGATGGCGTGCGGGTTGCCGCTCGACTCCTTCTCGATGATCTTCCAGATCTCGTCGATGTTCTCGTCGGTGACCGGGATGCCGTTGGCCTGCAGGATCTTGATGGCCTCGCGGATCCACTCCTCGACGTTGCCCGGGGGCGGGCTGCCCGAGGGAGGGCCGCCGCTGGAGCCGAGGCCGCCCATGCCGCCTCCGCCACCGCCTCCTGATGCGCCGCCGCCTCCACCGCCGCCGTTGCCGCCTTGTTGGGTGGGCGCCGGCTTCGACTGAGTGTCCGAAGAGGACGCCTTGGTCGAGTCGTCCGGGGGCGGGGTCGGTGCCCACTGGACGGGCTTGTCGGGTGCCGGGGTGAAGGCCTGGGTGTTCGGGTCCTCAATGGACGAGAACTTCGGGGAAAGCGCGCCGGGGCGGCCTTTCAGCGTGCCGGCGGCGGCGTTCACGGCGTTCTCCGCCTGGGAGATCACGGGTTTCGCATCGCCGGTCGCCTCGGCGCAGAGGCCGCGGATGGCGCTGTCGACGTCCTCCTGCGGCTGGTTGTGCATCTGCTGGCGCAGCTGGCGGGCGCGGCTCAGCAGGTTCTCGCAGATGCTGGTCATCGAGGTCTTGGCGCCCTCCAACGCGTTCGCGGCCGCCTCCAGGTCGGCCGCGGCGCCGTTGAGCGCGTCCGTCATCGAGGTGCCGCACTTCATGAGGTTGCCCATGTAGGCGACGAACCCGTCCGCCGACGCACCCTCCCAGGCGCCGTCGAGCTGGCTCACCGACCGCTGCAGGGCGTTCGTCTGGTCGCCGCACTTCCCGGCCGCCTGCTTCCAGCGGTTCGCGATGTCGCGCACGGCCTGCGGCTGCGCGGTCTCGATCTTGTCCGCGAGCCCGGCCAGCTCAGCGCCACCAGGCAGTGCCGCGACCTCGTCCATGGCGCTCACGTCACACCGCCTTCATGGACGTCTTGTTGGACTCCTCGACGTTCTCCACGGTGGTCTGGATCGCGTCGAGCGCACCCTCGACCTTGCGCAGCACCTTCTCCGCCGCCTCGAACTCCTGCGTGCCCGCCTGATCCATTGCGGTCACCGCGCCCGAGATAGCGCCGGATGCGCCGAGTTTTCCGAACACGTCCGAATTGCCGTACTGATTGGAAAAGCCGTCGCCGATCGCGCCGAATTGCCCGGCTTGGCTGCTCACGGTCGTGCGGCACTGTTCCATGGCTTCGAAGTTGAACTTCGTTGCGGCCATGCGCGCCCACCCCCTCGATGTCTCATACCGACCTTAGAACGAATTGCATTGCCCGGCCGGGTGATTGTTCGAGGTTAGGACGCAAGGCTTGGCGAGGACGTTCCTCAGACCTCCTGAAGGAGCTCCCAGATCGCGCCGGCGAGGCGGTGGTTGTCCACCGGCGTGATCGTGCACCACTGCCGCCCGTCACTGCTCGGCTTGAGCTGCCGCAGATATCGCCCGTTGTGCGTGTCGTGGAAGGAGACCACCCGCTTGGCGCGCTGCCCGTTGCGCTGCACGCCGAACTGCCCGCGCGTGGACGTCCCGTCCAACATCCCGGCCAGCTCCTGCGCGTCGCCGAGCCGCATCCCTTGCCGCTCCAGCATGGTGATCAACCGCTGCGCGTCCTGCCCGACGTCCTTGGCAGCCTTGACGAGCTCGTCGTAAGGCAAGCTGATCGACCGCCCGAACCCGGCCGGCATCTCCCCGGCCACCGAGACAGCGGCCTCGGCGAGAGCGGTCCCACGCGCCTCGATCAACCACATCTCATCGCGATCCTGCACCGCCAGGATCGCCTCGTCCCCGATAGCCGCCGCAAGCCCGCTGATCTGCCGATCGGCCCAGATCCACAGGTCGATCGAGACCTGATGGTTGGCCAGCAAAGCAAACCCGTCCGCGAGCTCGGGCACGACCCGGCCGTTCTCGGCCAGGCCGCGCGCCTCCAGCGACTCCCAGGCCCGCTTGACCACCTCGGCCTTCTCGGTGTGGGTGATCGACGGAATCCGCGTGTCCAACGCGACGTGCGCGGCCGGGAGGCGTTGCGCCTCCCAGACCACGGCGAACTCCACTGTGGACAAAACCACAGAACCTGGTGAACTCAAGGGATCTACTTGTCCTTCGGGTCTTCGCCGATGACGGACTGCACCACCATGCGATCATCACCGAACATCTCGTCGGAGTCGACCCCGTACTTGCGCACGTGCTCGCCGTCCTCCTCGCCCTCACCCTTGGCCGCACCGGCCGCAGGCGACATGAACGACCCAGCCCCCTTGCCACCGGCGGCACCCTTACCGCCCGCCGCACCAGGCCGGTTCGCCTCAGCGGGCCCAACACCACTCGCGCCGCCAGGCGTCATCGCGCCCTTGCCCGCTGCACCGGTCGCGCCAGGTCCACCCGGCATGCTTCCGGGCCCCGACTTGCCGCCACCCGCACCGGCCTTCTCGCCGCCGATCGTGGCCGGCGCACCCTTCGGGCCGGTGGGAGCGATGGGGGTCTTCGGCGCTTGGCTCGGCCCGCGCCCACCACCGACGACCTGAGCACCGCGGGCGGCACCCGTTGCGCCAGCCATACCGGTCGCGGCTGCCGCTGCAGCGGCCACGCCGATGGACGGAGCGATGATCGGCTTGGGCAGGCCTGGGCCGGCCGCGATCGGGCCTGGCGTCGGCGTGCCGGGGATCACGCCCGTGCTGCCGCCTGGGAGGTTGGGGGTCGGGCCGACCGGGATACCTGGTGTTCCGGGGCCGAGGGAGCCGGTGTAACCCGGACCGCCGTGGACGCCGGGCGGGCCCGCGTTGGGCAGGCCGACCGTGGGGCCAACGGGCGTGGACACGGCGGCACTGGAGACCACAATGTCGGGAGCCTGGTTGGGAGCGCGGAAGCCGTCCAGCGCGCTCTGACTGCTGTTCTTGTAGCCGTTCAGGGCGTCAATCGCCTGCTGACGAGCTTTGTTCGTGGCCTCGACCTCGGCTGCGTGATCGGTCTCGATGCCGATGAGACCCGCGCCCTTGTCGAGGAGGTTCTTCTCGGTGGCGCCGCGCAGATCCTGCTCGTGAGGCGTGCTGTGACGCACGGAGCTGGAGCTCTCCTGCTGACGCGCCATCGCGTCCGAGCTCTGCTGGGACGACTCACCCGCGTCGTTCACGCCCTCGGCCGCGACGCTGGTCTTTTCCTGGGCCTTTTCGCCGGCCGCACCCTGCCACTCGATGCCGAGGGTCCTCAGCTGGACCCGCAGCTCCTCGTCGACCGAGTAGAGGCTGTCTGCCAGCGTTCGCAACGCCTCCGAAGCAACGGAGAACTTCCGTGCGAGGTCGCCGTTGCTGAGCCGCTGCACCTCGGCGGCCAACTGATCGTTCGACCAGCCGGGAAAGTTCCAGTCGTTCAGCTCGCGATATCCAGACATGCCCTCCCCCTCACTTCAGCGTCTTGAGCGTCTCGAGCGCGAGGCCGGCAGCTTTCTTCGCCTTGTCGCACAATTGCTGCTGAGTCTCTTTGTTCTCGCTGTCCGGCTTGTAGTTCATGAAGAGCTGCTGGCCTTCCGCAACGTCGACGGCGACCGCGCAGTTCGCGTTATCCACGCCAATGAGCTTGACCTGAGCAGCGCCATATCCGGCCACGTTCACAACCTCAGCGGTCACATTTCCGCCGCTGCGCAGCCAGTAGTCGACACCCTTGTTGGTGGCCACGACTGCGATGTACGAGTAGGTGAGGTTGTTGCTGTAGAAACAGCCCGGCATCGCAGTGCCATCGATCACCGTCGACTGCTCCGGATCAGCTTCGGCGATCTTGATCTGATCCATCTGTGCCGCACTGAGCAGCTTGCAGGGATCGACGTTGTTCACCTTGAGCTCAGCAGGCCGCTTGGGCAGCTTGTCCGCAGATTGCGGAGTCGAGGTGGCGGACGAGTCGGGGTTGGCCTTGCCAATCTCCCCACCACTCGTGCAGGCCGAAACCATCACCAACAGCAATGCTGCAACGACTGGAACATACTTCTTGGTCACTTCGCAGGTCCGAACGTCGTGGTGATTTCTTCCTCGGTGAAACCGTACTGCGTGGCGGCTTCCCTCAACTGCTCCGACAAGTTCCTGAGGGCCTTGACATAGCCCTCGACACGCCCGGCATAGGTGTCCGAACCACCCATCAGTCGGCTGTTCCACGCGGCTGCGATGTCAGCACCGACCACACCATCAGCATCCCCGCTCGAAGGGATCAACAACTCGGTCGAGACACGGCCGAGCTTCCTCTCCAGCCTCTCCGCGCAGTCCCCGATGATCCCGCCGGCCTTCAGGATGTTGTCCTTGTTCACCTCGAACTTCTGCGTCGACGGACCCGACATGCTGTCCAGGAACGCCGTCGCCTTCCCAAGCAGGCCTACTGCGGCCCCGATCGCGCCACCAGCCAGTCCCGCAGCGGCACCGAGAACGGCATCCGCCCCCGCGTTCTCCTGTGTCACGACGTCCTACCCCCGTACGGTTGGTAACGGTTCGGTCCCGCTTCGCAGGCTACCAACGCCTGCGTAAGACGTACCTGTGGTTGGACGAAGACCACCCCTCGTTGGTTCCACGTCACTCTCAGTTCCGTTTCCGATGGCGCGCCGTTGTGATTCCGGTAGCTTCCGCGACTTGGGGAGGAACGCACACGACCACCTGGGGGTACCTCGTGCACGGACCACAGCAGCCATACCCACCGCAACACCCGTATCAGCAGCCTTATCCCTTTCAGCACCCGCAGCAACCGCTTCCACCCGCGAAGAAGAAACGCACGGGGTTGATCATTACCGCGATCTTGGCTGCGGTGGTCCTCGTCGGGGGCGGGGTCACAGCAGCGGTCTTGCTGAAGGGGAACGACGAGAAGCAGGCGTCCCCGACCGTGCCTGAACCTGCTGACACCGAGGTGGTCGTGCAGAAGACCGAGGCGGAGGCGGTCAAGTACGGGGACGTGACGCTCTACGACGCCTGCACCATGATGCCCGCGACGCTGATCGAAGAGGTCGGGTTCAAGGCCGCAGCGCACGGCTGGCACAGCCAGAGCTATGTGCCGCGGTCGGTGCCTGCCGCCGACGCGACCATCAAGGACGAGATCCAGGCCATCTCGTCGTGCTTGTACGAGCCCATGAACGGGAAAGAGATCACACGGATCACGCTCTCCATTGATCAGACGCCGTTCAACCGCCTGTATCAGGTGAACGGTCCAGACAAGGACGAGACGTCGCTGGCCGTCGACGGCATCAAGGTCTTCATCAAACCCGACACGAAACCCGACAGCTTCAACGCGCGCATCATCTCCGCTGACAGCAAAGTGCAGGCGCATCTGGGTGCCCGCACGATGGCTGACAACAAGGAGATCACCGACTACCGGGCGACGTTCGAGAGTCTTGCGCGGCGGGTGGCGGAGAACTTCGTCAAGGGACCGCAAGGGCGGACCACGCACGTGCACACGGGCAGGTACGAGAGTGTGCCGAATGCTTGTGACATCTTGAGCGCCGAACTCTTCCAGGAGCTCACCCAGAGCAAGGACTCCGGCCTCGTCGAGGCCGACTTCCACGCACCGGAAGGCATGGAGAAGTTCGTCCACGAGAACAACGAGACGCGGTACTACTACTCGAATCAGCAAGACTGCCGGCGGCTGTCGCCCGAGTGGTTCACCGCCCGCGACCGGAGCGATGGCAAGGCGCTGAAGGTCGAGTTGCGGACGTACCGGGATGCCGAGATGGCGGTGAAGAACGCACAGGACTGCAACCCGAACTCACCAGCGCGCGGCATCACGGGTGAGGCGGTGCTCAGCGACGAGAACATCGGGGACTTCGCGACCTGCAGCTACCTGGTCGGTGACTCGCCCACGATCTCGTTCGTGGCTGGACGCACTCAGGTGCGGCTCACGGGGTACGGAGACTGGGCGCCGGACGACCCCAAGCAGTACGTGCGGCAGTTCGCGCCGATCGCCAAGCGGATGGTCGACGAGGTGCGCAAGGCGATCGGATAGGGCACAGGAAGTCGGGTGCTTCCCCGGCTGAGCCCATAGCGTTGGACGCGTGCTGGAACGACTGAACCAAGCCATGGCCCACATCGAGGACAACCTCGACGGCGAGGTGGACGTGCGACACCTCGCCCGGATCGCGGGGACGAGTGAGTACCACCTGCGGAGGTTGTTCAGTGCGCTCGCGGGGATTCCGTTGAGCGAGTACGTCCGGCGGAGGCGACTCACCAAGGCCGCGAGTGAGGTCCTCAGTGGACACGACTCGCTGCTCGACATTGCGATCAGGTGGGGTTATGGGTCCAACGAGGCCTTTGCCCGGGCGTTCAGGGCCATGCACGGGGTCGGGCCGCAGGAGGCGCGGACCGAGAGAAGGTCGTTGCAGTCACAGCAGATTCTGACGTTCAAGCTGATTGTCGAGGGGAGTTCGAGCATGGAGTACCGGATCGTTGAGAAGAAGGCGTTCCAGGTTGTTGGGCGGGGGACGCGGGTGCCGTTGGTGCACCTGGGGATGAACCCCGCGATCGTCGAGTTCATCAGGGGCATCGGTATGCCGACGTTGGAGCGGATGAAGGAGCTGAGCGACGGGGAGCCGGGAGGGCTCGTCGCGCTCACGTTCAACCAGGAGGGCGTCGAGGAAGGAGATCACCTCGACTACTTCCACGGGGTGGTGACCAACGAAGAAGCCCCGAGCGACATGGAGACGCTCGACGTGCCGGAGCACACGTGGGCGGTGTTCAAGGCCGAAGGGCCGTATCCCGAGACGATTCAGCACATGTGGCGGGACGTGTACACGCAGTGGTTCCCGTCCAACAGCTACGAGAGCGTTGAGGGGCCGTCGATGTTGCACACGCAGATCGAGGGTGACACGGCGAAAGCGGAGTTGTGGATTCCCGTCACCAGCTGAGGGCCAGGCGTTCGATCACGTCTCGCAGTTCGAGCACGGAAAGCCACGACTGAGGGATCACGGCAACGCCGTCGCGGGCGCCCAGGATGTTGCCGCAGATCGAGCCGGTCGAGTCCGAGTCGCCTGAGTGGTTGACCGCCAGGCGTAGAGCAGCAGGGAAATCTGCGCCCACCAGGGCCGCGTGCAGGCCGATGGCCAGGGCTTCTTCGCCCACCCAGCCGCCGCCCAGTTCGGACTCGATTTCTTCCGGGGTCAGTGGGCCGAGGCCCATCACCTTGTCCAGCAACGAGGTTTGTTCCTCGTGCCCTTCCCAGCGCACCAGTTCGGAGCGGGCTACAGACACGGCCGAAACCAGGTCGTGGCCGCCGAACAGAGCGGCGACGATCACGGCCAGAGCGCCTGCGGACAGGTAGCCGCTGGGGTGGTGGTGCGTCATGCGCGCTGTTCCTGCCGCCAACGTGAAGACCTCGCGCATGTCGCGGGACCACACGGCGACGGGGGCGGCGCGCATGACGCCGCCGCAGCCCTTGGAGTCGTTCTTTTCGTTGTGCTTCAAGGCGGTGATGCACGTGTGGCCCGGCGCGCGCCGGGAGTGCAGGCGCTGGTCCGCCATCAGCCAGCCGTCGTCGGCGACCGGAGGCCCGCCCTGGGTGTGCAGCCAACGGCCGTAAGCCGCACGAACCGAGAGCAGCGGATCAACGGAGTGCTGCCGCGCGAGCAGCAGACCCTCCAAAGTGAACAGCACCATCTGGGTGTCGTCGGTGATCTCCAACGACGGCAGGTCGACGACGCCCGCCTCACCGTAAAGACGCCGGATCGTGTCGATCGACGAGAACTCGATCGGCGCACCCAGGCCGTCTCCCACGGCGCCGCCCAGCAGGCAGCCGAGCAGGCTCACGGCACCGTGATCTGGCCGTCGACTGCCTTCGAGGCGATGTCCGAACGGTGGTGCGAGCCGGTGAGGTGGATGTCCGCGATGCGCTTGTAAGCGCGGTCACGGGCCTTCGACAGCGACTTGCCGGTGCCCACGACGGACAGCACGCGGCCGCCCGCGGAGACCACGGCGCCGTCCTCGCGGCGACGAGTGCCTGCGTGCAGCACGCCGTCGGCCTCGGAGCCGGTGATCACGTCACCCGTGCGCGGGCGGCCGGGGTAGCCCTCGGCAGCCACGACGACCGTGACGGCGTAGCCGTTCTCCCACTCCAGAGCAGGAAGATCCGCAAGCGTGCCCTGAGCCGCGGCCAGGAACAGAGACGAGATCGGCGACTTCAGCAGGGCCAGGACCGACTGGGTCTCCGGGTCACCGAAGCGGCAGTTGAACTCGATCACCTGCACGCCGTTGGACGTCAGAGCCAGACCCGCGTACAGCAGACCGACGAACGGCGTCTCCCGCGCGCGCAGCTCGTCGACAACCGGCTGCACACAACGCGAAACAATCTCATCAACCAGCCCGGAAGGCGCCCACGGCAGCGGCGCGTAAGCACCCATGCCACCGGTGTTCGGACCGTGGTCCCCGTCACCCACACGCTTGAAGTCCTGGGCCGGGATCAGCGGCACGACGGACACACCGTCGGTGACGCAGAACAGCGACACCTCAGGACCGTCCAGGAAGGACTCCAGCAGCACCGGGTGACCACCGTCGAGCAACGTCATCGCGTGCGCACGGGCAGCGGCCAGGTCGGACGTCACCACGACGCCCTTGCCCGCGGCCAGACCGTCGTCCTTCACGACCCACGTCGGCCCGAAGCGGCCCAGCGCGGCGTCCAGGCGGGCCGGGTTGTCCACGACCTCGCTGTGCGCGGTCGGCACCCCCGCGGCGTTCATGACGTCCTTCGCGAACGCCTTGGACCCCTCGATCCGGGCCGCCGCCTTCGACGGCCCGAAGCACGGGATCCCCAACGAACGAACCGCGTCAGCGGCCCCGACGACCAGGGGTTGTTCGGGGCCGATGACAACGAGGTCGGCCTTCCACTCCTTCGCGAGGGTGGCGACCGCCGAAGCATCTGCGACGTCCACGCCGTAGATCTCGGAGTGTCCCGCGATGCCGGCGTTGCCAGGCGCGCACGCCAAAGCAGTCAGCTGCGGGTCGCGCGACAACGCGAGGACAAGGGCATGCTCACGGGCTCCAGACCCGATGACCAGGACGCGCACGATGCCCCAGCGTAGTTCAGCCGAGCGCCTGCTTCGCCCCAGGGTGCAGCGGGACCGGGTCGGAGGCCGAAGCCTTGGCCTTGTCGATGTCCTTCACGGCCGGGTGCACCTTCTCCAGGTCAGCCTTCTTGTCGAAGATCAGCTTGGTCACCGCGCACGCGTTGTTGGCCGCGAAGTCCTCTCGGACGAGCAGCAGGTTCGGCACCACGATCGTCGGAACGTCCGAGGTCCCGTAGGTCGCCGCCGGGATCGACGCGGTGTCGTAGACCGGGCTGATCTTCTTCATCTCCGGCAGCAACGGGGTGATGTCGACGAACTTCACCCGGTCCTTGAGCGACGTCGTGATGTCCGTGATCTGCGGCGTCGGCAGACCACCGGACCAGATCAGCCCGTCGATGCTGCCGTCCTTCATCCCGTCCGCGGTCTTGGTCAGGTCCAGACGCTGAGCCTGAACGTCGGAGTCGATGTTGAGACCCGCCGACTTCAGCAGGCGGCCCGCGATCACCTCGGTGCCGGACTTCGGCGAGCCCGTCGAGATCCGCTTGCCCTTCATGTCCGCGATCGAGTTGATCCCGGAGTCCGCCCGGACGAGCACCTGCGTGTAGTTCGGGTAGATCCGCGACAGCGCCGCGATCTTCTCCTTCTTGCCGTTGAACGCCCCGGTGCCGTTCACCGCGTCGGCTGCCGTGTCGGCGAGCGAGAACGCGATGTCGTACGTGCCGGAGACGAGCTGCTGGATGTTCTGCACGGACGCACCGGTCTCGGCAGAGGACGCCTTCAGCTTCGAGTTGTCGGAGATCAGCTTCGCCAACCCGCCGCCGACCACGAAGTACACGCCACCGGAGTTGCCGGTCGCGATCGTGATCCGGCCGTCGGACGCCTCACAGGACGTCTGAGAGCCGCCGGCGTCCGGCGTCGTGGGCGTGCGCTTGCCACCACACCCGGAAACCACGAGAGCCAATGCGATCGCACCGATCGCGTACTTACGCAGCATCAGGAACCCTCCTACGAGTAACCAGGTGGACCGCCACGGCCACCACGAGGAACCCGGCCCCGATGGCGATCGTCAACGGCTGCAGATAGAGCAGGAACAACGCGGCCGGCACGCACAGCACGCGTTCCGGCCAGCGCGCGGGACCGAACAGCCACCCGCCGGTCAGCACCGCAAGAGCGGCTACCCCCAGCGCGGACGCACCGAACGTCCACACCGAATCCAGCAACGGCCCGCGCAGCAGCAGGCCGGCGCCGTTGTCGGTCAGCACGAACGCCAGCGGCACGAGGAACGCCGGCAGCGTGTACTTCCACGTCTGCCACATCGTCTTCATGACATCGCCGCCGGTCAGCGCGGCCGCGGCGACCGCAGCCAGCGCCGTCGGCGGCGTGACCTCGGACAACACCGCGTAGTAGAAGATGAACATCGCGGTCTCGGCCGGCTCGACGCCCAGCGTGATCAACGCCGGCCCGATCACGACCCACGAGATGATGAACGACGCGGTCACCGGCACGGCCAGCCCGAGCACCGACACCGCGACGGCCGCGAACACCGCCGTCAACATCAGGATCACCGTCGGCGACGAGGTCAGCAGCGAAGCCAGGTCCACGAGAGACCCCGCAAGCGCTTGCCCCAGCCCGGTCTTGGTGATCGTCGACGTGATCACGCCGGCCGCCGCGCACACCGCGATCACCGGGAACGCCGAGCGCACGCCAACAGACAGCGAGTCGGCGATCAGCCGGAACCAGTCACGCCGGTGGTTGATCAACGCGAACAGCGCCGCGACACCGGTCGCGTACACGACGGCCTTGTAGACCGGGATGTCCAAAGCCAGGAAGACGATGATGATCCCGAGCGACAGGAAGTGGTACCAGCCGAGCTTCAGCACGTCCCAGAACCGCGGTGCGTCCACGTCGACCGGCCGCGCCCCGAACCGCCGCGCGTCGGCCTCGACCGCCAGCGCGATGCCCAGGTAGTAGAGCAACGTCGGGATGATCGCCCAGATCAGCACCGACAGGTACGACACCTGCAGGTACTCCGCGATGATGAACGCCGCCGCGCCGAGCGTCGGCGGCGACAGGATCGCCCCGATGCCGGACGCCGCGAGCAGCCCGCCCGCGTTCTCCTTGGGATAACCGGCTTTCTGCAGCATCGGCCACGTCACCGCGCCCAACGACACGGTCGTCGCGGTACCGGAGCCGGACACCGTGCCCAGCAGGAACCCAGCCGTCGCCGCGGTACGCCCGGGCGCCGTCCGCGACTTCCGGAAGGCGGCGAAGCTGACGTCGACGAAGAACTTCCCGGCGCCAGAAGCGTTCAGCACCGCGCCGTAGATCGTGAACAGCACGATGTAGGTGGCGGCGACGTCCAGCGGCGTCCCGTAGAACCCGCTGGCGTCGTTGAAGAACCCGTTGATGATCTGCGAGAAGTCGACGCCGGAGTGCGCGATCGACCACGCCGGCGGCAGGAACCCGCCGTAGTACGCGTAGGCGATGAACCCCAGGCACACCACCGGAAGCACCCACCCGGTCGTGCGTCGGCAGGCCTCCAGGATCAGCACGAGCAGGATCGCGCCGGCGGTGACGTCCAACGACGTCAGCTGCCCCTGCCGGTTCAGGAACTCGTCGAAGCCCCCGAACAGCGGGTACGCGCCGACGACGAACGCGGCACCAGCCAGCACCCAGTCCCACCAGGGCGGCTGGTGCCCCTTGCCGTAGGACAGGAACACCAGCGGCAGCGTCACCGCCAGGAAGATGATCAGGTAGTACTGGCTTCCCTTGGCGAACGGGAAGAACACCTGTTTGAGCACCAGCAGTGCGATCAGCAGGCCGGCGATCCAAAGGGCCCGCTCCCACCTGGGTGAGAGCGAGCGCGACGGCATCTCCTCGTCGTGCTCCGCGACGATGCGGGCGAGGTCCGGGTTGGCCACGGTCGAACCGTACTGTGGCCGCTGTCACAAGGGCAGACGATCAATCCAAAGGGATTGCAAAGAAGCGCTGCTCACACGATGGCACTGTCCACATAGCACCAGCGCCAGTCCTCGCCCGGTTCGAAGGACCTCATGACCGGATGCTGGGACGCACCGAAGTGCTTGGTCGCGTGCTTGCCGGGACTCGAGTCGCAGCACGCCACGTGCCCACAGGACAGGCACATCCGCAGGTGAGCCCAGTTGTGCTCACCCAGAGCGAGACAGTCGACGCAGCCCTCGGTCGACTCCGGCGCCACCGCTGCGGGCAGCGCTCCCACGTGCGAACAGGTCATGGCTCCCATCATTACGCAGAATGAGCGGCATGGTCGGGCCTGAACTACTGCTGCTGTTGCTCGGAGCGCTGGTCGTCACCGCCATCGCGCGCCGCCTGAACTGGTCGGCGCCGCTGGTGCTGGTCGCCGTCGGGCTCGTGGTCTCGTTCATCCCAGGTGTGCCGGAGTTCGAGCTCGACCCGCACCTGATCCTGGTCCTGGTGCTGCCGCCGCTGCTCTACAGCGCCGCGCTGGACAGCTCGTACCTCAACATCCGCGCGAACCTGCGCCCGATCGGCCTGCTCGCGGTCGGGTTGGTGCTGTTCACGACGTTCGTCGTCGGCATCACGGCCAGGCTGGTCTTCCCCGACCTGCCGTTCGCCGCCGCGCTGGTCCTGGGCGCGGTGGTCGCCCCGCCGGACGCCGTTGCCGCCGTCGCGATCGGGCGCAAGCTCGGGCTGCAACGCCGTGCGATGACGCTGCTGGTCGGCGAGAGCCTGATCAACGACGCCACGGCGCTGACCGCGTTCAAGGTCGCGGTGGCGGCCGCGGCGGGCACGGCCATGCACCCCGTCACCAGCGTCGGGATGTTCCTGCTGATCACGGTCGGCGGCATCGCGGTCGGTCTCGTCGTCGGCGTGGTGGTCCGCTTCCTGCGCAAACGGCTCTGCGAGGGCGTGCTGGAGAGCGCGCTGGGTCTGCTCGTGCCGTTCGGTGCCTATCTGCTCGCCGAGGAGGCGGCGCACGTCTCCGGTGTGCTCGCGGTGGTCGTCGCGGGCCTGTACATCGGCCACAACGCGCCGCGCGGCACCTACTCGACCCGGCTGCAGGACGCCGCGGTGTGGCGCAGTGCGGACGTGCTGCTGGAGTCGTTCGTCTTCGCCCTCATCGGCCTGCAGGTGTCGACCATCGTCAGGAACGTCGACCTCGACACGGGTCTGCTGCTGGGCGCGGCCGCAGTGCTGCTCGCCACGATCCTGGCGCGGTTCGTCTGGATGTACCCGGCCACCTACCTGCCGAGGATCCTCTTCCCGAAGCTCAAGAAACGCGAGGACCGGCCTCCGCACCTCGGCCAGGTCACGGTGATCTCGTGGGCGGGCATGCGCGGCGTGGTCACACTGGCCGCCGCTGCGGCGGTCCCGGAGAACGTCCCGGGACGCGACATCATCCTGTTCTGCGCCTTCGTCGTGACGGTCGCCACGTTGTTGTTGCAGGGCACGACGTTGCCGTGGCTGATCAACAAGATCGGCTTCGAGGGCGACGACGCCCGCAAGGACGCACTGGCCGAGGCCCAGGTGCAGCACCGCGCCGCGCAGGCGGCCGTGACGCGGCTGGACGAGGAGATCGACAACGTGCCCGAGCACGTCCGCGACCAGCTGCGATCGCTCGCCGAGCATCGGGGCAACGCCGCCTGGGAACGGCTCGGGCGGCAGGAGGAGGAGAGCCCCGCAGCCGCGTACCGGAGGCTGCGCACGGCGATGCTCAAGGCCGAACGGGACGAGTTCATCAAGGCGCGAGACAACGGGGAGATCGACGACGAGGTGCTCTTCCGCGTGCTGCGCGAGCTGGACTTGGAGGAAGCCGCCCTGTCACGTGAATAGACACTGCCTCGTGAGTAACCGTTCACCTGCTTTTCGTGTTGCGATGCTTGGGTGCGCTCTCAACACAAACGGGAGGTCGAACGATGTATCGGAGAGGTCTAGCCGCCGTAGTCCTCGTCTTCGCGGGTGCGGTGGTGGCGTCCCTGCCCTCCGCTTCGGCACACGACGACAAGGGCCCGATCGTCATCGGGCACCGGGGTGCGTCGGCGTACCGGCCCGAGCACACCCTCGCGGCCTACGAGCTCGCGGCTCGCACGGGTGCGGACTACATCGAGCCGGACCTGGTCTCGACCAAGGACGGCAAGCTGGTCGCGCGGCACGAGAACGAGATCGGCGGCACGACCGACGTTTCGACCAAGACGCAGTTCCTCGACCGCAAGAAGACCAAGGTCATCGACGGCACCCCGATCACCGGCTGGTTCACCGAGGACTTCACGCTCGCCGAGCTGAAGACGTTGCGCGCCAAGGAACGCATCCCCGCGATCCGCCCGCGAAACACGCTCTACGACGGCCGCTTCGAGGTGCCGACACTGCAGGAGGTCATCGACCTCACCAAGCGCCTGTCCCGTGAGCTCGACCGCGAGATCGGCATCTACCCGGAGACCAAGCACCCGACGTACTTCAAGTCGATCGGTCTCGCGCTGGAGCCGAAGCTCGTCGACGTGCTGAACCGCAACGGTCTCAACCGCCGCAGCGCCAAGGTCTACGTGCAGTCGTTCGAGGTCTCCAACCTCAAGGAGCTCAACAGGTCGCTGCGCGTGCCGCTGGTCCAGCTGGTCAACGGTTCCGGCGCGCCGTACGACTTCATCGTGGGCGGCGACAAGCGCACCTACGCCGACCTGGTCACCCCGGCTGGTCTGCGCGAGATCCGCAGCTACGCGGACGGCGTGGGTCTCACCAAGGACCTGATCATCCCGCGGGACGCCGCCGGCTTCCTCAAGCAGCCGACGACCGTGGTCAAGGACGCGCACAAGGTCGGTCTGATCGTGCACTCGTGGACGTTCCGCAACGAGAACTCGTTCCTGCCGGCCGACTTCCGGTCCTCGGTCGACCCGGCCGCGTACGGCCGGGCCTTCGAGGAGTACGACGTGTTCTTCAAGACCGGCATCGACGGCGTGTTCGCGGACAACCCCGACACGGCCATCGAAGCCAAGGTCAAGCGATAGCCGATGCGAGCGTGCGGTCCCCGTCGAGCAACCCGCGTTGTTCGAGCTGGGGCCGCACGCCTTCGCCGAACCAGTAGGCCTCTTCGAGGTGCGGGTAGCCGGAGAGGATGAACTCGCTGATCCCGACGGAGTGGTACTCCTCGATCAGGTCGGCGACCTCCGAGTGCGAACCCACCAGCGCCGTTCCCGCACCGCCACGCACGAGCCCGACGCCCGCCCACAGGTTCGGGTAGATCTCCAGGCCTCGCACGCCACGGCTGAGGTCACCGCCGTGCAGCGCCAGCATCCGTTGCTGGCCAACGGATTCCGACGTCCGCAGCTGCTCCTGCGCCTTGGCCACCGCCGCTGGGTCGAGCGCGTCGAGCAACTTCGCTGCTGCCGCCCACGCCTCAGCTGAGGTGTCCCGGCTGATCGTGTGCAGCCGGATGCCGAACCGGATTGGTCGGTCCGTCAACGCCCGGACCCGCGCGATCTTCGCTGCCACGTCCTCCGGCGGTTCGCCCCAGGTCAGGTACACGTCAGCGGTTCGAGCGGCCACCGGCAGTGCGGCGTCCGACGAGCCACCGAAGTAGATCGGCGGGGTCGGATTCGGCGCAGCCAGCAAAGTCGCGTCCTGGACCTGGTAGTGCTCGCCCTCGAACGAATACGGCTCGCCGGTCCAGATCCCGCGCACGATCTGCAGGAACTCGTCCGTGCGGGAGTAGCGCTGGTCGTGGTCGAGCCAGTCACCGAACCGTTGCTGCTCAACGGAATCACCGCCGGTGACGACGTTCAGCAGCAACCGCCCGCGCGAGATCCGCTGGTACGTCGAGGCCATCTGCGCGGCCAGCGTCGGCGACAGCACCCCCGGCCGGAACGCCACCAGGAACTTCAGCTTCGAGGTCTGCGCGATCAACGCGGCCGTGGTCAGCCACGCGTCCTCGCACCACGTACCGGTCGGCGTGAGCACACCGGTGAACCCGACCTGCTCGGCCGTGCGCGCGATCTGCGCCAGGTAGTCGATGTCCGGCTCGCGACGAGCCCCGGCCGCCGCCGCGCGGTTGGCGTGGAAGTGCTCCACGACCGTGCGGCCGTCGCCGGACGTCGGCAGGAACCAGTGCAGTGTGACGCTCATGCGAGATCTCCCTGGAACCTCGTGTCGACGAACTTCGCGAAGTCGACCTTGCCCGGCAACGTCTTGTCCTCGGTGAACGCGTCCGCGAGCTCCTGCTCGGACTTGATCAGGGTGTCGTCGAGCTTCACCGGCAGGTCGCCGTTGCGGTTGACCGCGGCCAGAGCGACCTCGTACTTGAGGCCCGTCTCCGCCGCCCACGCCTTCGCCCACTCCTCGCGGTGCGTGTCGGCCCACTTCTGCGCCTTGTAGTAGCGGATCAGGTATTCCTTGATCGCCGGGTTCTTCCCCTTGTCGTCCAACGCCTTGCGGCCCGCGACCTGGAAGCCGTACCCGTTCGACCTGCCCTCACCGGTGGTGAGCACGCGGGCCTTCGCCTCCTGCTGCGCCTGCGCGGTGTACGGATCCCAGACCGCCCAAGCATCGACCTTGCCCTGCGTGAACGCGCCGTACGCATCCGACGGCTGCAGGTAGTTCAACGTGACGTCCTTGGTCGTCAAGCCGTTGGCGCGCAACGTCAGCAGCACCTGGCCGTGCGCCGAGCTGCCCTTGGCGACCGCGATGTTCTTGCCCTTCAAGTCGTTGACACTGCGAAGAGGCGAGTTCTCCGGCACGAGGATCGCGTCTGCCTCGACCTCGCCCTTCGACGCACCAACGGCGGCGATCTTGGCGTTCGCGGCGGCGGCGAAGATCGGCGGTGTGTTGCCGACACCTCCGAGGTCGATCGCTCCCGCGGAAGCCGCCTCCAGCAGAGGCGGGCCGGAGGTGAACGTCGACCATTCGAGCTTGTACGGGAAGTCGTTCAGCAGACCGGCCGCGGTGAGCAGTGCCTTCGCGCCGCCCTTCTGGTCGCCGACCTTCAGCACGACCTCGCCGGCCGGGGTGTCCTGTGCCGTCGCCGCGCACCCGGTCGTGAACAAAATCGCGGCGAGCAGACCGAGCAGGCTCCTCTTAGGCAGCTGTTTCAACATCCACTCCCAGATCGGCGAGCACGCGGGTGCGTTGCTCCACAACGGAAGCCCGGCGACGCGGGCGGGGCAGGTCGACGTGGTGGGTGGCGACGATCCGGCCCTCGTCCAGCACGAGGATCCGGTCGGCCAGCAGCAACGCCTCGTCGACGTCGTGCGTCACGAGCAGCACAGCGGGCCGGTGCCTGACCCACAGGTCTTCCACCAGGTGGTGCATGGCGAGCCGGGTCAACGCGTCCAACGCGCCGAACGGTTCGTCCAGCAGCAGCACGTCTGGCTCGCGCACCAACGCCCGTGCGAGCGAAACCCGTTGTGCCTCACCACCGGACAACGTCAGGGGCCACGCGTCGGCGTGATCGGGCAACCGCACTTCTTCGAGCGCCTTCAAGGCGATCGCGCGCCCGTCGGGCTTCTGCAGGCCCAACGAGATGTTCCGCCAGACCTTGCGCCACGGCAGCAGACGCGGCTGCTGGAACGCGATCGACACCGTCCCGGAGACCCGCGCCTCGCCGGTGATCTCCCGGTCCAGGCCCGCGAGGATGCGCAGCAACGTCGACTTCCCGCAGCCGCTGCGACCGAGCAGGGCCACGAACTCACCCGGCGCGATCTCCAGGTCGATGTCGTCCAGGACCGTCCGTGCGCCGAAAGCCTTGCGCAGTCCGCGCACGCTCACCGGGCTCGCCATCGCAGCACTCTCCTTTCGAGAAGGCGCACCAGCGCGTCCGTGGTGAGGCCGAGCAGCGCGTAGACCACGAGGCCGACGACCACGACATCGGTGCGGAGGAACTCACGGGCGTTGTTGATCAGGTGGCCGAGCCCGGAGTCGGCGTTGATCTGCTCGCCGACGATCAGCGACAACCACGCGGTGCCGAGCGCGATCCGCAGTCCCACCAGGGTTTGTGGCACGGCGGACGGCAGCACGACGTGCGCGACGCGTTCGAACCGGCTGTAGCCCAGCGCACGAGCGGCCTCGACCAGACCGGGGTCGGTCTGCCGGATGCCCGCGTGCAGGTTGAGGTAGAGCGGGAACGCGACACCGGCCGCGACCAGCGCCAGCTTGGGTTCCTCGCCGATGCCGAACCACAGGATGAACAGCGGGATCAGGCCGAGGTGCGGCAGCGTGCGCAACATCTGGACGGGCGGGTCCAACAATGTCTCGCCCCACCGGGAAAGGCCCGAAATGAGCCCGAGAGCGACGCCGACCAGGCCGCCGATGAGAAATCCGAAGAAAACGCGGCCCAGTGAAACGAGGAATGCGTCGACCAGTTGTCCGTCCGCGATGAGCTCCGCGGCGGACTCCGCCACCGTCAGTGGAGAAGCCAGCTTCTCGGGCGAGAGAACACCCGTTGAGCTGGCCAGTTGCCACAGCAGGACCAGCGCGACCGGGCTGATCCACCGCACCGGTAGCGTCGGTTTCCGAACGAGTGAAAGGGCCACGGCGCGAAGTACAGGCGAGTCCAGAGCGTGAGTCAACGACGCCCAAATCGTGAAAAAGCGTCTGACTTCGAGATAGTCGGTCGCGGGTGGTTTTTCTTCCAACGGCCGAGTGACGCCATCGTTCTGCACGAACTGACGCACGTCCGGTCAGATGTCACAACGACATACGCGACTCTCGCGCTCTGGCGGGCATTCGTGCTCGTGCCGTACCTGTTCCTCCTGGCGTCACGGCGTTGAGAGCCCGTGAACAGCACGCCGACGTGTTCGTGGCGCGCTGGACCGGGTTTGCGGAGCCGTACCGCACGCTCGAGCCGGACTCGTTGCGTGGAACCCAAGTGCGTGGCACCGGCTCAGCTCGCCGGGGAGACGTTCGCACCGCCACCGGACGCCGTCCACGGCGTGGTGAAGGACGCCGTCCACGGCGTGGTGAAGGACGACGGCACGATGGCCCGAGAACTGATCAAGGGCCGCAACCGGCTCGGGGAGCTGATCACGGCCCTTCGGTGAGTTTGATCAGCCGAGGACGTCGTGGCGGACGATCGTCTGGTCGCGGCCAGGACCGACGCCGATCGCCGACACGCGGGCGCCGATGATGCTCTCCAGGTACTCGACGTAGGCCTTGGCGTTGGCCGGCAGCTCGTCGAACGTGCGGCAGTGCGAGATGTCCTCGAACCAGCCCGGCAGCTCCTCGTAGACCGGGACGGCGTGGTGCACGTCGGTCTGCGTCATCGGCATCTCGTCGACACGGCGGCCGTCCACTTCGTACGCGACGC
Source organism: Lentzea alba (assembly GCF_047445655.1). Taxonomy (GTDB): domain Bacteria; phylum Actinomycetota; class Actinomycetes; order Mycobacteriales; family Pseudonocardiaceae; genus Lentzea; species Lentzea alba_A. The sequence continues at coordinate 298,545 of NZ_JAJAEG010000007.1, forward strand.
AGACCGGCACCTTCTCCAGGCCGGACAACACGTCCAGCTTGGTGAGGAAGTAGTCGGTGATGCCGTTGACGCGCGAGGCGTAGCGGGCGATCACGGCGTCGAACCAGCCGGTGCGGCGCGAGCGTCCGGTGGTGACACCGAACTCGCCGCCCTGCTTGCGGAGGTACTCGCCCTGGTCGTCGTTGAGCTCGGTCGGGAACGGACCGGAGCCCACTCGGGTCGTGTACGCCTTCAGGATGCCGATCACCGTGCTGATGCGGGTCGGGCCGACGCCGGAGCCGACCGTCGCGCCACCCGAGGTCGGGTTCGACGACGTGACGAACGGGTAGGTGCCGTGGTCGACGTCGAGCAGGGTGCCCTGCGAGCCCTCCAGCACCACGATCTCGTCGCGGTCCAGCGCCTGGTTGAGCAGCAGGCGGGTGTCCGCGATGCGGTGCACGAAGTGCTGACCGCGCTCCAGGACCTGGTCGACGACCTGGTCGGGGTCGAGCGCCTTGCGGTTGTAGACCTTGACCAGCACCTGGTTCTTGAAGTCCAGGGCCGCCTCGACCTTCTGCCGGAGGATCTTCTCGTCCAGCAGGTCCTGCACGCGCACGCCGACGCGGGCGAGCTTGTCCTGGTAGGCGGGGCCGATGCCGCGACCGGTCGTGCCGATCTTCGCCTTGCCCAGGTACCGCTCGGTCACCTTGTCGATGGCCACGTGGTACGGCATGATCAAGTGCGCGTCCGACGAGATCAGCAGGCCGCTGGTGTCGACGCCCTTCTCCTCCAGGCCCGCGAGCTCCTCGAGCAGCACGCCGGGGTCGACCACGACACCGTTGCCGATCACGTTCTTCACGCCGGGCGTGAGGATGCCGGACGGGATGAGGTGCAGGGCGAACTTCTGGCCGTCCGGGAGGACCACGGTGTGACCCGCGTTGTTGCCGCCCTGGTAGCGGACGATCCACTGGACACGCTCACCGAGGATGTCGGTGGCCTTGCCCTTGCCCTCATCGCCCCACTGGGCACCGATCAGCACGACGGCCGGCATGTGAAACTCCAAGCACTTGGACTGGTTCAAGCGAATGCCGGTAAGCGAGGGTAGACCAGGAGATGACCGTGCGCGGAATCGTGTTGGCCTGCGGAAACACGCAGTTGCCAATGATCACTCAACGTGACGACGTCCACGTCGTTCCAGCCCGCCCCGGCAAGGACCACGTAGATCAACACCTGGACGCCGAACGGCTGATCGTCGTGGGTACTGACGCGGACCTGGCCGCGGTCGCGTTGCGGTTGCTGCGCAAGGAGAAGCTCGCTTCCGTCGCCCTCGGTTACGTGCCCGTGGGCGATTCGCCCGTTGCCGCACTTTGGGGCCTTTCGCCGGACCCCGGCCGGGCGCTGGACGTCGCACTGAACGGTGACGTAGATCCCGTCCCGTTCGTCCGTGACGACGTCGGCGGTGTCCTGATGGGACTCGGCGTGTTGTCGCCGGTTCGTGGCGTGGGTTACAGCGACGCGGACAACGTGCTGCGCGGCCAGGCGTCGCGGATCGAGTGCACGCCCGACCCCGACGGCGGCTTGGGCCTCATCGTCCGAATCGTCAACAAGCGCCTCATCGGCACACGGGTCCGGGAGAGCCGGCCGCGCGCGTTCCAGCTCGGCTGCCTGCCCACGACCGCCGTTCTCGATGGTCACAAGCACCCGCGCGCGATCGACAAGTGGACCTGGTACCGGCACACCGAGGACCTGAGGCTGGTTCGAGGCGTCTAGGCGTGTGCTTGTCGTTCACTTGAGTGTCACCCAAAGGCATTGCGTAATTCCATAATGTGACTAAGGGTGGTCCCGATCACTTCCAACAAGGAAGGTCGGGATGATGTCAAAAGTTAACCGAATCATTGGTGTTTCTGTTGCCACAATGGCGCTCACCATTGGTTTTGTTTCCCCTGCACTCGCGACACCGCCGAACATCCCCAGCACCACTACTGCGAAATCCGAGCTGGCGAGCCTCACCGTCGCCAGCGAGGGCTCGATGACGGGCTATTCGCGCGACAAGTTCCCCCACTGGATCACTCAGTCGGGCACGTGCAACACCCGTGAGGTCGTGCTGAAGCGCGACGGCACGAACGTGGTGACCGACTCGTCGTGCGCGGCCACGTCGGGCCGCTGGTTCTCCCCGTACGACGGCGCCACCTGGACCGCGGCCTCCGACGTGGACATCGACCACATCGTGCCGCTGGCGGAAGCCTGGCGGTCCGGCGCGTCGTCCTGGACCACGTCCCGACGCCAGTCGTTCGCGAACGACCTGTCCGGCCCGCAGCTGATCGCGGTGACCGACAACGTGAACCAGGCCAAGGGCGACCAGGACCCGGCCTCCTGGAAGCCTCCGCTGTCGTCCTACAACTGCACGTACGCGAAGATGTGGGTCCGGACGAAGAAGAACTGGGGACTCACCCTGCAGAGTTCCGAGAAGACCGCACTGACGGGAATGCTCAACAGCTGCTGATGAACTCACTCTCCTCGCTTTTCGTGGCCGGTCCCGGTGGCGTGATGACGGACGAGGTCGGCGTCGTCACCGGAGACCTGGAACTGCGCACGGACCTGGCCGATGACGGTCAGCTGCGTGCGCTGGTCCGCTACGAGGGTGCGGAAGAGTGGTACGCCATCACGGGCGCGTCGTGTGCCCTGGCCGATCCTCGCGATCACGAGCCGGTTCACTCGCTGCTGCTGGGCCTGCTGAACCGGCCGGAGGGCTGAGCGGCGGCAACGCCTCCATGGCCTCGCTCCTGCTCAACCCGGTCGCCTGCAGCAGATCCACGGCCACGCTCCGGATCTGCGCCAGCACGACCTTCGACGAGAACCCGTCCCCGCCGAGGCGCCGCGCGGTGAGCACCCGCGCGGCGTTTCGCACGGCCTCCCGCGTCTGCTTGGGCTCCTTGCCCTTCTCGAGCTCGGCCTTCAAACAGTCGACGGCGTCCGCGTAGTCCTTCAGGACCTCCGGCACACCGTCCGGAATCTCCTCGTGCGCCTTGAGCGCCGCCATCGTCCGGCGGGCGAGCACGCGGGTGTTGCGGATCGCGTAGTCCACCGGCCCGGCCGCGGTCTGGTACCTGCTGAGCTCGTCCTTGGACCGCCACCGGATGGGCGCGATCCTCGCGATCTCGCTGCCGGTCTGCAGCGCCGACTTGTAGTCGTCGATCGTGGACTGGCTGGTCCGCAGCTCCGCCAGCACGCCGGCCGCCTTGACCGCGTCGTCCTCGGTGAGGGCCTCGGCGATGTTCCGCAATGCGCTGCTGAGGGTGTTCGTGAGCGCCTTCAGCTGCCGTTGGGCCACGGTGACCGGGTTGGCCGGCAGCAACGCCGCCACCGCGAGGCCCACGAGGCCACCGGTCAGCGCGTCGATCATGCGGTCGAACCCGCCGCCCGCACTCGGCGGCAGCAACGTCGCGACCAGAACCGCGGACGACCCGGCCTGAAGCGCGATGACCGAGCCGCCGTCCAGCAGCACGGCTCCGGACATCGCGAGGCCGACGACGAGCGCGATCTGCCACGGCCCGCTGCCGATCCAGCCGATCAGCGCGTCGCCCACCCCGACGCCGACGGACACGCCGACGACGAGCTCGCCGACGCGCCGCAGCCGTTGCCCCAAAGAGACTCCGAGGCAGATGACTGCGGCGATCGGCGCGAAGAACGGGTGTTCGTGTCCGATGACGAGGGTCGCCACGAGCCAGGCGAGGCCCGCGGACAGAGCACTTTGGACGATCGGCAGCGCGGCCCCGCGCCACCGCGTCAGCCCGCGCCCGACCGCGTCCCGGACAGCACCCACGTCAGATCAGGCCAGACCCAGCGCGGCCGGCGCCTTGGGGTCGGAGTCAGCGAGGAACTTCGAGCAGCGCTCCCACTCCTCGTCCTCGCCGATCTCGCGGGCGGCACGGGCCAGCGCGGCGAGCGCGCGCAGGAAGCCCTGGTTCGGCCGGTGGTCCCACGGCACCGGGCCGAAGCCCTTCCAGCCGGAACGACGCAGCTGGTCGAGGCCGCGGTGGTAGCCGGTGCGGGCGTAGGCGTACGCGGCGACGGGGTCACCCGAGTGCAGGGCACGCTCTGCCAGCAGCGCCCACGCCTCGGAGAAGTCGGGGTAAGCGCGAACGATCTTGCCGGGATCGGTGCCACCATCCGCGGCTGCCTGCGCCTCAGGGCGCTCGGGAAGACGGGTCGGCTCAGGCCCGAGGAGGTTCTCATGCATGCGGCCCATCGTGCCGCACTGCCACGTGTCAGGACATGAACACCCTCATGACAGCGGCCACAACGGCCAGCATCAACGCGGTCACGAGCACTCCGGCGACGATCTTCTTAGCCATGGGCGTGCACTGTGCCGCGCTAGCCCGGAGAGATCAACGACGCTCACCCGATCGTGCATACGAATTGGAAACATCAGGGTAAAACCAGGGTGGTTTCGGCTTCCTGTCCACCGCCTGTCCGCTCATGATGTGCGGATGATCCAGGGGGTAAGGCAGTTCCGCGACCAGTACTGGGAGCGAGGCGCACCAGGCAGGGACACACCGGCGACGCTGACGAAGCAGCTGTACCAGCTCTGGCTGGTCGGCTTGCTGCTCAAGCTGCTGGGCTCGTCGTGGGACGTCTCGTGGCACTTCAAATGGCTGCGCGACGACCTCGCCCCGCCGCACCTGATCAACACCGTCGGCACGGTGATCGTGGTCGGGCTGACGTTGTTCCACACGTTCACCGGCTACGGCGTCGACAAGCTCACACTGCGGCTGATGCAGGTCGGGTGCGGGATCTTCCTGGTCGCGCTGCCGATCGACGTCATCAACCACCGGATCAACGGCCTCGACATCACGTCGTGGTCCGGTTCGCACGCGCTGCTGTACCTGGGCACCGCGGTCATGCTGGCCGGCGCGATCCGCGGGTGGATGAAGTACTTCCCGAACGGCAACATGCGCACGTTCGGCCTGGTCGCGCTGTGGTTCTTCTTCCTGGAGAACGTCTGGTTCCCCAACCAGCACCAGGAGTACGGCGTGCGCGCGCTGCAGGCCTACGACAGCGGCAGGCCGGAGGCCGAGCCGATCCTGCTGCAGTTCGCCGCCGACCAGCTCGGCATCCCGGTCGGGCGTGAGGCGGTGGTCAACTTCGCATTGCCGATCGCGGACTGGGTCTACCCGGTGTGGGGCCTGGTGGCGGCCGCGATCGTGCTGGTGATCGCGCGGCGCACGATCGAGAAGCCCTGGGCGGCCACGGCCGTCGCCGGCGGTTATGTCGCGTACCGGTGCCTGATCTGGCCGATGCTGGCCGGGATCGACTTCCCGAAGTCCGCGGTGCCGTTGTTCCTGATCCTCGTCGGGCTCGCGATCGACGCGGCGCACGCGGCCAAGATGCCCACGCCGGCCGCGGCCGTGCTGGGGTCTGCCACCGTCACGACGGTCGGCTACGTCGGCATCTGGTTCCAGCAGGAGTACCTGTGGGGTCCGCCGATCTCGTTCTCGTCGGCCGCGGTGACCGCCGTGCTGCTGGCGGTGCTGTGGACCGCGGGCGACATGCTCATCCACCGTCCGGAAGCCCAACTGCTCGCCTCACGCCTCAAGCTCAGCTGAAAAAGATGAAGGGCACCTTCATCCACGTGACGTGGATGAAGGTGCCCTTCATCGTTGAAGCAGGTCAGCCCGCGATCATGCGGCCCGACGACTTGAGGTGCTCACACGCCTGCGCGATGCGGGCGCCCATGGCCGTCTCGGCGGCCTTGAGGTAGCTGCGCGGGTCGTAGGTCTTCTTGTTGCCTACCTCGCCGTCGATCTTCAGCACGCCGTCGTAGTTCGCGAACATGTGCGCCGCGATCGGGCGGGTGAAGGCGTACTGCGTGTCCGTGTCGATGTTCATCTTGATGACGCCGTACGACACGGCCTCGTGGATCTCCTCGAGCAGCGAGCCGGAGCCGCCGTGGAAGACGAGGTCGAACGGCTTCGAGCCGGCCGGGAGGCCCAGCTTCTCCGCCGCCACGTCCTGGCCCTGCTTGAGGATCTCCGGACGCAGCTTCACGTTGCCCGGCTTGTAGACGCCGTGCACGTTGCCGAACGTCGCGGCGAGGAGGTAGCGGCCCTTCTCACCGGCGCCGAGCGCGTCGACGGTCTTCAGGTAGTCCTCTGGCGTCGTGTAGAGCTTGTCGTTGATCTCGTTGTCGACGCCGTCCTCCTCGCCACCGACGACACCGACCTCGATCTCGAGGACGATCTTCGCCTTGGCGGAGAGGTCGAGCAGCTCGCTCGCGATCTGGAGGTTCTCCTCCAGCGGCACGGCCGAGCCGTCCCACATGTGCGACTGGAAGAGCGGGTTGCCGCCCTTGTCCACCCGCTCCTGGCTGATCGCGATCAGCGGACGCACGTACCCGTCGAGCTTGTCCTTCGGGCAGTGGTCGGTGTGCAGCGCGATGTTCACCGGGTACTTGGCCGCGACCACGTGCGCGAACTCCGCGAGCGCCACAGCGCCGGTCACCATGTCCTTGACCTTGGTGCCCGAGGCGAACTCGGCACCGCCGGTCGAGATCTGGATGATGCCGTCGCTCTCGGCCTCGGCGAATCCGCGCAGAGCCGCGTTGAGAGTCTCCGACGAGGTGACGTTGATCGCGGGGTAGGCGAACTCGTTCGCCTTGGCCCGGTCCAGCATCTCCGCGTAGACCTCGGGGGTTGCGATGGGCATCGGTCGTCCTCCTCAGGTGCCCTGAACGCCGTGTCGACCGCATCCTACGAGCACGTGTCACGGGGCCAGCGCGGCGGCCAACTCGTCATAGCGGCCGTTCAAGGACTGGATGGCCACGTGGTCCGCGCCCGCCTCCAGGTGTGCCCGCAACCGCTGCGCCACCTGATCGGGGTTACCCATCGGTACCACCGCGTCCACCAGGCGATCCGAGCCGGCGCCCGCGAAGTCGTCGTCGGTGAACCCGTACCTCTTCCAGCTGTTCCGGTAGTTCGCCAGCGGTGTGTGGTGAACGAGCGTGAACTCCCGCGCCATCCTCCGCGCGGCTTCCCGGTCCTCCTCGACCACGACGCACACCGCGGGTGCGAGCAGCCGGTCGCCGAGGGCCTGACGTGCCTCCGCGGTGTGCTCGGGCGTGTTGAGGTACGGGTGCGCTCCCGCGGTGCGCCGGGCTGCCAGTTCCAGCATCTTCGGGCGCAACGCGGCGAGCATGAGCCGGTCCTGCGGGACGTCCAGGCCGTCCAGGTACGCCGAGACCCGCTCCAGCGGCCGTTCGTACTCGGCGTTGTAGAGCTTGTGGCCCGCGCCGACGCCGAGCACGAGCCGGTCGCTGCCGATGCGGCGGTACGAGGCCGTCACGGTCTCCGGATCGGTCTCCCACACGTTGAGGACGCCGGTCGCGATCGTCATCGTCGTCGTGGCGGCCAGCATCTGCTCCGGCACGGCCAGGTCGGCCTCCGGAGAAGCCGCGTACCAGAACGTCGAGTAGCCGAGCGCCTCCAACTCCGCCACCTCGCCCGCTCGCTCCGACCAGGCATGTTTGGGTCCCCACACACCGAACGTCCCGAGCACGCTCACTCCTTCAGCGCGGCGGCCACCTCCTCTTGGTGGCCGTTCAGGAATTGGATCGCGACGTCGTCCGCTCCCGCTACCACGCTCTTCGAGCCACGCGGCATCGTCGATCTTGGCCGCCCACGCACCCGTCTGCGCCCACACTCCGGACTCGTCCACATCGGTTGACAGCACGGCGTACGTTCGCGTCATGCCGATCTTGAGCACCACTGATTTGAACGTGTCCCGACTTTGCCTGGGGGGCAACGTCTTCGGCTGGACGGCCGACGAGGACGCCTCGTTCGCAGTGCTCGACGCCTACTCGGAGGCGGGCGGGAACTTCGTCGACACCGCCGACGTGTACTCGGCCTGGGGCGAGGGCAACTCCGGCGGTGAGTCGGAGACGATCATCGGCAAGTGGCTGGCCAAGCGTGGGAACCGCGACGACGTCGTGGTCGCCACCAAGGTCGGCATGCTCGCCGGGTTCAACAACCAGAAGCGCGACACCGTCCTGACCAGCGCCGAACGCTCGTTGAAGCGGCTCGGCGTGAACCACATCGATCTCTACTACAACCACCTGGACGACCCGACCACGCCGCTCGAGGAGACGCTGGCTGCGTACGACCAGCTCGTGCGCGACGGCAAGGTCAGGTTCATCGCGGCCTCCAACTTCTCCGCCGAACGCCTGGCCGAGGCGCTGGAGATCCAGGAGCGCGAGGGCTTCGCGAAGTTCGTGGCGCTGCAGCCCGAGTACAACCTGGTCAGCCGCGCCGCGTTCGAGGGTGACCTGCAGCAGGTCGTGCAGGACAACGGGCTCGCGACCGTGCCGTACTGGTCGCTCGCCAAGGGCTTCCTGACCGGCAAGTACCGGCCCGGCGTCGAGGTCGAGAGCGCTCGGGCGAAGGCGGCCTCGAAGTACCTCGACGAGCACGGCCTGCAGGTCCTGGAGGTGCTCGACGAACTCGCCGAGACGCACCAGACGACCGTGGCCGCGGTCGCTCTGGCGTGGCTCGCCCAGCAGCCGACGGTGGCCGCGCCGATCTCGTCCGCACGGACGTTGGAGCAGCTCAGCGACCTCGTCCCGGTGCTCTCACTCGAACTGACGCAGGCCGAGGTGGACCGTCTGAGCGCAATTTAACTTGCCAGTAGCTTACCGGGAGTAGGTTGCGTTACCGTGACGGCATGGACGTCACGGGCAAGGTGGTACTGATCACCGGCGCGGCCAGGGGCATCGGCGCCGAGGTGGCGAGGCAACTGGCCGCGCGCGGGGCTCGTCTCGCGCTCGTCGGGCTCGAGAAGGCCCAGCTCGAAGAGGTCGCGGCCCAGACCGGCGGCAAGGCGTGGGAAGCCGATGTCACGGACTGGGACGTGCTCGAACGCGTCACGAACGAGGTCGCGGAGCACTTCGGCGGCATCGACGTGGTGATCGCGAACGCGGGCATCGCGGCCACCGGGTTCGTCCGCTCGATGGACCCCAAGGCGTTCGAACGGGTCATCGAGGTCAACCTGCTCGGCGTCTGGCGCACGGTCCGCACGGCGTTGCCGCACCTGGTCAAGAGCCGCGGCTACTGCCTGGTCGTGTCGTCGCTGGCCGCGATCGTGCACATCCCCGGCAACGCGGCCTACTCGGCGGCGAAGGCGGGCTGCGAGGCGTTCGCGGACAGCCTGCGCGCCGAGGTCCGGCACCTGGGCGTCGACGTCGGCACGGCCTACTTCTCGTGGATCTCCACGGACATGGTCAACAGCGCCGACCAGCACCCCGTCTTCGGCAAGCTGCGCAAGGGCATGCCGGGGCTCGCCGGCAAGAAGTACCCCGTCCGCGACGTCGGGAAAGCCGTGGTCAGGGGCGTCGAGAAGCGCTCGAGGGCGGTCCACGTCCCCGGCTGGGTCGGCGCGTTGAAGTACTTCCGCGCGTTCACGCCGATGGTCGTGGACCGCCAGGCGGTCGCAAAGGTGGCCGAGGCCGACCGGCAGATGGCCCAGCAGGACACATCAGGCCTGGTCGGACCGGGCGGTCAAGCCGCTAGTCGGTGAGCCACGAACCCAGGAGCGCGTTCCAGACGCGGATCTCCCACTTGGTGATCACGTTCGCAGGCGTGTACGGGTCGGCCGAGATGATCTCCTTCAACGTCGCCTCGTCGGCGGCGTCGTAGATGATCAACGCGCCGGTGTCGTCCGCGTACGGACCTGCGGCGAGGACCACGCCCTTCTCGGCGAGAGAGGCGATGTACTCGCGGTGTGCGGGGCGCACCGCGAGGCGCTTCTCACGGTCCGGACCGAACACCAATTCGACTGCAAAGCGGGCCATGCGACCACCGTAGCGATGGTGACCGGTACCGTCCTACCTTGTGGTTGGCGACGAAACCCCGCGCACCGTGCAGGACACCCTGACCAACCTGCGAATCAAGGACGGCGTCGCAGGACCTCCCACAGGGCCCCTCACGCTCGAAGACCTGTACAAGCAGCACCGCATGCGCCTCGTGAGGCTCGCGCTGCTGCTGGTGGACGAGCCCTCAACGGCCGAGGACGTGGTTCAGGAGGCGTTCGCCGGCCTGCACCGCAACTGGAAGGGCCTGCGCGACGCACAGGCGGCCGTGGGCTACCTCCGCACGGCCGTGGTCAACGGCTCGCGCAGCGTGCTGCGCCGGCGCAAGACCGCGCGCGACTACACCCCGCCGCACGTGGCGAACGCGCGGTCGGCCGAGTCGCTCGCGATGCTGACCGCCGAGCACCAGGCCGTGGTCAAGGCCCTGCAGCAGCTGCCGCCGCGCCAGCGCGAGGTGCTCGTGCTGCGCTACTACGGCGACCTGTCCGAGGCCGAGATCGCCGAGGCCACCGGCATCTCCAAGGGCACCGTGAAGTCGACGGCCTCCCGTGCGCTGGACGCCCTCCAGAAGATCATGGCGGGCTAACCCGATCGTTAGCAGCGTTCAAGTTTTCCCCAGTTGAGCCGTTTTGCCCGGTGAGAGCGGTCTCAGCGGACAAGACCACGCGCCCAATCCGGTACTTGGTATAGACCAATAGGGCCCCGATGCCGCAGGATCAGTCCTCGTGGCACGCAGACACGTGGTCGCCGTTGACATCGGTGGCACCGAAACGAAGGCGGCGCTGGTCTCCGGCACCCCGGACGCCGTGGCGGCGGAGAAGCACGCGCGCCGGGCGACTCCCGGTGAGCTGGAGCCGCTCCTGGCCGTGATCGCCGAGCTCGTCGACGAGCTCGGGCAGGCCTCCGAGCACGAGATCGACGCCGTGGGGATCGTGGCGCCGGGCATCGTGGACGAGGCCAACGGCGTCGGCGTGTACACGACGAACCTGCCGTGGAGCCAGTTCCCGTTCAGCACCGTCCTCACCGAACGACTGGGCATCCCGGTCGCGTTCGGCCACGACGTGCGCGCGGCGGGCCTGGCCGAGTGCCGGATGGGTGCCGCGAAGGGGCTGCGCAACGCGGTGATCCTGCCCATCGGCACGGGCATCGCGGGCGCGCTGCTGCTCGACGGGAAGATCTTCAGCGGCGACGGCTACGCGGGCGAGATCGGGCACGTCAACGTCGGCCACGGCGTGCCGTGCGCCTGTGGCCAGATCGGCTGCGTGGAGACGGTCGCGTCGTCCGCTGCGATCGCGCGCCGGTACACCGCACGTACCGGCACGCCCGTCAACGGGGCCGCTGAGGTCGCGAGCAGGGTGAGAGACGGGGATCAGGACGCTGTCGCCGTGTGGCACGAGGCCGTGGACGCGCTCGCCAGGGGGATCCTGGTGCTGGCGACGCTGCTCGGTCCGGAGGCCGTTGTGCTCGGCGGGGGGCTCGCGTTGGCAGGAGACCTGCTGGTGGAGCCGTTGCGTGACAGGCTGGACGGGCTCATCGCCTTCCAGCGCCGACCGGAGCTGCTGTTGGCGGCGCTCGGCGACGAGGCGGGCTTCCTCGGCGCGGCGCTGCTGGCCATCGACATGCTGGAGGCGAAATGAGCACGTGGGGAGGTCCCGTCGACGTGACGCTGACCAATGGTCGGGTCGTCACGCCGAGCGGGGTGCTCGAGCAGGGATGGGTCAGCGTGCGCGACGGCCGCATCGTCGCCGTGGGCGAGGGCGTCGCACCCGAGGGCCCCACGACCGACGTGAGCGGCTGCACGATCGTGCCCGGCTTCGTCGACATCCACTGCCACGGTGGCGGCGGTGACGCGTTCACCAGCAGCGACCCGCTGAAGGTCCGCAAGGCCGCGTCCGCGCACCGCAGGCACGGCACCACGACGTTGCTCGCCTCGCTCGTCTCCCGCCCGGTGCCGGAGCTGGCCGACCAGGTGTCCGCACTGGCCGAGCTGGTCCAGGAGGGTGTCGTCGCGGGCATCCACCTCGAAGGCCCGTTCCTCTCAGCTGCTCGTTGCGGCGCGCACGACCCGGCCATCCTCTGCCCGCCGGAACAGACCGCGGTGACCAAGCTGCTCGACGCGGGCAAGGGCACCGTCCGGATGATCACCATCGCCCCCGAGCTGGAGGGCGCGGTCGCGGCCGTGCGTCAGCTCGTGGACAACAACGTCATCGCCGCCATCGGCCACACCGACGCGACCGAGGCGCAGGTCCGCCCGGCCGTCGACGCCGGTGCCTCGGTGGCGACGCACCTGTTCAACGGAATGCGGCCGCTGCACCACCGCGAGCCAGGCCCGATCGGCGCGTTGCTGGACGACGAACGCGTCACCGTCGAGCTCATCTGCGACCTCGTGCACCTGCACCCGACCGCTGTCCGCCTGGCCGCGCACCACGCCGGTCTCAAGCGGACGGTCCTCATCACCGACGCCATCGCGGCGGCCGGTGTGGGTGACGGCGTGTACGACGTCGGCGGGCTCGAAGTCCGGGTCGTGGACGGCGTTCCGACGCTGGCGGGCGGCGCCGCGCTGGCCGGCAGCACGCTGACCATGGACATGGCGTTCCGCAACGCCGTCAACGCCTGTGGACTGTCGCTTGTGGAAGCCGCGTACGCCACGGCGACCCGCGGCGCAGAACTGCTCGGTCTCGACACCGGCAAGCTGCAGCCGGGTTGTGCGGCGGACCTCGTGGTGCTCGATGCAGAATTGAAACCGAGGGACGTGATGGTCAGGGGCGAGTGGGTCAAGGAATAGGTGGATGGCGGACGATCCGGAGCGACTGGTGACCGACGCGCTGCGAGCGCAGGCGACCAGCACGAATGCCGGATTTGCCGTACCTGTCCCGGTTCCTGACGAACGCCCGGAGCGCATGTCGGTGTGGTGGGTGCTGGGCCTGGCGCTGCTGTTGGGCCTGGCAGCGGGCACGGTGGCCGCAGTGATCACGCTCAGCTGACCTGTACCGTTGTCGCCGTGACGATTGCATTGGGCCCTGACTGGCTGGACCCCACCGTTCTGCTGAACGGGCTCGGCCCGTACATGCTCATCGGGCTGTGCCTCATCATCTTCGCGGAGTGCGGGCTGCTCGTCGGCTTCTTCCTGCCGGGCGACTCCCTGCTGTTCACGGCGGGTCTCTTCGTCGCGGCGGGCACCATCGACACCCCGCTCTGGCTCGTCTGCGTGCTGCTGACCATTTGCGCGTTCATCGGCAACGTCGTCGGCTACTACATCGGCCAGAAGGCCGGTCCGGCGCTGTTCAGCAAGCCGGAGTCGAAGATCTTCAAGAAGGAGTACGTCGACAAGACGCAGGAGTTCTTCGACAAGTACGGCGCGCGCGCCATCGTCCTCGCGCGCTTCGTGCCGATCGTGCGGACCTTCATCACGGCCATGGCCGGCGTCGGCAAGATGGACCCGAAGAAGTACTTCACGTACTCCGCGATCGGCGGCGTCGCGTGGGCCGCGGGTCTGACGATCCTCGGCTACTTCCTCGGCCAGGTCTCCTTCATCAAGGAGAACCTCGAGGTCACCCTGCTCGCGATCGTCTTCCTCTCGATCGTGCCGATCATCATCGAGGTGATCAAGGCGCGCAAGGAGAAGAAGTCGCTCCTGCAGGAGGAGGCCGACGACATCACCCAGGTCATGGACGCGCAGCTCCACCAGGACGACTCGACGCAGATCATCCCGCGCGTCGAACGCTGACCAGCGACTGAAAGCCCGCCTGTTCCGCAGGCGGGTTTTTTGCCGGCGAGATTTGAATACAGAGCTGTACTGCATTCATATGGTCATCATTGCGGGGGCGGGTCCGACCGGCTTGGCGCTGGCGTGCGGACTCAGGCAGTTCGGGGTGGATGTGCGGATCGTGGACGCGGCGGAGGGGCCGGCCACGACGTCGCGGGCGTTGGGGTTGCAGCCGCGCGGGGGGAGGTGCTGGCCCGGCTGGGGGCGCTGGGCGACCTGCCGGACAAGGCGGTGCGGTTGCGGTCGCTGCGGATCAACGGCGAGGTCGCGCTGGACATGAACTTCCTGCGCGAGGCCGGCCAGTTGATCGTGTCGCAGGCGTGGGTCGAGGAACGGCTGCGCGACCGGCTGTCCGCGCTGGGGGTGGAGATCGAGTGGAACACGCCGATCTCGGCGGTGTCGGGCCGGGACTGGCTGGTCGGCTGCGACGGCGCGCACTCGGCGGTGCGCAAGACGGCGGGGATCGCGTTCGAGGGCCAGCCGGTGATGGAGAACTTCCTGCTGCGGGACGTCCACGCGGAGTGGGACCTCGACCGCGAGTCGATCCACCTGTTCGTCGACGGGCCGCGGATGACGACCCTGTTCCCGTTGCCCGGCGACATCTGGCGGGTCATGTCACCGGACGGCGGGCGGTGGACGCCGGGACCGGTCGACGCGGTGGTGTGGGAGTCGACGTTCCGCATCCACCGGCGGCAGGCGGCGACGTACCGGCGCGGCAACGTCCTGCTGGCCGGCGACGCGGCGCACATCCACAGCCCCCTGGGCGGACAGGGCATGAACACCGGGCTCGGTGACGCGGAGAACCTGGCGTGGAAACTCGCGCTGGTGGTGCAGGGCAGGGCTTCGGCCGCGTTGCTCGACACCTACGAGGCCGAACGCAGGCCGGTCGCCGCACGGGTGCTCGCGGCGACCACGCCGGCGACGAGGTGGGCGCTGCAGCCGGGGCGGATGACGCAGAGGCTCCGGGACTTCACGTGGCCGCTGATGACCCTTCCGGTCGTGCAACGGCGGCTGGTCCGCGCCGCCTCACAGCTGGACGTCCGGTACTCCGGGCCGCTGGCCGCCGGACGACGCGGCGGGCAGCGCGTGCCGGCGTTCGCCCGGACCGGGAGGTGGGTGCTGGCGGGGCCCGCGACGTGCCTGGAGGTGGCGCGGGAGCGGCTGGGGGACGTCGTGCACCATGAACGCGCCGGCGACACGTTGCTGATGCGCCCGGACGGCCACCTCGCGTGGCGCGGACCGAACTCCCCGGAAAGGCTCTCCGCGTGGCTGAACGAAGTGCTGGGCGTCCCAGAGACCCCGAAGCAGACCACGCGATCCTGACGGCGGCTTTCGAGCTGTTCCTGGAACGCGGCCTCGACGGCACCTCGATCGAGCAGGTGGCCAAGCGCGCGGGCGTGACCCGCGCGACGGTCTACCGCCGGTTCGCCACGAAGGAAGAGCTCCTGTTCAGCGTCATCGAGCTGCCGCGCACCGTCGCGGCGCTCGATCCCGAACGGATGGCCGCCGCACCGCCGGAGGAGACGTTGAAGGGCTGGGCGGCCCTGATGTCCACCCAGCAGTCGATCCAGCTGCTGCGCCGGATCGTGGGGGCGTCCGCGGACAACTTCGAACTGATGCGGCGGTACTGGGAGCTGTTCATCGCGCCGCGGCGAGCGGTGATCTACGAGGTGATCCGTCCCGGTTTCCCGCCCGGCACCGACCTCTCGCTCGTCGTGGACATGGTCGGAGGTGCACTTTTCTACCGCGCGCTGACCCGTCCGGAGCACAACTCACCGGAAGAACTGGAAACTTACCTGCACAAAGTGTTGCACCAGGTCGGATACCGGCCATAGGTTGCCATGGTCTAAACCACTGGTGGAGGCCGTGATGTCGTTGCTCCGCAAGGGATTGGCGGTCGCACTGGCCGCACTGTCCGTCTCACTTGGCGTCGTGCCGCTCGCAGAGGCAGGCCCGCGCAAGATCGTCGGTGCCTACTACGGCAACTGGTACAGCGGCTCCAAGCCGATCTCGTCGATCCCGACGAACACCCCGATCACGCACCTGTTCTACGCGTTCGCGCTGATCGAGAACGGCAAGTGCGTGATGCCGGCGGCCACCGCGGCCAAGGACTTCGCGGACATCCGCGCGCTCAAGCAGCGCAAGCCGTCGTTGAAGGCGCTGATCTCGCTGGGCGGCTGGGGTGCGGGCGGTTTCTCCGACGCCGCGCTGACGGGCGAGTCCCGCTCGGTGCTCGTCAAGTCCTGTGTGGACCTGTTCTTCCGCGACGGCACGTTCGACGGCATCGACCTGGACTGGGAGTTCCCGGTCTACGGCGGTCCGACGGAGATCAAGGACCGGCCGGAGGACAAGCGCAACATGACGTTGCTGACCCGCGACTTCCGCAAGGCGCTGGGGAAGAAGCTCGTCACGGCGGCGCTGCCCACCGGCCGCCTGCAGACCGACGGCCCGTACGACCCGGCGAAGTCGTTCGAGCTGCGCGAGCTGTCGCAGATCATGGACTTCATCAACGTCATGACCTACGACATGGGCACCGGCTTCTCGCCCGTGGCCACGTTCAACGCCGGCTTCCGCGAGGTCGCTCAGGACCCGATGCCACAGCCTGACCGTCGCTGGAACAACGTCGTCGGCGCCATCGACTACTACCAGCGCCACGGCGTCTCGCCGCGCAAGATGGTGCTGGGCACGCCCTTCTACGGCCGCGGCTTCAACGTGAAGACCGAGGGCCCGCAGCACGGCCTCTACCAGGCCTACGACAGCGCGTTCTGGGTCGACGGCTACGAGGAGGCGCTGAAGCTGAAGGCGACCCCGGGCTGGAAGGAGTACTGGCACCCGGTCGCGCAGTCGCCGTGGCTCTACAACGCGGCCGAGAAGAAGTTCGTCTCGTACGAGAACCCGCGGTCGATCGGGATCCGCGCGGACTTCGCTCGCTCACGCGGGCTGCTCGGCACGTTCATGTGGGAGCTCGGGCACGACGACGCGCAGTACTCGCTGCTGAAGGCGATGTCGCGCTAAAGGCGTTGAGTCTTACGCAACGTCAAGGTGTTGGTTGAACGGCATGACTGACACCACTCGACGTGAAGTGCTGGGTTGGCTGGCTGGTCTCGGTGCGGCGGCAGTGCTCGCACCGAGCCCGGCCAGTGCCTCCGTCGGCGTCAACGTCACCGCGCTGCGAGGCGTCACGCTCGTCGACTCGACCGGTACGCGTCCGAACGCCACGGTTGTGCTGGCGGACAACAAGATTCTCGCGGTCGGCTCGTGCGACCTGCCGTTGCCGCGCGGCTCCACGGTGCTGGACCTGGCCGGCAAGTTCGTCATCCCGGGCCTGTGGGACATGCACGTGCACGGCGCGTTCCTGGACCGGATCACCCTGCCGCTGTGCCTCGTCAACGGGGTGACGGGGATCCGCGAGATGTGGGGCCTCCCGCCGATCTACGAGCTGCGCGAGCGAATCGAGCGCGGCGAGGTCTTCGGACCGCGGCTCGTCGTCGGCAGCATGATCATCGACGGCCCGCACTCGACGTTGCCCGGCGCTCAGATCGTTGCCACGCCCGACGAGGGACGTCAGGCCGTGCGGGACGCCAAGACCCAGGGTGCGGACTTCGTGAAGGTCTACTCGTACCTGGACCGGCCGACGCTGGCGGCCATGGCGGACGAGTGCGCGAGGCAGGGCATCACGTTCGCCGGGCACTGCTCGAACCACGTGGCGCTGGGCGATGCGAGCGACCTGGGGCAGAAGACGTTCGAGCACATGTACGGCCAGTCGCTCGCGACGAGCTCACGAGAAGCCCAGCTGCGCCAAGCGATCGCTGATCTGCCACTCGATCCGGCTGACCCGTTCGCGTGGTTCAAGCAGGTGCTGGAGTTCGAACGCCAGGCCGCCTCGTCCCACAGTCACCCCAAGGCTGTTCACCTCGCGAAACGACTGCGGCGCAACGGATCCGCACTGTGCCCGACGATGGTCGCGATGCGGGTGTACTCCAGCCCGGCAGACCGGTTCTCGAACGATCCGCGCATGAAGTACATGCCGGCGTTCTACCGCGACCTGTGGCGGGACGGCTTGACCCGCTGGGTTCCGGTGACACCGCAGGAGATCAGGCAGCAGGCGGAGTTCTTCGAGCGCCGGATCGAACAGGTCGCGGAGATGCACGCGCAGGGCGTGGAAGTCCTGCTGGGCACGGACGCGGGCAACCCGTACGTGTTCTCCGGCTTCTCGGTGCACGACGAGCTGGAACTGCTGGTGCAGGCGGGATTGTCGCCGAAGGCAGCGCTCAGGGCGGGGACGCGCAACGCCACCCTGAACGCCGGGGCGGAAGCGAACCTCGTCGTCCTGGACGGCAACCCGCTCAAAGACATCCGCAACACGCAACGGATCCACTCCGTGCTGACGCGCGGCCGGGTGCTCGGACCGGCGGAGCGCCAGAAGATGCTGGCAGACGTGGAAAAGGCCGCGCAGGAACCGTTCCCGCCGGCCGTGCAGGCCTGTTGCTGATCAGGGCAGCGAGCCGGGCAACCCGAAACACGCGAAGTGGCCGCCGTCGAGGAACGACGTGATCTCGGCGACGCGGTCACCGCGCAGGGTCAGCACGTTGATCGACCAGGGGGTGTGCGGACCGGCGGCGTCACCACCGACATAGCAGGCCACGGCGGGCTGGCCGTTCGCGCTCGTCACCACCGTCCGCCAGCTCGGGCACAGGCCCATCGGGACCAGACCCGCGAACTCCGCCACGGTGGCGCGGCCGGAGTACCAGTGCGGCAGCGGCGGCATCGACCAGGTGACGTCCTCGGTGAGCAGAGCGATCAGGGCGTCGGTGTCGCGCTTCTCGAACGCGTCGGCGAACCCGTCGACGACCGACCTCAAGCGGGTGTCGCCGAGCGCCCGCACCGTCTGCTGCTGTGTGCGGGCAGGCACCTTCTCCCTGATCAGCCTGCGAGCACGGGCCAGCGCGGAGTTCACCGAGGTCGCGGACGTCTCCATCATGGTGGCGATCTCCGCGGCCGAGTAGCCGAGCACCTCGAACAGGAGCAGCACCGCCCGCTGGTTGCCCGGCAGGTGCTGGCACGCGGCGACGAACGCCAGCTCGACGGCCTCGCGCTGCTCGTAGCTCGTCTCCGCGTCGGGATACGGGCCGAGCCAGTCGACGTCGGCGAGCGGGTCGTTGCCGTCGAGCACGACGTGGGCACTGGCGGGACCGAGATCGACCGGCAGAGCTCGCCTGCCGCGGGCCGCGATCAGGTCCAGGCACGCACGCGTCGCCACGGTGTAAAGCCAGGTGCGCAAGGTGCTGCGGCCCTCGAAGCGGGGGAGCCCGCGCCACGCCCGGAGCAACGCGTTCTGCACCGCGTCGTCGGCGTCGTGGGCCGAGCCGAGCATGCGGTAGCAGTGCGCGTGGAGCTCCTGGCGCATCGGCTCCACCAGCCTGCCGAACTCCTCGGAAGAAACTTCCCCCACGGGCGACGATTCTGCCCCGCCCCCGGCAGTCCCACCTTGCATGACGACACGAGACACCTGGGCGCTGGTGCACACCGAACGTGCCGCGCTCGCGGCCGACCTCGCCGGACTGACCGACGAACAGTGGACGACCATGTCCCTGAGCACCGAGTTCACCGTCCGAGAGGTGCTCGCCCACCTGACGGCAGCCGCGAGCTTGAACCCCCTGCGGTGGCTCATCGGCGTCTACCGGAACCGGTTCGACTTCGACAAGCAGGTCGCGATGCGGCTGGCAGAGCACCTGGGCACGACGCCCGCCGACACGTTCGCCCGGTTCGAGCGGGTGATCGGCAGCACCACCAAACCACCGCTGCCGGTCGCCGCCATGCTCGGCGAGGTGATCGTGCACGGCGAGGACATCCGCCGGCCGTTGGGCATCCACCGCGACTACCCGATCACCACGCTCACCCGGCTCGCCGAGTACTACCGGGGCACCGACCTGGTCGTGCTCGCCAAGGGACGCATCACCGATCTCCGGCTGACCGCGACCGACGGACCGTTCGAGACCGGCTCCGGCGCGCTGGTGTCCGGCCCGACCCTGGCCCTGATCATGGCCATGACCGGCCGCAGCAGCTACTGCGACGAACTGACCGGTGACGGCGTCGCCACGCTGCGGGCTAGAGGCTGAACATCGAGCCGGGGTTGAACAGGTTCTCCGGGTCCAGCGCGCGTTTGATGTCGCGGTGGACCCGGAGGCCGACCGGGCCGATCTCCTTCGCCAGCCACTCGCGCTTGATCTTGCCGATGCCGTGCTCGCCGGTGACCGTGCCGCCCAGGGACAGCCCCACGGCGAGGATGTCGTCGAACGCCTTCTGGGCGCGCGCGAACTGGTCGGCGTCGGCGGGGTCGTAGACGATCGTGGGGTGCATGTTGCCGTCGCCCGCGTGGCCGACGACGGCGATCTTGAGGTCGACCTCCTTCGCGATGTCCTCGCAGCCCTGGATGAGCTCGGCGATGCGGGTGCGAGGCACGCACACGTCGTCGGTCAGCCAGGTGCCGTAGACCTCCAGCGCGGTCAGCACGGCCCGGCGCACGGCCAGCAGGTCGCGGCCCTCGTTGACGTCGTGGGTGGCGTAGACGAGGTCGGCCTCGTTGCAGATGGCCTCGATCTGCTGCAGCTCGTGCCGGGCCTGTTCGCCGCCGGCGTCGGACTGGCAGATCAGCAACGCCGCGCAGCCCTTGCCCATGCCCAGTTCGGTCTTGAAGTACTCCTCGACGGCCTTGATCGAGGTGCTGTCCATGATCTCCATCAGCGACGGCACCAGGCCCTCGCGGACGATCCGGCTGACCGCGGCACCGGCCGTGGCGGTGCTGCCGAACGAGGCCACCAGCGTCGCCGGGGCCTGCGGGAGCGGTTTCAGCGCCACCGTGGCCTTGGTGATCACGCCGAGGGTGCCCTCCGAGCCGACGAAGAGCTTGGTCAGGTCGTAGCCCGCGACGCCCTTGACCGTGCGGCGGCCGGTTCGCAGCACCTCGCCGTCGGCCAGGACCACTTCGAGGCCCAGCACGGAATCGGTGGTCACGCCGTACTTCACGCAGCACAGGCCGCCGGCGTTGGTGGAGAGGTTGCCGCCGATCGTGCACCAGTCGTAGCTGCTCGGGTCCGGTGGGTAGAAGAGGCCTTCCTTCTCGACGGCACCGCGCAGGTCGAGGTTGATCACGCCCGGCTCGACGACGGCGAGGCGGTTGTCGGCATCGATCTCCACGATCGCGTTCATCTTGGTCGTGACCAGCACGACGCAGCCGTCGACGGCGTTCGCGGCACCCGAGAGGCCGCTGCCCGCCCCGCGGGGCACGACGGGGACGTGGTGGCGGGCGCAGGCTCGCACCACCGCCTGGACCTGCTCGGTGTTCAAGGGGAACACCACCGCCAACGGGCTGCCGTACGGCGCCAACGGCATCATGTCGCGCTGGTAGCTCGCGGTGACATCGGCGTCGGTCAGCACACCGGAGTCACCGAGTGCGGAGCGCAGTGCTTCGAGCAACGTCTCCATATCCCCCACGCTAGTCCGACTCGACTGGTTCACTCGAAAGTGATCTCAACCGAAGGGAGTTCATGTGGTGACCGAGCGTGCTCAATCAAGATTTCGTTGTCCCGTTAGACCGATGTCGCCGTGCCGCCGGCGCAGCACGACGTAGGCTGGCTCACCGTGGCACATGCTTTTGCCTCGCTGGAGACCGCAGGTCCGGTGGCCGTGTGGCTCATCGTGCTGAGCTTCATCTTCGTCGAGTGCGCATTCATCTTCGGGCTGTTCCTGCCCGGTGACTCGCTGCTGTTCGCCGCCGGTGTCGTGCTGGCGACGCACAACAGCGAGGTGTCGGCGTGGGCGTTGTCCCTCGTGGCCCTGATCGTGGCCGTCGTCGGCAACCAGGTCGGGTACTACATCGGCCGGCACACCGGCACCCGCGTGCTCGCGCGCAAGGGCGGCAAGGTGCTGAACCGGAAGAACCTGAAACGGGCCGGTGACTTCCTCGACCGGCGCGGGTTCTGGGCCGTCGTGCTCGCCCGCTGGCTGCCGTGGATCCGCACGCTGGCGCCGATGATCGCCGGTGCCGCGCGCATGGACATCCGCCGGTTCACGCTGGCCACGACCATCGGGGCCGTCGCGTGGGTGCCGACGCTGGTGCTGGCCGGTTACTACGGCGCGGGCATCCTGCAGGAGCTCCCGTGGCTGGAGACGGCAGCGCTCGTCATCAGCGTCGCGTTCTTCCTCGGCGGTACCGGCTGGGGCATCTGGCGCTACCGCCAGGAGATGCAGAAGCCGGTCGACGAGACCAGCGACGACCTGGAACACCTCAGCGAGCACCACGCCAGCTGAAAATCTGCCACCCTGGTCTTTCCCACAAAGGCAAGGGGAGGCCTGTCATGCGATTTTTAGGCGCATTAGTCGCTTTAATTGCACTGTTCGGCGCAGTAACACCGGCACAAGCACAAGCGATGCCGCAATGCGGTGACACGCTGAGACAAAGCGTCAAGTTGACGGCCGATCTGGAATGTTCCGGAACGGCCGGCCTCATCATCGGGGCCAACGGGGTGACGATCAACCTCAACGGGCACACGCTGAGTGGTTCTCCCGTGCTCAGCATGACGAACGTCGACGGCACGACGATCCGCAACGGCACGGTGGCCGGGATCAACCTCGTCGCGGACAACGCGACCAACACCAGGTTCATCGACACGACCGTCGGCAACAGGAACGGGACCTACCTGTGGAACGGCACGACGTCCGTGACGTTCCTGCGCAGCAGGATCGACGCCTGGCGGCTCTTCTGCGGCGCTCGGTGTCAGCTGCTGAACAGCACGTTCACCATGAACCAGATCTACGCCGACCACCTCGTCATCCGGGGTGACCAGGGCACGATGAACGGCATCAACCACATCGGCGCCATCGAGGCCGACATCGTCAACACCGAGCTGAACCCCCTCACGCTCGGCGGGTCCCAGCGGCTGACCGTCCGCGACAGCGAACTCGACGGGTTCGAGCTGATCGCGACCGGCCGGATCGAACTGCTGCGCAACACGTTCAGCGGCGGCAACTGGGTCGGCGTCCACCGGCCGGTCAACGGCGTCATCCGCGGCAACAGGTTCGAGAAGATGCGCTCCGCCGGCCTTTTCGTCGACCCGAAGGAAACGCTCACCGGCCCGTTGGTGATCGAACGCAACACGTTCGCCGAAAACGTCGGGGACGGCCTGCGCATCGACGTTCCCGTTCCGCTCGACATCACCGTTCGCCGCAACACGAGCGAGAACAACGGTCAATACGGAATGTGGGCGCAGCCGAACACCGTGAAAGACGGTGGCGGCAACATCTCCAACAACGACGCCCTCGGCTGCTTCACCATTGTCTGCGCTTAAAGAACCTCGGTGATCAGCAAATCCGCTGATCCCTTCGAAGAGTTCACCATCAACGCGTTCACGTGGTCCGTGCCGTGCAGCACCCGTTCCTCCGCCTCCGACAAGGTGCGCCCGTACCGCAGGTGGCGGTCGATCAGGCGCTGCACGCGCACGTCCTCGTCGATGAACAGGAACCACGCCTCGTCCAGGATGATCCGGACGCGCTTCCACTTGTCGTAGTTGAGCAGCAGGTAGTTGCCCTCGGTGACGACCAGCGGGACGTCCGGGTGCACCGGCACCGCGCAGGCGATCGGCTCCTCGATCTCGCGGCGGAACTCCGGCGCGTAGATCATGTCCGGCCCGCACGCCTTGATCCGTCCGAGCAGGTCGACGTAGCCGGGGATGTCGAACGTGTCGGGCGCGCCCTTGCGTTCGACCAGCCGCAGCCGTTCCAGCTCGCGTTGCGCGAGGTGGAACCCGTCCATCTCGACCAGCACCGCCTGGCCGTCGAGCGCCTCGACGATCCGGCGCGCGAGTGTCGACTTGCCGGATCCGGGTGCCCCGCCGATCCCGAGGATCTTGCGCTCGCCGAGATCGGTGAGCGCGCGAGCGCGCTCTAGCAGCTCTTCGAACCTGACCTGCTGTCCTGCCACCGTGCCAGCCTCTCAACCCAGTCCCCGACCGCACCGACCCGAACGGCCGCCGCCTCCGACGCGAAGCCGATGGCGGTCACCGGTTCCGCACCTGATGCCAGCGCGTAGGCGTACGCGCCGTGCCAGACGTCGCCGGCACCGTTCGTGTCCTTCACCTCCACCGCGGGGACGGGGACCTCTCCGGACGAGCCGGAACGGGACCAGGTGACCGGCTTCGCACCGTGCGTGCGAATGACCAGCGGCACCCCGTAGGAGTGCACCTCGGCCTCGGACCGCTCGAACCCCGAACTGCAGGCGGCCACGTCCACCAGCGGCAACAGGTGATCGAGGACAGGTTTCCAGCTCCCGGCGTCCAACACCACAGTCAATCCCGCGGCTTTCGCCTGCTGGGCGACGGGCATCACCAGGCCGTCGTGGTGTCCGTCCAAGAGCACCACGTCCACGCCCGCCAGAAGATCGGACAAATCAGGCGCTGTGACCGGCACCGAGGCGTTGCGGGAAACGACCGTGCGCTCCCCATCAGCATCTCTGACGACGACCATGCTCACGGGCGTCGTGCCCGCCACCGCGGTGACTTGGACCGGGTCCAGGGAAGCCCTGACAAATTCACCCAGTGCGTCGGCACCCAACGCGGTGAGCAGTGCCGACCTCCCACCGAGGGCGGCGACGGCACGGGCCGCGTTGGCCGCGGGACCGCCGGGCGACAGCACCGCGTCGAGCGACCTGATCTTCTCGCCCGGTGCCGGGAAGGTGTCCACCCGTTGAGTCACGTCGAGAGTTGTCAGCCCGACACACAGCACGGCTGCCATCTGGGCTTCCTCCAAACGGGTAAGGTCCCGGGCCATGGTCACCATGCGGGATGTCGCGGCTCTCGCGGGGGTCTCCATCACCACGGTGTCACACGTGATCAACGAGACCAGGCCGGTAGCCGGTGACACGCGTGAGCGCGTGCAGAAGGCGATCGACGAAACCGGGTACACCGGTGACGCCATCGCCCGGTCGCTGGTCATGGGTGGCACGAAGTCGCTGGGCCTCGCGGTTTCGCTGGTCTCCCACCCGTACTTCGCCGAGCTGATCGCCGCCATCGAGTCGGAAGCGACCCGGAACGGGTACTCGCTCGTGCTGATCGACACCAGGGACACCCCCGAGTCCGAGCAGACAGCGGTCAGGATGCTGCGCGGGCGAAGAGTCGACGGACTGCTGCTGACACCGTCGGCCGGTGGCGGAAGCCTGGTGCTGCCGGAGCTCAAGAGACTGAACATCCCGACCGTGCTGGTGGACCGGCTGACCGTGGCCAAGGACATCGACCAGGTCGGGCCGGAGAACGTGCAGGCCACCTCGGGCCTGGTGAAGCACCTCGCCGAGCTGGGGCACCGGCGGATCGGCATCGTCTGCGGCAAGACGGGCGTGGCGACGACCGAGGAACGCATCCTCGGCTACCGGCTCGGTCTCGGCCGCGCGGGCCTGAAGTGGGACGAGGCGCTGGTCTCGCAGAGCGGCTGGCTCGCGCCGTTGCTCGACCAGGACGACCCGGCGACCGCGGTCGTGGCGGCCGACCACCTCGTCACGGTCGGCATGCTGCACGAAGCCCGTGCCCGCGGCCTGAAGCTCGGCACGGACCTGGCCGTCGTCGCGTACGACGAGGTCGAGTGGGCGACGTTGATCGAACCGCCGCTCACCACGCTGGCCCAGCCCGTCGAGGAGATCGGCCGGACCGCGGTGAAGCTGCTGCTCTCCCGGATCGCCGACCCCGAGCGGCCACCGGAGACCATCCGGCTCTCGCCCTCGCTGATGCACCGGCAGTCCTGCGGATGCTGATCCCGGGCCTCGTCTCGGTGACGTTCCGGCAGCTGTCGATCGAGGAGATCGGCGAGCTGGCAACGGAGTGCGGGCTGCAGGCCGTGGAGTGGGGTGGCGACGTCCACGTGCCGCCCGGCGACTTCGCGGCGGCCCGGCGGGCGTTGGACACCGGGCTGAAGGTCGCGGCGTACGGGTCGTACTACCGGGCCGGTGTCTCGGATCGCGGTGACCTGGCGGCGATCCTGGAGACCGCCGCCGAGCTGGACGCGCCTCTGGTCCGGGTGTGGGCGGGCACTGCCGGGTCAGCGGAGTGCCCCGACCGCGGGCCGGTGATCGAGGCGTTGCAGCACGCCGTCGAGCACGCGGACGCGATGGGCACGAAGATCGCGTTGGAGTACCACCGGAACACGCTGACGGACACGCTGGACTCGACGGTGCAGCTGCTCGACGAGGTCGACGGCGTGGTGTCGTACTGGCAGCCGCGCGGAGGCCAGGACGTGTTCTCCGCCGTGCACGAGGTGCGGACGCTGGAACCGGTGACCGCGCACGTCTTCTCGTGGGGTCCCGGTGGTTTCACCGAACGGCTGCCGCTCGCCGCGCGCCGTGACATGTGGAAGCCGGTGCTGACCGAGCTGGCGCGCGACGGCATCGAGCGCAACGCGTTGCTGGAGTTCGTGCTCGACGACTCGCCGGAGCAGTTCCGCGAGGACGCCAAGTCTTTGTTGAGCTACCTCAAGCCGTGACGTTCAGGCCGTGCCGTTCGAGCAGGGCGGCGGCCTCCAGGCACATCCAGCCACCGAGCTGAACGGACAGGTCGCGGCCTTCCCGTTCATCCGCCGGGACCGTCCACTCCGGACCGAACAGCGGACCGCTCACCGCCATGGCGCGGTTGAGCCACGCGGATTCCGCCGACTGGATCACGAGCTCCCTGGCCAGGTCCGCGGTCTCGTGCCGATCGGGGTCGAGCTCGGGGATCGCGAGCGCGGCCTGGGCGAGGTAGCGGGTGAGGATGCCGGCGAACAGACCGCCGTCACCGCCGCCCTGCCCCCTGATCACGCCGTTGGTGGCGAGGTCGTCGTGCACCGCCGTGATCGTGCGGGCGGCCCGGTCCAGCCACTTGTCCGACTGGCCGTGCTCGGCCAGCTCGACGCACGCGCCGATCAGAACCCCTTGGCAGTACGTGTAGATGTTCTTCTCGACCTCGCGGATCTCACCGTTGGGGTGGACGTGCAGGCCGTCCCACGCGAGGCCGCTTCCGGGGTCGACCAGGTGGTCCTCGATCCAGTCCACCGTGGACCGCGCGCGGGCGAGGTCTGTGCGGTCGTTCTGCCGGGCCAGGAAGATCGCGGCCGGACCGTTCGCCGGCACGTTCTTGAAGTCGTCCTTGCGCTTCCACCAGATGCCGCCGCCGGCGTGGTCGGTCCAGCCGTCCCGCAACCGTTCCGCGATGGCGGTGAGCGCTTTGGGTTTCGCGATGCCGACGTCGTGCTGGGCGCGCTGCAGGGCGAGCCCGAGCCACGCGATGTCGTCGTAGAAGTCGTTGGTCCAGCCCAGGACGTTGCGCACCCGGATACCCCGCACGACCTTGGTGATGGCCGCCTTGCGCAGTTCGCTCGGCGAGCGCAGGTAGCCGTCGATCATGCAGTCGAGCAGGTGCGCCTGCCACCAGTAGCTGAAGCCGACGTGCAGCTTGTCCCCGAAGCGCGGGGGCCACGCCCGCGCGCCCAGCAACGTGCCCGGCACACCCCAGACGCGTCGCAGATGCCTGGAGTACACCGCGCGCTCCGCGACGCCCGCACGCGCCGCCAGCAGTTTCGCGATCACCACTGCGCCATCGTGCGGGCTTGACCGGTCAAGAAGCTCGGTGAATCGCCCAGTGGTAGAGGCCCATGGCCACAGAAGTTGTCAGGTTGTAACTGCTGACCTTGTCCCGCATGGGCAGCCGGACGATCCTCGTGGCCTTCGCGCGGACCTCCGGGGAGAGCCCGTGGCGTTCCGAACCGAACGCCAGCACGGCGTTGTCGGGGATCGAACCCCTGAGCAGATCGCCGTCGGCGTCGAACGCGATCAGCTCGCCGTCGAAGTCGAGACCTTGCGCTTTGGCGACGGGGAGGGCGAAGTGCAGGCCCGCCGAGCCCCTGAGGACGTTGGGGTGCCACGGGTCCACGTCACCGGTGGAGATCACCCCGCCCGCGTCCAGGCCCGCCGCCACCCGGATCGTGGCGCCGAAGTTGCCCAGGTTGCGGGGGTTGTCGAGCAGCACGATCGGAGCGTTGCGGTCGAACGGCAGGTCCGGCTTCTCGGCGAACCCCGCGACCCCGGTGGGGTGCAGCCGCCCGGCCCGGATGACGAACGCGGCCTTGTCGACCTCGGTGGCGCCCTTGAACCGTTCGACGAGATCAGGCGCGTGCGTCTCGGCGAGGCTGATCGCGGCGCTGAGATCCGTGGTGATCAACGGGTGCACGGTGGCGCCGAAGCGCAACGCGTGCTTAACAGCGTGAAAGCCTTCGAGCAGCACGGCCGCCAGCATAGAAGCCGATCCACGACGCCACGACGATCGCCCCGAGCACCAGCTGCACGAGCGTCGAGGCGCTCTCCGGGTACCAGACGCCGTCGATGTAGTGGTCGATGAACCCGGTCTCCAGCACCGGCA
This sequence comes from Lentzea alba, assembly GCF_047445655.1. Taxonomy (GTDB): domain Bacteria; phylum Actinomycetota; class Actinomycetes; order Mycobacteriales; family Pseudonocardiaceae; genus Lentzea; species Lentzea alba_A. Next base: position 326,581 of record NZ_JAJAEG010000007.1, read on the forward strand.
TGCCCGCGAGCGCGCGGAAGTGGTTCTCCCACACGGTGATCGGGCAGGTGATCGGGGTGCTCAGACTCAGCACCGCCCACACGCCCATCGCGAGGTGCGGGTAGATCACCCAGCGCCAGCGCCACGCGAGAAACCCGCCCGTGAGCAGGAAAACGAGCACCGCGAAGTGCAGCACCATGACTGCTTCGGCGAGCACCCTGGCCATTCGCACCACCCCGTCCTCCACACTAGGACGGGGTAGCTCGAACCGCGCTCGATAAAACGAGTGAACCTCAGGCTGTGATCTTCAGGACAGGCCGAGGTCGTTCAGGTCCAACAGGTACCGGTACTGCAGCCCTTCGGCCTCGATGGCCTCCTTGGCGCCCGTGCCGCGGTCCACGACCGTCGCGACACCGACGACCTCGGCACCGTGCTCGCGCAGCGCGGTGACGGCTGTGAGGACCGATCCGCCGGTGGTGGAGGTGTCCTCGACGGCGAGCACGCGCTGGCCGCGCACGTCGATGCCCTCGATCTGCCGTTGCATGCCGTGGGCCTTGCTCGCCTTGCGCACCACGAACGCGTCGAGCACGTCACCGCTCAGAGCGGCGGAGTGCATCATCGCGTAGGCGACCGGGTCGGCGCCGAGGGTGAGACCGCCCACAGCGACGAAGTCCCAGTCACTGGTGAGCTGCCGCAGCAGCTTGCCGATCAACGGCGCCGCCGCGTGGTGCAGCGTGGCCCGTCGCAGGTCGACGTAGTAGTCGGCTTCCTTGCCACTGGAGAGAGTCACCTTGCCGTGCACGACGGCCAATTCGCTCACCAGACGAGCGAGTTCCGACTTCGAGTTCGCGTCCAAGACCACTTCAGTTCGCACAGGTCGCAAGCTTCGCACACACGGGCTTCCCGTGCCGCATACCCTGCATCACCGTGAACCTGTTGAGCGCGGATTCCTTCGTCGTGGACCAGCCGTGGACACCGATGCGTCTGATGCTGGGATCGAAGTACTCGGTCGAGGCTTACGACGGACGCGACGTCCTGCTCGGGTCGGTCAACGAGACCCGACGAGGCTTCCTCACCGCGCGTCTGCGGAACTTCAGCCTGTCCAGGTGGACGCCCTTCAACCTGCAGGCCGTCGACCCGAACGGCCGGCCGCTGCTCGTGATCACCAAGTCGGCCGGGATGGGCAAGCGCGCGACGAAGGTGGCGTGGCCGAACGGCCAGCCCGTTGGCTCGATCGTGCCGCAGCCGGGCCGCTATGCCCTGCTCGACGCCGCCGGTGCGCACCTCTGCCTGCTCGGCGACGTGGTGCACCTCCAGATCGGGCAGATCAAGAAGCGCAACGGCAAGCGGGTGCGCCGGGACGTCGTTCAGATCCGTCCCGGCACAGCCGAACCCGTGCGGTCGCTGGCGGTCGCAGCCGTGGTGGCCTTCGACATCGTGCGCGGTGTCGGCACGAACCACCTCAGCAGCGACGCGTCAGGCTTCCTGCCCGGCGAGTAGCCGCTTACCAGGCGTCTTCCTTGAAGACGCTCGGGCCGTCCTCGTCGTCATCACCGCTCGGACGCGCCGGGCGGGACGGCGGCGTCTGCGGTGCGATGGTCGAACCGGCCGAGATGATGTCGTCGACGTCCTCGCCCTCCTGGATCGCCACGTAGGCGCGCCGGAGGTCGGGGATGCCGGCGGCGAGGCCCTGCTGCACGCTCGGGTCGTTGACCCGGCCTGCGGCGACGTCCTCCCACGAGAAGTCACCCCGGTCGACGCGCTGCTGCAGCTCCTTGAGCTCCTTAGGCGCGTTGGGGCCCTTGGCGAACCGCTCGAACTCGCGGAAGTCCTGCTCGGACATCCCCCGTGAACGCGGCTGGACCTGACCCGCCTCGGTGGCCGTCTTGTCGACGTTGCCCACGGCGGTGTCGACCCGTTCGATCAACGCCTGCAGCTGAGCCTGGTCGTACGGAAACGTCATCACTCACCGCCACCAGTGCCGGAACCGGAGTTCGCGCCGGCCGACGAGCTGCTGCTCGAAGCGCCGGTGTTCGCGCCGGTACCGGTGTTGCCGTTGTTGCCGGTCTGCGTCTGGTTGTACCGGCCGTCCGCCTTGTTGGTGGCCTTGCCGAGACCCCAGGCGCCCTTGACCGCGCCCTTGGCACCTTCCTTGGCCGCCGTGGCGCCGTCGCTGAACTTCTCCTTGCCGTCCTGGTAGCCGTCGACGACGTCGAGGAGGTCACCGACGTCGAGGACGTCCTTGAGCTTCATCAGCGCGGTGCCCATGGCCTTGATGCCGTCGATCATGCCCTTGACGCCCTCGATGAGCGTCTGGATCGACTGGATGATCTTGCGGATGGCGTCCGCGATCTGGACGGCGTCGTAGACCATCCACACCGCGCGACCCCAGCCCACGACGGGGATGTAGGCCGTCATGATGGCTTCCATCAGCTTGCCGATGAGCTTGTCGAGCAGGCTCAGCGCCATGCCGCACGCCTTGCGGCACACAGCGGCCATCGACTTGAACTTGTCACCGATGATCCGGGCGACCTGGGAGTCCGCCTCGATCGCGATGACCCACATGGTGTCCATGCGGCGTTCGAAAGCCTGCGCTGCCGAGCCGTTCCAGTGCGGGTTCATCTGGTCGACACCCGCGTCGACGTTGTGCCGCACCGAGTCCAACGCCTTCGACACGGCGTCCCACGCCCGCGAGTTGGCGTCGATCTTGTCGAAGTCGCCGAGCAACGGCTTGATCAGCGCGTCGAGGAGGTTCTCACCGGTGACCTGCTCGTAGATCCAGTTGACCGTCTGAACCTTCCAGCCGGCCTTCTCCATGAGCTCTTTGGTGGTCTGCGTGCCCGGCCGGTCCTCGGCCGCCTTGTTGAGGGCGACTGACGGGTCCTCGACGTCCGCGTAGGCCGTTGCCATCAGTTACCCCCCAACGCCGGCGCCTTGTTGGCACCGGACAGCTTGTTCTGGGCGCCGTCCATCAGCTTCAAGCCGATGTTGTCCGCCTTCTCGTAGGTTTCCGCGGTCTTCTTGAGCGCGTCGGAGTCCTTGAGCATCATCTTGTTCGCGAAGTCCAACGTCTCCCCGTAGAGGCTGGCGACGCCGGTCACGACGGGATGCAGCAACGTCAGCAGGCCGGTGAACCCGCTGGTGTCACCGCCCTTGGAAATCGCGTGATCCTTGATGGTCAGGAAGTGCTGGGCATTGCGGTCCAGCAGCTCGCTGTACCCGCGCAGCTCCTCCGGCACGACATGGAACTGTTCACTCACGACGGCTTCGACGCTCCGTTCCTCCGAATGGTTCCGCTCAGGTTCGTCCGCGACCTCCGGCGAACCGGGACGCGGCCTTGCGCACCAGGGCCCGCGGCAGAAGCTTGGTCAGGCCCACGATCGCCTTGTACTGCGCGCCGGGAATCGACAGCACCTTGCCCCGGCGCAGGTCACGCAGTGCCTCGTGCACGAGCCGGTCGGCATCCACGTACAGCCAGTCTGGCGTGCTCGACATGTCGATGTTGGCGCGTTGGTGGAATTCGGTTTTGACGAATCCGGGGCACAGCGCCATCACGCGCACGCCCGAGTCCGCGACCGCGAGCGACATGCCCTCCGAGAACGACGTCACCCACGCCTTGTCGGCGCTGTAGCTGGTGCCGCGGCCGGGCAGGAAGCTGGCCACGCTGGACACGTTGATCACGTCACCCTTGCCGCGCGCCATCATCGCCGGGATCGCGGCGCGGCTGAGGCGCAGGACCGTGGCGACGTTGACGTCCAGCTGGGCCTGCAGCTTCTCGACGTCGGCGGCGAAGAACTCACCGGTGTTCGCGAACCCGGCGTTGTTGACGAGGAGGTCGACCGCCGACTCGGCGAGGCGCGCCTCGACCTTGGCCCGGTCGGCATGATCACTGAGGTCGGCGGGCAGCACGTCCACGTGCACGCCGTGACGGTCGTGCAGCTGCTTCGCGATTTCCTCTAGCGCGGACGCGGTGCGCGCGACCAGCACGAGGTCATATCCCTCGGCGGCGAGCCTGCGGGCGAAGGCGGCCCCGATCCCGACGGTTGAACCGGTCACCAGTGCGGTTGGCATGCCACCGCACGGTAGTCGTTTCAGCGCCGGGGTCGAAGCACGCCGATGATCACGCTCCGCGCTTGGCCGGACGACGAAGCACGAGCAGACGCAGTGCGAGGCCCGAAACGACCAGAGCAACTCCGCCGAACAGCAACCATCCGACCGATGCACCCGTGTTGGCCAGCGTCACGACGGACGCCGTACCAGCCACGGCCACAGGCGGGACTACTTTTCCTCCGTACATCGTGCTTCCCTCCGGGGGGGTTGGGGACACGACGCCTTACGCACGGAGTATCTGAATCGGCCTGGAATGTTTTACACAGAGTGAAGTGTGACGTAGCTCACACCACTTTAGTGACGCCTGAGGTCAGGACAGGTTACGGACGGTAGACGTCGCTCAGAGCTACTGCCGAACGATCGACCACGCCTCGCTGTCCGCAGCCGACTCACGCTCGGGGGTCAGCCCGACGGCCCCCCGGCAGCGCTCAGCGACAAATAGCCAACGGAACCGGCAACGCACGCGATCAGCGCTCAGCTACGGCTGCTTGCGGCCGAACGACGGGCGGTAGACCTCGCCACCCTCGTCATCCGCCACGTCGTCGTCCACCGGCTCCTCGCGCTCGGACGGGTCCGGGTCGAACGGGTCGATGACGTCCGCGAGCTCACCGATGTCGCGCAGCAACCGTTCCAAGCGCGCGGGCGATGAGTTCGGCGGCGCGGCGGCCAGCACCCAGTCGTTCTCCATCCAGACGACCGTGACGTCGCCACCGATCTCCTCGGCGGCGTCGATCAGGTCGGGCGTGATGATCTTGCGGGCGGCCGGCACGTCGGTGACGAAGGCGTAGCGCGAGCCCACCGGGCCGAGGAGGTCCGGCATGGGCATCTTGTCGTTGTCGCCGCGTTGGAACGGGACCGTCGACAGCCACAGCTCGATCACCACCGACAGCGCCCTGCGGCAGCGCACGCCGACCAGCACCGAGTTGACCTTGCCGCCGGTCTCGTGGTCCAGCACGTAGACCTGCCGTCGGCCGTCGGCGGTGAAGGTCGAGCCCGCTACGACGTCGCGGGCGAGCCCGGTGCCGTAGTACGCGATGGCGCCCGCTTCCCAGCGGGTCGGCAGCACGTGGTCTGTCTCCTCGAACTGCCAGCCGCGCAGAGCAGCCCAACGGCGCCGTTCACGATTACGCGCGGTTCGTTGCGCCCGGTCGGTCGCGAGCAGGGCAAACCCCGCCACGCCCGCCACCGCGGCGACGGTGAACCAGACCCACGCCGGTATGCCCACAGCTGAAGCGTAGTGGGTCGGGCCCTAGGAACGAAGATCACTTCCGCGCGTCGTGAACTGGGCGCGCCGTTTCGACGTGGTTCAGAGCATGTCCGCCACGTTCCCGTTCACCACGCCGCGCTCGTTGGACAACGAACCAGAAGCCCAGGAACTGCTTGCCAGACGCGGTCCCGTCGTGCCCGCCACGATGGGACCGATCAGGATCTGGCTGGCCCTTTCGTACGCCGCCTGCAAGCAAGTCCTCACCGATCCGCGCTTCAGCCGCGAGGAGGCCACCCGGCCCGGTGGGCCCGTCACGGTTCCGTCCGGCGCGAACCCGCTGGTCCTCACGTCGATGGAGGGCCGCAGGCACGCCCGCACCCGCAAGCTCGTCGCCTCGGCGTTCAGCCCGCGCATGGTCGCCACGCTCGAACCCCGTGTCCAGGCGATCGTCGACGACCTGTTGGACGCCCGGCCCACAGACCTGGTCGCAGGGCTGTGCGTCCCGTTGCCGACGATGGTGATCTGCGAGCTGCTCGGAGCGCCCTACTCCGACGCTCCCGACATCCGGCGCTGGACCGGCCGGCTGATGACCTCGGTTCTCACGCCGGAGGAACTGCGCGAGGCCGAGAACGACATGCAGGGCTACCTCGCCGATCTGGTCGAGGAGAAGCGGCTGCGGCCGGACGACAAGCTGATCACCGCGTTGGTCCTGGCCCACGACGAGGGCGGGCACCTGACGTCCGCCGAGCTTCTCGCCAACCTGCAGCTGCTGCTCGCGGCCGGGCACGACACGACCGTCAACCAGCTCGGCAACTCGTTGCTCACCCTCATCAGGCACCCGAGCGAGATGCAGAAACTCGTCGACAACCCGTCGTTGATCGACACGGCCGTCGACGAGCTGCTGCGGTTCTCCCGGTTGATGGCGGCGACCCTGCCGCGGGTCACCACGGAGGCCGTTGAACTGGACGGGGTGCAGCTGGAGAAGGGTGCTGCGGTGTTGCCGATCATCGCGGCAGCCAACCGGGACCCGAAGGTGTTCCCCGATCCCGACCAGCTCGACCTCGCACGTGACAACGCGGCACCACTGGCGATGGGCTTCGGGCCGCACTACTGCCTGGGCGCGCAGCTGGCGAAGCTGGAGCTGCGGATCGCGCTGACCTCGGTGCTCAAACGCTTCCCCGGCCTGAAGCTCGCCGTCGACGAGGAAGAGCTGGAGTACCGGATGGAGACCAACGTCCGTGCGCTGGTCTCCATGCCGGTGACCTACTAGGCGGTGCGGCCCACGATCAGCCCGGAGTTGTCGTCCAGGACGTCGACGCGAACGGTGTCGCCGTCCCGGACCTCACCGGCCAGCAGCTCCTTCGCCAGCTGGTCGCCGATGGCCGACTGCACCAGCCGGCGCAGCGGCCGAGCCCCGTACACCGGGTCGAAACCGTTGAGCGCCAACCAGTCCCGCGCCGACGGCGTGACGTCCAGCGTCAGCCGTCGCGCGGCCAGGCGGTCCGCCAGCCGGGCGATCTGGATGTCCACGATGGACGTCAGCTCCTCGGTGGCGAGTGCGTGGAACACCACGACGTCGTCGAGCCGGTTCAGGAACTCCGGCTTGAAGTGCCGCTGCACCACGGCCAGCACCGCGTCGCTGCGCTCCAGCTCGGTCATCGACGGGTTCGTGATGGCCTGCGAACCGAGGTTCGACGTGAGGACCAGGATCGTGTTGCGGAAGTCGACGGTCCGGCCCTGGCCGTCGGTCAGGCGGCCGTCGTCGAGCACCTGCAGCAGCACGTCGAACACGTCCGGGTGCGCCTTTTCGACCTCGTCCAGCAGCACCACGGAGTACGGCCGGCGGCGGACCGACTCGGTCAGCTGTCCGCCCTGGTCGTAGCCGACGTAGCCGGGAGGCGCACCGACCAGGCGGGCCACCGAGTGCTTCTCGGAGTACTCGCTCATGTCGATGCGGATCATCGCCCGCTCGTCGTCGAACAGGAACGCCGCCAGCGCCTTGGCCAGCTCCGTCTTGCCCACACCCGTGGGCCCGAGGAACAGGAACGACCCCGTCGGCCGGTCCGGGTCGGCGACACCGGCACGCGTCCGGCGCACCGCGTCCGAAACGACCCGCACGGCCTCGGCCTGGCCGACGACCCGGCGACCGAGCTCGTCCTCCATCCGCAGCAGCTTCGCGGTCTCGCCCTCCAGCAACCGCCCAGCAGGAATACCGGTCCACGCCGACACGACGTCCGCGACGTCGTCCGGGCCGACCTCCTCCTTGAGCATCGCAGCGTCCTGAGTGGACTCCGAAGCGGCGGAGAGTTCCTTCTCCAGCGCGGGAATCCGGCCGTAACGCAGTTCGGCGGCGCGGCCGAGGTCGCCGTCGCGCTCAGCCCGTTCCGACTCACCGCGCAACGACTCCAGTTGCTCCTTGAGCGTCCGGACCTTGTCGATGGAGCCCTTCTCGTTCTGCCAGCGCGCTGTCAGAGCGGACAACGACTCGCGCTTCTCCGCCAGCTCAGCACGCAGCGCCGACAGCCGTTCCAACGAAGCCGCGTCGGACTCCTTGGACAGCGCCATCTCCTCGATCTCAAGGCGCCGCACGGCACGCTCGACGGTGTCGATCTCCACGGGCCGTGAGTCGATCTCCATGCGCAGCCGGGACGCGGCCTCGTCGACGAGGTCGATCGCCTTGTCCGGCAGGAAGCGCGCGGTGATGTAGCGGTCGGACAACGTCGCGGCGGCAACGAGAGCGGCGTCCGTGATGCGCACGCCGTGGTGCACCTCGTAGCGCTCCTTCAGGCCGCGCAGGATGCCGACCGTGTCCTCCACCGACGGCTCGCCGACCAGCACCTGCTGGAAGCGGCGTTCCAGGGCGGCGTCCTTCTCGATGTGCTCGCGGTACTCGTCCAGCGTCGTCGCGCCGACCATCCGCAGCTCACCGCGGGCCAGCATCGGCTTGATCATGTTGCCGGCGTCCATGGCCGACTCGCCGGTCGCGCCGGCACCGACGATCGTGTGCAGCTCGTCGATGAACGTGATGACCTGCCCGGCCGAGTCGGTGATCTCCTTCAGCACGGCCTTCAGCCGTTCCTCGAACTCACCGCGGTACTTGGCGCCCGCGACCATCGAGCCCAGGTCCAAAGCCACAACTCGCTTGCCGCGCAACGACTCCGGCACGTCACCGGCCACCACGCGCTGCGCGAGGCCCTCGACGATCGCCGTCTTGCCGACGCCGGGCTCGCCGATCAGCACCGGGTTGTTCTTGGTGCGCCGCGACAGCACCTGCACGACCCGGCGGATCTCGGCGTCACGGCCGATCACCGGGTCGAGCTCACCCTTGCGGGCACGTTCGGTGAGATCGACGCCGTACTTCTCCAGCGCCTTGTAGGTGCCCTCGGGATCCGGCGACGTCACCCGCGCCGACCCGCGCACCTTCGCGAACGCGTCCTTCAACGCGTCCGGCGTCGCACCGTGCCGGCGCAGCAGGTCGGCCACCTGGCCGCCGTACTGCGCCAGCCCGACGAGCAGGTGCTCGGTCGACACGTACTCGTCACCCATCTCGGTGGCGAGCTCCTGTGCCTTCCCGAGCACCCGCACGGCGTCGCGCGAGAGCTGCGGGGCGGACACCGTCGTGCCCGATGCACTGGGCAAGGAGCGGGAGAGCTGCTCCAACTCCTTGCGCACCAGCGTCGGGTCGGCGCCCACCGCCGAGAGCAACGGCGCGGTCAACCCGTCCGTCTGTGCCAGCAGAGCACTCAGCAGGTGCGCCGAGCTCACATCGGGGTTGCCGTTGAGCGTCGCCGCCTGCACAGCTGCGGAAACAGCCTGCTGAGTCTTGGTCGTCGGGTTGAAAGCGTCCATTCCTCCACCTCGTGGTCAGCCTCCAGCATGGACCATCATCCCGCACAACGTCAGAAAAGTTGAGTCTGTTCCGCTCAACTATGCGAACGGCCCCACATCACTGACGGTCAACGGCTTGCGCACCGGCCGTGACCACCAGTTCGAAGCCTCCACGGCTCCAACGTCCGGCGGCGACAGCCGGTTGCGCCCGAGCACGTCGAACTTCCCGTACCCGCGCACGCCGGCCCGCAACGCCACCTTGGTCGGCTCCAGCAACCCGTGCGATCCACGCACCAGCCCCGGATCCGCCAGCACGAACCCCGGCCCGGACACCCCGGGCTGCGGCGACCACACCAGGTTGCCACCGTAAACCGGCCTGCTGACAGTGGCCGCGTTGCCGATCCCGAGCCCACCGACCGCGCTGACCAGGTTGTTCGCGAACGACAGGTCCTCCGGTGGCTTGACCCCACCACCGAAGTCCACCCCACGCCCAGCAGTGGCGATGAACGAGTTGCCGCTCACCACCGCCTTCCGCACCTGCGCGTGCCCCGTGAACGGCCCCGACGGCGGCACACCGGGCGGCGGGTTACCGGGCTTCTCGTCCCCAGCGAACATCAGGAACGCGTCCTCCAGCGTCTCCACGTAGTTGTCCGTGATGACGTGGTCGTCCTCGCTCAACCGAATCCCGTGAGCAGCCTTCAACCCGTCGCTGAACACGAAGTTCCCGTGAATCACGTTCGCCTGCCCGGCCCGGATGTTGATCTCCCCGGCCGACTCGCGAACCGTGTTGTACCGGAACGTGTTAGCCGAACTCTTCAACGACAGGATCTCGGCGTCGCCCGACAGCCGGACCAGCAGGTTGTACTCGAACACCGTGTGCGCGTGGAAGTAGTCCCCGGGCGGCCCGAACCCACCAACGCGCAACGCCTCCCCACCCTGGACCCCAGCAGCGAGATCGTGCAGGTAGTTGTGGTCGACCAGCGTGTTCGTCGGCGTGAACGGGTTCCTCCCGATCTGCACCATGTGCCCTTGCTGCGCCTTGGGCCCCATCTCGTTGTGATCGACCCGGTTCCGATCACCCTTCTGCCCGTGCACCTGCACGAACTCAGCCGCCGAAGACCGGAACAGACTCCGCGTGATCCGCGACCCCACCGTGTCCACAAGCCGGAAGTTCGCACTACCGGTGAACGTGAACCCTTCAACGGTGACGCCCGACCCCGTGACGATCACCGTCCCGCTGACGAACCCGGCCCCCAAACGCTTGCGCGCCTTCAGGTGCACCCGATCCGCAGCAACCGTGACCGGCGCATACGTGCCGTCCTCGACAACAACACACGCACCAGCTCTGGTGACCGCCTCGGCCAGCGCCGCATCGCTCGCCACCGTCGTGCAAGGTGCCGCCGATGCGGCGCCAGGCACGAGCAGACCCGCTATCAGAACGGCCGGAACCAACAGCCTCATAGGAACGCGCCCTCTCCCGAACAATTCGGGCGGCGGTTCCCCAAGGTTAGGCGAAGATCGCCCTCATGACCTCAACCGTTCACAACGTCACCGTCGACGCCCGCAACGCGTACGAGCAGGCCGCCTGGTGGTCCAAGGTCCTAGGACTCACCGTCTCCGAAGAGGACAACCCGGGCGACCCGGAGTGCCTCGTCCTCCTGCCGAGCGGCATCCAGTACCTCTTCATCGAGGTCCCCGAATCCAAATCCGTCAAAAACCGCATGCACCTCTGCCTGCAGCCCACCGACGCAACCCGCGACGAGGAGGTAGAACGCCTCCTCACCATCGGCGCCAAGATCTACGACGATCAGCGCAGGCCAGACGGCACCGGCTGGGTGACCATGCACGACCCCGAGGGCAACGAGTTCTGCGTGGAACGCAGCGCAGCCGAACGCGCCGCAACCTCCTGACCACCGTCACTCGAAAGCACCAACAGCTTGTCCACAGCGGACCCAGACTTATCCACAATCCGCTGTTCAGTATCCACAGGTGAATCAAGCTCAGTGGCAACCGTCTGTGCACCAGAACCCGTTGGAGTGACATCCACCGAGTCCCGCAACGGCTGCTCCTTGATCAGCAACACCGCGATCACCGTGAACACAGCAAGCCCAGCCGCGATGAGGAACAACTGCCCCATCGCGTCCCCGTACGAGTCCCGCACAACTGGGGAGAGGGACCCGCGGTCGAGTGTCTTGGTACTGACATGGGCAGCCAACACAGCCCCGAGCACCGAGACACCGGCCGTCCCTCCAAGCGACCGCAAGAACGTGGCCGTGGAGCTGGCCGCCCCGAGGTCCGCCATGCCCACCCCGTTCTGCACGGCCAACACCAGGTTCTGCATGGTCAGCCCAACCCCAACACCAACCAGTGCGAGGTAGGCCCCCATCAGCGTGAGGTTCGTGTCGTGGTCGATCGTCCCGAGCAACGCCAGCCCGATGACCAGCGAGAACGCGCCCCAGACCAGGTAGCTCTTCCACCTGCCGCTCCGAGCGATCAACTGCCCGCTGACCGTCGACGAAATGCTGAGCCCGAGCACCAACGGCACCGTCAACAACCCAGCCTTGGTAGGCGAGAACCCGCGCGCGATCTGGAAGTACTGCCCCATGAACACCGACGCACCAAACATCGCCGTACCAACCGCGATGCCCCCAAGCATCGCCAGCACCACAGTCCGGTTCTTGAACAGGCGCAACGGGATGACCGGCGAGCTGGCCCGCCGCTCCACGAAGTAGGCCGTGACGATCGCGAGGGCAGCCCCACCCGCGAACAACGCGCTCTCCTTGGACAGCCAGGCGAAGTCCTTGCCAGCGAACGACACCCACATGAGCACCAGGCTCACGCCACCCGTGATGAGCGTGGCGCCGAGGTAGTCGATCTTCACGTGCTGCTTGTTCGTCGGCAGGTGCAGTGTCTTGTGCAACACGGCCAGCGCCACAAGCGCCAGGGGCACGCAGACGAAGAAGCACCAGCGCCAGCCGGGCCAGTCAACGAGGAACCCGCCGACCAACGGCCCACCAACGGTCCCCGCAGAGATCACCATGCCGGTGTATCCGCTGTACCGGCCACGCTCACGCGGGCTGAGCAACGCCCCGACCACAACCTGGCCAAGCGCCTGCACGCCGCCCATCCCGAGGCCCTGGATCACACGGAACGCGATGAGCTGCTCCATGTTCTGGCTGAGCCCAGACAGGACCGAGCCGACCACGAACAACACGATGCTGGTCTGCAGCAACTTCTTCTTGTCGAAGAGGTCCGCGAGCTTGCCCCACACCGGCGTACTGGCCGTGGACGCCAACAACATGGACGTGATGACCCAGGTGTACTGAGTCTGCGTGCCTTTGAGCTCGGCCAGGATCGTCGGGAGCGCGTTCGAGACGATGGTGGAGCTGAGGATCGCAACAAGCAACGCCACCCAGATGCCGGACAGCGCTTCGAGGATCTCCCGATGCGACGAGGGCCGACTCAAGCAGACACACCTCCAGTAGTTAGTTGATGCGATACAACTATATCTGGAGATAGTTAGCTATGCCAACTAATTCGGTGGCTGATGGATCACACCCTGCCGCGCACCGCCCTGCCGCCCACCGCCCTTACGTGACGAGTGAGCCCACCGCTCTTACGCGATGCCGAAGGCGAGCCGTCTTCCCGAACGAGCCGGGTGGGGTCGTCCCGTCACGAGTCGTGCCACAGCTCCTGGCGCGG
>NZ_JAJAEG010000008.1:0-200978 GCF_047445655.1 Lentzea alba
CTGTGTTATCGGCACGCTGTTGAGTTCTCAAAGAACACGCGCACATCATCACGCTCCGCCATGCGACGGCTCGATCCGAGGCTGTGTCGTACATAAGCTTGTGTTTGAAACTTCGACGCCCTTGGCCTCTGAGCTCAGACGAGCTACCGGCTGGGTCTTCATCGTTTCGCGGTCACCCACTCTACCACAGTCCGTGGAAGCTTGGTTCGTGACCCTCGCCGCACTCCGTTCCGGTGTTCCCGGCCCGTTCCGCGCTGGCAGAGAGAAAGTTACACGCACGCCAACTGGGGGTCAAATCGGGGGCAACCCAGCCACCTGCGATTAAGAAACCGCAGGTCAGCAGCCCCGTACAGGACCCACGAACAAGCTATCGCAGCCCATATGCCGTGCACACTGTGACCGCGATCACACCGAGAAAGATCGAAGGCCGCCGACCCGAACCCGGATCGACGGCCTTCAGACGACCAAAAGCACTGGTCAGAGCAGCACGCGCACGCCCGCGTTGTTGCGCTTGCCGCGACGAAGCACCAGCCACGTGCCGTGGAGCAGGTCCGACGGCGCCGGCTTCCACTCCTCGTCGGTCACCTTCGTGTTGTTCACGTAGGCGCCGCCCTCGTTGACAGTGCGCCGCGCGGCTCCCCGGCTCTCGGCCAGTCCCGAAGCGATCAGCAGGTCGACGATCGTGGGCTCGTCCGCCAGCCGCACCTCACCCGTGGGCGCCTCGGCCAGGGCCGCTTCCAGCACCGACGCGTCGAGGTCGCGCAGCTCGCCGCGGCCGAACAGCGCCGACGACGCCAACTGCACCTGCTGCGTCGCGCGCTCGCCGTGCACCAGGTCCGTGAACTCCTGCGCGAGACGCTTCTGCGCGACACGCAGGTGCGGCTTCTCCGCGGTCTCCTTCTCCAGCTCGTCCAGCTCCTCACGCGAGAGGAACGTGAACAGGCGCAGGTAGCGGAGCACGTCGGCGTCACCGACGTTCACGAAGTACTGGTACCAGGCGTACGGCGAGGTCATCTCCGGGTCGAGCCACACGCTGCCGCCACCGGTCGACTTGCCGAACTTGCGCCCCTCGGCGTCGGTGACCAGCGGCGCCGTCAACGCGTGCACCTGCTTGCCCTCGACCCGGCGGATCAGGTCGACACCGCCGACGATGTTGCCCCACTGGTCCGAGCCGCCGACCTGCAACGACGTGCCGTAGCGCCGGTTGAGCTCCAGGTAGTCGTTCGACTGCAGCAGCAGGTAGCTGAACTCGGTGTACGACATGCCGTCGGATTCGAGGCGGCGCTTCACCGTTTCGCGGGACAGCATGACGTTGATCGAGAAGTGCTTGCCGACGTCGCGCAGGAACTCCAGCGCGCTGACCTGGCCGGTCCAGTTGAGGTTGTTCTCGACGATCGCGCCCGTGGGCGACGAGTCGAACTCGACGAACCGCTCCAGCTGGCCGCGGATCCGGTCGGCCCACTCGGCGATGGTGTCGAGCGGGTTCAGCGTGCGCTCGCCGGTGTCGCGCGGGTCGCCGATCATGCCCGTGGCGCCGCCGGCCAGCACGATCGGCCGGTGCCCCGCCATCTGAAAGCGCTTGAGCATGAGCAGCGGGACCAGGTTGCCGGCGTGCAGCGACGGCGCGGTCGGGTCGAAACCGCAATAGAGCGTGAGCGGGCCGCCGTCCAGGTCCTTCCGGAGTGCGTCGAGGTCGGTGGACGTCGCGATCAGACCGCGCCAGGACAGTTCGTCAAGGATGTGCTCGCTCACGGCACTCATTGTCGCCTACCAGGTCGAACGGGTTTCCACCCGGTACGCGGACGGGTAACCGGCAGCCATGACGGAGCCACGTGACGAGTTGCGGCGGCCTACCGAACGCATGCCGCGCGTGAACGAACCAGTCGTTGAAGAGGTCGTTGAACGGGACGACACCTACCGCAAGGCACGGACGGTGCACACCGTCTGCGCAGTCATCGACATCGTGTGTTGGATGTTCGCCATCGTGCTGTTCGTGCACATCTTCCTGGTCGTAGCGGACGCGAACGCCGGCAACGGCTTCTTCCAGTTCGTCGCCGGTTGGGCCAGCGGGATCACGCTCGGCCTGGACGGCTTGTTCACGCCGGACAGCCCCAAGGTCGGCACGCTGTTCAACGAAGGCCTCGCCGCTCTCTTGTGGCTGCTCATCGGCGCGTTGCTGACCAACCTGATCGCACGGCTCGCACTGCCGGTCGAACACCGGCGAGCCTGGTACCGCAGGACTACGCCCGTCCGCTGATCACGCGGCGCGGCAACACCACGCCCAGGCTCTCGGCCCAGTCGAGAGCCTGGGCGAGTGACCGTTCACCGACGAGCGTGGCGGCGGCCGGGCGGACGGTGCACCGCCGCCACTGCTCCGCGTTCAGCGTCAGGTGATCCACCTGCGGCAACGACTCGACGTCCACTTCCGCAGCGGACACGTCGAGCACGCGCAGCTTCGGGAACGTGGGCAGGTCAACGCGCGCACCGCTGACCGCGAGAGAAGTCAGCTGCTCCAGTGCGGGAAGTTCGACCTCGGTCGCGGTCACGCGGAGACGTTCCAACGGAAGATCCGCCAGCCCGCCGAGCTGGAGCCGCCCTCCACTCACGTCCAGGACACGCAGGTCCACCAGGCTCGCGAGCGGAGCGAGGTCCCCGTCCCCGAGCTCGTGCAGTAAGAGTTCCCGCAGCGCCTGGAACTCCTGTGCCACCTCGGCGACCACGTCGAGGTCGTGGTCCGGCGCGTAGAACCGCCCCGTCATCCCGGGATGGTCGTGGCGTTCCGGCGCGCGGTGCCACTCGCTCACGGATCCGGCGAGGAGTTCCAGAGGGTCGCAGGTCCAGGACGGCTGGATCACCTGACCGACGTGACCGCGCGGACCAGGAGCGAGGTCGACGCACACGGTCACTCCGGCCGGATACCGCACGATCGGCACCCACAGCGGATGGAACCCGACGAGCTGCACGGCGTCCCGGGGTCCGCCGTACGGGATCACCTCCGTCCAGTTGAACGGGCTGAGCGACAGGTGCGCCTCGAATTCGAGCAGATCACGCCGAACACCGAGGACCTCGTCCGCCGGCAGCAGGGTGTGATCCCCGAACTCGGTGACACCGCTGAGGTACAGCTCGTGCACCTCGGCCGGCAGGGGCACGCCGAGCTCGGCTTCGACGGCGGCCAGCGGGCCGGTCGACACCACCTCGGTCCGCTCGTACGGCGCGATGAGGTGACGTGGCCGCGGTTCGAGCACGACGCTGTAGGTGGGCGGCAAGTACCCGGTGCGCTGGTCGATGCCGTCGGTGAGCAGCGCCGTGAACGCTCCGTCCGGCTCGACCTTCATCTCGACGACCACGTTGCCGTCCGCGCCAAGTTCGACCAACGACTTCAAGTCTCGCGTACGCACGTTGTCCTCTGACGGTCCAGACGACACTCGTTGGCTCGTGTACCCGTATTCGCAGTGAGCGCGCAACGTCAGGTACTCGTACCCCGGCTCGGCTTGGGCGACGAGCTCCGCAGCCAGTTCGGTCAGCAGTTTCTCCACGTGATCCCCCAGAACGACGAGAGCCGTACTTTAGACCGGTGCCTGAGTACAAGTTCGACGTCGCTCCGTCCTTCGCCGAAGAGGATCGGGATCGGGTGCTCCCGATCGTCAAGCTCCTGAAGCGGGCCGGCGTCGACGTCTTCTACGACAAGGACCGCGAGGTCGAGATGTGGGGGCGCGACCGCGTCGAGTACTTCACCGAGACCTTCAGCCACAGTGCGAGGTTCGTGGTGCTGTTCAGCTCGAAGCACTACGTCTCGAAGTGGACGCGCCTTCAGAGCCGTGCCGCGATGGCGCGCGCGCTGGAGGAAAACACCGAGTACGTGCTGCCTGTCCGGATCGACGACACGCCCGTGCCCGGTCTCTTGCCCACCATCGCGTACCTCGACGTGCGAGAGCACAGCGATGAGGTCATCGCGCAGGCCGTTGTGGAGAAGCTCGCGCAGCACCGTGCGTCGTTCACTCCTACTACGCCGATCACACCGCAGTCAGTCGCCGCGCTTGTGCGGGAGAAGCCGCGCGGCTGGGAGTACCTCCTGTACGTGACCGTTGTGTCGCAAGGACTTCGCGAGCTGGAGTCGAAGTACTGGGAGCACTTCCTGCGGTACGCGCCGCGCAACGGATCCGTCGAGCACGGCAGCGGGATCACGTTGATCCGCGATCGGAACGTGCTGCTGAGCGAGATCATCAAGGTCGCGGTGGAGACGCTGTTCACCGTGGAGACGCAGGAGGCCGCGTTCGGAGCCCCTGGTACGCCTGGGGATCCGGACCGGATCGTGCACCTCGGTGAGCTGTTCGTGCGGACGTTCGACGAGATCCTGGAGTGGGCGCGCGGCATCCACGGGACCAGCTACGCGCATGAGTCCGCACGGCTCGTGGCACGGCTTCAGGCGCGGTTCGCGGATCAGCAGCTGCAGGCGATGCACGGGCTGGCGGAGAACCTGCGGGCCGTGGCGGACACGTTGGTCGAACGGCTGACGGCGGGCGAGCAGATCGACATGACCGTGCCGCTGGTGTTCGAGGTGGACCCCGCGTTGGAGCAGGAGTTCAAGGCAGAGCTGGAGAAGCTCTCACGCTGACTTGCGGCGCTTGCCGCCTCTCTTGTACGTCGACACGGCCGGAGAGTCGATCCAAAAGCGCCACGGCACATCCATCGCAACAGCGACACCAACGCGCGGACCCGAGAACACCTGACCGGCCGGCTCCCCCGCGTACAACCGCACCGGCGACGAAGCGGACGTCAGGTCCAGGCCGTTCGACGAGCGGTCCAAGCCGAGGACCTTGCACAGCCGTGCGGGTCCCTTGGCCAACTCGGCTGCCGAACGTGAAGCAGGGCGTCGAGAGAACGCGACGTCTTCGCCCGACACCACTTCACCGGCGCGCAGCAGCACCGCGCCTGGAACGCCATCGGTCAGAGACACCACGTTGGCGCAGAAGTGCATGCCGTAGACGAAGTAGACGTACAAGAAGCCGGCCGGCCCGAACATCACCTCGTTGCGCGGGGTCTTGCCGCGGTAGCAGTGCGACGCCGGGTCGTCGCCGCCCCGGTACGCCTCCACCTCGACGATGCGCACGCGCACGTCGCCGGCCTCCAGATACGAACCGAGTAGGAGCTGGGCCGCGTCGACCGGGTCGACCGCCAGCTCCTCCCTGGTCAGCAGCCTAGAAGTCACGCGCCGCCGCAGCCCGCGAGACCAGCGCGTCCAGCTGCTCGCGGACGCGTGAGGGAGCCGTGCCGCCGTGCGCGTTGCGAGAGGCGATGGAACCCTCGACCGTCAGCACCGAGCGGACCTCAGGGGTGAGCGCGGGCGAGATGGCGAGGAACTCGGCGTCCGTCAGGTCCTCCAGGCCCACGCCACGAGACTCCGCGGCACGCACGCACGCGCCGGCCGCCTCGTGTGCGACGCGGAACGGAACGCCTTGGCGCACAAGCCATTCCGCGATGTCGGTGGCCAGCGTGAAGCCCGCCGGCGCCAGCGAAGCCATACGTGAGACATCGAACTTAAGCGTTCCGACCATGCCGGCGAACGCGGGCAGCAGGATCTCCAGCTGCTCTACCGAGTCGAACAGCGGTTCCTTGTCCTCCTGCAGGTCGCGGTTGTAGGCCAGCGGCTGGGCCTTCAACGTCGCGAGGAGGCCGGCGAGGTTGCCGATCAGGCGGCCCGACTTGCCGCGCGCGAGTTCGGCGACGTCCGGGTTCTTCTTCTGCGGCATGATCGAGCTGCCGGTGGACCAGGCGTCGTCCAGGACGGCGAAGCGGAACTCGGCGGTCGTCCAGATGATGATCTCTTCGGCGATGCGCGAGAGGTTCACGCTGATCATCGCCAGCACGAACGCGATCTCGGCGGCGAAGTCGCGGGACGCGGTGCCGTCGATGGAGTTCTCGACCGGCGCGTAGAAGCCCAGGTCAGCGGCCACCTTGGCCGGGTCGAGGCCCAGCGACGAACCGGCCAGCGCGCCCGAGCCGTACGGGGAGAACGCCGCGCGCTTGTCCCAGTCGTGCAGACGGTCGACGTCGCGCAGCAGCGCGTGCGCATGAGCCAGGAGGTGGTGCGACAGCAGCACGGGCTGCGCGGACTGCAGGTGCGTGCGGCCCGGCATCACGGCGCCGAAGTTCGTTTCCGACTGCGCGGCCAGCGCGTCGACGACGTCCAACACACCGGCGGCGACGCGGCGAGCGCCGTCACGCAGCCACATGCGGAACAGGGTGGCCACCTGGTCGTTGCGGGAGCGGCCCGCGCGGAGCTTGCCGCCGAGGTCCACACCAGCACGTTCGATCAGGCCGCGCTCCAGAGCGGTGTGGACGTCCTCGTCCTCCAGCACCGGGGTGAACGCGCCGGACTCGACGTCGGCGAGAAGCTCGTCCAACGCCTTCTGCATGCCGGCGAGCTCGTCGTCTGACAGAAGACCCGCCGCGTGCAGCACACGGGCGTGCGCGCGCGAACCGGCGATGTCGTACGGCGCGAGACGCCAGTCGAAATGCGTCGACAGCGACAAACGGGCCATCGCCTCGGCCGGCCCAGACTCGAACCGGCCACCCCACAAAGAACTCATCACACGCAACTTTCAGCTAGCGAAGTCGTAGAGCGATTCTTCCGAACGGGCCACGAGACCGACCACGCGCCCCTCGTACAGCGCGACGTCGACCTCGCCGGAACCCGACGGCAAAGCCATCCGTGCGACCCGGACCGCGACCGAGCCCAGGCTGGACCTGATCACACCGGCGCGGAAGTTGAGCTCACGCACAGCCTCCGCCACCGACACCGTCTCACCGTCCACGGCCACGGGCACGCCGTCGTCAAAGGTCAGAACAGCGTGCACGGGCTCATTCATCGACGGAACCCGTGGACAGAGCGGCGATCCGATCCGCGAGCTCGGACCCCGTCATCGGCTCACGCGCCACGACCAGGATCGTGTCGTCACCCGCGATCGTGCCGACGACCTCGTGCAACGCGGCCCGGTCCAGCGCCGAGGCCAGGAACTGCGCCGCACCCGGCGGTGTGCGCAGAACCGCGAGGTTGCCGGAGAAGTCGGTGGAGACCAGCAGCTCGCCGAGGACTCGCGCGAGCCGGGTGGTACCGCCCTGGATGCCGCGCACCGGGCTGCCGTCCTCGGGGATCACGTAGATCGGCGCGCCGCCGTCGGGACCGCGCAGCTTCACCGCGCCGAGCTCGTCCAGGTCGCGCGACAACGTGGCCTGGGTGACCTCGATGCCTTCCGCGGCCAGGAGTTTCGCGAGCTCGGACTGGCTGCGGATGACGAGCTGGCTGACCATCTCGACGATGCGGCCCTGACGGGCGGTGCGGGTCATGACGACTGCTCCAGCAACCACACGAGCAGCGCTTTCTGGGCGTGCAGGCGGTTCTCGGCCTCCTGCCACACCAGCGACTGCGGGCCGTCGAGCACCTCGTCGGTGATCTCCCAGCCCCGGTGCGCGGGCAGGCAGTGCAACACCGTCGAGTCGGGCTTGCCGGTGGCCTCCAGCAACGAGGAGTTCACCTGGTACGGACGGAACGGGCCGACGCGGTCCTTGCCGTCGTTCTCCTGGCCCATCGACGTCCACGTGTCGGTGACCAGCACGTCCGCCCCGTCGACCGACTCGCGCGGGTCGTTGATCAACGCCACCGAACCACCGGTCTCGGCGGCACGCTTCTTGGCGTCCTCCAAGAACTGCGGGTTCGGTACGAACGAAGCCGGCGCACCGATCCGAACGTGCATACCGGCCGTGGCGCCACCCAACAACAACGAGTGCGCCATGTTGTTGGCGCCATCGCCCAGGTACGTCAACGTCAGACCGGCCAACCGGCCATAACGGCGGCGGATCGTCTGCAGGTCCGCAAGCACCTGACACGGGTGGAACTCGTCGGTCAGCGCGTTCACCACGGGAATGCGCGAAACGGAAGCCATCGCTTCCATGCGCGCCTGAGCGAACGTCCGCCACACCACGGCGTCGACGTACCCGGACAGGATCCGCGAGGTGTCCTCGATCGTCTCCTCGCGGCCCAGCTGCATCGACCGGCCGTCGATGATCACCGGGTTGCCGCCGAGCTGTGCGATGCCGACCTCGAACGACAACCGGGTGCGCGTCGAGTTCTTCTCGAAGATCACCGCGACGGACTTGGGGCCCGCCAACGGCTTCGCGGTGAACCGGTCCGCCTTGTAGACGTCCGCGAGGTCGAGAACGGCCGACTGCTCGTCGGGCGTCAGGTCGTCGTCACGGAGGAAGTGCCGCAGAGTCACGCCTGCTCCTCAAAGAAAGTCGGCAGCGCGGCCACGAACGCCTGCGCGTCGGATTCGTCCAGGATCAGCGGCGGCGCCAGTCGGATGACGTCGGGCTGGATGGGGTTGATCAGGTAACCGGCCTTCTGCGCGACCGCGGCCGCCTTCGCCGAGACCCCCTCGCGCAGCATGATGCCGAGCAGCAGACCGGCACCCCGCACCCCGGAGATCGCCGGGTGGTGCAACGCCTCCACGCCGGCCGCGATCTCCTTGCCGACAGCCGAAGCGTGCTCCAACAGGCCTTCCGCGGCGATCGTGTCGAGCACTGCGAGAGCGGCCGCGCAGCACACGGGGTTGCCACCGAACGTGGTGCCGTGGTGGCCGGGCTTGAACAACTCGCCCGCCGCGCCGAACCCGATGGTGACGCCCAGCGGCAGCCCGCCGCCGATGCCCTTGGCCAGGGTCATGACGTCCGGCACGATCCCGGCCTGCTGGAACGCGAACCACGTGCCGAGCCGGCCGACACCGGTCTGCACCTCGTCGAGGATCAACAGCGCGCCGTGCTCGGAGGTGATCCGCCGGGCCTCCTGGAGGTAACCCTCCGGTGGCATCACGACACCCTGCTCGCCCTGGATCGGCTCGACGATGAACGCCGCGGTGTCGTCGTCGATCGCAGCCTCAAGAGCAGCCACGTCACCGAACGGGATGTGCGAAACGCCAGGCACCAACGGCTCGAACGGCGTGCGCTTCGCGGGCTGACCGGTCAGCGACAGCGCGCCCATCGTGCGGCCGTGGAAGCCACCCACAGTGGAAACGATCTTCGTACGACCGGTGCGGCGCGACATCTTCAGCGCCGCTTCGTTGGCCTCCGCGCCCGAGTTGCAGAAGAACACCTTGCCCGGCACTCCGCACAGGTCCAGCAAGCGCTCGGCCAGCGCCAGCGCCGGCTCGTTCACGTAGAGGTTCGAGGTGTGGCCGAGCTTCGAGATCTGCTTCGTGACGGCCTCGACGACCTTCGGGTGCGCGTGCCCGACCGCGTTCACCGCGATCCCGGTCAGCAGGTCCAGGTAGCGGTTGCCGTCGGTGTCCCAGACGTAGGCGCCCTCGCCGCGCTCCAACGCCAGCTGAGGTGTGCCGTAGTTGTCCATCATGGACTCTTGCCACCGCGAGGTCATTTGTCCCCCAAGACCATCGTTCCGACGCCCTCAGTCGTGAAGACTTCGAGCAAAACGCTGTGGGCCAGCCGCCCGTCGATCACGTGCGCCTGCGGCACCCCGCCGCGCACCGCCCGCAGGCAGGCCTCCATCTTCGGCACCATGCCGCTTTCCAGGTCCGGCAGGATCTTCTCCAGCTCGGCGGCACGGATCTGGTGCAGCAGAGACGACTTGTCCGGCCAGTTCGAGTACAGGCCCTCGACGTCGGTCAGCACGACGAGCTTCTCCGCACCCAACGCGACGGCGAGCGCACCAGCGGCGGTGTCCGCGTTCACGTTGTGCGGCACGCCGTTGACGTCCGGCGCGACCGACGACACGACCGGAATCCGGCCCGCACGAACGATGTCGAGCACCGCGTCCGGGTTCACCTCGGTGATGTCGCCGACGAGACCGATGTCGACCTCTTCGCCGTCCACCACGGCACCGCGGCGCGTGGCCGTGAACAGGTGCGCGTCCTCACCGGAAATGCCGACCGCGTAAGGACCGTGCTGGTTGATCAGCCCGACGAGCTCGCGTCCGACCTGCCCGACCAGGACCATCCGCACGACGTCCATGGCCTCGGGCGTCGTGACGCGCAGACCGCCGCGGAACTCGCTGTGGATGCCGAGCCTGTCCAGCATCGACTTGATCTGCGGACCACCGCCGTGCATGACGACCGGGCGCAGGCCGCACAGCCGCAGGAACACCATGTCCTCGGCGAACGCCTTCTTCAGCTCGTCGTCGACCATGGCGTTGCCGCCGTACTTGACGACCACCAGCGCGCCGCGGAAGCGTTCCAGCCACGGCAGCGCTTCGACGAGGACTGCCGCCTTCTCTTGTGCGTTCATGAGGAGTACGCGCTGTTCTCTTCGACGTAGTCGTGGGACAGGTCCGTGGTCAGCACGGTGGCCTCGGCGTCACCGACGTTGAGGTCGATGACGATCTCGATCTCGCGACCGGAAAGGTCGGCCTCGCTTCGGTCGCGGTCGCGGGTTCCGTTGCGGTACAACGACACGCCGTTGATCAGGATCTGCAGCACGTCCGGGTCGATCTCGGCGTCCGCGCGGCCGAGCGCCATCGCGATGCGGCCCCAGTTCGGGTCGCTGCCGAACAGCGCGGTCTTGACGAGGTTGTCCTCGGCGACCGTCCGTCCGATGAGGACGGCCTCGGCCTCGGAAGCGGCCTGCTTGACGGTGATGCTGATTTCCTTCGTCACACCCTCGGCGTCGCCCTGGAGCTGCTTGACCAGATCGGCGGAGACCTCGGTGAGCAGAGCCACGAAGTCCTCGAACGAAGGCTCGACACCCGAAGCACCGGAAGCCAAAACCAGGACCGTGTCGTTGGTCGACGTGCCACCGTCGACGTCGAGCCGGTCGAACGTGCGACCCGTGGCGAGGCGCAACGCCTTGTCCAGCGACTCACCGGAGATCTTGGCGTCCGTGGTGATGACCGACAGCATCGTGGCCATGTTCGGGGCGAGCATGCCCGCGCCCTTCACGAACCCGCCGACCGACCAGCCGTCCGCGGAAGCCTTCCACGACTGCTTGGGCCGGCTGTCCGTCGTCATGACACCGGTGGCGGCGTTGAGACCGGCCTCCACCGACGAGTCCAGCGCCTTCACGACGTTCTCGACACCGGTCAGGATCTTGTCCATCGGCAGGCGCTCACCGATCAGGCCGGTGGAGCAGACCGCGACGTCGACCGCGCCGGTGCCGAGCACCTCGGCGACCTTCTCGGCGGTGGCGTGCGTGTCCTGGAAACCCTCGGGGCCGGTGCACGCGTTGGCACCACCGGAGTTCAGCACGACCGCGGTGAGTCGTCGCGACTGGATCACCTGCTGCGACCACAACACCGGCGCGGCCTTCACCTTGTTCGTGGTGAAGACGCCGGCGGCGGAGTCCTGCGGGCCGTCGTTCACCACGAGGGTGAGGTCGAGGGCGCCGGACTCCTTGATCCCGGCGGCGATCCCGGCGGCCCGGAAGCCCTGAGGTCCGGTGACGCCCTTGTTGCGGTTCACGGTGCGACTCCAACGGTCGAGAGGCCGGTCGTCTCCGGCAGGCCGAGAGCGAGGTTCATGCACTGGACGGCGGCACCAGCGGTGCCCTTGGCGAGGTTGTCGACGGCGGCCACGACCACGAGCCGGCCCAGGTCCTCGTCGACGGTGACTTGCAGCTGGACGGCGTTCGAACCGAGGACGGCGTTCGTCGTCGGCCAGAAACCTTCGGGCAGAAGGTGCACGAACGGCTCGTTCGCGTACGCCTTCTCGTAGGCCTCGCGAACGGCACCGGTGTCCTTCAGCGACGCGGTGCAGGTCGCGAGGATGCCCCGCGACATCGGCGCCAGCACCGGCGTGAAGCTGACCTTGATCGGCCGGCCCGCCGCGGCGCTCAGGTTCTGCGTGATCTCCGGCGTGTGCCGGTGCGCGCCACCGACGCCGTACGCGCTGGCAGAGCCCATGACCTCGGACCCGAGCAGGTTCGGTTTCAACGACTTGCCGGCACCCGACGTGCCCGACACGGCGACGATGACGACCTCGTCCTCGATGAGGTCCACGGCCGGGGCCAACGCCAACGACGACACCGTCGGGTAGCACCCCGGGACGGCGACGCGGCGTGCGCCCACGAGCCTGTCCCGCTGACCAGGAAGCTCTGGCAGCCCGTACGGCCAGGAGCCCGCATACGCGCCGCCGTACCACCGGGTCCAGTCATCGGCACTGGTCAACCGGTGGTCGGCACCGCAGTCGATCACGACTGTGCGGTTCTCGGACTCGCCGAGTTGCTCGGCCAGCTCGGCTGAGTGACCGTGGGGCAGCGCGAGGAAAACGACGTCGTGGCCCTTCAACGTCTCGACGGACGTCTCCAGGAGTTCACGATCGGCCAGGGGCA
The DNA here is from genome assembly GCF_047445655.1 of Lentzea alba. Taxonomy (GTDB): domain Bacteria; phylum Actinomycetota; class Actinomycetes; order Mycobacteriales; family Pseudonocardiaceae; genus Lentzea; species Lentzea alba_A. The sequence goes on from NZ_JAJAEG010000008.1 coordinate 12,334, forward strand.
GGAGGTGCGGCTGGTGTTTGAACAGCTTGTCGCCGGCGCTGCTGTTGGCGGTCAGCGCGCCGATCTCGATGTCCGGGTGGCCCAGGAGCAGGCGTAGCAGCTCGCCTCCCGCGTACCCGCTGGCACCGGCTACCGCGATCCTCACTGTCATGCGCATGATTATGCACGGTCATGCAAAACCACTCAACTTGATTGCCATCTCATCGAAACACGCCAAAACGAGTTAGGGCACCCTTACGTGAGCGTGGCCACCCGGCCACCCGATCGGGGCCACCTGGCGCTGTGAGCACGCCGACCGGGTCGACCATGATGATCAGCGTGAACGTGAGGCTGCGCGACGGACTCTGGGCGGCCGGGGCCTTTCTGCTGGCACTGGTGGCGCTGGTGGCACCGCTCGGCCGGCCCGTCCACTGGTGGCTGATCCTCGCGTCGGCGGTGTGGGCGGCGGCGCTGGTGCCGATCAGCGCCCGTTGGCCGAGGTGGGCGATGGTGCTCACCGCTCCCCTCAACGCGGTGAACAACCTGCTGGCGATCGCACCGACGTCGCTCGTGGTCTTCCGGGCGGCCCGGTCGATCCGCTCGACCTGGCAGCAGTGGGCGCTGATCACCACGACGGCGGTGCTGCAGGCCGGGTTCGGAGCGCTGCACTCGTGGCGTGCCGGGGACAGCATGTTCGAGTACGTCATAGGCACGGTGTTCACCGTGGTGTTCCTGCTGCTCTTCCCCGCTGTCGCCGGTGCGCTCGTCGGACGCCGCAAGCCGTTGACGCAGGTGCTGATGGAGCGCAACGACTACCTGGAACACGCGCGCCTCCTCACCGCGAGCACCGCACGATCTGACACGCGCGCGCACATCGCGAGCGAGATGCACGACATGCTCAGCCACCGCCTCCGCCAGTTGACCGCGCACGCGGGCGCGTTGGAGGACGTCGCCGCGAAAGAGGCCCCTGAGCTGCGCGAACAGGTCGAGCTGATCCGCAAGACGTCCGCTGTGGCGATGGAGGAACTGCGCGAGATCCTCGGCGTGCTCGGCGCCACCGAGGCCAATGAGGACGCCGGTACGCGCGCGGACGTCGAACGGCTCGTGGCGGCGTCGTCAGATGCCGGTGTCTACGTGCAACTCGACTGGTCAGGCGACGATCTGTCCGATGCCGACGCACGGCTGCGAAGGGCAGTGCATCGGGTCGTACGCGAAGCACTCACGAACGTGCACAAGCACGCGCCGTCAGCCCGGACCCGCGTGTCGGTGCAGGTCGCCGAACGGGTGCGGGTCGAGGTGGCGAACGGTCCCAGCAGCGAACCCCGAGGTGGCGGCACCCGCCGTGGGCTCATCGGGCTGGAGGAACGGGTCGGGCTGATCGGCGGGGCGTTCGCCGCAGGTCCGGTCCACGGTGGGTTCCGGGTGGCGGCCGACCTCCCGTTGCACCCGGTGGTGCAGGAGGAGGCGGGTGCGGCGGGTGCCGTGGCCGAGGCTCCCCCGCCCATCACCGCCGAGATCCTCACCGTGCCGCGTGTGATCGGCAGCGGCTGCCTCGCCACGCTCTCCGTCGTCCCCGCGCTCGGCACGGCGTTCGTGCTGCTGATGGTCGCCGTCTTCACCCAGGCGGAGATGAGCAGGCAGCAGTTCGACGCGTTCCAGGTGTCGGTCACGCGGGAAGCCGACGTCACCGAGGAGCACGGCTTCGGCGTGCCGTCGAACGACTCCGGCTGCCTGCGCTACCACGTGCGCGACGAGGACGACCGCGACGTCCAGCTCTGCTTCAGCAGGGACGGCGTGCTGACCTCGAAGAAGGAGATGGCCCGGTGAGGTTCGTCTGGCCGGTACTCGCGTTCCTCGTCGGACTGGTGCCGCTGATCGCCCCGCTGGCGCCGATCCCGCACCCGTTGCTGACCGTCGCCACCGCGCTGTGGATCGCGGTCCTCGTCTGGTTCGCGCCGCGACACCCGCAGTCGGTGTTGCTGCTCACCGCGCCGCTCTTCGCGGTCAACAACCTGTGGGCGCAGGCCGTCACGGTGTTCGTGGTCTTCGCGGCGTCGCGGCGCATCACCCGGCTCGGCCGGCTGTGGGCGTTGCTCGGGATCGCGTTGGTGCTGCAGGGCGCGTTCAGCCAGCTGCAGGAGAGCTACCGGAACATGCCGCTGTGGGAGTCCGTCGTGGGCGCCGCGATCGGCGCGGTGTTCTTCGTGGTCTTCCCCGCCGTGTCCGGCATGCTGCTCGGCCACCGCAAGCCGATGGTCCGGTTGCTGCAGGAACGCAACGAGTACCTGGAGCGGGCCCGTGCGCTGACCGCCGCGTCGGCCCGTTCCGAGGAACGCGCGCACATCGCGGGCGAGATGCACGACATGCTCGGCCACCGGCTCAGCCTGATCTCCATCCACGCCGGCGCGCTGGAGCTCGCGACCGCCAGGAAGGCCCCGCAGCTGCACGAGCGGGCGGAGCTGATCCGCACCACCTCGTCACTCGCGATGGCCGAGCTGCGCGAGATCCTCGGCGTGCTGCGGACCAACCCCGAACCCGAGTCGCTCGACGAGGACACCGGCACCCGCTCCGACATCGCCGCGCTGGTCGAGAGCTCGTCGGCGTCCCTCGACTGGTCCGGTGACGACCTGCACGGCGCCGACCCCCGCACGCGCCGTGCCGTGCACCGGGTCGTCCGGGAAGCACTGACCAACGTGCGGAAGCACGCCCCGATGGCCCGCACGCGCGTGCAGGTCGCGGTCCAGGGCGGACGGGTCCGGATCCAGGTGGTGAACGGGCCCGCCGACGTCGTTCCCGCGAAGGGCACCCGGCGTGGGCTGATCGGCCTGGAGGAACGCGTCGGCCTGCTCGGCGGCTCGTTCAGCGCCGGGCCGCCGTTCGAAGGCGGGTTCCGGGTCGCGGCGGACATCCCGCTGCGCCCGGCGGTCCAGGCCGTCACCGAGGCCAGAGAGGTGCCGCCACCGCTCGCCGCCGAGGTGCTGACCGTGCCGCGGGTGCTGGGCGGCGGGTGTCTCGGGCTGCTGGCGTTGCTCCCGATCGCCGGGGCGTTGATCGTGCTGCTGGTCTTCGCGTTGCTCAACCCCACGCAGATGAACGCGCCGTTCTTCGACTCGATGCAGGTCGGCGTGACCACCGAGGACGAGGTCATGGGCCAGTTCGGTTTCGGGGCGATCGGCGTGGACGGGTGCTCGCGGTACCGGACCTCGCACAACCCCGAGCTGCTCTACAAGCTGTGCTTCCGCGACGGCAAGCTGGCCTCGAAGGAGCAGGAGAAGCCGTAGGGTGCGGGGCGTGATCCGAGTCCTCATCGCCGACGACGAAACGCTCATGCGCGCCGGGATCCGGTTGATCCTGGAGAACGACCCGGAGATCACCGTGGTGGCCGAGGCGAGCGACGGCAAGCAGGCCGTCGAGCTCAGCCTCAAGCACTCCGTCGACGTCGCGTTGCTGGACATCCGCATGCCCGGCGGCGACGGCCTCAAGGCCGCCGAGCAGATCGCCGGGCACGCCAACGTCGTCATGCTCACGACGTTCGGCGAGGACTCCTACGTGGCGCAGGCGTTGAAGGTCGGCGCCACCGGGTTCCTGCTCAAGGACACCCCGCCGCAGGAGCTGATCAACGCCGTCCGCAAGGCCGCGACCGGTGAACCGATCCTCGCGCCGCAGATCACCAGGCGCCTGATCGAGAGGCACCTGACCGCACCGGACGACGGGTCGGAGGCGCGCCGCAAGATCGACACGCTCACCGACACCGAACGCAACGTGCTCAAGCTCGTGGGCGAAGGCCTGTCCAACACCGAGATCGGCGAACAGCTCTACATGGCGACCGGCACGGTGAAGGCGCACATCAGCCGGATCCTGCCCAAGCTGGAGTGCACGAACCGCGTGCAGGCCGCCATCGTGGCCCACGACGCGGGGCTCACCCGGTCGTGAAGCGGTCCAGCGCCCGGATCTTGTTGGTGGCGTCCAGAGCAGCGACCTTGTACGCCTCGGACAGCGTCGGGTAGTTGAAGACCGTGTCGACGAGGTAGTCGACCGTACCGCCACACCCCATCACGGCCTGGCCGATGTGCACCAGGTCCGTGGCGCCCGTGCCGAACACGTGCACGCCGAGGATCTTCCGGTCCACAGTGGACACAAGAAGCTTCAGCATGCCGTACGCGTCGCCCACGATCTGGCCGCGTGCCAGCTCGCGGTACCGCGAAATGCCGACCTCGTAAGGAATCGCGGACGAGGTGAGCTCGGTCTCCGTCGCGCCGCAGTACGAGATCTCCGGGATCGTGTAGATGCCGATGGGCTGCAAGGCGGTCAGGTCGTGCACCGGCTCGCCGAACGCGTGGTACGCGGCCAGCCGGCCCTGGTCCATCGACGTCGCGGCCAGCGCCGGGAACCCGATCACGTCACCGACGGCGTAGATGTGGTCGACCGGCGTGCGGTAGTGCTCGTCGACCGACAGACGGCCGCGGCGGTCGGCCTCCAGGCCGGCGGCGGGAAGGTCCAGCTTGTCGGTGCAGCCCTGGCGACCGGCCGAGTACATGACCGCCGCGGCCGGGATGCGCTTGCCGGAGGCCAGCGTCGTGATCGTGCCCGAGTCGGACACCGAGACGTCCACGACCTTCTCGTCGAAGCGGAACGTGACGGCCTGGTCGCGCAGGTGGAACTTCAGCGACTCCACGATCTCCGGGTCGCAGAAGTCCAGCATCTTCTCGCGCTGCTCGACGACCGTGACGCGGCAGCCGAGCGCGGCGAACATCGACGCGTACTCGATGCCGATCACGCCGGCACCGACGACGACCAGCGACGACGGGATCTCGGTCAGTGCGAAGACCTCGTCGGAGTCGAGGATCCGCTCCTCGTCGAAGTCCACGGCGGACGGACGAGCCGGCGTGGTGCCGGTCGCGATGACGATGAACTCGCCGGTGATCCGGATGTGGTCGCCGCGATGACTTCCTTCCACCGCAACGGTGTGCGCGTCGACAAAGCGACCGAAGCCATTCAAAAGGTCAATACCGTTGCGGTGCAGCTGCGCGCGCACGACCTGGACCTCGCGGCCGATCACGTGCTGCGTGCGGGCCATCAGGTCGGAGATCGTGATGTCCTGCTTCACCCGGTAGCTCGCGCCGTACAGCTCGCGCTGGCTCATGCCGGTCAGGTACATCACGGCTTCACGCAGGGTCTTCGACGGGATGGTGCCCGTGTTCGCGCAGACGCCGCCGACCATCTCCTGCTTGTCGATGATGGCCACGCGCTTGCCCAGTTTCGCACCCGCGATCGCCGCCTTCTGGCCACCAGGACCAGAGCCGATGACGATCAGGTCGTAGTCGTACGACGTCATGGTCAGCAGCCTACCGAGACGAATACGATTCCACCCCTGAACGAAATATGAACCCGATGGGCGGAACCGTCGTTCGTTGGGCCATGACCGAACTACGCACCTTCCGCTTGCCCGAGATCGTCACCGGCTCGGACGACGACGTCGAGCTCGGCCGCCAGCTGATCGCCGCCTGGCAGGCCGACGGGATTCTGCAGATCGCAACGGACGCGGTGCAGGACCGAACCACCGAAGAAGCCATGGAGGCCAGCAGAAGGTTCTTCCACGGCTTGTCGCTCGAGGAGAAGTCACGCCTGGTCAGCGACCTGACCTACGCCGGCTACATCGCGTCGGGCGAAGAGGTCACCGACGGCATCGCCGACTACTCGGAGATCTTCACGGTCTGCAAGGACGTTCCGCTCGACGACTCGCGCGTCGTCGACAAGTGGCCGTGTCACGGGCCGGTTCCGTGGCCGGACAACGACTACCGGGACGCCATGAAGTCGTTCATGGACATGCTGGGCGAGTCCGGCGAGAAGATCCTGCAGCTCACCGCACTGGGCTTCGGGCTCGACATCGACACGTTCACCAGGCTCAGCGCCGACGGCTGGCACCACATGCGGGTGCTGCGCTTCCCCACCAAGTCCGAGACCGTCGACCGCGGCATCGGCGCCCACACCGACTACGGCATGCTCGTCCTGGCCGCACAGGACGACGTCGGCGGCCTCTACGTCCGTCCCCCGATCGAGGGCGAGGAACGGCCGCGCAACTGGCTGCCGGACGAGTCGGCCGCAGGCTGCTTCCAGGACGCGGAGGGCTGGAACTTCGTCGAGCCCGTGCAGCACGTCTTCACCGTGTTCCCCGGCGACATCCTGCAGTTCCTGACCGGCGGCAAGCTGCTCTCCACGCCGCACAAGGTCCTGCTGAACACGCGCGAGCGGTTCACCATGGCGTACTTCCACGAGCCCAACTTCGAAGCCGTCGTCCGCCCGCTGGACGACCCGCACGGTGACGACGTCATCCACTACGGCACGCACTTCACCAACATGTTCATGCGTTGCTACCCCGACCGCGTCACCACGCGGCGGATCCTGGAAGAGGACCGGCTGACCGTCCTCAGCGAACTCCGCTCCGGGGTTCGGCACTCCTGAACGGCAGGATCAGGTCGAGCAGGCGGGCCGTGGCGCGGTACTCCGCGACACGGTCCGCGAACGGCCGTTGCACGATCTTGTGCACGGCGTCCTTGGACAGGCGTTCGTAGGCCGGCACGGTGTCGTTGCTCAGGAAGTCCCAGCGGTCTTCCCGGTTCGCGTAGTTGAACGCGGGCAACGGTCCGCCGAACAGCGGCCGGTACTGCGCCAGGGTCTTCCCGCCCGGCACCGGCATCGGGCCGGCCACGGTGATCGCGTACGTGACGACCTCACCGGGCGGCAGCAGCCGGGACCGCATCCGGTCGAACTGGTCCGGGATCACCTGGTTCTGCTCGCGGGACGAGAACTCCATGACCGCCTGGGCGGGATCCGCCCAAGCCGCCGTGGTCACGTCGTCGATGAGGCCCGCGTCGCGCATCTCCTCCACGGCCTTGATCCCACCGTGGAGGTAGGCGGCGTGCATCGCGCCGAGGTCCATGAAGATGTGCTTCTGCATGGACATCAGCATCGAGGAGAAGAACCGGAACTCCGGCAGCAGCCCGAGGTCGAGCATGCCGGCGGCGAACGCGGGCGCGCCGATGTTCGCGAACCCCATCCACCGCAACGTGTCCGGGTGCTGCGTGTACAGCCGGGCGTAGAAGTCGTAGACCGCGAAGATCACCGAGCGGTTGGACTCGGCGCTGCGCTGCGGGTCCCAGTCGGACAGGTTCACGCCGGCGTCCTGAGCCGCGCGGACGATCCAGTAGTGCCACAGCAGCGCTTTGAACCTGGTCGGCGAGATGCCCTTGGCGCGATGGCGGTTCAGGGCGGCCTCGAGCGTGGCGACGTCGTACGGCAGGTCGGGGTGGACCCCGCCCCTCTGTTCCCCGTTCCCGTTGGACAGCGGCAGATCCAGGTAGTCCACCGTGTCCGCCTTGGTGGCGCCCATGCTGGTGAGCACGAGCGCCGCCACAACCATGAGCACACGCATGAGCGCAAATGGTACGGGGATCAAGCAGGCTTTCCGTTCACAGTGGTGCCCGGGAAAGTGATGTTTTGCGCGTTCGTTAGCTTGTTGCCGCCCTTGGAGATCGAAGTGAACTTCGAATTCGACACGATGACGTTGCTCACTTTGGACGCCGATAGGCCATCGATCTCAACGGCGTACTCCTTTGAGCCCGCAACCATTAGGCGTTCGAACGTGAGGTTTCGGACCGTCGGATTCACGACTGGGCCCGAGTTGCCGGAACCGCTGTAGTTCAACGTGATGAAGACCGGCGACTTGGTCAGCTTGTTCGCGGTGATGTCGCGGAAGTGGACGTTCTCGATGACTCCACCGCGATACTTGCTGGTCTTGATGAAGACCGCGTACCAGAGCTGGTCGGCGTTGTTCGCCGGGTTCACCCGGCAGTTGCGCGCGAAGACGTTGCGCGCGCCGCCGGACGCCTCGCTGCCGATGCAGATCGCGCCGCGGTTGGAGAAGACGAACGTGTTGTTCTCGATGACGATGTTCTGCGACGGCAGGTTCACCCTGCGCCCGTCGACGTCGCGGCCGGACTTGATCGCGATGCAGTCGTCACCGGTGTTGAACGTCGAGTCCTTGATGTGGACGTCGGTGCAGCACTCCGGGTCGACGCCGTCGTTGTTGCCGCCGCCGCCCCGGCTGTTGACCGTGACGCCCTCGACCGTGATGTTGCGCGACTTCACCGGGTGCACGCTCCACATCGGCGGGCGTTCGATGGTGATGCCGCTGATCAGGATGTTCTCGCAGGACACGAACTGGATCAGGTTCGGGCGGAGTTTGTGCGCCTCGCCGAGCCTGCGCTGCGCGACCGGAGTGCCCTGCTCGCCCCACTTCTGCAGCTGGGACCAGCTGGATCCGCCACTGCCCCACGGCTTCCAGGTCTGCCCCTGGCCGTCGAGGACACCCTGTCCGGTGATCGCGATGTTGGTGGCCTTGTTGGCGTAGACGAACGCCTGGAAGTTCATGCACTCGATGCCCTGCCAGCGGGTCTCGACCAGGGGCAGGTACTTCTTCGGGTCGGGGCTGAAGAGGAGCTTGGCGCCCTTGTCGACGTGCAGGTTCACGTTGCTGAGCAACGTGATGCCGCCGGTGAGGAACGTGCCGCCCTTCGCGAGGACCCGGCCGCCACCCGCTTGGCCGGCTGCTTCGATCGCCTTCTTGAACGCGGCGGTGTTGTCGGTCTTGCCGTCCGCCTTGCCGCCGTACGCGGTGACGTCGAAGGTCCTGTCCGGGAACGTCGGCGGCTTGATGCGGGCGAGGATGGCCTGGACTTCGTCCCACGGATCGGCCTGGGCTGTGCCGGGAACGAGCATTCCCGCCGCCACGAGTCCGGACACCTTGAAGAAGTCCCGCCGGGGAACGGCCATGATCCGCCTCCACTGCAAACGTTTACAGCGGCGGGGTGAGCGTCAGCCTATACGGTCTTCGCGTGACTCCCAAGGACTCGTTGGTCGACGCGGTGCGGGCTGGGCTGGAGGAGCTCGCGGACTCGCGGAAGGCGCCGGAGATGCAGGCGTACATGAAGTCCGAGATGCCGTTCCTCGGCGTGCAGAAGCCGGGGCGGGTGGCGCTGCTGAAGTCGTTGCCGCGGATCGAGGACCGGGACTCGTGGCTGGAGGCCGTGCAGACGCTGTGGCGCGAGGCGACCTATCGCGAGGAGCGGTACGTGGCGCTGTCGTTGAGCGGGGATCGTCGCTTCCAGTCCGTCGACCTGCTGCCGTGGTTCGACGAGATGATCGTGACCGGCGCCTGGTGGGACTTCGTGGACGAGATCGCCTCGAAGCTGGTGGGGCCGTTGCTGCGGTCCACCCCCGAGGTCGTGCGGCCGTTGATGCTCAAGTGGTCCGTCGACTCCGACAAGTGGCGGCGGCGGACGTCGATCATCTGCCAGCTCGGGTCCAAGGGCGCGACCGACGTGGAACTGCTGACCGCGTGCATCGAGGCCAACGTGGACGACCGCGACTTCTTCCTGCGCAAGGGGATCGGGTGGGCGTTGAGGGAGTTCGCGAAGACCGAGCCGGGGTGGGTGCGGTCGTTCGTGGAGGCACGGCCGGGGCTGTCGCCGTTGTCTCGGCGGGAGGCGTTGAAACACCTCTAGTGTGGATCTCATGGAGGGCAAGCACGTTCGACTGGAACCGCTTTCGCTTTCGCACGCCGAGGAGTTGTTCGAGGTCACCCGCGACCCGGACATCTGGACCTGGTTGCTGCACAAGCAGCCCGGCAACGTTGACGAGATGCGCTCGTGGATCGCCGACGCGCTGACCGTGCCGCTGCGCGAGGCGTTCGCGCAGATCGAGACCTCGTCGGGGCGGGTCGTGGGCACGACCTCGTACTACGACGTGCGTCCGGAGCACCGCAAGCTGATCATCGGTTACACGATCGTCGGCAGCGCGTGGCACGGCACCGCGATCAACCCCGAGGCGAAGCTGCTGTTGCTCACCGAGGCGTTCGACGTGCGGGGCTGCGCGCGGGTCGCCTGGCACACCGACGGGTTGAACGTCCGGTCGCAGCGCGCGATCGAGAAGCTCGGTGCCTCGCGGGACGGCGTGCTGCGCGGCGACATGATGCGACCGGACGGGACGCTGCGCGACACCGTCGTCTACTCGATGCTGGCGGACGAATGGCCTGCTGCGCGGGAGCGACTGCTCACGCGTGTTTCGCGCGACCCGAGTAGGTGAGCGGGAAGACGAGGTCCGAACACGCCGCCGGGACGTCGTCGGAGACCTGGACCTTCATGGTGACCTCGACCGCGCCTCCGGCCGGGATCTCCACGATGTCCTTGAGCGGCACGACGCTCAGCACGCCGGCCGGGCAACCCGCGACGCGCTTCTGGGACGCGTCGAGCGGCTGACCAGGAACTGCGGACAGGCTCTCGACGATGATGTCGACGGGGTTCGGGTTGGACAGTCGCACCTTGCGCTCGCCCTCGGCACCTGGTGTGAGTTCCACGGCCGCGCCCGAGATGTCGTTGATTTCAAACGGCTTCAGCTGCTGGATGTCCGACTCGCCGCTGCTGACGGAGTACGCCATGGCCGGCAGCTGCTGCTCCGGCCAGGTCAGATGCATGGCCGCCACAACGGCCGCGCCGACCATGAGAATCGTCAACGACACGGCGATTTCAAGGCGCGGACCCAGACTACGCATGGCGCAACTCTCCAGAGTTGTTGCTCCAGGCGGTGGGTTCGCCTCTAGCTCCCCACCGGACCGGCGACCAACTCGCCCGGTGGTTCATCGCTTCGCCCCTCGGCCCCAGCGGGCCGCGTTGCCAATCTTGGAGAAGCTTCACGTACTGCGCAAGCGTCTGACGGGCGCCGATTTCCCCTTGTAATGAAGGACCTTTGGCACCTTGACAGCTACGCAGGGCTACCACCTGCTGGTTTGATCCCAAATCCCGATCTCCGGGATTCGACCGATCGAGCGAATTATCAGGAACAAATCTTCTCGGTGTAGCTGGTCGTCCAGCTGCCGACCGCGGCCTGGACTCGGACGCGGTTGAGCGAGTCGGTCACGGAGTAAGTCAGAGCTTGGGTCGTGGCGCTGTTCTTGAACTCGGCACCTGACCCGCTTCCCTGTTGCCACAATACTGTGTACATAGATGCGCCCGGCACCGGCTCCCAGTTCACGACCGTCGTGTTGCCTTTCGCGCACGACGTGATGACCAGTGGCTGGACCGTGCCCGCCTTGGCCTTGGCCTGTCCAGGTGCGGACGTCTCCCAGGCGGCTTGCGCGGCTGGTGCTGCGACGAGGCACAGCACCGCCGCTCCGGCGATCACGGGGCGTTTCATGCGCCGGTTCCGCTCGCGATCGTGACGAGGACCGGAACGTCGATCGTCGCGCCCTGGCAGGTGTTTGCCGCGTTGAGCCCCATCGACACGGTGAACGTGATGGCGGTCGGCGTGCTGTTCGCAGCCAGCTGAGTGCCGGGGAACCGTTCGGTGAACGAGACAGCGCAGGTCGCGGGCCCGTTGGGGGCGATCGACGTGACCGTGACCGGGTAGGGGTTGGGGTTCGACACGGTGACGACGGCGTTGCCGGTGCCGCCGGGGTAGAGCAGGCCGGTGGTGACCGCGCCGCCGGTCACCACCGGAGCCAGTGCGGTGCCCGCTTTGGTGGTGGCACTGCCGGTACCGGAGCTCGTCCACGCCGCGTAGGCGACACCCGAGCCGAGCGCGGCCGTCATGACCGCGAAGACGATGACGCCACGGCGGACGTACCGCCGGCGGACGAGTTCCCTGAAGCTGATCATGGCTTGATGGCCGTTCCCGAGTAGGTGAGGGGGAAAGTCAGGTTCTTGCAGGCGTCCGGGGCGGTGCGGGCCATCCGGACGGTGAGGTTCACGTCGGCGTGGGCGTTCTTGGCGACCTCGACCGGCGCCGGGAGGACGTCCACGGTCACCGCGTTCGCCGGGCATTGCGGGGAGGGCCGACCGACCTTCGTGTCGAGGCGGGTGACCTTGATGGCCTGGTTGTTGGGGTTGGTGACCCGGACCTTCCGGGTCACCGTCCCACCGGGGACCAACCCCGTCGCGGTGCCGACGTCCGCGATCGTGAACGCCTTGGCGGGGTTGTCCGCCGCGCTGGACACCGGTGACACCAGCACCAGCACGGCGAGCACGATCAGGGCGCGGCGCATGACTCAGGCAGCCGAGACGAGCGCGGCGGTCAGCGGCAGCGTGAAGGTCTGGGACTTGCAGGTGTCCGCGGCGTCGGCGTTCATCGTGGCCTGCAGCGTGTAGGTGCCGGTGCCGCCCGCGACGATCGTGCCGCTCGGATTGCTCACGGCGGCGCTGGTGACGGTGCCGGCGGCGCAACCGCTCTGGGTGAGCGCGGAGGCACCGGCGCTGATCGACGTGACGGTGACCGGGTAGCCGTTCGGGTTGTCGATCGTCACCTGGAAGCTGACGGTGTGGCCGGGGTACAGGCCGCCGGCGCCGTCGACCGGGCTGATCGTCGAGTTGACGTTCGTGGTGGAGCCGACCTGACCGGAACCGGCGCCGGTGCTCGACCACGCCGCGTAGGCGACGCCGCCGCCGACGGCCAGGACTGCGACTGCTGCGATGACTGCGGTGCGCTTGCGCATTTTTGTTCTCCTGAGGTGGTGCTCGGTGGGTACGGCACCAAGTTTGGAGAACGTTCAATCACTACACAGCGTGCACAAGACACGAGAAAAGGGACCCTCGCGGCACTGTTGTCAACCGGCATGGATCGGTTACTCGCGCACGCGGACTGGAGGTCAGGGTGTTCCTTACGCGAAAAGGCCCAAGATTCTCTTGGAATCTCAGGCCTCACTTAGTGTAACAGCTCGGACGCGCAACGAGAGGAACGAAGTATTTGTCGCTGCGTCTGTATCAGACTGCGCTCTCGCGCTTGGAATCGCAAGGAGGAGTGTGCGGCGCCACGCGAAACAAAAACGGCAGCCACGACGATAGTTACCCGTCGTGACCGCCGTCAGCGTGAAATCAGGCGCGCAAAGCTGCACCCAGGCGTTCGCCGGCAGCCGATGCGGGCCGCACCGCGAGAGATGCGTGCACTGCGAGAGACCCGCGCACCGCAAGCAGACGCCCAACGACGACGGCGGCCCCGACCGAGGTCGAAGCCGCCACCCATACGTTCGCCAGCGGCCGGAGTAGCCGCACCGCGAGAGAAGCGTGCGAGAGAGACGCCGACTGCAAGAGAGCCACGGACCACGAGAGAGCCGCGCGACCGCAATCAGACGCCCAACGACGACGGCGGCCCCGACCGAAGTCGAAGCCGCCGCCGTTGAGGAAGAAGCTCAGGCGCGCAGAACGGCACCCAGACGTTCGCCGGCAGCCGCAACAGCCGTGTCGCGGGCCGCGGTCGCCTCCTCCACCGTCAACGTCCGGTCCGGCGCGCGGAACCGCAGGGAGTACGCGAGCGACTTCTTGCCCTCGCCCACCTGCTCCCCGGTGTAGACGTCGAACAGGCGGATGTCCTCCAGCAGGTCACCGGCCGAAGCACCCAGCACCTCGGACACCGACTGCACCGGCACGGACGCGTCCACGACCAGCGCGACGTCCAGCAGCACGGGCGGGTACGGCGACACCGTCGGGGCCGGGCGGTGGTCGTCCAGCGGCAGGGCGTCGAGGTCGAGCTCGAACGCCACGGTCCGCTTGGGCAGGCCCAGCGCCTCGATCACCTTCGGGTGCAGCTCGCCGGCGTGGCCGACGGGCCAGTCGCCCACGCGCAGCTCGGCGCAGCGGCCGGGGTGCCACGGGAGGAGGTCCGACGCCACGACGCGCAACGTCACGCCGTAAGCCTCACCGACGCGGCGGGCGGCCTCGACGGCGTCCGCCCAGTCGGCGATGCGGCCCTTGCCCCACCAACCGGCGAGCTCGCGGTGGCCGACCAGCACACCGGCCACGTGCAGCGGCTGCTGCGGCAGGGCGGCGAGCATCGAGGCGACTTCGGCTTCCGACGGACGGTGGGCAACGCCCAGCGACGGCACCGGAACCTGTTGCGCGCGCGGCAAAGTCACCTGCGCGATGTTGTAAAGGGCAACGTCCTTGGCGCCACGGGCCAGGTTGCGCTGCAGCGTCTCCAGCAGGCCGGGCAGCAGCGTGGTGGCGAGGACGTTCTTGTCCGCCTCCAACGGGTTCAGCACGCCGACCGTGTTGCGCCGGACGTCATCCGGACCCAGACCGAACGCGTCGAACACCGACGGGTCGATGAACGGGAAGGGCTTCACCTCGATGAAGCCGTCCTCCGCCAGCGTCCGCCACACGGTGCGGCGGCGGCGCTGCTGCTCGGTCAGGCCGCGGCCGGCGGGGGCGGGCGGCAGGACGGAGGGAATCGTGTCGTAGCCCTCCAGCCGCAGCACCTCCTCCACCAGGTCAGCGGGCTGCACGAGGTCCGCACGCCACGTCGGCGGCACCGCGGTGACGATCGTCTGGCCGTCGTCCGAGGTGGTCACGGAGACCTGGCAGCCGATCTGGCCGAGGCGGCGGGCCGTGACGCCGCGGGCGTAGCGGACGCCGGCCACGCGGTCCGGCAGGTCGATCGGCATCGACACCGGCTCCGGCAGCGTCGGGACGCCCACGTCGGTGCGGCCGGGCTTGATGGAGCCCTCGGCGTAGTGGTTCAGGAGCTTCGCAGCCCTCTCCAACGCCACCGGCGCCAACGCGGGGTCCACCGTGCGTTCGAAGCGCTTCGCGGCCTCGGACGGCAGCTTGTGCCGGCGGACCGTGCGCGCGATGGACGCCGGGTCCCAGTTCGCGGCCTCCAGCAGGATGTCCGACGACTCGTCGCGGACCTCGGTCGAGGCACCGCCCATGACGCCGGCCAGCGAGATCACGCCGGAGTCGTCGGCGATCACGATGTCGTCCGGGTCAAGCGCGCGAACCGCGTCGTCGAGCGTCGTCAGCTTCTCACCGGCGACAGCACGGCGAACGGTCAGCGCACCCGACAGAGCGGCGGCGTCGAACGCGTGCAGCGGCTGGCCGAGCTCGAGCATCACGTAGTTCGTGACGTCGACCGGCAGCGAGATGGAGCGCATGCCGGCGAGCATCAGGCGGCGGCGCATCCACCACGGCGTGGGCGTCGTCGGGTCGACACCGGTGACCCGGCGCGCGACGAACCGCGAGCAGCCGGTGCGGTCCTCGATGTGGACCGGCCACGCCTCGCCCTCGGGCTCGGGGATCTCCACGACGCCGGGGTCGCCGAACGGCACCTCCAGCGCGCAGGCGATCTCACGGGCCAGGCCGCGGACCGAGAACGCGTAGCCGCGGTCCGGGGTCGGCGCGAGCTCCAGGACGGTGTCGTTGAGACCGAGCAGCTCCAGCGCGTCGTCGCCCGGCTGCGCGGTGCCGGTGGGCAGCACGAGGATGCCGGAGTGGTCGTCGCCGATGCCGAGCTCGTCGGCGGCGCAGATCATGCCCTGCGACACGCGGCCGTACGTCTTGCGCTCGGAGATCGTGAAGCCACCCGGCAGGACGGCACCGGGCAGCGCGATGACGACCGAGTCGCCCTCGACGAAGTTCGTGGCGCCGCAGATGATGTTGTTGACCTGCTCGGGGCCGACCTCGACCTGGCAGTAGCGGATCGGCTTCTTGAACTCGGTGAGCTCCTCGATCGCGACGACGCGACCGGCGACGATCGGGCCGGTCACGGGACCGAGCGGGCTCACCTCCTCGACCTCGATGCCGATGCGGGTGAACGCCTCGGCGAGCTCGTCGGGCGTGGGGACTTCGTCGAAACCGAGGTGTTCGACCAGCCAGCTGACCGGAATGCGCACCGGATCAGGCCTCCGTTCCGAATGGCCGGGTGAAGCGGACGTCGCCCTCGACCATGTCGCGCATGTCGGGCAAGCCGTTGCGGAACTGCAGCGTGCGCTCGAGGCCCATGCCGAACGCGAAGCCGGAGTAGACGTCCGGGTCCACGCCGGTGGCGCGCAGGACGTTGGGGTTGACCATGCCGCAGCCGCCCCACTCGACCCAGCCGGCGCCGCCCTTCTTCTCCGGGAACCACACGTCGACCTCGGCCGACGGCTCGGTGAAGGGGAAGAACGACGGGCGCAGGCGGGTCTTGGAGTCCTCGCCGAACATGGCGCGCGCGAAGGCGTCCAGGGTGCCCTTGAGGTGGCCCATGGTCAGGCCCTTGTCGACCGCGAGGCCCTCGACCTGGTGGAACACCGGGGTGTGGGTCGCGTCGAGCTCGTCGGTGCGGAACGTGCGGCCGGGGCACACGACGTACACCGGCAGTTCGCGGTCCAGCAGCGTGCGGGCCTGCACGGGCGAGGTGTGCGTGCGCAGCACCAGCGCGGAGTCGGCGGGCGCGATGTAGAACGTGTCCTGCATCGACCGGGCCGGGTGGTCCTTGCCGAAGTTCAACGCGTCGAAGTTGAACCACTCGGTCTCGAGCTCGGGGCCTTCGGCGATCTCGTAGCCCATGGCCACGAAGACGTCACCGATGCGCTCGGCGAGCGTCGTGATGGGGTGACGCGCGCCGCGCGGGAAGCGGTCCCAGGGCAGCGTGACGTCGACGGACTCCTCGCGCAGCACCCGCTCGTCGCGTTCGACCTGGAGCACGGCGTGGCGCTCCTCGAACGCGGTCTTGATCGCGGACTGCGCCTCGTTCACCCGCTTGCCGGCCTCGGCCTTCGCCTTGGGCGGCAGTGCACCGATCTCGCGGCGGGCCAGCAGCACGGGCGACCGGTCACCGAGGTGGCCCGGCTTGACCGCCGCCAGGGCCTCCAGGTCGGCAGCTCCGGCGAACGCCTCGCGCGCCTTCTGCACAGCTGCGTCGAGGTGCTCGGCCGACAGCGCCGCGACCTGCTTCGGGTCGTACGGGTCGTTGGCTCCGGACATGGTTGGTGGACAGCTCCCGTCGCGGACATCAGGTAATCAACAGGCCGATCCTAGTGGGTGCGCTCTTGACCGTTCGCGCCCGTTCCGTTACCGGCCCCTTGCGGCACGGTCGCGACCGTGCCGGTGATCGACCAGGGCCGGGACGAAGAGCGTCCCGGCGATCGCCCATAAAGAGCGGCACCGGCCCCTCGTCCGTCCCTAGGATGGGCGGCATCATGTCGCACACCTTCCGCGTCGACCTGCGCGGCATCATCGACCTGCTCAGCCACCACCTCTACAGCAGCCCGCGCGTCTACGTCCGCGAGCTGCTGCAGAACGCCGTCGACGCGATCACGGCACGGCGCGAGCTCGACCCGTCCTGCCCCGCCGAGGTGACGATCACCTGCGGGCCGGAGCTCACCATCACCGACACCGGCGTGGGCCTCACCGAGACCGAGGTGCACGAGCTGCTGTCGACGCTCGGGCGCACGTCCAAGCGCGACGACCTGGGGTTCGCCCGCGAAGGGTTCCTCGGCCAGTTCGGCGTCGGCATGCTGTCGTGCTTCCTCGTCGCTTCTTCAGTGACGGTCGTCACTCGATCCGCGCGCGGCGGGTCGGCGGTGCGATGGGAGGCGGATTCCTCAGGCAACTACACCGTGTCCGTTGTGGACGGTGACGTACCGGTCGGTACGACCGTGGCGCTGAAGGCCTCCCGCGGCAACGAGCACTGGGTGGAAGCCGACACCGTGCGACCGCTGGTGAGCGACTACGGCGATCTGCTGCCCGCGGTCGTGACCGTCGACGAGGAGGTCGTGACCCGCGGCGAACGGCCGTGGGACGACGAGGACGCCGACCTTTCCGAGTACTGCGAGCAGATCTTCGGCTTCACGCCGTTCGAGGCGATCCCGATCGAGGTCGAGGCGGCCGGGCTGACCGGTGTCGCGTTCGTGCTGCCGTCCGGGGTGCATCCCGGCACGCGCCAGACGCACCGGGTCTACCTGAAGCGGATGCTGGTCGGTGACAACGTTGAAGGCCTGCTGCCGGACTGGGCGTACTTCGTGCGGTGCGTGGTCGACGCCTCTGCGATCCGGCCGACGGCCTCGCGCGAGTCGCTGTACCAGGACGAGATGCTGCTGGCGGTGCGCGAGGAGCTGGGCGAGCAGATCCGCGACTGGCTGATCCGGCTGGACGCCATCGAACCGCGGCGCGCCGGTGAGCTGCTGGCGGCGCACCACCTCGGGATCAAGTCGCTGGCGCGGTCGGACGACGAGATGCTGCGGCTGGTCGAGCGGTGGCTGCCGTTCGAGACCACCGAGGGCGCGATCCCGTTGCGGCAGTTCAAGCGCAAGCACGGCGCGATCCTCTACATCCCGGACGTCGACGAGTTCCACCAGCTCGCGCCGGTCGCGGCCGCGCAGGGGCTGGGGCTCGTGAACGCCGGCTACGCCTACGACATGGAGCTGCTGAACCGGCTGAGCGCGCTGGACGGCCCGGCCGTCGCCCGCCGGGTGGCGCCTTCCGAGCTGCTGGCGGCGCTGGCCGATCCGGAACCGGACATCGAGACGGCGCTGCGGCTGCGCTTGTCCGAAGGTGCGGCGGCGCTGGACCGGCACGACTGCGACGCGGTGATCCGCGACTTCGACCCGGTCTCGTTGCCCGCCTTGCTGATCAGCAACGCCGAGCAGCAGCGCAAGCTCGACACCGAGCAGACCGCGGAGGAGGTGACGGATCCGTTGTGGGCGGAGCTGCTGGGGCAGCTGACCG
Organism: Lentzea alba; assembly: GCF_047445655.1. GTDB lineage: Bacteria > Actinomycetota > Actinomycetes > Mycobacteriales > Pseudonocardiaceae > Lentzea > Lentzea alba_A. The sequence goes on from NZ_JAJAEG010000008.1 coordinate 30,843, forward strand.
CCGACTCGGGTTCGGCCCGGCCGGAGCAGCTGGTGTTGAACTGCCGCAACCCGCTCGTGCAGCGGCTGGCCAGGTTGAACGACCCGGCGCTGGTCGAGTTGACGCTGGAATCTCTTTACGTGCACGCCGTTCTGCAGGCGCGGCGGGCGATGCGACCGAAGGACACGGCGGCGCTGAACCGCTCGTTCCTGGAACTGCTGGACCGCGCTGTTGGGGGTAAGTGAGCATGGCGGACTTCACGACCGAGGACGCCGAAAGAGCGTTTCTCGAGGCGTACCACATGCCGACGGGCATGCCGAAGCACGAGGCGATGGAACGGGTCGCGCGCATGTCCGACGCGCTCGGGCACCTGCCGCTCGGGGTGTCGTGCCGGATCGCGTTGATCGACTCGGCGTACTACCTGGCGCGCTACGACCTGATGCTGGCGCCGTTCGCGTGGGTGCGGGCCGCGGAGGAGAAGGACCCCGAGGCGTTCAACGACTACGAGCGCCACTCGCTGAACTGGTCGCACAAGTGGATCGCGACCGGGCTGCGCCGGGACCCGCGGTTCTCGCTGGACCAGCTGAAGGCGGTGATCGGGCAGCTCGCGGACCGCTACGGGCGGCTCGGGTTCTCGGTCCAGCCGGTGCACGGCGCCCGCGCCGAGTTCGCGTACCACGTCGGTGACATGACGGGCCTGGCCGAGCACCTCGGCAAGTATCTGGCGACCGAGCGCGGGCCGATGGCCGACTGCGAGGCCTGCGTCGTCGAGGAGCAGGTCTGGATGCTGGCGCGGCTGGGCCGGTTCCAGGAGGCCGCCGCACACGGCTGGGAAGGCTTGTCCGGCAACACGAACTGCTCCACGCAGCCGCAGGGGATCCTGAGCGCGCTGCTGTGGCCGTTGTTGGAGATCGGTGACGTGGAACGGGCGGCGCACGCCCACCTGACCGCGTACCGGTTGATCAAGGACGACGAGATCACCTCGTACGTGCACGAACACATCCGGTTCTGCGCGCTGACCGGCAACGTCGCCCGCGGCGAGGACATCCTGCGCCGGTCGCTGCACAAGCTGACCTCGGCCCAGCTGCCCGCCGACGAGATGTCGTTCGCGGAGTGCGCTTCCGTGCTGCTGCAACGGATTCCGGCCGACACGGTGTTCGAGATCCCGCTGGGCGGCTCGCTGACCGCCGCCGAGCTGCTCGACCGGCTGTCGACGCGGGCGATCGAGCTGGCCAGGGCGTTCGACACGCGCAACGGCACCTCGGCGTGGGTCGAACGGGTCTCGCGAGCGTTGGAGCAGGCCGACTACGCGCCGGTGCCGCTGGCGATCCCCGCCGCGCCGGCGCCGGTCGTGGCCGAGGAGTCCGTCGTGTTCGGCGATCCGGTGGAGATCGCCGAGGCGATGGTGACGCTGTACGAGCAGGGCGACTTCGTGAAGGCGCGGCGGATGCTCGACTCGCTGCCCGCGGACATGGACTCGTTGCTGCCGCCCGATCTCGCCGCGCACGCGGGGATCCGCCGGATGACCAACGGGCTGGCGCCGTTCGACCCCGAGGCGTTCGAGGCTCTGCTCACCGCGCTGCCCACCGATCTCGCCCTGCGCTACCAGGCGCGGCTGGCGGTCGGTCTCGAAGGCGGCAGGGAGCTGGCCGAACGCTGCCTCGCCGAGGCCGAGACGGACTACACGCGCACGATCGCCGCGCTGACCCTCGCCGAGCTGCTGGACAACGAGCACGCGCACGAGCAGGCGTCCGAGATGCTCGCACTGGCGTCCTCTTTGGACGTTCCGGAGCTGCGCGGCCGCGTCCTGGTCGAGACGGCGGAGCACAAGGCGCGGCAACAGGACCTGGACGCCGCGTACGCCGACATCGTGGAGGTCATGGCGGGCGAGCTGCCGCCGAACGCCCGGTTCGAGGGCTTCCGGCTGAAGGTGCGGCTGGAGTCGATCACGGGCCGGACCGCGGAGGCGCTGGCGACGGCGCGGGCGTTCGTGGCGGCGTTCCCGCTGCCCGAGGGCGCCGAGGCGCGCTGGTACCAGGTCGCCGCGATCCAGGAACTGGACCAGGAGGGGGCGTGCCTGGCCGAGCTGCGGGAGGCGGTGGCGATCTCGCGCGTGCACCTCTCCCCCGGCCACACCGCGCACTTCTGCTTCGCGTTGAGCGGCGGTTACCTGCAGACGGACCGGTTCGTCGAGGCCGCCGAGGTGCTCGAGGAGTCGTTGCGGCTGCTGCAGGAAGGTCAGGACGACCTGCGCCTGCAGGTGGTGTTCCGGCTGGGCCAGGTGTGCCGCAAGCTGGGCGAGCTCCCGGCGGCCGAACGTCACCTGCGCGAGGCCTCCGAACTGCTGCCGCAGGAGGAGGTCGGGCGCAGGGCGTTCCTGCTGGACGCGCTCGCCTCGGTGCAGGGCCGGATGGACAAGCACGACGAGGCGACCGCGTCCTGGCGCGCGGCGGCCGTGTTGTGGCAGCAGGAGGGCAACGTCTCGGAGGCGGTCGGCTCGCTGGTCGAGCTGGCCTCCAACCTGCCGGAGGACGAGGTCACCGAGACCCGCGCGGCCGTCGACGAGGCAGAGGCACTGCTGTCCTCTTTGGACGATCCGGCCGAGGCCGCCCGCAGGCAGGCGGAGATCGTGGCGATCCGCGCCTGGGTGCACGGCCAGGCCGGCGAGTTCTCGCTGGCGATGAAGCACTACCGCGACGCCGAGGCCCTGGTGGTGGGGCTGCAGGACGAGAGCTGGCGGGTGTTCATCGTGCTGCGCGCGGCGAACGTGCTGCTCAACGCCGACGACCCCGAGGGCGCCGAGGCCGAGGCGCGCCGGGCGGCATCGCTGCTGCCCGACGACACCCAGGCCGGGAACGTCCTGTCGATGCTCTCGGAGGCGTTGCGGCGTCAGAACAAGCCGGCGGGCACGGACCCCCTGGTCCGGGAGTTGACGGCCCGCCTGGACTGATCGGTCAGGCTTCCAGCGCCTTCTTGTACGCGACGTCGAAGGCCTCGTCCGCGGGCACGGCGATGTGCGGGACGACGCCGACGCCCTCCCAGTTGGTGCCGGAGATCGGGTTGGTCAGACGGCCGTTGGGGACCGACGACTTGAGGTGCGGTCCCACGCGGTAGCGGTCGCCGGGGTGCGCGCCGCCGCCCGTCGTCTCGCCGATGAGGGTGGCGCGCCCGTTCTGCTGCAGGTTGTAGCTGAGCTCCTCGGCGCCGGAGAACGTGCGGCCGTTGGTGAGGACGTAGATCGGCTTCGTGCCGCCGAACTTCGGCCCTGGGACGTGCGGCAGCGTCCAGAACTGCTGGGTGGTGTCCTCGGGGCGGTTGTAGATGTCGGTGAGGTGCGTGGGCTCGTCGAAGAGATAGCTGCAGATCAACGCGACCGTGTTCGGGTCGCCGCCGCCGTTGTCACGCAGGTCGATGATCAACGCCTTGGTGTGCGCGAGCAGCGTCATGGCGGCGGTGATAGCGGGTGTGGCGATGTCGGCGTCGTGCAGCAGGCGGAGCTTGAGCAGGCCGATGTTGCCTTCGAGGCGCTCGATCTTCGTGATGCCGAAGGCGTCCTGCTCGGCTTCCTTCTGGTAGGCCACCGGGTCCCAGGCCACGTGGCCGGTCTCCGGGACCTCCGCCTCGCTGTGGACGAGGCGGAGGTGCTTGTCGCCGTTGACGCTCTGCAGGTCGGCGGTGACCCGGGCAGCGAACTCTTCGTCGTCGGTGCCTTCGTACGCACCCTCAGCCAGACGGGTGCGCAGGACGGACGCGATCTCGTTGGCCGCGTCAGGGAAGACGTAGTAGGCGGCTAGCTGGGAGCAGAGGAGTTCGATCTCGGCTTCGCGCACCCGGCCCACGATACGAGGCCCACGCTCCACTTCGGGTCGAAATCAGGCTTCCAGCGCCTTCTTGTAGGCGATGTCGAAGGCCTCGTCGGCGGGCACGGCGATGTGCGGGACCACGCCGACGCCCTCCCAGTTGGTGCCCGAGATCGGGTTGATCGCGCGGCCGTTGGGGACGGCCGACTTGAGGTGCGGGCCGACGCGGTAGCGGTCGCCGGGGTGGGCGCCGCCCCTGGTCGTCTCGCCGATCAGCGTCGCGCGCTCGAGCTGCTGGAGGTTGTAGCTCAGCTCCTCAGCACCGGAGAACGTGCGGCTGCTGGTGAGGACGTAGATCGGCTTCTTGCCGCCGAACTTCGGGCCCGGCACGTGCGGCAGGGTCCAGAACTGCCGGGTGGAGTCTTCCGGGCGGTTGTAGATGTCGTTGAGGTGCGTGGGTTCGTCGAACAGGTAGCTGCAGATCAACGCCACCGTGTTCGGGTCGCCGCCGACGTTGTTGCGCAGGTCGATGATCAACGCTTCGGTGTGTGCGATCAGGGTCATGGCCGCGGTGACGGCCGGCGTGGCGATCTCGGCGTCGTGCAGCAGGCGGAGCTCCAGCAGGCCGATGTTGCCCTTCAGGCGTTCGATCTTGGTGATGCCGAAGGCGTCCTCTTCCGCTTCCTTCTTGTAGGCCACCGGGTCCCAGGCGGATTCCTCGCCGGTCTCCTTGACCTCCTCGGCGCTGTAGAGCAGGCGGAGGTGCTTGTCGCCGTTGACACTCTGCAGGTCGGCGGTGACCCGTGCCGCGAACTCTTCGTCGTCGGCGACTTCGTACGCGCCTTCAGACTGGCGGGTGCGCAGGACGGTCGCGATCTCGTTGGCGGTGTCCGGGAAGACGTAGTAGGCAGCGAGCTGGGAGCACAGGAGTTCGATCTCGGGTTCACGCACCGGCACACGATACGAGACGCTGAGCGAACCGCGAGCGGATTTTCGGCGTGGTTGCTGGTGTGCATCCCGACTGGCAGTTCGACCACATCGACCCGTTGCTGGCCAACCCGTTGAACGAGGTGCTGGCCGATCTGCGCGCGCAGTGCCCTGTCGTGCATTCCACCAGGCACGGAGGGTTCACGGCCACGCTCACCTACGACTCGATCAAGCAGATTCTGGGCGACCACAGCACTTACAGCTCGACGGACGGCATCGCCATCCCCCGGCTCACGATGACCGGCAAGCCTCCGGTCGACTTCGACCCACCGCTGCACACCATGTACCGCAAGATCCTGCAGCGACACTTCACCCGCACGGCCGTGGCGCGGTACGACGACACGTTGCGGACGTTGGTCCGGCATCGGATCAAGGAGCTGCACGGCTCGGTCGACCTGGTGCCGTCGCTCGCGCACTACCTGCCGCCGGCCGCGATCGCGTTGATCCTCGGCATGCCGCCCGAGGACGGGTCGCGGTTCCTGGGGTGGCTCGATCGGCTGTTCCTGGCGGCCCGCACCGGTGATCGCGAGGCGGGCGACCGGGCGTTGGAAGAGTTCAAGGGCTACATCGCCGATCAGCTCGCACGGCAGCGGGCCGCGGGCGCCGACACGGTGGCGCTGGCGATCGCGGACGGGACCGTGGACGGGCGGCCGCTCTCGTCCGAGGAGCAGATCGGGATGTTCGTGTTCCTGATCATCGCCGGGCACGAGACGACCGTGCACGGGCTCAGCGCGATGCTCTACTTCCTGCCGACCGTGGCCGGATTGCGTTCGCGGCTCGTCGCGGAACCCGCGCTGATCCCGCGGATGGTCGACGAGTGCCTGCGCATCGAGGCGCCGGTGGTGGGGATCGCGCGGACCCGCGTGCCCGACGGTCGCCGCATCCTGGCCGTGCTCAACGCGGCCAACCACGACCCGGCGGTGTTCGACCGGCCGACCGAGTTCGACTGCTCGCGCGAACGGAACCCGCACCTCGCGTTCGGGTACGGCGTGCACCGGTGCGTGGGCGAGCACCTCGCGCTGCTGGAGATGCGGATCGTCGCCGAGGAGGTGCTGAGCCTGTTGCCGGACTACGGGTTCGCCGCCGACTTCCGTCCACAGTGGAGCGGCGGGAAGATGACCCGCGGCATCGAGTCACTTCCCGTTCAGCTGCGCTGATCCCTGGCCGAGGCGTAGAGGCAGACCGCGGCGGCCGTCGCGAGGTTGAGGCTCTCGGCGGCGCCGTACAGGGGCACCTTCAGCGACGTGTCCAGGGACGCGACGACGTCGTCGGGCAACCCGTGGGCCTCGCTGCCGAACACCCACGCCGTGGGCTGCTTCAGCTCGCCCTTGGCCGAGGCTTCGACGAGATCCTGTTTCGCGTAGCCGTCAGCGGCGACGAGCCGGAGACCGGCGGTGCGGCAGGCGGCGAAAACCTCTGCGGCGTCACGGGAACGGGCGATCGGCAGGTGGAACAGCGAACCCGTCGAGGCACGCACGCATTTGCCGTTGTGCGGGTCGACCGTGTCGCTCGCGAAGATCACCGCGTCTGCCCCGGCAGCGTCCGCCACGCGCGTGACGGTGCCCGCGTTGCCGGGGTCGCTCACGCCGTAGAGCACGGCGACCAGGCGTGGGGTGCCCTGGAGAGCCGTGTCGAGAGGCTGCGGGACCGCGTCGCACACCGCGATGAGGCCTTGGGGCGTCACGGTTTCCGACAGGGAGTCGGCTGCCTTGTCGGTGACCTCGCTGATCCGGATGCCCGCGTTCGAGGCTTCCTGGAGCAGCTCGGGGTTGCGTTCGGCCGCCGTCTCGGTCACGAAGAGTTCGTGGACCTGACCGCCCTGCCAGGCGAGTGCTTCGCGCACGGCCTGAGCGCCCTCTACGAGGAAGCGGCCGGCCTTGTCACGGCCCTGGCGGCGGGTGAGGTGGCGAGCAGCAACGACCCGAGGTGTCCGTTCGGTGAACGGAGCTGCCTCGGGTCGTTGTCCTCGAGCGTGCTGGCTCAGGCCTTGTCCCCGGCCGGAGCGTTCACGTCGGTCGGGAGAGCGCCGCGGGCGATCTCGACCAGCGCCGTGAAGGCGGTGGCGTCGGTGACGGCGAGGTCCGCGAGGATCTTGCGGTCGACCTCGACGCCACCCAGGCGCAGGCCCTGGATGAGGCGGTTGTAGGTCATGCCGTTCGCGCGGGCAGCAGCGTTGATCCGCTGGATCCACAGCTTGCGGAAGTCGCCCTTGCGCGCACGCCGGTCGCGGTACGCGTAGTTGAGCGAGTGGAGCACCTGCTCCTTGGCCTTGCGGTACAGCCTCGAGCGCTGGCCGCGGTAGCCGCTGGCGAGCTCAAGGGTGGTACGGCGCTTCTTCTGGGCGTTCACAGCCCGCTTGACGCGTGCCACGGGTCCATCCTGTCGATCTCATGGGAGGCGGGGTCGGGGCCCGTCTCCGAGTTAGCTAGGGGATTCGAAGCGGGTCAGAGACCGAGCAGCTTCTTGATGCGCGGGGCGTCGTTCTCCGACACGACCGCGGTGCCGCTCATGCGACGCGTCACCTTGCTGGACTTCTTCTCCAGGATGTGGCGCTTGCCGGCCTTCTCCCGGAGGATCTTGCCGCTGCCGGTGACCTTGAACCGCTTCGAGGTCCCGCTGTGCGTCTTGTTCTTCGGCATTTCCGTCCTCGTCTCGTGCTACCCACCGGGTCGGGGGCGGCCATGCGTCCTATTCGGCGGGCTCGGCGGCGGCGTCGGTGTCGACCTCGCCGTCCTGGTCCTGCTTGACCGGACGCGCCTTGATGTTCTTGTGCGGCGCCAACACCATGATCATGTTGCGGCCGTCCTGCTTCGGGTTGGACTCGACGAAGCCCAGCTCCGCGACGTCCTCCGCCAGCTTCTGCAGCAACCGGTAACCGAGCTCGGGGCGCGACTGCTCGCGACCGCGGAACATGATGGTCACCTTGACCTTGTTCCCGTGCGAGAGGAAGCGGGCCACGTGGCCCTTCTTCGTCTGGTAGTCGTGCGGGTCGATCTTCGGCCGGAGCTTCTGCTCCTTGATGACGGTCAGCTGCTGGTTCCGGCGAGATTCACGAGCCTTCTGAGCGGTCTCGTACTTGAACTTGCCGTAGTCCATGAGCTTGCAGACCGGAGGTCGAGCCTGCGCGGCGACCTCGACGAGGTCCAGATCCGCTTCCTGCGCGAGTCGGAGTGCGTCCTCGATGCGAACGATCCCGACCTGCTCGCCGTTCGGTCCGACCAGACGGACCTCGGGCACGCGGATGCGGTCGTTGATGCGCGGCTCGGTGCTCGCGGGAGCACCTCGGTTCGAGGGACTTGTCATTCACGTCCTTTGCGACTCGTTTGCGCCAAAAACAAGAGCCCCGTCGTCAAAGACGACAGGGCCCGCTTCCGACCGATCGCAAACCTGTAACCTGGGACACCCTGTGTCCTGGCGGTTCAGGAGGACCGGACCCGGCCACCTCAAGAAGCGGTGAACGCGGGTGGGAGCGGGGCTCCACTTGCCGCTCTCGCATCAACGAGAGCTGGTCGCGTCCGAAATACTAGCAGACGCGGTTGTCAACACCCGAATCGAGGCCGTGTGACCTCCGCTTGCTTGAATGTCGGGGTGACCGAGCCTCTAGAAGACAGCATCCGTGACCTCGGGGACGTCCCCAGCATCGAGGTGATCAGCCGGGCGGCCGTGATGCTGCTGTCCGCCGCCGCGGAACGCCTCGGGCTCGCGGACCCGGACCCCGACAACTCCCCGCGCCGCGACCTCGACGAGGCCCGCCGCCTGATCACCGCCCTGGCCGGCCTGATCACCGCGTCGGGCGAGTACCTCGGGCCACACGCCGCCCCGCTGAAAGACGGTCTGCAGTCGGTGCAGCGCGCGTTCCGCGAGGCCTCAGTCGTGCCCGACGAGCCCGGTCAGGGCCCCGGCGAGAAGTTCACCGGCCCCGTCTACTGACCCGCCCGCACGACCGCCGCTCCAAAGTCACGCGGGGTTCCGCGTTTCCTCTCCTTCAGGCGCACGCGGGGCCTCCGCGTGCGCCCAGAGAGTACGAAAGCTCCCCGCGTGCACTTCTGTCCCGGCGGGCAGCCACCTACTGGTCCGCCCGCACGACGATCGGCTCCCACGGCTCGGCCTTGATCGCGAAGACCGCCGAGGCACGCTGCCCGGTGGCCGCGCGGAACGTCACGGCGGCGCCGTTGGGCAGCGGCCCGAGGTCGAGGTGCTCGGCCGGCGGCTCGTCGTCGTCGCGCTGGAGCCCGAGGACGCGAGACCCCGGCACGACCGACACCGTGAGCTGCTCGATGACGGGCGGCCCGCCGAAGTAGCTGAGGTAGAACTCGTCCGGCGCCCCCGGCGTGATCGCGAACGTCGGCATGCCCCGCCTGCTGCGCTCAGCCGCGATGCTCTCCGCGAGCTCGTTGACCAACGCCGCGGCCTGCGCGGCCGTGACCTGCGCCTCATCCGCCAGCATCCGGGACGCCGCGGCCGCCTCCTGCGCCTCCCGGGCGGCCTTGCGGGCCTCCTCGGTCACGCTCTTCGCCTGCAACGCGCTGGTGGTGGCCTGCTCGACGGCCCGGCGCGCGGCCTGCGCCTCCTCCTGAGCCCGGACGGCGGCTTGCTGGGCGTTCTTCGCTTCACGTGCCTGCCACAGCGAGATGGCGACCGCGACCATCGCCACGACGGCGGCGATCACCGACAAGGCGATCATGCTCGCACCCCCAGCGCCGCGAGCTGCCTGCTCGCCAGTTGCTCGATGACGTCCGTGTCGCCCATGCGCCAGGCCACGGCGGGGTCGTTCTCGAACTTGCCCAGTTCCCTCGGGGACAGGCTGGTAAGCGCTCTCAACGCCAGCAGGTCCGGCTTGTCCCTGAGCTTCGCGGTGCTGCCCGCCTTCCGCGCGTACCGCAGCCTCAAGGGCAACCACGTGATCAGCAGGAAGAGGACCGGCAGCACGATCAACGCCACCGCCAGCCAGAAGGCGCTGTCCTGGACCACGCTGATCTGCGCGTTGCCGGCACTGGTCAGGGTTTCACCGGCTTTGGTGCCGTTGCCGAGCGCCCCGGCGAGGTCGTCGCCCACCAACGGCACGCCGCGAGCCTTGTCAGCGGCGTTGTTGAAGACATCACGGATGCTGCCGCCCGCGTTGACCAGGCCGTCTCCCGGGGCTCTGAGCTCCAGCACCCAGTCGTGGACGGTCGTGGCCACCCAGATCCAGAGCGCCACCCAGCCCACGGCGAGCAGGTCGGCGATCAGCTGACGCGTGAACCTGACAGGTCTGTCCGCGTACCACTTCATGCGCGGATGGTTTCACACCGCGTTAGCTCTCCCCGGCCGCCGCCAGCGTGGCTATCACCGGTTCCACAGCCGGGTTCAACCCGGACCGGGCAACCTGCGCCTCATTCACCGCCCACCGTCCTACAGCACCATCGGGTTCTTCATCTGCCACGGATTGTTCGGTTCTGCCAGCGCGATACGCGGTGTCGCCGACCCGACTATCAAAAAGAGCGAGCCTTTTCCATCCTGTTGTGGCCAGTTGGCGCAGCGTGGAGGTGCCGTCGCGGCGGTACTTCGCAACGTCGGCGCACCGCGAAAGCATGGAAACGCTCTCACACTGTGATCACGTCAAGTTGGTTGCAGAAAAGTGCGGATGACAACGTTGTCAGATCACCTCAACTTCACCCGACCTGCCTCGCAGCAGTCGTGAAAGCGCGACCATCAAGGTCCTGAACGCCTCAGAACCGGCGCCTCCCGATCGTGACCGTCCCGGACCCCGCCTTGCGTCGACTTCACCGGCCACAACTAGCCACCACCAGCAGAAACAGAATGGAAAGGGCTCAGCGGAGATGCACTACTACGATCGAGGTTGCGAACGCCCCTCCGGCGGAGGGGCGTTCGGCACGCCCATTCTGTAAGCACACCAACAACTCAGGACGGCAGCGCTACGGACCGTAGCCGGGCCGCCAGTCGAGCAGCTCGATCTCGTTGAGCTCTCCGCGCGCGAGCATTTCCATCACACGAAGCATCTCCGGCCGCGTCACGTTCTCCATATGTCGCGGCTCACCATCCTCTTCCTCCACGTTTTCAAACACCAAAAGTCCTGTTTGGAAAGCGGAGACAACCCACTCGGTGTCGTCGTCGCGCACAGACACGTTCGGATACTCGTCATCGAGAGGGCCGTCAAGCTGCTCGAGGAGATCGCCGATGCGGGCGATGTCACCGTCGAACATCCGCCCGTCCCGGTAGGTGACTGTGAATGACATCTACTTCCGCTTCTTCCTGTAGTTCTTCGGCGCGCCTGCGGGGATGGCCCACTCCGCATAACCGCCCGCTCCACCCGGATGAAGCAGACTCTGCCACACCGAACCAGGTTTGTGCTGGTCAAAGGGAACCAGTCGCATCACGCCAGGAACACCACCGGTATTGCTCGTCGGTTCGTGTTGCCATGTCCAACCGTCAGGTGTCTTGCGACCGCCCTTCCGCGCCACGGCGGCTGCCACACCGGGGATGAGCTGCTCCATCATCGTCTTGAACGCCGGATCAGCCTGGAGCGCATCGTCCAGCGCTGTGTTGGCACGGTTGAAGTGGACGTCTCGTGACTTTCCGAACACGCTTGGGTCCAGCACCATCTCGAACGCCGTGGAGAATGCGCGCGGGCCATTTGCACACATGCACGCATCACCGTTGGCATCGACACCGCTCTCGCAGTTGTGGACCAGCACATCGGCTGCAGCGGCCTGCCAACGACCCGCGGCACCCACGTAGTACGTGTGGATCCCGTCGACCGTGAGGTTGTAGACCAGCTGGACCTTCGAGAAGGACCGAGTCCCCAGCACCATCGCCGGACGGTTGTCCGCCGTGGTGAACCGGTACCCGGGCTCGAGGTCCTCGGCGTGCTTCCACTCCTGCAGCGAGGAAACCCAGAACGGGTGCTCATCCGTCGCAGTGAGCTTGCCGATCCCCTTCGACGTCAGCACCGAGATCTCGTAGAGCTCCCGCTCCGACTCGTGCACCCGCTGGTCGGTGACCACCCTGACCGAGGTCTCACCGGTCTTCGGATCAGTGGCGATCACCCGGTCACCGGGCTTGACGTCCTTGATCGGCTTCCGGGATCCGTCCGCCATCAACACCGTGGTCGAGCCGTCGAAGCTGTTGGACTCACAGGAGATGCTCGTCCGCGACGAACGGCCAGCATCCTTCGCCGCTCCGTTGCCCCGCTTCTTCGAAGCCCCGAACAACGACAGCGCGTCGCCCAGCATCGGCACCTGGCTGTTGGCGAAGTCCGAGACCGCTTCCTCCGCCACCGCCTGAATGACCGACGTCCCAGGCTTGACGATCGTCGCCTTGATGGCGTCCATCGTCCGGTTGACGTCCTGCACGTTGTCCGCGGACGCCGCCACCTTCCTCGCCGGCAGGTTCGCCGACGACGACACCAGATCCTTCATAGCGATCTTCGGCGTCAAAGCAGCCTTCAACACCGGCAACGGGTTGTTCTTGGCCGCGTAGGCGATCGCAGCCTTGGCCCGCTTGGTGATCGCCGCCATGGCAGCGATCCGGGCCGCACGAGCAGCAGCCTCAGCCGCAGCCTTCTTGGCAGCCAGTTGCGCGGCTTCCTTCAAGGCGGTCTTGGCGAAATCGGTTACGCGCGAACCGACCTTGGCCAGATCGTCGCCGTACCGGCGAGCACCGCCCGCAACATCATCGCCGTACCGACGCACCCCACCGGCGACATCGTCGCCATACTTGCGGATGCCGCCAATCGCGTCGTCCGCGTACTTGTAGAGGTACTTCGCGCCCTTCAGCAGCTTGCCGCCGGGAATGAAGTTCGAGGCGGCCCAGAACGCGTTGCCCCAGCTCGGTTCCCGGATGAAGTTCGCGACGTCGTTGTAGCCCGAGACCTCCTTGACGACCTCGACGGCGACGGAGGCCGCCTTCTTCACGCCGTTCCAGACGTTGCCCCAGTTCGGCCAGTGGCCGTCCGGGTCGATCATGTCCAGAGGACGGCCGGCGCCATAGGTGTAGCGGTTGAACAGCACCGACGGGCCCGACGAGGCGGACACGGTGTCGCGGGAGGCGAAGGCACCAGTCCCAGGCTGGTACCAGCGGGCCCCCATGTTGACCTGCTTGGTGTCCGGGTCCGTCCAGTCGCCCTGGTAGCCGACAGAACGCTTGGCACCAGAAGAAGCAGTCGGAACACCGAACGGGTCGAACGAGGCCGAGTCCGCCACACCTGAGGTAGCAGTGGGATCGAAGCCGCCCACCACGTCGCCGTGCTTGTCGGACAACGCGAACCGCTTGACACCACCCTCCGAGATGGACAGCAGCTCACCCGACACACCACGGCCGTACAAGGCGTTGCCGTCCGAGACCGAGTCGATCTCGAAGCCCGCGTACGAGAACGCACGAGAGCCGCGGGAGACCACTCGGTCCGCACCGTCGTAGGCGTAACGCGTCTTGCCGACCTCGATCAGGCGGTCGAAGGCGTCGAAGGAGAACTTCTCCTCCATGCCCGACGACGTACGCGACGCCATGCCACCGCGCGGCGTGTACTTGTAGGTGTAGTCGCCGTCAGAGAGCAGACGGTTCCGCTCGTCGAAAGCAGCGGTCTTGGCACCGTTCTTCGTGCGGTTGCCGGAAGCGTCCCACGAGTACTCAGTCGTCGTCCCGCCGAAAGTCCACGACTTCAAGCGGTTGGCGTAGTCGTAGGTGTAGGTGTTCTCACCGGAACCGGCGAGACCAGCGGTCACCTTCTTGATCAGCGCGTCGTTGTGGTTGTACTCGTACGTCGCCGACGACTCGACCGCACCTGAAGACGACTTCAGCACGTCCGACTTCTGCCGTCCGAGCACGTCGTAGTCGATCTCACGAGAGCGCACGGACCCGTACTGGATGGTCTTCAGCTGGCCCGCTTCGTTGTACGACACGACCTGGCCCACACCGGTGACCCCGTCGGTCATGGTGTGCAGACGACCCTTGTCGTACGTGAAGCGCGCGGTGCCCGCCGCATCCGTGCGCGTTCGAAGTCGACCCTGCTCGTCGTACTCGAAGGACGAAGTACCGGAAGGTCCGGAAGCCGACAGCAGACCGTTGCGGTCGTTGTAGTCGTAGATGTTCCGGCCGCCGGGAGCGTCCATCTCCTTGACGCGACCCGCGAGGTCGTACGTCTGCTCGCGCGTCGAGGTCGCCGACTCCGCGCCGGTGCCCGTCTCACGGGTCACGCGGTTCAGGAAGTCGTACGTGCGCTCACGCACCACGTTGCCCGGCGCGGTCGCCTTGACCGCGTTGCCGCCGACGTCGTACACCGACGTCCACGTCCGGTCGGCCAACCCGGGATGCGCGGAGGTCGACGGCTCGATCACCGACTCGGGCAGCGACCACGAGTTGTACGTGGTGATGAACTTGTTGCCGCGGCCGTCGGTGTAGCGGGTCCGCTGGCCGGCGGCGTCGTAACCGGACGACGTGGTGATCTTCTCGGTGTCGGACACCGGCTCGACCTGCGAGACGGTGCGGTTCAGCGCGTCGTACGTGTAGGTGGCGGTGCGCTTCATCGCATCGGTCGCGGTCAGGACGTTGCCCGCGTCGTCGTGCGTGTACCTGGTGTTGCGCAGCGTGGTGCCGTTGGCGTCCAGGTTGAACTGGCCCGTCATCCGGCCCGGCGAGTCGTAGGTCAGGAAGCTGGTCCTGCCCAGGGCATCGCGTTGCCACACCTGGCGGCCGGCGCCGTCGTAGCCGTACTGCGTCTTGACGTTCGCCGGGTCCGTCGCGGTGATCCGCTGGCCCAGAGCGTCGTAGGTGAACGTCGTGACGTCGTTGGCAGGGGCCGGCGAGGTGATCTTCTTCAGCTCACCGCCGTCGAAGTACTCGAACGTGCTCGTGAACGCGGCGGGAACCGGCTTGCGCTCCAGCACCGACTCCGTGACCCTGCGGCCGAGCTCGTCGTACGTCGACTCGACGCGCGCGCCCGTCGGGTCGGTCACCGACAGCTGTTCGCCCTTGTGCGTGTAGGTGTACTTCCACACGCCGCCGACCTCGGTCGGTGCGTCGGCCTTCGGGTCCTGACGCTCGACCATCCGGCCCTGCTGGTCGTACCGGTAACGCGTGACGGCGCCGCGCGGGTCGACGACCTCGACGGCGTTGCCGACCGCGTCGTACTTCCGTTCCACCACACCGCGAACGGACGTGGCCGAACCCGGCGCCCGGTACTCCGGCGTCTCCGTGCGAACGAGACGGCCGACCTTGTCGTAGGAGCTCGAGACGACGTTCCCGTTCTCGTCCTTCGACTGGATCTGCTCGCCGAACGTGTTGAAGCCGACCAGGCTTTCCGGGCGACGCTCGACGACGCTGGTGTCACCCGACGCCGACGCGGTCTCCACGGCGGTCTGCGGCTGGATCACCCGGACCTGGCGCTCCGCCTCGTCGTAGCGGAACTCCGTGGTGTTGCCGCGCGGATCTGTCTCGCTGATCTTCAGGCCGCGCTGGTCGTACGTGCGGGTCGTCCTGATCGGCGCGTGGCCTCGCTGAACGGCCTCGGCGACCATGTTGCCGGCGTCGTCGTAGGTGTAGTCGATCGTCTGCGCCGAGTCGGCGTTGACAGGGCCGGTCTGAGAACCCTTGCCGCTCTTGACGATCTGTTTGACGTTGCCGTTCTCGTCGTAGCGGTAGTCGATCCTGCGTGCCAGGCCGCCGGGATCGGCGACGACCTGCTCGACCCGGCCGGCCGCGTCGATGACGTAGTCCGTCACCTTGTTCCCGGCGCTGGTCTTGCGCGTGACGTTGCCCGCCGCGTCGTACTCGTTCTTCTCCAGCAGCACACGGCGAGGGGCACCGTTCGGCACCGGGATCTCCGCGGCGACCTCGGTCACCAGGCTGTTCGGCGCGTACTTGTAGACCGTGCGCCTGCCCATCGAGTCGACGCTGCGGACCAGCCTCCCGCCGAGGTCGTAGGTGTTGGCCTCCAGCACCAGCAACCGGCCGTCGTCCTCGGGCTCGTCACCCTGCTTGACGCCACCGGACACGGGCTTGCCGTGCCAGCCGCGCATCCGGATCTCGGCTACCTTGTTGCGCGCCGTGTACGCGTACTCGATCTTCGTACCGAGAGCGTCCACAACGGACGTCCGGTTACCGAAGTTGTCGAACGTGTAGGAGGTCTTGTTGCCCTCGGCGTCGGTCACCGAGTCCTGACGACCGCGATCGTCGTAGGTGTAGGAGATCGTGCGAGTGGCGTCCTGACCTGTGCGGTCGGAGATCTCGACCTTCTCCGGCTGACCGTCGACCGTGAACGTCGTCCTGGTGTGCTTGGTGTGCACCTTGCCGTCGACGGCGTTCGTCACTCCGGCGTCGGTCACCTCGACCGGCCGGTTCAGGCCGTCGTGGACGAACTTCGTCTCCAGACCGTTCGGGAAGGTGTCCGAGATCTCCTTCTCGCTGATCTTGCGACCCAGGTTGTCGTAGGCGTACCTGGTGATCAGGCCGGTCGGCTCGCGCCGTTCGTAGAGGTCGCCGTTGTCGTGGTACCGGTACGTGGTCACCTTGCCACGTGCGTCCTTCGTGGACTTCAGCAGGCCACGCGGCTCGTCGCCCACCGACCCCGTCTGTCCAGGACGCGGCACAGCCACGATCTTGGACTCGACGTATGCGTGCTCCACGAACGAGCCGTCCGGCATGGTCTGCTTGACCAGGTCGCCGCGACTGTTGTACTCCGACTTCGTCAGGTATCTGTCGTCCGCCGGACCCGACGAACGTGCGTCCCGCGCGGTGAGCTGCTTGTCGACGCGCGGGTCGGTGTCGTTCACACCACCGGGAGCGGGCTTGTAGTAGGTGAAGTACTCGATGTCGTTGCACGCGCCCGGCTGGCGGCACGTCTTGCGCGACACCACGTTGCCGCGCTCGTCGTGGTTCAGCTCGACGGCGTGCCCGTTCTCGTCGACGATCCGGTGCTGGAAGCCGCTCTCGTCGTAGTCGTAGCTCCGCACGCCGATGCCCTGCGCGGGACCGCCGGACCAGTTCGGCTCACCGGAGCCGACACCACCGCAGTACCCGGGCGAACCGTCCGGGTTCGTCGGCGGTGCACCGGAGCACGGTGGTGCCGAGGTCGGAGTCGTCGGCACGACCGACGGATCGGAGCGGTCTTCGTGCCGGACACCGATGCCCAGCGGCGCGCCGAACCTGATGATCCGGCCCTTGATCGGGTCGTAGTCGAAGAAGTGCGACCGCGAACCGGGGTCGGTCACCTCGATGGACCGCACCAGGTTCTTCACCGAGCGGCCGGCCGCGTCCTTCGTCTCGGTGCCGGAGACCTGCGGCAGGCCGAGCTTCCAGAGACCGCCGTTCTCGTCGGTGTACTCGCGGATCCGGTCGTTCACCGCGTCGTACGACACCTTCGCCGCTTCCCGGCCCGACGGCATCTTCACCGACGTGAGCTGGTCGGCGGACTTGCGTGCCTCGTAGTGGCCGTCGATCGTCGGTTCACCCAGCGCGTGCTGGTAGAGCGCGACCTCGTCGATCTCGCCGGCGAAGACCTTCTGCGACTCGCCCGGCCACCAGCCGAACGGCGTCCAGTCGTTGATGCCGACGACGCGCGCCGCACCGATCTGGCCGCTGTTCAGGCGGCTGTCGTCGATCTCGCCCTCGGTGCTGCCGACCTTGTTGCCGTCCAGGTAAAGCGTTTGCGTGGCCAGCGAACCCGTCAGCACGACGTGGTGCCACTGGCCGTCGTTGACGGTGCCGGTCGACGTGATCGGCGCGAACCGCCCGTGCCAGAACTGGCCGCGCAGCTTGCCGTCCTTGTCCACGTACAGCACGGGAACGGCGCTCTCGGGCGTCTGGTCGAACGGCTTGCTCTGGAACCCGATCAGCGGGCCGCCCGACGTGGTCTTGAACCACATCTCGATGGACAGGTCACGGCTCTTCTTGATCGCGCCGTCCGGCAGCCGGACGTGGGAGCTGGTGCCGTTGAACGACGCCGCCTTGTCCGGGTTGTCCGCCAGCGGGCCGTTCACACCCAGCGTGGTGTCGTGGTGGCCGCCCCAGTCCTTCTGGAGGTTGGTCGCGACCTGGCTGACGGCCTGCTGCTCACCGCTGCGCTCGCCCAGCCGCCAGTACGAGTCGGGCTTCGAGTCCATCACCATGGACCGGTAGTGCGACCCGACCTCGTAGTTGTACTGGGTGCACTTGTTGTTCGGGTCGCAGACCTTCGTCAGCTTGTCGACGTCGGTGTACTCGTAGCTCCACTTGATCGCGGTGCCACCAGCGGCCGGCACGTCGGTCGTCACCTCGGTGACGTGCGCGCCCGTCCACTTGAAGTTCAGCGCCCGTCCGCCGCTGGAGTGGCTGACCGCCCGCTTGATCTTGCTGTCCGGGCCGTACTCCAGCTCGACGTTGCGACCGGCGTTGTCGTGGATCGAGATGATCCGGCCGTCGAACTCACGGAACTTGTAGACGGTGTTGGACTTGTCGACCAGCACGTACGGCCGTTCCGGGTTGACCGTGTCCTGGTAGAACGTCGCGAACCGGCCGGGAGGTGGCGAGAACGTGCCGTTCTCCTCGTTCTTGCCGAACCGCACCGCCTGGCCGTCCGGGTAGGTGACGACGACGTTGCCCGTGCCGTCGCCGTCGGGCACGACGCGCATGTCGTAGCGCGTCGACCAGCCCGCGCCGAACAGCCCGTCCTTGCGCGGATCCAGGCTGTTGTAGGTGCGTGAGACCGAGAGTTCCGGCCCGCTGACGACGACCGACGCGTCGACCGCGCCCGTCGTGTAGTTGCCGATCTGCGGGTCGAAGTCCAGATCACCGGCGCTGTACGGCGCACCGCCCAGGTGCGAGGTGATGTCCGGCTGCGGCACCGACGTCAGCAGCGCGCTGAACTCCAGCTTCTCGCTGCGCGCACCGGACGGGTCGATCGCGAAGGCCCGCCAGTAGTAGGTCTTGCTCCACTTCAACCATCCCTTCGGGACGGTCCAGGTGCGCGACTTCGACTTCGGCGACTTTCGACAGTCGACGTCGATCGCGCCGGTCTGGTCGTTGCGCTGGCAGATCTCGAACTCGTAGTCGATCGTCGTGTTCGGCGGCGCGTCCACGTCGACCGCGTCCGCCCACAGCTGCGGCGTCAGCACCGGCGCGTTGTGGCCGGCCGGCGGGTACTGCGCCCGCACGATCGGAGGTATCTCGAACACCGTCATCGACAACCGGGCAGGCGGAACCTGCTCGTCGGTGAAGAAGGTGTTGCCGTGCATCATGCTGAAGTCGAGCAGGTAGTCGCCCGGCTCCATCTTGAACACCCTGGCGTCCAACGTGACCGTCTCGCCCGGCTGCACGTCGCGCGGCAACGCGGCCGAGTCGCCGCGGGAGTGCTTGAGCTGACCGTTCGACTGGAACGCGCGGTAGCCCAGCTTGTAGTCGTTCTTGCCCCACACGAAGCTGCTGCGGTTGGTCACCGCGATGCGCACCGTCGGCTTGGCCGCGTTCGGGTTCTGGGGGTCGTCCTTGTCGCTCTCGCGGTGCACCGGCGGCTGCGGCACGCCGCGCTCGATCCGGTACCCCGCGTCGTACGGCGTGTGCGTCACGTACAGGGCGGGCTTGTTGGCCGCGGCACCCTGGCCGACGAACTTCTTCCAGCCGCTGACCGCCTTGACGGCCAGGCCGTTGTTCACGGTCTGGCCCTTCACCCAGCGCTGCACCAGATCCCGGCCGTTGTCACCGAGGTCGATCGCCTCCGGCCGGGTCGGGCAGGCCGACTGCGACTGCCCGAACACCACGTAGCCGTAGGCGAACGATGCACCGGCGAGAGAGGGCCCCGTCGGCAGCACGGCCCTCGTGTTGTTGTCCCAGCCCTGGTTGACCTCGTGCACGCTGATCGGCTGCGCCTGGCAGCTCGGTGCGTCGAAGTTCGTCAGGTACAGCTGCGCGTTGTAGACCTTGTGGTTGGCGATACCGCTGAGGTCGTACTTCAGGTAGGTCGTGTAGCCCTGCCCCGACAGCAGCTCGGTCCCGTTCATCACGGACGAGCCGTTGGTCGAGATCGCCTGCTGCGAGGTCTTGCCGTGCACGGACGGGTCGACGTCGACGGGGAACCTCCGCGCCCCGTCCCGGATCCAGCCCGCGTCGGCCGACATCTTCAACGCTTGGCCGCCGTTGTGCTGCACGAGCTCGTACTTGATCTCGTTGGACACCGCACCCGCGGCGTCGATCATGTGCCCGGCGGGGATCGTGGCCTGGACCTTGCCGGCACCGTCGGCGAGCACGACCTGGTTGCCGTCGATCTTCGCCTGCAAGCCCTTGAGCCGCAGCGGGAACAGCCAGCTCGTCGCCGCGTCCTTCGACGCCAGCACGAATGTCTCCTTGACACCGCCAGGAGTCACGTCGATCCGCAGGTCGGTGTGCGGGGCCACGCCGCGGTAGACGACGGCGCTGCCGTCGGCCTGGGCCTGCGCGGCCGCCGTTCCCGCGAGGCCGAACGCGAACTCGCCGCCGCCGATCTTCATCGACACGAACGGCGACTCGGAAGCCTTGGCACCGAACCGGGTGTCGACCGAGTCCGCGGCGTTGCGGAAGCCGTCGCCGTCGCGGACGACGTTCGTGTCGATCGGCGCCCAGGTGCCGTCGGGCTTGCGGTAGTTCGTCGGCGACTGAGTGATCTGAGTCGTCAGCGTGCCGTCGGGGTTGCGGAACGTGCGGGTGTTCTCGCTCCGCTTGGACTCGTCCTCCTTGCTGGCCTTGGGGTCGTAGCCCTTGAAGTTGTTCGGCGGGTCGACCTCCTTGGCCTCGTTGGGCGGAGGCTTCGGCCCTTCGGGGAAGTTCGGCTGCGGGTACTTCGCCAGCTCCGACTTCGCGGCCTCGCGGTTGACCGACTCGCCCTCGACGTGGCCCTGCGACTGACCCTCGGCGCTGTCCCACCGCTGGTCGGGTGCGAGCTGACTCGGATCGAGCGCCTCAGCGGACAACCACTGCGGCAACAACTGGATCAACGTCGGCGCCGTGGCACCGCCGAACATCAGCACGACAAGTGCCGTTATCGCTGCGATGCGTCCTCGTCTTGACCGTGGAAACGGCATTCGAGCACGCCGAACACGCCCGTCGGGCATGACGGTTCCCCCCAGGAAGTGGTTGTGGTGAAACAGGGGCCTTCCGCCGGGTGTGGCGGAAGGCCCCTCAGATCAACGCTTCGCGACGCCGCCGGTGTAGGCCGGAGCGGACGACGTGCTCGCCGACGTACGTGCCTGCGCCTGCCCGGCAGGCGGCCCGGTGTAACCGAACACCGAAGCGATCTCGCCCTGCGGAGTGCGGAAGCTGAACACCGGGATGCCGTCCTCCAGCACCAGACCCGCCGGCTCCGTGGCCGACTCGACCGTGCCGATGGCCGGCGGAACAGTCCACGGACGGAACGTGTCGCTCGCCGGTGCCGTCTGGCCGCTGATGTAGACGAGGTCGTCCTCGCCACGCACGGCGACCTCCAGGATTCCACCGCCGCGCAGCACTGCCGCTGGCGAACCCTTCGACTGGGGAGGAGCACCGAGGCCCTTGATGGGCGCCCCCGCCAGCGAGTCGCCCTGACCACGCTTGGTCTGGAGGAACCCGAGGGTGGTCTTGTAAACGACCTGCAGGTCACCGTTCTGATGCACCACGGCTGCAGGCCGGCCGACGATCCCGCCGCCGACGATCTGCTCGGGGCCGAGCGTGTCAGTCACCTTGGCGACGATGAGGTTGTTCTCCTTGCCCTGGCCGACGACCAGGAAGTCCGCGCCCCGGCGCACCACCGTGAAGTCGCTGGTGAACGAGGAGCCGCCGAGCTTCACCCACGGCAGGAAGCCGTCGTTGGCGCGTGCACCTGTTCGCCGCCACAGGGCGCCACCACCGTCGACCGCGAACATCGAGGCGACGTTGTTCGCGTCGTTGACGATCACCGGGTCGCTGAGGATCAGGCCGCCGTAGCGCGGTGCGGTCTTCTGCCACGTGCCGTTGGGATCGACCTGCAGGTTTCCGCGGTACTCGCCGTCCTCGGAGCTGTTCGTCACGACCTCGAACCGGCCGTCCTGCCGCCGCACCGCACCCGGCTGGCCGGTGTGCTTGTGGTGGCCGTCGAAGGTCTGGTAGTTCAGCAGCACCGTGTTGTCGACGTACACCTGCTTCGCCGCCGTCAGTCCACCTTGGACGTTGACGTAGAAGTGGGTGACCTTGCGGTCGGTGCCCTGCAGCAACGTGTTCGGCGCGTCGTAACGCGCGGGCACGATCGGCGCCTGCGGCTGCGTGGCGCCGAGGATCTCGCACGAGTTCGTGGTGGCCGCCCACCTCATACCGGCGGGAACACCGGTGTCGACGAGCACTCGCGGCTTGAGGTAGCCGGTCTCCTTGTCGAACCGGTACCACCAGACGTAGCCGTCCTCGGGGTTGCCGTGGTTGGTCTCCGAGCCGTACAGGACGTCGGCGCCGGCCGAGAACATCTGCTTGAGCGCGTTGGCACCGTGGCCGTCGTTGACCCAGCGCTTCTGCTCCATCCAGCGCTGCGAGTCGGCGTCGTACACGTAGCGGAACAGCTGGCCGGAGTTCTGGTGCGGGTCGCGGACGTAGAACACGCCGTCGCCGGCCGCCACGATCAGGTCGTAGCGGTTCGCCGCGCCGGTCTCGAGGATCCGCTTCTCCCACTTGCCGTCGGCGTAGCGCTCCCAGGTGATGTCACCGTTGGACGCCAGCTTGTAGAAGTCGCCGTTGTTGTCGACCGTGACCTTGTTCTGAGTGAGGGTCGAGTCCCAGCCCTCGCCGATCTTCTCCGACCAGAGCTCACCACCTGGCCCGAAGCGGTCCCACGTCTGGGTCTGGTCGTTCCAGCGGAAGCGGTGCAGGTTGCCGTTGGAGAGCACCTGGTAGACGTGCCCGTTGACGCCCGCGAACCAGAGCAGGTCCCAGCCGCCCCCGATGCCCGCGAACCCCGGACGCATCCGGCCACCGTTCTCGGGCTCGTCGTGCTGGTACTTGCGGAACGACCCGTCAGCCATCGACCCGAACATCGTCACCGACGAGTTGCAGCGCAGCGTTTCCGCAGCTACCGCCGTGTGCGTGGCGCCGATCGGGACGACCGCCGCCACCGCCACCGCCACCAGTGCGCCCAGCGCTCTTCGCCTGTATGTGCCCATGCGAAACACTCCCCCAGATCATAAACTCAGATTGACGGATGACGACTTCCATCAACCAGCCTGGGTAGAGGATCCACATCGGGGCGGTGGTTGGCAAGTGCGGTTCACCGAAATCGCCCTGTGTCGGTGCGCTCTGTCACAGGCACCAAATGAAACAGGCACCCTCATGTTCTGGGGTGCCTGTCTCATTGCCCGGTGCCGTGGCAGGGGCTGCCACGTGACCCCTCAGCCGTCGGTGATCACCTCGGGCCGGTCGAGGATCGCCCGCGCCCACCCGGCGCCGTCCTGGTGCCCGATCCACCCGCCGTACAGCAGGGAGAAGCGCCGGTTCCTGTCGCCCCAGAACTCGTTGACCCAGGCCACCGCCACGTCCCGGGAAAGTCCCGTGTCCTCCAACGCGTCCGCGGTGTCCGCCATGACGCGCCACTGCTCGTCGTCACAGGCGTACAGGAACTCGACGGGTCCGGTGCTCAACAACATCTGCGGCTGATTGTTGTCCGCGAAGTCCACGACCCCGAACGTCACGCTCGTCGTCACCGGGACCACGGCGTCACGCGGTTCGGAGATGGAGAACAACGCCGTGACGGGGCGACCGGCGGCGCGCAGACCCGCCCGCGCGTAAACCATCGACAGGCCCAGCAGCTCGGCCAGGTCGTCGCCGCGGAAGTCGCGGTCCGATCCGACGACCAGGTCCGCCGGCAACGCGGGCTCGCCCGGCCGGATCGCGTGCAACGCGGCCTGCATGCCGACATTGGCCTTCTCGGAGATCAACGCTGACCCCTCCAAACGGCAAAGGGCGTGCCCCCGAACGGAAGGCACGCCCCCAGCAAAGCACCGGTTGATTACAACCGTCGCGCCGAAACCCCGAAACGGTCCGATCAGTCGACGACGGCCAGCGCGTCGATCTCGACCAGCAGGCCGGCCGGCAGTCCGACGTAGACGGTCGTGCGCGCGGGCGCGGGCTCCGTCACGAACTCGCCGTAGACCTCGTTCAGCTCCGCGAAGTGCGCGGTGTCGGTGAGGTACACGCGGATCATCACCACGTCGTCGATGGACGCGCCACCGGCCGCGAGCACCGCGTGCAGGTTCGCGAACGTCTGCCGCGTCTGCTCGGCGACGGTGGTGCCGACGATCTCGCCCGACTTGGGGTCGAACGCGACCTGGCCCGCCACCTGCAGGATGTTGCCCTTGCGCACACCCTGCGAGAACTTCGCCACCGGCTGCGGCGCGTCGGCGGTCTTGATCTCAACCTTGGACAACGGATTTCCCCTTAACTGTGTGAGATCCCTATCTGGGAACGTAACCGCACTCGATGGACGCGGCTTCTGCGGTGGCGAGCAGGTCAGGCAGGTGGGCCAGCAACCCGTCGAAGTCGAGCAGCACCTTCGGCACGGACATCGACACAGCCGCGAGCACCTCACCCCGCGACCCCTTGATCGGGGCGCCGATGCAGTGGATGAAGTCCTCGTGCTCGGCGTTGTCGACGGCGTACCCGTTGGCGCGCACCCGTTCCAGCTCGGCCATGTACGCGGTCGGGCCGATGATGGTGTTCGCCGTCAGCCGCGGGAACTCCATGGTCGCCAGCACCTTCTGCAACGCCGGCGCGGGCAGGTCGGCCAGCAGGATCTTCGCCACGGCCGTGCAGTGCAACGGCGCGCGACGGCCGATGCGCGAGTACATGCGCATCTGGTGCCGTGACTCGTACTTGTCGATGTAGATCACCTCACCGTCCTCATAGGACGCGAGGTGAACGGTGTGCCCCAGGCGGGCGTTGAGGTCGCGCAACGCCGGTTCGGCCGCACGCCGGACGTCACGTTCCTCCAGCGCGCGGTTGGCGAGGTCGAACAACGCCGTGCCCAGCCGGTAGTGGTGCACGCCGTCGCGCTGCACGAAGCGGTGCGACTCCAGCGTGCGCAGCAGCCGGAGCGTCGTCGACTTGTGGACGCCGATCACGCCGGACAGCTCGTCCAGCGTCTTCGGGCCTGTCGCGAGCTGGCTCACCAGCGTGAGCGCGCGGTCGAGGCTCTGGCTCATTTGACCTCCAGGCGGGCGGACGCCCAGGTTTGCGGGTCGGCGTGCAGCAGCGGCGCGGTCACGTCGTCCGGCAAAGGATCTCCGACGTCCTCGGCGGTGAGCAAAGCGGAGGCCGCCTGCAGGTGCCCGGCGCGCAGCCGCACCGACGGAGTCTCCCCCGCCAGCGTCGCCGCCAGGAATCCTGCCGCGAACGCGTCACCGGCGCCGACCGGCTCCACGACCTGGACCTTCAGCGCCGGTTCGAAGTACGACGAACCGCCTTCCAGCAGGGTCGCGCCGTCCGCGCCCTGCTTGATCACCAGAGCTGCGGGCCCCGGCAGCAACGCCCTCAGGCGATGAGGATCACCCGTCCCCCACACCAGTTCCGCCTCGTCCGAACCAGCGAGCACCACGTCGGCCATGTCGGCCAGCTCCCGCAGGACGCGCGGATCGCGATCGGCCCACAGCGCGGGCCGCCAGTTCAGGTCGAACGAGATCTTGAACCCGTGCCGTGGCCGGCGCAGCAGCTCGCGCATCATCGCCAGGCACGAGTCGGACAGCGCGGGCGTGATCCCGCTGAGGTGCACCAGCTTCACCTCGCCGAGGCCGAGCCGGTCGATCATCTCCAGGCCCATGCCGGACGCCGCCGAACCGCGCCGGTAGTAGCGCACCGGGCTGCCGTGCGGCGAGGCCTCCTTGACGTACAGGCCGGTCGGGCGGGCCGGGTCGACCCGCACCCGTGACACGTCCACGCCGAAGCCGCTCACCGTGTCCAGCACTGCGAGCCCGAACGAGTCGTCGCCGACCGCGCTGACCCACGACGACCGCACGCCCAGGCGCGTGAGGTGGATGGCGACGTTGGACTCAGCACCACCGACGGCCCGGTGCCAGGTGCGCACCAGATGCACGGGACCGGGTTCAGCCGGAACCATCATCACCATGGTCTCGCCGAGACACACGACACCGCCGACGTGATCGAACCGCATGCGCGCTCCAGAGGTGTTCGTTGACGGCGGCGAGACCGAATGCTACACAACTCAGCATCACATCGCGCAATGGGAGTTGCAAAATATGCAACAACTGATGGAGATGGACCTCTCGGCCGTCGCGGACATCAGGGCGGAACGGGTCAGCTGGCGGTTCAAGGGCCTGCCGTCGACCACGTTCGGTTCGACCATCGGCGAGGTCGCCGACCGGCGGCTGGACCTGTTCGCCGACGAGTTCGTCGGACCGCTCGTCGTGCTGGACGCGGACGCGTTGACGCACAACCTGACGACGATGGCGAAGTGGTGTGACAACCACGGCGTCAAGCTGGCGCCGCACGGCAAGACAACGATGGCGCCGCAGCTGTTCCAGCGGCAGGTCGAGCACGGCGTCTGGGGCCTGACCGCGGCCAACGCGTCGCAGCTGCGCGTCTACCGGGCGTTCGGGGTCAGCCGGATCCTGCTGGCCAACCAGCTGCTCGACCCGGCCGCGCTGCGCTGGCTGGTCGCGGAACTGGACCACGACTCGCGCTTCGAGTTCAGCTGCTGGGCCGACTCCGAGGCCGGTGTCGCGCTGATGAGCGAGACGCTGCAGGAACTCCAGCCGTCCCGGCCCGTCGACGTGCTGGTCGAGCTGGGCGCGCCCGGCGGACGTACGGGCGCACGTGACCTGGAGACGGCGCTGGCAGTGGCGCGAGCCGTGGACCAGAGCCCGGTGCTGCGACTGGCCGGGGTCAGCGGCTACGAGGGCGCGCTGGCGCACGACGCGTCCGAGTCGTCGCAGTCCATTGTGGACAGGTATTTGAGCGACCTGCGGACGTTGGTGCTGCGCATGGCCGACGCGGGCATGCTCGACGAGCTGGACGAGGTGATCGTCACGGCCGGCGGCAGCGCGTACTTCGACCAGGTCGCGGCGACGCTCGGGCAGCCGTGGCCGGTGCCGGTGAACCCGGTGCTGCGCAGCGGGGCGTACATCACGCACGACGACGGCTTCTACCGCGGGATCTCGCCGTTCTCCCGGATCGAGGGCGTGGAGCCGTTCCGGAGTGCGTTGCGTGCTTGGGCCCAGGTGACCTCACGACCGCAGCGCGACCTGGCGTTGCTGACGATCGGCAAGCGCGACGCGTCGTTCGACGAGGGCCTGCCGGAACCGCAGCTGGTGCGCCGCCGTGACGGTGCGATCGCCCCGCTGGCGCAGGCCCGCGTCACGGCGTTGAACGACCAGCACGCGTTCCTGTCGCTCGGGCCCGAGTCCACGGTCCGGGTCGGCGACTGGGTGGGACTCGGTCTGTCCCACCCCTGCACGGTGTTCGACAAGTGGCAGCTCATCCCGGTCGTCGAGGGCACGACCGTGGTCGACCTGATTCGCACCTACTTCTAGGAGTGCACCGATGGACGACGTCGTTCTGCGCGGACCACTGATCGCTGACGGCACGGGATCGCCTGCCTACCGGGCGGACGTGGGTGTGAAGAACGGCGTCATCTCGCAGATCGGGACCCAAAGTGATGGTTCCAGGCTCACGGGCACGCGGTCGATCGACGCGGACGGGCTGGTGCTCGCGCCGGGGTTCATCGACATGCACTCGCACTCCGACCTGCGGATCCTCGCCGAGCCCGACCACCTGGCGAAGGTCTCGCAGGGCGTCACGACCGAGGTCCTGGGCCAGGACGGGTTGTCGTACGCGCCGGTCAACGACGAGGTGCTCGCGACACTGCGGGGCCAGCTCGCCGGGTGGAACGACGACCCGCCCGGCTTCGACTGGAACTGGCGCTCGGTCGGCGAGTACCTCGACCGGCTCGACCAGGGCATCGCGGTGAACGCGGCTTATCTTGTGCCGCAAGGAACCCTGAGGATGCTCGTCGTCGGCTGGGACGACCGGCCGGCGACCGACGCCGAGATCGCGGTCATGAAAGACCAGCTGGCGCAGGCACTTGTGCAGGGCGCGTTCGGCATGTCGTCCGGCCTGACGTACACGCCGGGCATGTACGCGGACACGTCCGAACTGGTGCAGCTGTGCGAGGTCGTCGGGAACTTCGGCGGCTTCTACAGCCCGCACCACCGCAGCTACGGCGCGGGCGCGTTGGAGGCGTACGCCGAGATGGTGGACGTGTCGAAGAGATCCGGCTGTCCGCTGCACCTCGCGCACGCCACGATGAACTTCCCGGTGAACAAGGGACGCGCACCCGAGCTGCTGGCGTTGCTGGACGACGCGATCGCGTCAGGTGCGGACATCTCGCTGGACACCTACCCGTACCTGCCGGGCGCGACCTACCTGTCCGCGCTGCTTCCTTCGTGGGCCACGGAAGGCGGACCGGAGAAGGCGCTGGCACGGTTGTCCGATGTGGACGTTCGCGAGGAGATCCGGGTCGAGATCGAGGAGACCGGGTCGGACGGCTGCCACGGCGTGCCGGTCGACTGGGACTCCATCGAGATCAACGGCGTCCGCAACGACCGCAACGCGCACCTGGTCGGCGCCAGCGTCCACGCGTCGGCTTTGCGGCTCGGACGCTCGCCCGCCGACCTGTACTTCGACGTGCTGGTCGACGAACGCCTGGGCACCTCGTGCCTCATGCACGTGGGCCACGAGGAGAACGTGCAGGCGATCATGAAGCATCCGGCGCACACGGGCGGCAGCGACGGCCTGCTCGTCGGCGACCGGCCGCACCCGCGCGCGTGGGGCACGTTCCCCCGCTACTTCGCGCGCTACGTCCGTGAACTGGGCGTGCTGAGCCTGGAGGAGTGCGTCGAGCACCTCACCGGCCGCGCCGCCAAGCGTTTGCGGCTCACCGACCGGGGTCTGGTCCGCGAGGGCTACGCGGCCGACCTGGTGCTGTTCGACGCCTCGACGATCGCCGACACGGCGACGTTCGACCAGCCTCGGCAGCAGGCCGCCGGCATCCCGTACGTGTTCTGCAACGGGGTGCCGGTGATCGACGACGGAACCGCCACCGGCGCATTGCCAGGCCATTCACTCAGGAGCCGCCCGTGATCGACTGGTTGCAACACTCAACACCGGGTCTGCTGACCCTCGCGGTAGTCAGCATCGCGGTGCTGCTGCTCCTCATCATCAAGTTCAAGGTCGAGCCGTTCATCGCGCTGATCGTGGTCGCGCTGCTGGTCGCGCTGGCGGCGGGCGTGCCGACGGAAACCCTGGTCGGGTCGGCGCAGAAGGCCTCGGACTCGTTGCTGGAGAAGGGCTTCGGCTCGATCCTCGGCCACATCGCCGCGATCATCGGTCTGGGCACCTTGCTGGGCGCGATCCTGGAAGCGTCCGGCGGCGCGCAGGTGCTGATGGACAAGCTGATGCAGGCGTTCGGCGAGAAGAAGGCGCCGGTCGCGATCGGCCTCGCGGGCCTGATCTTCGGCGTGCCGGTCTTCTTCGACATCGGCATCTTCGTGCTGGCGCCGCTGGTCTACGTGGCGGCCAAGCGGTCCGGCAAGTCGATCGTGCTGTTCAGCATGCCGTTGCTGGCAGGCCTTTCCGTCATGCACGCGTTCATGCCGCCTCACCCGGGACCGGTGGCGGCGGCCGGTCTGCTCAAGGTGTCGCTCGGCTGGATCATCATCATGGGTCTCGCGGTGGCGATCCCGTCGTGGTTCGTCGGCGGTGTCCTGTACTCGTACTGGATCGGCAAGCGCATCAACGTGCCGGTGCCGGAGGAGATGCTGGTCGCGGCCGAGGCAGCGCGCACGGAGAACGGTGACCGCGAGCCGCCGTCGCTGGGCCTGGTGCTCTCGATCATCGGTCTGCCACTGGTCCTGATCCTCGCCGGCACGTTCGGCTCGATCCTGCTGCAGAAGGGCTCACGCCCGTACTCGATCGCGACGTTCTTCGGCACACCCGCGGTGGCCCTGACGATCTCCGTGCTGCTCGCGTTCTGGCTGCTGGGTTTCCGGCGCGGCATGACCAGGGAGAAGATCGCGGAGCTGTCCGGCGCCTCGCTGAAGCCGGTCGCGATGATCCTGCTCGTGGTCGGTGCCGGCGGCTTCTTCGGGGCCGTGCTGGCCGCGACGGGCATCGGCAAGACGCTGGCGGGCGAGCTTTCGGGCATCGGCCTGCCGGTGATCGCGCTGGCGTACGTGATCAGCTGCGTGATCCGGATCGCGCAGGGTTCCGCGACGGTCGCGATCGTGACGACCGCGGGCATCGTGGCACCGGTGCTGGCGGACCTGAACTACTCGCAGCCGCAGCTGGCGTTGGTGGTCATGTCCATCGCGGCCGGTTCGATCATCGCCTCGCACGTCAACGACGGCGGGTTCTGGATCGTCTCGCGGTACTTCGGGCTGTCGGTCAAGGAGACGCTGCAGTCGTGGACGGTGTTGGAGACCATCCTCTCGGTGGTCGGTTTCGTGGTCGCCGCGCTGCTCAGTCTGGTTGTCTGACCGGGTGCGAAGAAGCCTGATCTGTTTGCTCGTGGTCGCGGCGGCGGGGTGCTCCTCGCCGCCGCCCGCGTCCCGACCTTCCCCCACCGACAAGCCCGCCGTCACCGCGTGGGTCGACCAGGTGTGCGCCGGTGAGTGGGCCGTCTACACCCGTGGCACGGCGGTGTCCAAGGCGCCGAAGTTCACCCCGGACCGGCCTCCGGTCGAAGCGGACCGGGCGGCGCTGGTGACCGCACTGACCGAACTGCGGGAGATGTTCGCCAAGTCCAAGACCATCTTCGACGCCATCGGCCCTTCCCCGTTCGCCCAGGGCGACGAGTTGGTGGCGGCGAACCAGCGTGACCTCGCCTCGTTCGTGACCAAGCTGGACGAGGTGCTCGCCAACACGCAGAAGGTGCCGGTTGAGCAGCTCGCCGGACCTGCCGAGTTCGTGACGAAGGACGTCGTGTTCTGGGATCCGAGCGGTCCGAAGCTGGCTGACCTGATCAAGGCGGAGCCCGTCGTCGCCGAGGTCTACGAACAGGCGCCCAACTGCGGTCCGAATCGGACATAACTCAACAAGTTCAAACGCTTGACAACGCGAGCCTCGCGTCTCAGGATCGGCGCAATGTTCATTTGTGTTTGATGTGGACGGGGCCCGCATGAACAACACGGAGGTCGTGCACCTGCGCGACACCACCTCCAGCGTCGTCATCGATGTCCAAGGCACCGGACTGCCGGTCGTCACGCACTGGGGGCGAACGCTCGGAGACGTTGACCAGGCCGCATTGCGCGGCCTGGTCAACGCCGTCACGTGGTCGAACCCGCACAACTCACCGGACAGCGCGGTCCCGCTTTCGCTGCTGCCCGACGCCGGCGCCGGGCACTCCGGTCGCCCCGGTCTGCGCGGCCACCGACAAGGCGAGCACTTCGCACCCGCGCTGGCCGTGACGTCGTTCTCCGGGGAGGACGACTCGATCTTCCGATACGTGGCTGAGGACGCGGCCGCCGAGCTGACCGTGCACGGCACCGTGGAGCTGCTGGAGTCCGGCATGCTCCGGCTGCGGCACTCGGTTCGCAACGACGGCACGACGCCGTATGCGTTGGAGGGCCTGGAAACCGCGCTCCCGATCCCAGCCGCGGCCACCGAGCTGCTCGACTTCACCGGCCGCTGGAGCCGCGAGCGCTCACCGCAACGACAAGCGCTGAACTACGGCTCGTGGGTCCGCGAATCGCGCCGAGGCCGCACCGGCCACGACGCGACCATCGGGCTGCTCGCCGGCACCGAGGGCTTCTCGTTCCGCGACGGCGAGGTGTGGGCGCTGCACGTCGCGTGGAGCGGCAACCACGTGACCTACGCCGAGAACCTCTCCGACGGCTCGCCGGTGCTGGGTGGCGGCGAGCTGCTGCTGCCCGGCGAGATCACGCTCCAGCCCAACGAGACCTACGAGTCTCCGTGGATCTACGCGGCCTACTCGTCCAGCGGCATCGACGGCATCAGCGCGGCCTTCCACCGCCAGCTGCGCGAACGTGCGCTGCGCCCCCGGCCGGTCGTGCTGAACACGTGGGAAGCGGTGTACTTCGACCACGACCTGGCGCGGCTGACGTCGTTGGCCGACACCGCCGCGGCCGTTGGTGTCGAACGCTTCGTGCTGGACGACGGCTGGTTCCGGCACCGCCGCGACGACACCGCGGGCCTCGGCGACTGGTACATCGACGAGACCGTGTGGCCGGACGGCCTGACGCCGTTGATCAAGCACGTCCGCTCGCTGGGCATGGAGTTCGGCCTCTGGTTCGAGCCGGAGATGATCAACACGGACTCGGACCTCTACCGGGCACATCCGGACTGGGTGCTGGGGCCGCGTCCCGGCGTGCTGCCGCCGTCGTGGCGCAACCAGCAGGTCCTCGACATCGCACATCCCGACGCGTACGCGTACATCCTCGAACGCGTCTCGTCGGTGTTGTCGGACAACGACATCGCGTTCGTGAAGTGGGACCACAACCGCGACCTGATCGGCTCGCGCGTGCACGCCCAGACCGCGGCGTTCTACCGGCTGCTGGACGACCTGCGCGGCCGGCACCCGCACGTGGAGATCGAGAGCTGCTCCTCAGGTGGCGCCCGCATCGACCTCGGCGTGCTGTCGCGCACCGACCGCGTGTGGACGTCGGACTGCAACGACGCCCTGGAACGCCAGCTGATCCAGCGGTGGACCGGCGTGTTCCTGCCGCCGGAGCTCATGGGCGCGCACGTCGGCCCCACGAAGTCGCACACCACCGGTCGCGTGCACGACCTGTCGTTCCGGGTGGCCACGGCGATGTTCGGGCACTTCGGCATCGAGTGGGACATCAACTCGGCGACCGACGAGGAACGGGCCGGGCTGCAGGCCGCGATCGAGTACTACAAGGACGTGCGGTCGTTGGTGCACACCGGAACCGTGGTGCGTTCCGACCACCCGGACCCCGCGGCCTGGGTGCACGGAATCGTTGCGGCGGACCGGTCCGAGGCGTTGTTCTGCTACGCGCAGATCGCGACCTCGGTGCAGAGCAAGCCGCGACGCGTGCGACTGCCGGGACTGGACCCGGCGCGCACGTACCGGCTGACGTTCGACGCTCCCGCCGGCTGGCCGAAGCTGAACCAGCGGCGGATCGAGGGCTGGGACGCGGTGGAGCTGCCCGGTTCCGTGCTGTCCGAGGTCGGGATCCAGCTGCCGGTCATGGAACCTGAGCAGGCCCTCCTGCTGCGTCTGCGCTGAAGAAGAAGCCCCGGCGGGACACGTTCCCGCCGGGGCTTTTCTCTTTTCTACTGGCCGGCGCGACTTCCGTCGGCCTTGGTCGCCCACCACTTGCCGCCAACGCCCTGTCCGTTGGCATCACCGCAGACCTTGTCACCTGAGAAGAGGTACTGCGGCGATCCTGCGATGGTGAGCTGTTTCTTGCCGTCCCGCTCGATCGTCCCCACGAGCGCGGGATCCACGCCCTGAACCTGGAAACCCTCGCTGACGAAAGCGGGCGGCCACTGCACCGCGCACTCGCCGGAGCAGTTGCTCGTGGGCGGGTTCACGGAGTCGTTGTCGAACCGGTAGAGCGTCATGCCGTCGGCGTCGGTGGCGACGACGCCGAGGTCCTTCACGGTCGCGCTGGTGAGCCCGAGCGCCTTGTTCTGCTGGGCCTTCTTGCCGTCGGTGGCCGTGGCGAACCACTTCGGCACCGTGACACCCTTGGCCTCACCGGGCTTGGTGTCGTTCTTGAACGTGTACTGCGCCCAGTTCGCGACCGTGAGCTGCTTCTTGCCGTCCTTGCGGGTGATCGTGCCGAGCAGTTTCGGGTCCACGCCCTTCACGCGCGGCTGCTCGCCCTCCACGTACACCGGCGGCCACGACTCGGCGCAGCCACCGTCGCAAGTGGACTCACCGGGCTTGTCCCCGTCGAACCGGTAGAGCGTGAGACCCGCGTCGTTCGTCAGCACCGCGCCGAGTCCGGCGATGACACCGGTGCGCGCGGCCAGCCTGGTGCGTTCGCCGTTCTTGCCGGTGGCGAACCACTTTCCCTGCAGGCCCTGCCCCTTGGTCTCGCCGGGCTTGCCGTCCTTGGCGAACCGGTACTGCGGCATGCCGTCGACGGTGAGCTGACGGCTGCCGTCCTTGCGGACGATGCTGCCCACCAAGCTTTCGTCCACGCCGTTCACCGAGAAGTTCTCGTCGGTGACCGTTGCGGGAGGCCAGGTCGCGGCGCACTCACCGTCGCAAGTGGACTCGTTCGGCTTGTCGCCGTCGAACCGGTAAAGCGTGAAACCCTTGACGTCGGTGACCACCGGCCCCAGGTCGTCGATCTCCGCAACCTTCAGCGCCACAACGCTTTCCTGTTGCTGCTGCGCGACCGGCTTGCTCTCCGGCGTGCCGGCGCAGGCAGTCAGCGAGATCAACCCCAACGCGACGACCGCAACACCCTTGCGGATCATCATGAACCTCCTGGCTAGTGCCCTCCAACGTCCATCACACGTAGAGCGGGCCAGGTCGGTTCAAACTGATTTCTAGAACATCGCGCGCTTCAACGCGGGGACGGCGTTCGCGGTCCTCAGCACGGTCTTGAAGATCGTCCGCGCCACCGGGCCACCGTCCGCGAACTGCTTGGCCGCACGCAGCGAGTCACGCACCGCCGCGAACCCGTAGTCGTACATCTCGCGCTCGTACCGTGCGATGGCGTCACCACCCTCTGCGATGCACCGCGCCAGCAGCTGCGCGTCCTTGAGCGCGACGTTCGCACCGATCCCACGCATCGGCGTCATCGCGTGGATGGCGTCACCGAGCAGCGTGACGTTCGTGCTCTCCCACCGCTCGATCGGCTTCGACGACCTGATGCGCCACTGACTGACCGTGTCCGGGTGCGATTCCTCGACGATCCTGCGCAGGTCAGGACTCCACCCTGCGATCCGCCGCAGCACCTCCGCCTGCAGCCCGTTGCGCACGTCGAGGTCGTTGGCCGCATACGCCCACATCAGGTACGGACGCACGTTGTCGAACAACACGCCGTCGTCGTCCGTGTGCCCGAGCCCGTCGTGAGCCGCCAGGAACATCCCGCACCGGCTGGTCGGGACGATCGAGTTGGCCCTGTCGACCAGGCTCCGCGGGATCCAGTCGTGCTCGTCGAGGAAGAGCTTCCCCGCAACCGCGACAACCCCGACCTCCTCGGTGCCGGCGTGCGGCAGGTACTGGCCGCGCACACGGGACCGGATGCCGTCCGCACCGACGAGCACGTCGCACTCCGCGGTCGTGCCGTCCTCGAAGTGCAGGGTGATGGCGCCGTTCTGTTCGTACCGTTCGAACCGCTTACCGAACTGCACGTCCAACCCGTCCAGCAACACCTGCCTGAGCGTGATCCGGCTGGCGGAGTAGTGCTTCTCCTCCTCCGGATCGAGCACGAGCAGAGGCTTGAGTTGTTCCGTTAAGAAACCGAACCCGTTGCCGCCAGATCCCGCACTCCGCTCGAACCGCTCCCAGTTCGCCGCAGGCAAGCACTCTCTCAACGCAGCGGCACCATCCGGGTTGATGTGCACCCGATACCCCTGCAGGCGGTCCGTGCGCGAGCGATCGCGCTCGTACACCGCAACGTCCACGCCGGCCTTGCGCAACCCGTGCGCCAGGCACAGCCCGCCGATCCCTCCACCAACCACTGCGATTCTCATGCCACCGAGTTTCAACCGCACGGTTGATTAAGTCAACCCGTTGGTTGAAACTGACCCTGTCGGCTACCGTGTCCAGGTGGATCAACGCCGCTCTCCCACCGCCTCGGAACGCAAGCGCGACCCGGAACGCACGCGGGCCCGCATCATCGAGGCGGCCGCGGCGGAGTTCGGCGCCAAGGGCTACGCGGCCACGCGCACGACCGACATCGCCGCGCGCGCAGGCGTGAACAAGCAGCTGATCTCGTACTACTTCGGCGGCAAAGAGGGCCTGTACAAGGAGCTCGCCACGAGCTGGCACAGCTCAGCCGCCGAGATGGCGAGCCAGGAACAGCCGCTCGACCAGGTCCTGGCGAGCTTCGTGGCGACCACGCTCACCGATCACGGCCGCCTGTGGGCGTGGTCGAACCTGGCCGGCGACAGCCCGCCCACCGACGAGGCTTTTCTCCGCGCCCAGGTCGACCAGATGCGCGAGCGGCAGGCCGCGGGCGAGCTTCCTGCCGACCTGGACCCCGGGATGCTGTTGCTGGCGTTGATGGCCGCGGCCGCCGCGCCGTTGACGCTGCGGCAGACCGCGGGTCAGATCACCGGCGAGGACCCGGCCACGCCCGAGTTCGCCGCGAAGTACGCGGAGCAGTTGGCGTTGCTGGTGCGGCACCTGTCCGGCCGAACCTGACGCAGCGATCCAGAAAGCCCACGAGGAACTCGGAAAGCCGGAGCGCCGCAAGCGGTTGATCGTCCTGACGCTCGTCGCCGCCGGCAGTTCCGCGGTCGTGCGGTGGGTCGTCCCGATCTTCGCTTCCTGCGAGACGACGTTCCTGATCGACGCCACTGAACGCAATCTGACGAGCACGACTCTCGGTCGTTGCACAGCTTCGGCGGCGAGTGCGGTTCGGACGACAACACCCCGCAACTCTTCAGGTTCGGCACCGGCAACCAGCAGGAGAGCGCAGACACCGCCCGATCGGTACGGCGGGGCACGAGAGCGACACCGTTGACGCAGAAGTCCAAACAGATCAACCGAATCATCATCGTCACCACGCGGGGCAAAGACACCTGCGATCCGGTGACGAGTTCGTGCAGGCGCAGATCAGTTCCGGTTCATCGGCTACCAGGTCGGCGACGGCGAACGCCTGAAGGAGCTGACCACGGAGCTCAAGGCGCAGGAGCCGACCTTCACGAACTCCCCGGAGGAGCTCAAACGCGCGCTCGCCTGGCACACGACCATCGAGCCGGTGCTGAGGTCGTCGCAGTC
Organism: Lentzea alba; assembly: GCF_047445655.1. Lineage (GTDB taxonomy): Bacteria > Actinomycetota > Actinomycetes > Mycobacteriales > Pseudonocardiaceae > Lentzea > Lentzea alba_A. The sequence continues at coordinate 67,500 of NZ_JAJAEG010000008.1, forward strand.
GGTCGTGAACGTGTTGAACTCGACCGTCGACAAGCTGAACTGCGCGGCGGAGGCACTGCGGGGCGGCCGGTTCGACCTCGCCGACACCGCGCTGGCCGAAGCGAGGAACGCCGTCGTAGATGTCGAGATCAAGGATCTCGACGGCCGGACCAGCTCGCCCGAAGCGGTGCGGTTGCGCGACATGGCTTCGAGTCTGCGGGCGTTGCAGGCGTCGGTGATCGAGGCGGCCGGCGCGTTGTTCGACTCGGCTCGTTCGGGCGGAACCTGAAGGAGCCCCTTGCCGTCTACTCCAAGGCCGCCGACGCGTACAACGCGAAGGCGCGGGAGATGACGGAAGCGCTGACGACGCTGCGCGCGCAGGGCCCTGGGGGAACGCGATGAAACGCTGGTTGCTGGTGGCGGGCGCCGTCGTTGTGGTGCTGGGGCTGGTCGCCGGCGGGCTGTGGGTCGTGCTGCCACCGGATCACCGCACGACGTTCCTCGTCGACGCGTCCGAGTCGTCCGATTTCCGCGAGGCGGCGGACGCCGTTGGTGCGGCGGCGTCGAACATGCCGGCCGACGACTCGCTGGCGCTGCGCCGGTTCGGTGGTTCGTGCGACTCCGCGAACACCGCCGAACTGGTCTCGCCGGGCACCGGGCAGGCGGCCGCGATCGGTGATGCCGCTCGTTCGATCACGCCCAGTGGCAAGGCGACGTTGCTCAGCGGCATCCTCGCGGCGATCGACGACTTCGCGCGCACGTATCCGTTCCGCGGCGACAAGACGAACCGGATCGTGGTGGTCGCGCGGGGTGCGGCCGACGCGTGCGGCAAGAGCGCCGACGAGGTGCGCTCGATCATCAAGGAGCACACCTCACGTGCGGGCGTGAAGATCGACTTTCGGTTCGTCGGCCATCGGCTCACGCCGGAGCAGGTCAAGGTCCTGAGCGACGTCGCGGCCGCGGCCGAGGCGCAGAAACCGCGCCTCACCAAGACTTCCGACGAGCTCGTCACCACGATGAAGGAGGTCTCGATCCCGGCGGACCTGCAGGCCGGGGAGGTCAAGGTCCCACCGTGCGACACGGTCACGCCGGAGACCCTCACGGCGGTGCGCCCGCCGGAGCCCGGTGTGGTCTACGCCGACGTCAAATGCGCCCAGGACCGCTACGTGCTCGCGATGATGCGCTCGACGCAGATCGAGTCCAACGACGTCCCGACGCTGTTCGAGTTCAAGAACGACGCGTGGCAGTACCAGTGGGCGGACACGGAGGTGCCGTGCGGCGACGTGCCGAGGGACGTGTGGAAGGACCTGGGCGTCCGGTGCGTCGGCGAGCCGGTCGTCTGCCGTGAGGGCCAGCAGAAGGTGACCGATCTCGGCGGCTGGGTGGGTTGCGAGGCCGCGCTCGACATCGCGGACCGGTACCAGGCGGCGATCAAGGCCGGTCAGACCGAGGGGCAGGGCGCGTTCTGGTTCTCCGGCGACTGGGAGTGCGCCTGGATCTACCAGTCCGGACGGCCGCACTCGGAGTCTCCGCTGCAGTGCTCGCGCAAGTCCGACCAGTCGATCGTGCAGATCGGCGACTAGGCGTCCGGCGGGGTGGTCGTCCGGTCGGCGAGGACCTGCTTCAGGCCCTTGAGGCCGCCGCGCATCATCAGGTCGTGGTTGCCCCGGAAGAACGGCTTGGCGATCAGCACCAACCGCCGCAGCAGGGGCTTGTTGACCACGACCTCCTGGTCGAACACCAGGTCGGTGCCACCGTCGCGGCCGATGATCTCCCAGCTCGCGAAGCCTTCGAGATCACCGGACAACTGCGCGCGCAAGAGGCCGGCCTGCTGGTTCGCGATGCTGTGCCGGACGTTCACGACGATGTCGAACGGCAGGAACGAGCGGCACCTGATCACGCCGCTCTCATCGTCGATCTTGGTCGCCGACCGGACCTCGGTCCACCACAGCGGGTAGTTCGCGATGTCGGACAGCACGTCGTACACGGCTGCCGGGGGCGCGCAGACGTGCCACACGCTGCGGAACCGGTAGCGGTGAAGTGACACGGCCGCCATCATCCCGGATAGCTCGTTCAGGTGACAGGCCCTCGACAAAACTCACACCGGACCGGGAATTCCTAACGGCGTGTAATGCGGCTCTAGCGAAAATTGAGCGTCTCACTAGGCCGACCGAGTTGGGTAGTGCCGTGACCGACAGCCTCCGCCGCGTCTTCCGGCGCCCAGCAGGGCGCCTCGCGGCACAGGCCCCACGCCCACAGCCAACCAGGATGAGGACGCGGGGCCTGCACCGCGATACACCCGTCTGGACACCGAAATACGGGGCGAAGGCCGCCGGTCACGGCACTAGCGCCTACCGGTCGATGAGCCGAGGAAGCCGTTCGACGGTTCGCAACCAGCTTGCAGCCACGACGCGGCGGAGTGCCTGCTCCGACGAGTCGAGCGCCTCAACGAGGCTGAAGGGGTACGCCACGGGCTCGCCGCGCGACGCCTGAAGGGCGCGCTCGCGGTGGGCCAGCGCATCGAGTGGAATCATCACCCTGCCGCCGACACCTCCTCATTCTCGAGCACCTGCAGCAGGAACTGCCCCGTGTAGGACTTCTCGACCTCGGAGACCTGTTCGGGTGTGCCCTCTGCAACGACCATACCGCCGCCGGAGCCCCCTTCGGGACCCATGTCGACGATCCAGTCGGACGTCTTGATGACATCGAGGTTGTGCTCGATGACGATGACCGTGTTCCCCTTGTCCACCAAGCCGTTGATCACGCCCAGCAGCTTGCGGATGTCCTCGAAGTGCAGACCGGTCGTGGGCTCGTCGAGGATGTAGACCGTCTTGCCGGTCGACCGCTTCTGCAACTCCGACGCGAGCTTCACGCGCTGCGCCTCACCACCGGACAGCGTCGGCGCCGGCTGGCCCAGCCGCACGTAGCCGAGGCCGACGTCGACCAGCGTGCGCAGGTGGCGGTGGATGGCGTTGATCGGCTCGAAGAACGTGGCCGCCTCCTCGATCGGCATGTCGAGGACCTCGGAGATCGTCTTGCCCTTGTAGTGCACTTCCAGGGTCTCGCGGTTGTACCGCGCGCCCTTGCACACCTCACAGGGGACGTAGACGTCCGGGAGGAAGTTCATCTCGATCTTGATCGTGCCGTCGCCCGCGCACGCCTCGCAGCGGCCGCCCTTGACGTTGAACGAGAACCGGCCCGGCTGGTAGCCGCGGACCTTCGCCTCGGTCGTCGCCGCGAACAGCTTGCGGACGTGGTCGAACACGCCGGTGTAGGTGGCCGGGTTCGACCGCGGGGTGCGGCCGATCGGCGACTGGTCGACCCGCACCAGCTTGTCGACCTCGTTCAGACCGTTGATCCGGGTGTGCCTGCCGGGCACCTGGCGCGCGCCGTTGAGCTTGTTCGCGAGCACCGTGGCGAGGATGTCGTTGACCAGCGTCGACTTGCCGGAGCCGGACACACCCGTGACCGAGGTCAGCGTGCCGAGCGGGAACGACACGTCGATGCCGCGCAGGTTGTGCTCGCGCGCGCCGACGACCGTGAGCTGGCGCTTCTTGTCGATCTTGCGGCGCTTGGAGGGCATCGGGATCGACTTGCGGCCCGACAGGTACGCGCCGGTGATCGAGTCCTTGTTCGTGAGCAGCTTCTTGTACGGGCCGCTGTGCACGACCTTGCCGCCGTGCTCGCCTGCACCGGGCCCGATGTCGACGACCCAGTCCGACGCGCGGATGGTGTCCTCGTCGTGTTCGACGACGATCAGCGTGTTCCCGAGGTTCCGCAGCCGGGTCAGCGTCTCGATCAACCTGTGGTTGTCGCGCTGGTGCAGGCCGATCGACGGCTCGTCCAGCACGTACAGCACGCCCACCAGTCCGGAACCGATCTGCGTGGCGAGCCGGATGCGCTGCGCCTCACCGCCGGACAGCGTGCCGGACGCGCGGTCGAGCGACAGGTAGTCGAGGCCCACGTCCAGCAGGAAGTGCAGGCGGGCCTGGATCTCCTTGAGCACCGCGCCCGCGATCATCGACTCGCGCTTGCCGAGCTTCAGGCCGTCGAGGAACTCCGAGCACTCCGCGACGCTCATCGCGCAGACCTCGGCGATCGACCTGTCGCCCTTCTTGCCGTGGTGCAGCGTGACAGCGAGGATCTCGGGCTTCAGACGGGTGCCGGAACACGCGGGGCACGGGACCTCGCGCATGTAGCCCTCGTACTTCTCCCGCATGTAGTCGGACTCGGTCTGCTCCTGACGCCGTTCGAGGAACGGGATCACGCCCTCGTAGTTGGCGTAGTAGGAGCGCTCACGGCCGTAGCGGTTCTTGTACCGGACGTGCACCTGCTCGTCGATGCCGTGCAGGATCGCCTTCTGCGCCTTGGCCGGCAGGAGCCGCCACTGCTGGTCCATCCGGAAACCGATGGTCTCGCCGAGCGACTGCAACAGCCTGATGAAGTACTCGGCGGTCTGGCCGCCGGCCCACGGCGCGATGGCACCGTCTTCGAGGCTCAGCTCGTCGTCCGGGACCACGAGCTCCGGGTCGACCTCCTTGCGCACACCGATGCCCGTGCAGACCGTGCACGCGCCGTACGGCGAGTTGAAGGAGAACGACCGCGGCTCCAGGTCCTCGATCGCGAGCGGGTGCCCGTTGGGACAGGCCAGGTTCTCGGAGAAACCCCTGATCCGCTTCGGATCGGTCTCCGGAAGATCCACGAACTCCAGTTCGACCAGGCCGTCCGCCAGCCGGAGCGCGGTCTCGACCGAGTCGGTGAGGCGCTGCTTGGACGACGCCTTGACGCTGAGACGGTCGATGACGACCGCGATGTGGTGCTTCTCCTGCTTCTTGAGCTTGGGCACCTCGGCGAGCGCGTAGACGACACCGTCGACCTTCGCGCGCGAGTAGCCCTGCGACTGCAGGTTCTGGAACAGGTCGAGGTACTCGCCCTTGCGGCCGCGGATGACCGGCGCGAGCACCTGGAACTTGGTGCCCTGCTCCATCGCGAGCACCTGGTCGACGATCTCCTGCGGCGTCTGCTTGCCGATCGCCTCACCGCACTGCGGGCAGTGCGGCTTGCCGGCGCGCGCGTAGAGCAGGCGCAGGTAGTCGTAGACCTCGGTGATGGTGCCGACGGTCGACCGCGGGTTGCGCGACGTCGACTTCTGGTCGATCGACACCGCGGGCGAGAGGCCCTCGATGAAGTCGACGTCGGGCTTGTCCATCTGCCCGAGGAACTGGCGCGCGTAAGCCGAGAGCGACTCGACGTAGCGCCGCTGGCCCTCGGCGAAGATCGTGTCGAACGCGAGGCTCGACTTGCCGGAGCCGGACAGCCCCGTGAAGACGATGAGGCTGTCCCGCGGCAGATCGAGATCCACGCCGCGCAGGTTGTGCTCGCGGGCGCCGCGAACGACAAGACGGTCTGCCACTGGGGTCCCTTCGGCTGCGATTGGCGGGTCACTCACGCCACACTCTTCCGAACAAGCGTTCGAAGACTACTAGCATCGATGTGGAGGCTGCGACCGACCCGCCGACCATGCTAGGTCCCACCCCTGACAAAAACGGTTCGGGCCGCTGTCGCATTCCCCTGAGCTGGGTTTACTCATAGGCTGGTCACTTCGATCAGAGCCTCAACGTCGGGGAGAGGCAGCACATGACCTACACGCCGTCCACGCAGCACACGTCCGTACCCGCGCCGCGCGGTGTGCCCGACCGGCACATCAACGCGGTGCGGCAGGCGACCGACGTGCTGTACGAGGTCGTCGAGGAGCTGGACCAGGCCGCGGTGCGCGGTCCGAGCCTGCTGCCCGGATGGACCCGCGGACACGTCATCACCCACCTCGCGCGCAACGCGGACGCGCTGGTGAACCTGCTCACCTGGGCGCGCACCGGGGTCGAGCACCAGGCTTACGCGTCGCGCGCGGACCGCGACGCCGACATCGAGGAAGGCTCCCGCCGGATCCTGCAGGTGATCAAGGCCGATCTGGACTCCGCGTGCGTCCGGTTCGAGAACGCCTGCCGCGAGATGCCCGCGCACTCCTGGCGTTCGGAGGTCACGGCACCCAAGGGCGCCGCGATCCCGGCCTCGCAGGTGCCGCTGTTCCGGCTGCGCGAGGTCTGGATCCACCTCATCGACCTGAACGCCGGCATCGGCTTCGACGACCTGCCGACCGACTTCGTGGAGGAGTTCCTCGACGACGCCGTCGAACAGTTCGAGGGCCGCGTCGACCCGTTCACCATCGAGGTGACGCTGCCCGACGGCACTCAACGCAACTGGGTCGTCAACGGCGCGCCGAGCCGCAGCTCCGTGAGCGGGTCCGCGAGCGCCGTCCTGGGCTGGCTGACCGGCAGGACCGACGGCGGCGGCCTGCGCGGTGACCTGCCCGAACTGCCCGAGTGGATCTGAGTGAGCATCCGGTACGCGGGCCGTTCGACGAACTTCGTCAGCACCCAGCCGAGCACCAGCGCCGAGGTGACGTAGCCGGCCAGCAGCCACCAGGACCGCAGCCCGAAGAAGTGCATGCGGTCCATCACCACGGTGCCGATCGCCTGGTGCACCAGGTAGATGCCGTAGGAGATGCCGGCGAGCCACGTGATGGGCCGCCGGATCGGCTTGAAGAACACCCAATCGGGTCCGCCGGCCGCCACGCACACGAGGAGTAGAAAAACTCCGAACCCGAACGTGGCTCCGTACTCCTCCGTGTGAATTGCTTGCGCCACAAGGGTGGCGGTCAGCACCGCGACGAGATGTGCCGCACCCAGCCGATGTTTCGACCACAGCCAGATGGCAATTCCTGCCGCGAAGAGTTGCGCACGGTGGACCGAAGTCGCGTTGTAGGCCAGGTCCAGCGTGTGCGAGTAGTCGATCAGTTCCCGCAGCACCAACGGCGTCACGATGAGCACCCACGGAAAGGCCAGCAACGCCCTGCCGCGCACGTACCGCACCAGCACCGCACCCGCGATGAACGCGCTGACCTGCACCGGAATCGTCCAGTACGCGAAGTCGACGATGTGGGCGTCCTCGAACCACGGTCTGATCAGCAGCAGGTTGTAGAGGAGATCACGGCCGTCGAGATGGCTCCACCCGGCCGGCGCGACCCAGCGCTGCACGGCGAACGAGAGCAGGACGGCCACGAAGTAGACCGGCAGCAGCCGCGCGAGTCTTCTCCACAGGAACTGGCCGGGCCGGCCGTGGCTCAGGGTGGCGCAGGCGAAGAACGCCGACAACACCATCAACGTGCTGGCACCCATGGACATGTCGAAGGTGAAGGGCATCGGCATGAGGTACGGGTGGTCGACGAGGCTCGTGACCGTGCCGTGGTGGAACAACACACAGCCGATCGCGACGACCCGGAGCACGTCCCAGCTGACCTTGCGGACCGTCCTGGGCTTTTGTCGTTGAGCTGGAATCACGAGAAGCGGGGACCTGTTCGTTGGTGCTTTCGGAGTACTCAGAGGGCGGGGGATGATCCTTACTTACCCTATGAGTGAGACCTGTATGCAACCTGAAGGTGTGCGTCTCGCCGCATCGAGCGACTACCGTCTGCCACCGTGGACGTACTCGAGAACTACACCGGTCACGTCGATCCAGACGGCCCCGCGGCCCGTCGCACCCTGGACGCGCTGACCATCACGAAGATCTCCGTCGGACCGATGGACAACAACGCCTACCTGCTCGTTTGCCGGTCCACGAACGAGGCGTTGCTCATCGACGCGGCCAACGACTACGAGCGCCTGTCCGACCTTTTCGGCCACATCCCCTCACGGCCGCGGCTGCGCACGATCGTGACAACGCACCAGCACGCCGATCACTGGCAGGCACTCGGTGCACTGGCCGGCGCCCACGGTTCGAACACCGTCGCGCACGAGCTGGACGCCTCCGTCCTCCCCGTCCCACCGGACGTCCTCGTGGACCACGGCGACACCATCAACGTGGGAGAAGTCCCGCTCTCGATCATCCACCTGCGCGGCCACACACCGGGCTCCATCGCCGTGCTCTACGACGACCCGAACGGCCACCCGCACCTCTTCACCGGAGATTCACTCTTTCCGGGTGGTCCTGGGCGGACAACAAGTCCAGACAACTTCGCCAGCCTGATGGCCGACCTGGAAGAGCGCGTCTTCGGCAAACTGCCGGACGAAACGTGGTTCTACCCAGGTCACGGCGACGACTCGACCCTAGGTGTCGAGCGTCCGAAGCTCGCCGAATGGCGCGAGCGAGGCTGGTGATCTTGGCCGAACGGGGCCGCCTACCGACGTAGGCGGTCCCGTTCGCTGTTCCAGCAGCGGGACGGGACCTCGATCGGACAGTGGAGGTCCGACCGTGCGCACATCCTGCCGCATGACCCTCATCACGGTGGTGACGCCGTGAGCATCGAAGCGATCGCGTGGGCGCTCAACAGCGCCCCGATCCCAACCAACCGCAAGGACTCAAGCTCACTCGCAGTAGTCCTCATCGGCCTCGCCAACCATGCTGACCCTTTCGGGCGAAATTCGTTCCCGTCGGTCGCGACGCTCACCCGCTACACCCGCCTGTCCGAGCGAACCGTGCGCACGACTCTTGATCGTCTTCACGCGTTGCGCCTGATCAAGCCTTCGGATCCGGACATCCTGGCCGCGCACATCAAGCGCGCCGACCGCCGTCCTCAGGGCTGGGACCTCGCGATGTGTGACGAGGTGCACGTCTTGCACCTCGCTGAGCAGGACGGGGTGCAATCAACGCGCCACGAGGTGCAAACAACGACGCGACGGGGTGCGAGCACTGCACCCGATCCTTCCCTTAACCGTCCGAGGAACCTTCCCGCGCCGAGCGCGCCCGGTGGGCGCTCGGCGGTCTGCGGCGAGTGCGACGCCCGCGACTCCGATCCGGTGTCGGCTCGGGTCATCTGGCTCAACGAGGACCGAACGCGGTCGTCTCTTTGCCCTCGCTGCCACCCTGCGGTGATGTCGCGATGAGCCGCGTTCACCTGTCCTACTCCGAGCCAGTCTCACGGATCCATCCGCGCGGCTGGACGTCACCGGCGCGCTGCTACGAGTCCCGCGCTGCGGCGGAGAAACTGCGCGACGCGACCAACTTCCTGTCCGGCCCGGACGCAGCTCGACGCCGCACCTGGAACTTCACCCCATGCACATGCTCCGAGCCTCGACAGGATCGGTGGCTGTCGTGAACGAACCCACGATCTGGATCAAGCGAACGTGCGTCGTCGCCGTCGCTGCGGTCGCAGCGGTGGCCGCCGTCGTCTCGTTCGATCACATGCGGGCGCTCGCTTCTGATGCCGGTGAAGGTTGGAAGGCCTGGATCCTGCCGATCTCGGTCGACGGCATGCTCGTCTCGGCGTCCCTGGTGATGCTCACCCGCAAGCGGGCCGGCCAACCAGTCGGCACGCTCGCTTGGATCGGCCTCGTCCTCGGGCTGCTGGTGTCGCTCGCCGCGAACGTCGCGGCCGCCGAACCAACGCTGATCGGCCGCCTCGTGGCAGCCTGGCCACCGGTCGCACTCGGCCTGTCGTATGAACTCCTGCTGACCTTGATCCGCGAGACGACGACCGTTCATGAACCCGCTGACCAGCGGGTCGTCGAGGCTGCCCCGATCGTTCATGAACACCGGGCTCGTCTCCCTGAAGTTCCGCCCAAGCGCCCGCGAAAGCTGCTGCAGGACTACGTCAACGAGGCCCGTGAACACCTGAGGCCGGACGTGAACGTCACCCCTGCTTGGGTTCGCGAAGTCACTAGCTGCTCGCACGGCCTCTCTTCGAAGATCGCCGCAACTCTTAAGACAGGGATGCAGTGATGACTTCGATGCCGCTCCATGAGAAGCAGGCGCCGAGGAGTCACCATCCAGCGTCCGCAGTTGCGCTGGCATAAGTTCGCGTGATCATGGAATACAGATTACCCATTCGGCGTACTGCGACTACAAGTCGTAACGCATCGCCTAATCCTTTCGATGGCTATGACACAACGTTAGTGGAGATTGATCAGCAGGCGCAGTCGACGTGCGACCATCGTCGCTCAGGCTTGAGGGGACACCGTGCGAGACGGGATGCTACGTACGAGGTGGATCATGGTTGGCCTGTGCATTGGGCTGATCTTCTCGTTATACCTGGCAACTATCGACGTCGGCACCATCCGTGGCTGGTGGCATCTTATTCCAAGCGTGATCGCAATTATGCTCGCAGCAGCCCTCGCCTGGATCGGCTATCAGCCCGACCTCAAGAAAAACGCACTCGGCAAACCACACCCAAAACAGCCTCGCCTCGAAGACGTCGAAGCTGCGGCGCAGTACGTTAAGGACAAGTATGGCGATGACGCCATACGATACTTCCAGAACGCCTTACTCGATCTGGCAAGTTACCTGGTCCGCGTCGATCAGGAACTATCACTCAACGGCCGAGATCTTTTTACCACAACCACTCTTACATTCAGATACGAATTGCATGACGATCAACCCAAAAAGAACCATGAAGCAAACGGCGCCGACGAAACCCGCAGCCTTGCCGCAAAATCGGTCGATGTCGCGAAAATCGCAAAGAACGACAGGAAATCAATACTACTGCCGATTGTCACGGCAAGAAAGGGCCACCTTTTCGACAATTTTGCCGCACGATCAAGCAGCGGCGCTAAGGTAAACTTGATCTCCCAATACGAGATCCGCGGCCTCTTAGCCACCGCGATACAAGCGCTATTCACGCAACATCTAACACAAGCAGACGGTAACCGCGCGAGCCTTACGCCAGATCAGGAACAGGGCCTGCGCGATGTCATGAACGACGTTCTCATCAACGCCGTATGTTTTGTTGGAAATACACCGTCACGTCCAGGCGCCTCATTCACCCTGGTCGATAGCCGAAGCGAGACTCTAGCTGATATCGACCACAAACTATCCCAGTGGCCACTACTGTTCAGTAAGGATGTACGCAACAAGATTACGAGAATTTGCCGCGTACTAACCTACAACTACCTCATAGTGGCCGAAATGACCCAACCCGAGCTGGGAAATTTCGTAGTCTCTTACGAGCACATGGTGACATCCGACCTCATGCGAACCAAGCGAGAAGAACTTCTTCGAGCTAGGTTCGGACTTGACCCGGTCACAATTGACTTGCCAGTATCTCGCGCTTTTCAAGCAGACAGCTTCCATTTGCAGATACAGGCCCCACCAGGGCAATATGTATTTGATCACCACTTAGAGGAGCTTGGCTCAAGAAACAAGATGGAACAGGATAGCTTCGAGAACGCTCAGCCTATCCGTCCCTACATGCGCCTCTACCATGAAGAAGGCCGCTCTATTGCGCACCTCTACGTGAGAAGGCAAGGAGCTCACCCGCATACCCAATTGTCGACATCCACGAGCTCTCCGCACGTCACCGCGCCAAGCTTCAAGTCCGTAATTAGATTCCGAGAAATTCCACCCGGCTCAATTTCCGGAATCGCACTTGTATCGTTGATGACCAGCATTCTGATCATGTTCTTCACATTCGCTCGGTCACCGTTTAACCCCACTGGCACATTTCAAGGAGCTCCAGCGTTGATCCTCGCCCTGCCTGCGTTCGTCGCAGCAGCACTCGGGCGCGGTGTCGACGGCCGAGGTCTTGCACGATCTTCGCTCACCGTATCGATCGCGCTAGGCATCGTTGTGCTCAACTCGCTACTTTCAGTAGTTTTCTACATACTCAACGCAGTAAACAGTATTCCAGGAAACGTAACCGTAACGCTTTCTTTCCTTCCTCAGTCTACTCTGGTAAGCACAAACGGACTTTGGTTGACACTTGGGCTCTGGTCAACGGCTACCACGATATTCATCTACAAGGAGAAGAGGGCACAGACAAACTATTACCTCAACATGCTGACAAGATCTGCGGTCGACAACAAGAAGAAGGACCTTCAAAACGATAGGGAAGCAACTTAATGATCTTCCCCATGTCTGCAGAACAGTTTCACTGGCTGCCCCGATTCAAAAAACGCCACCAAGAGAACCGACTGGAGGAAGCGGCACCACAAGCGCCTCCCGACCCAGACTGGTCCGAGGGACGAGCTGTTTTCAGGATGCCCGAGACCACCGATGAAGATTTAGACTTAATGCGAGCCATCCACTCCGAAGATGAACGCAAGATGTTTAACGTAGCCTTGACAGAGGTCCTGGAGGAGCTCGGCGATCCAGGAATGCGCCAAGAACGACTACAGCGGGCTCGCCAGTTTGACCAGAAGAACGCCCGCAGAATTCTCGCCAGGGCAGCGAATGCTTATCGCAGCAAAAAGTTGACTCAGCAGCAGTTCAAAGACGAGTATTTGCGGAAGTTCATACTATTTGCACCAGGTAGTCAGTTGCCGATAGTCGTAGAAGAGGAAGCCGGCTATCCGGTCGCGCCAGTCTTCTCCTCACTCCAAGCACTACAAGAGGAATTCGGCCCAGATCAGGAGTATATCGAGGGCACGGGCCAGGCCTACCTTGAGTTCCAAATAAGAAGGCGATGCAATCTACTTCTTGACAGAGGGAAGCCGCACGCCATAACCTTACCGCCGACTTCTCAGGCCGAATCCGAAGTATCTATTAACGCATAACTAGCCGAAATTCCACGAATACCCTGTCTCTTCAACCGGCTTACCATCAGTCCGGGCATAATCAAGAACACGAGCGGTGGAGCGCACTCTCGGTAACAAGTGCGGACGCCTCGATCGTGCTGGACAAGCTGTCCGATACCAACACGTACGGCCCGCGCGTTCGCTTCCCTGTGTTTACAGACCTGCTCGTGGTGGTCGATGGCCACTCAGAGTGCAAGACGCAGGTCACTGCGTAGGGTCGGCGCAGCCCGTGAAGTCTTACGACAGCGGTCTGATGATCACACCGGGATCGTTCAAAGCACCGACCGTGGCTGACACTCGGCGGAGGACAGTTAGCCTGACGTCACGAGAGGTGCTGTTCCGGCTGTCGGCCAAGGGGTACCTCGACAGAGAAGAACTCTCCGGCGAGAGGCAGGTGGCGGTGGACGAGACGCACATCGGTCGACGGGTACGTGAGATCCGTTCGTTCCGGGGAATGAGTCTGACCGCGACAGCGCAGCTCGCGGGCATGGCACCGAGCTACCTGAGCATGATCGAACGAGGGCTGCGGCCAGTGAACCAGCGGGCAACGCTGGAGGCGCTGGCCAACGCGCTGCGCGTGTCGCCGGCCGAGCTGACCGGCAAGCCCTACGCACCGACCGATGCGGCCTCCGAAGAGGCTCACAGCCACATCTTCGAGGTCGAAGACGCCATGACCGCATGGCGGATCGGCGAGGTGCCCGACGCACCGGCGCGACCGTGGCAGCAGGTGAGCGCCGAACTGGACCTGCTCAACCTCACGCTGCGCCCCAACGCCGACTACGCCGCCCAAGGCGCGTTGCTGCCTTCGCTGATCCGGGATCTGCTCGTCGCCGCGAGCGACCCGAAACGGCGTACAGCCGCCCTGGTGGGACTCATCGCGACTTACAAGGCGGTGGCCTACTTCGCCCACGACCTCGGTGTGGCCGGGCTGCCCGTACTAGCGGTGGAACGGATGCGTGAGGCCGCCGAGGAGCTCGACGACCCGGTCTGGCTGTCGTATGCCGCCTACCAGCGCGCGCAGCTGATCAGTGGCACCAACCGATCTCGCCAGTACGACCTCGCCGTGCAGACCGCGCAGGTTCCTGGTGCACGGGTGGAGGTTCACGGCCTCGCGCACCTCACTGCGGCCCTGGCGTGCGCGTCGCGGGGAGACGCCGACGCCGCCCAGACCCACCTGACCGAGGCCACCGCGCTCGCGGATCGGATCGAGCCGGATGTCAGCCCGTGGATGCAGACCAACTTCGGCCGCACCAACGTCGGGATCTGGAAGGTGTCCATCGGCCTGGAGCTCGGCGCAGGCGCGAAGGTTCGCGAGATCGCCTCCACCGTGCGACCAGCTGGTGTGTCCAAGTCGCGTCAAGCCCAGTTCTGGATCGACGTCGGCCGCGGTCTGCTCACCGAGCGCAAGCACCGCGATCAGGGCCTCGCCGCAATTCTGGAGGCGGAGAAGCTGGCTCCGCAGAAGGTTCGCAACAACGTCTTCGTCCGCGAGTCCGTGGCTGGTCTGCTCGCTCAGGCCAGGCGAGAGGCCGGCGGCCGTGACCTTCGCGGCCTGGCCTACAGGGTCGGTGTAGCCCCATCCGGGTGATCCACGCCGCCCGTTCACAAGTTGTGAAATAGCGATCCAAGATCCCACCTAGCGTCACTTTCCAGATACGGGAGGTGACACTAGGTGGGATCTTTGCTGTTGAGAACGTTGTCGCATCAGGTCGCGCGGGTCCTCACCTTCCGTTCGCATGCTGCGGTGTCACGGCCGGTTGCTCCCCGACGCTCCGGCCGTGACGCCGCGTCCACTGCATCGTGCGCCCTTATCAATGCCGACACCGTGCTGATCTGGTCGACCATTCCGGCGCAGAGCCCTACGAGCAGCGACCCGCATCTCTCTTCCTCGGGTATGCGGGTCGCGCCGTACGTGAACGGAGACGCCGAACATGTCCTTGCCCAACGCCGATCCCGCTCGATCGCCCGGTGGCAGCAGGGCACTCGAATCGCTCGCGACCGATCCGAGCTGGCTGGCCGCCCATGACCGGCTCGCAGCGTCGATCCGCGCAACCAGCCTGCCGACCTACGGCGGGCAGGCTCGTCTTCGCGTTGCTGCGCGCCAGGAGAACCGGTGAGCGGCCACGTCTGGTGGACCTCGCCACTGGACGACCTGACCCACGCGATCGGGGACAGCACCGGTCCTGGCGACGGCACGGTGGACACCGAGTGCGGCCGGGTGCTCGACATCGAGAAGGCAGGCAAGTCGCCGAGCGGCAGCTTCTGCGACGACTGCCTGCAGAAGGTCGGGTCGAAGGTGGACGACAGCAGCCTCTGGCGGTGAGCGCCGTGGCAGCTCAGCACGCCTACCACGAGGGCAACCAATGGGGCATGACGGTTCCCGAACTGCTGGAGGACGCCGTCGCCGAAGGACGACCGCTGCATCTGGAGTGGAGCGAGGACGGCACCACGTGGGACTGGCCGGGCAACAACTTCGACACCATCGAGATGCCCGTCATCACCCCCGAAATGCTCGCGGCCACAACGCCAGAACCGGCGCCCGACACGGACGGTGACACCGAGGAACTGGCCACCGCGACCGCTGTACTGCAGGTCGACCAGAGCTGGTGGTTTACCGGCCCAGCGGGGCCGCGATGACTTCCGGGTGCTCACCCATGAGCTCATCCGGTAAGCCCTGACTCGAATGCCGTTGCACCACAACGCCTTCTAGTCAGGTTGATGTTGAATCGACGAACAAACAGGGGATGCCATGTCATTGATCATGCTCGACGAGCCCATCGCCGCAGACGATCTGTTCGCCTTGGAGCACTTGGAGTTCATCACCGATGTCCCGGCTGACGCCGCGATGAACCCCTGCACCAACGGAACCGACGACGGCTGCGACCCGACCTGCGCGTCAGCGTGTGTCACCGGAGGGGTGTGACACCAGAAGTTCCCGATGCGCCTCGGGGCCAGGCGGCTCTGGTCCCCGAGGCACTCATTCTCGTTGTCACATCTGGAGGAACGGATGCGTCACGCTGACCACAAGCCGCTGTATCGGCACACTGGAGTCGCACTGCTGCGAGCCTCGGCTACTCCCCTGACCAGTGCCCCCAATCAGTGGCCCGACCTGACCGGCATCGCTTCCTGCCGGGCATGGCTCGACCGGATGTGGGCACTCGATGGCTTGGCCGCGGCCGTGCGGCAGGCCAGCCCGTCGCTGGCCGACCGCGTCGACGACATCCGCGCCGGGCACGCCATGTCCGACAAACAGGTGCGCAGCGCCACCGTGTCGGCCGTGCGCTACGTGCTGCGCAGCATCGGACGGCCTACGCCCTTCGGGCTGTTCGCCGGCGTTGCTCCCGTGACGCTGGCAGAGGCCGGGCATGTCCAGTTGCGAGCGGGGCACCGGGCCGCGGCACGGACCGACGCACAGTGGCTGGCCAACATCATCACGCGGGCCGAATCCTGCCCGCAGTTGCTGGAGCGTCTGCACGTCACGGTCAACGACCTCACAGTGCGTCGGGGTGACCGGCTGGAGCTCCCGCAGGGAACGGACCGGGCAAGGGTGCTGTGCACCTCCGCGATCCTCGCCGCGTGGCAGGCCGCAGCAACACCGATGCGCTTCGGCGACCTCATCGACAAGCTGGCAAACGACTTCACCACCGACCGCCTCAAGGTCCGCGACAGCATTACCGCGCTGCTTGTGCGGCCGGGGTTCCTGCTGACCAGCCTCCGCGCTCCGTTCACCGTCACCGACCCGTTCACCCACGTGCTGACCGTCTTGCACGACGCGGACGCCGCCGAACTGCCCGAGATCGCAGACTTGCTGCGCGAACTTGACGTAGTGCACGCCAAACTCCGCCACCACAACGCCCCCGCGACCTCGGGTACCGAACAGCATGAGGCCCGCGCAGCACTGATCAGCCAGATGCGCACGCTGTCCTCGGCAGGACGAACCCCCATCGCCGCGGATCTGTTGCTGGACAACACAATCGAACTGCCTCTCAAGGTCGCACAGGAGATGGCCGCCGCCGCGAGCGCACTACTGCGCACCACCCGCCACCCCGCCGGTGACCCAGCCTGGCGCGAGTATCAGGCCGAGTTCACCGATCGCTACGGCGTTGGCACGCTGGTGCCGCTACTCGAGGTCGTTTCGCCCGACGCCGGCCTCGGGTATCCGGCACGCTTCCATGGCAGCCTGCGCTCCGCTCCCGCCGTCGCGCTCGGGCCACGCGACGAACGACTTCTGGCACTGGCATGGCAGGCGATGGCCAACGGCAGCCGCGAGATTGTCTTGTCCGACAACGACCTTGCTGTGCTCACCTCCCCGGACTTCGACGAGCGCTACATCCCGCCGCACGTCGAACTGGCCGCGCGCGTGCACTGCACCAGTGTGGATGCGCTGAACCGGGGCGAGTTCATGCTCACCGTCGCACCGGCTCGCTCCGCTGGAACCCTCACCAGCCGGTTCACCCCGATGGCCACCGGGTCCGGTCTCGCCGAGGCCTACCGGGCGCTCCCCGCCGCGACCGACGGAGCGCTGCGCGCGCAGCTGAGCTTCGGCCCGAAGTTCGTGCCCGCCGAGAACGTCTGCCGGGTGCCCGCCTACCTCGATCACGTGATCCCGCTGGGCGAGCACCGCGGCCACGACGACCCCGCGACCCTGATTCCGCTGGAGGACCTGGCTGTCTGCGCAACCCGTGACCGGCTCTTCCTGGTCAGCCGCTCACGGCGTCGGGTGGTCGAGCCGCAGGTGTTCCACGCCCTCGCCCTGGACAAGCAGCCGCATCCGCTGGCGCGGTTCCTGGCCGAGCTGCCGCGCGCGTTCAGCGCCTCCTGGTACCAGTTCGACTGGGGTCCACATGTGACCCTGCCGGCGCTGTCTCGGGTGCGCTACGGCCGCACAGTGCTGTCCCCGGCACAGTGGCGTCTGTCCACTACCGACTTGCCGCCAGAGGGCACCAGCCCGCAGGGCTGGCGCGAGCTGCTCACCGCCTGGCGGACACGCTGGAACTGCCCGGACGTGGTGGAACTGCGCGACGCCGACCGCACACTGCGGCTGAGTCTCGACGAGCCCGTCCATGCCACGCTCCTGCACAACCACCTCGTCAAGCACGGCCAGGCCATCCTCTACGAAGCCGCCGACGTGGCCGACCACGGCTGGATCGACGGCCACGCTCACGAGATCGCGCTGCCACTGGTCACCACCCGTCCAGCTGCTCCCGCCCCGTTGTGCGGTCTGCTACCCGTGGTCACCAACCAGCACGGTCAACTCCCCTGCGACCCCGGTGCCACCTGGCTCACCGCGAAGATCCACACTCACCCAGAGCGCCTGGACGGCATCCTCGCCACCCGCCTGCCGCAGCTGGTCAACGCCCTTCCCGAGGGCACCGCCTGGTGGTTCGTGCGATACCACAGCCAGCAGGAGACCGATCATCTCCGGCTGCGTCTACGCCCCACACCCGAGCACTACTCTGCGTGCACGATCACGGTCGGGGAATGGGCGCAGCGGATACGGCAGGCAGGCTTGATCACGGACGTGCGGTTCGCTTCTTACCAGCCCGAGATCGGCCGCTATGGGCACGGCGCGGCGCTGGAAGCGGCCGAGGAAGTCTTCGCTGCCGACTCGCGGTTGGTCGCTGCCATGCTCCGTGCCCTACCCGCCAAGTCGGTCAACTCCACTGCGCTGGCCACTGCGAACATGGTCGGCATCGTCCGCGGACTTCTCGGCACGCCTGGCGCCGCAGCCGACTGGTTGATCAACCGCACCGCGCCCGCCCTCACCATCGCACGGGACATCCTCGACGAGGCGATGCGGCTCTCGATCGACCTCACGGCGCTGCGCGAGCTGCCCGGCTGGACGGAGCCGGTCGAGCAGGCCTGGCAGGCCCGCGCCGAGGCCCTGGCCGCCTACCGCAGGCATCTGCTGCCCGGCACCGGCATCGACATCAACTCCGCGCTGGAGTCGTTGCTACACATGCACCACAACCGGGCCATCGGCATCAATCCTGACCACGAGCGCCTATGCAAGCGCCTCACCAGGCACGCCGCGTTGGCCTGGCGGGCACTGCACCAAGGCGGCGATTCCCGATGACGCCAACAATCCCACGCGCCGCGCCGCCACAGCACGACTCCACTCCCGTTTGGGGACAGTCGCTGTCCTACGGCGCGGCCGGGACCGCGCTGCTGCGCGTCGGCCAGGCCCGCGCCGGCCTCATCGGCTGGCCAGCGGCACACCAGTGGATCACGTCGATGACCAGCAGCCCGCTCGCCGCCCACCTCGACGCGTGCCTGTTCAACGGCGCGCCCGCCGTCGCATTCGTGCTGCGCACCACGGGAAACCCTGTCTATGCCAACCCACTGCACACCGTCGACGCGCACATCTCACGCCTGACGCGGCGTCGACTCGACGCAGCACACCAGCGCATCGACGACGGACTCCCCGCGCGTCTGCGCGAGTTCGATCTGATCAATGGACTTACCGGTATCGGGACCTACCTGATGCACACCGGCCACGACGCGCTCCTGCGCGACGTGCTGTCCTACCTCGTGCGGCTGGTGTGCGAGCCGATCACGTTTGGCGGCGAGCAGCTGCCCGCCTGGTGGACAGGCAACGAACCCGCCGACCGTCCTTGCCCGCAGTGGCCCGGCGGACACGCGAACCTTTCGATCGCCCACGGCGTCGCCGGGCCGCTGGCCTTGCTGGCGACCGCCAAGATCAGCGGCATCGCCGTGCCAGCACACGCCGAGGCGATCGAGAACATCTGCGGGGTGCTCGACCGCTGGCAACTCGGCACCCGCACCACACCGTGGTGGCCGGGCACCATCAACCTGCACGAGTGGCGCACGGGCACCACCAGTCAGGTTGGTCCGCAGAGGCCGTCGTGGTGCTACGGCACGCCCGGCATCACCCGCGCACAACAACTCGCGGGAATCGCCCTCGGCGACCACCAGCGGCAGCGCACCGCCGAGAACGCACTCGCCTCGTGCGTCACCGACCAACAGCAGCTCGATCAGCTCGACGGCGCGTCGCTGTGCCACGGCTGGGCCGGACTGGTCCAAACTGTCCGCCGCGCCGCGGAGAACGCTGGCCCCGGCAGCGAACTCGCGACACTCCTGCCGCAACTGCACAAAGACTTCCAACAGCACCTGCGCGATCACCGGCCACCGGCAGGGGACGGCCTGCTGGAAGGCGCGACCGGTGTCGCGCTGGCCCTGTACTCGGCGACCGAGCCCGCGTTCCACTGGGATGCGTGCCTGCTCCTCGCCGCACCTGACCGCAGTACCGAACTTGAGAGGAACGGGATGACCACCACGGAAACCCAGCCCGAAGACCTGCGCAACCGGATGGTCGACCACATCGTGGAGAACAGCCAAGCGCTGTCGGCCGAGGTCGAGCGGGTCCTGCGCAAGGTTCCCCGCCACCCGTTCGTGCCGGACGCGAGTATCGAGGACGCCTACGCCAACCGGGCCATCACCATCAAGCCCGGCCCTCCCGGGGGCAGGCCCGCCAGCTGCATCTCCGTACCCACTGTCGTCGCGATGATGCTCAATCAGCTCGACGCTCGTCCCGACCAGCGCGTCTTGGAGATCGGCGCCGGCACCGGCTGGAACGCCGCCCTGCTCGCCGAACTCGTCGGCGAGACCGGCCATGTCAGCACCATCGACATCCATCCAGACGTCACCGAACACGCCCAACGGGCACTCGCCGCCACCGGCTACAACCGCGTGCATGTCATCACCGGAGACGGCGCGCACGGCGCCCCCGAGAACGGCCCGTTCGACCGCATCATCGTCACCGTCGGCCCCTGGGACCTGCCCCCGGCCTGGTTCGACCAGCTCGCCCCCGGTGGCCGGCTCGTCGTCCCGCTGACCTGGCGTGGTCAGACCCGCAGCGTCGCGTTCGTCAACGACAACGGCGTGCTGCGCGCCACCGACAGCCAGCTGTGCGGCTTCATCCCGATGATCGGCGACGGCCAGAACGGCGAGCAGAAGGGCGAGATCGCCGACGACGTCCTGCTGTACTGGGATCCTGATCAGTCGGTGGATCTCGATGCCCTGCAAGGGGTTCTGGACACCCCTGCGAGCACCGTGTGGTCCGGCACGTCGATCGTGGCCATGGAGTCCACCGACCTCATTTGGCCGCTGGTCACCGCGGTTGAGTCGGGAACGGTGCGCTTCTGCGCTGGAAACGATGCCGTGGAAGCCGGACTGGCCAATCCCGCCTTCCGGTACAGCAGCGTTGCCCTCGTCGACGGAGAATCGTTGGCCTACATGACGCTGAATAATCCTGAGCCCGACGCGCAGGACAAGCGCTGGGAGCTTGGTGCGATCGGTCACGGCCCTGCCGGGGAGCAACTCGCCGAACGGCTCTGCACCGTAATCCGTTCCTGGGGCGAGGATCGCACTGCCCAACCGACCATCGCCGCCTACCGCGCGAGCACGCCAGACGACGCACTCACCGGCGGCCAGGTCATCTACAAGCAGTTCATTCGGTTGGTCGTCTCACGCTGAGTGCCTTGCCCTGAGTACCGACAACCGCTTAGCTATACGAACATCGGCCTCGTCGCCTTCGGGACACTGTCCACAGGAGACGGGGCCGACTTACGTGCTCGCCACTGGCTGGTCAGCCATCTGTGGACGACTCGTCAGAGAGATCTTGAAGAAGCTCCAGCGCCCGTCGACGTTGCTGCGGGGTCAGATTCACGACCTGGCGAATGAGCGCTCGAGTGGTCGCCTCGCCCAGCGGATCGTCCAGACGCTCTGCGTCAGGTTCCGACCACTGCATGAGCAAGTCGAAGTTCAGGCTATAGAGATCAGCCAACTGCAACAGCACGGCAGGATCAGGCCGACGAATCACGCCTCGCTCCACCTGCGACAGGTAAGCGTTGGCCCGGCCGGTGCGACGCTCGACCTCTCTCAGGCTCCACCCTCGGTACTGACGCGCTCTACGCAGCGTGTCAGCTACCCGGCCAGGGTCATCGGTGACATCGATGTCACTGGCTTCAGCCGTATTTGTCGGTGGCGTGAGGCACTCTGACGTGTAACCCATGACCTCACCATAGGCAGTCGACCGGCTGACCAACAGAACAACGCGACGCGCACGACACGAACCAGGGTGTGCGCAAAGTGCCTTCGCACTCGTGCTAAGTTCCTTCGCAACCAACGCGGAGGAGTGATCGGAATGGACGTTGCCGAGGCTGTGACCAGCAACGTAATGCTTCCCGACAAGCGCTATGCCGGTACCTGGGACTCGATCATCACCAGTCCAGAGACCAAGGAGCGCCTCCTCTACTGGGCGATCCTGAGCCTGCGGCTACGCGAAACTTTGTCCTTCGAGACAACCGCCCTGCACGGACTGCTCGTCCTGCACGGCCCACCCGGCACCGGCAAGACGACCCTTGCCCGAGGCCTGGCGCAGCAACTTGCCCCGCTGACCAGCCAGGGCCAAGCCCGCTTGGTCGAGGTCTCACCGCACGGGTTGATGAGTGCCGAGCATGGCCAGTCGCAGCGCAAGGTCACCGAGTTGCTCACGGAGCACATCCCCGCCTTGGCCGACGACGGGCTACCGACCATCGTTCTGCTCGACGAAGTCGAGTCGATGGCGGTTGCCCGAAGCGAAGCGTCGCTGTCGGCTAACCCGGCGGACGTTCACCGAGCCACCGACGCCGTACTGACGGCCTTGGACCACAACGCCGCAAACTACCCAAACCTGTTGGTGGTCGCCACGTCCAACTTCACCAGCGCGCTCGACACCGCCTTCCTTTCACGCGCCGATGTCGCAGTCGAGATCCCGCTGCCCGACGCCGACGCCGTCACAACGATCCTGGCCGCCACCCTTCAGGACATGGCGCAAGCCTTTCCCTCGCTGAAGGTGTTGGCGGATGACCCGGACCTGCCGTCTGTCGCGTCGCTCCTTCACGGCAACGACGGACGGCAGATTCGCAAGACCGTGGCGGAAGCAATGGCGGTCCGGCTGGAGACGGTTCAGGACCCCGGCGCGCTGACTATCGCGGACCTCCGCCACGCCGCGTCCCGGATCAGCGGAGCTGCGGCCCGCGACACGAAGGATGACCCCCGATGAAGCGCACTAGGAAGCTGGCCGGAGCGCCTCAACGCACTGCAACTGCCGCCTGGGACGTCCTGACCACCTTGATCAGCGACACGCTGGTCGTCAGTCCGCACATCACCGCGGATGACGTAGCCACCGCCTTGGCGCCGTTGAAGGGCATCGGAGCCGCCCTGGTAGCCGGCGGGCATCTCGCAACGACGCCTCTGGTGTTGGTGTCTGAGAACCTGCACCTAAGCATCACCGTCGCCACCGACGACGCGGCACTGGACGTCGAGGAAAACCTCAACCCCGTGCCGGGCGGTGGTTCGGCCACCTCCGACTGGATGCTGTACGTGCCCGTACCCCCGCCGCTGGCCTCCGTCCTGGCAACTGCAGCCAAACAGTCGGCACACCTGTCGGTCGAGCCCGCCCCCGACGAGCGCCAAGTTGAATCCGCCTCGGCCACCAAGACGAGCACCACGATCAACTTGGAGGCTCTTAAGAGTTTGCGGAGCTCATCATGAGTAGCTCGTCAACCTCGACCAGTACATACACGATCACGCACACCGCCACCCAGTTGGCAGACGTCATCCTCGGCTCCATTGTCAACATCCTCGGGCACTTGGGCATTGACGCCACACGCTTGTTCGGCAGCTGGGCGCAGGATGAAGCGGCCATCATCGCTTGGATCTCCGAACGGTCCTTGAAGGCCGTTGTGCTGGAGTGCCACCGCCCCGACGGCACGGTCAGCCCGATCATCGAGTTCCCCGTGGATTATGTGGCCAGTGGCGCCGCTAACGCGACCTTCACAGCCGACCGGGCCAGCCTGGCGCGCTATCTGGCCAAACTTCAGACGGTGCCTCGCAACACGACCTACAAGATGTTCGCCACCTTCAATGGGCCGCGTACCGAGCAACCGGGCTGGGGTCCTGGTACACGCGCGGGCACAGACGGCATGCGCTCTCGAAGCTTCGGCACGCTCGCGGGGGCGCATCACGCCAGCGCCAGCATGCGCTATCTCACCAACCCCTGACCTCTCATCCGGCCTGAAAGGAGAGCCCACTCAATGGGGTACGTCGATGATGCCTTCGGGCTACTCAAGTCCAATCTGGAGATCACACCCACGGAAGCCAGCCTCGCTTCGACCCGGCACCATCGAATCCGGGATCACATCGAGAAGGAGTGGACGCTCGACAGGACGTTTCTGACCGGAAGCTACGACCGTCATACCAAGACCAAGAAGCTCAAGGACGTCGACATCTTCGCGGTGATCGACCCCGATGGTCCTCAGGGCGATTTGGCCGACGGCACCGGCACTGCGGCCGTTACGGCACTGAAGAAGGTGCTGGAGTCCGGGTGGGACGACGTCCAGGCCGACGACTACGTCGTCACGATCTACTACGCAGGTGAAGACGTCGCCTCCTACGAGGTCGCGCCCGTCTTTTCTCGCGCCGAGGGCGGTTTCCTGATGCCTAACGGCAGCACCTGGATGGCCACCGACCCGAACATCCATGCCGAGCTCGTCACGGCCAAGAACAAGGACTGCGCGGAGAAGTTCGTGCCGTTCGTCAAGATGGTCAAAGGCATCAACCGGGAAGCGGGGGACCCGCTCAGCCCGTCGTTCCTGATCGAGGTGATGGCGCTGGAGCTCGTGGATACGCCCTTCACTCGCTATCAGGACGAGATCCGATGGTTTCTGGCCTCGGCCATCGACCAAATCACTGACGACTGGCCAGACCCGGCAGGGCTGGGTCCAGCAGTCAACAGTCAGATGACCATGGCCGAGCGGCATACCCTGGCGGAGGTCATGCGTGGCTGGCTCAAGACGTGCGAGACTGCCATCTTGCAGGAGCAGGCCGGCAAGGAGAAAGCCGCCGTCGAAACCTGGCGAACGCTCTTCGGAAACCGGATGCCACGGCCATGACGACTGAGGTGCCGTTCGGCCAGACCATCAATCTCAAACAGAACCAGCCTATTTACCTGGAGATGCTGCACGCCGCCGACACCGCGCATGTCTACGCGCAGCGGTGGGAGACGGCCCGGGCGATCGTCGCCTTGGCTTCCTCCTGCGGCGCGCTCGTCGCGGCGTTCTGGCACACAGCGGCTAAGCCCATGTCAATCCTGGGCGGCTTTGGAACGGCCATCCTGTTGGCTATGACGCTCATCAGCCAGGTTCGCACTAAGGAGGCGACCAAAATCCAGGAACGGTTCGACTACGAACTCTTCGGCCTGCCTGCCACAGATGAGTTCAAGCCGTTCCCCACCGACGAGGAAATAGGAGACTTGGCACAGAAGTACAAAGATAAGGGCAAGAAACGCAATTGGTACGTCGACGTCACCGGCCTACCCCAGGCTTATGCCATCCTCCTATGCCAACGGGAGAATCTGCAATGGGACTGGCCATTGCGCCGCCAATGGGCGTCACTCGTCCTCAAGGCTGCGAGCATCTGGATTGCCTCCGGACTCGCGATCGCACTTATCGCGGACTGGAGCACCCGAGAGCTGCTATTGCGATGGCTGATCCCCAGCCTGCCTAGCCTTACGCTGGCAACGAACTTGGTCGTCAAGAATCGTCAGATTGCCAGAGAAAAACAACAGCTCGCGCTTCAAGTTGACGAAAAACTCAGCGTCCTACCTGCGATCACAACCGCAGGAGCGCTGTCAGAAGCTATCCACGCCGAACTCATGACCCAATGCCGAGTTCTGCAGGATCGCATCTTTCGACACCGAAATCACCCTGAGCGAGTTCCTGGTTTTCTTTACCGCAGGAGCAAAACCAAGAATGAGAACCTCGCACAGACTGCCGCATCTCGCTTGAAGGCGCGCCTCCTTGGAATCGTACCGGAAGCCTGATTATTTCATTTGCGCGGTCACATCTTCCCAATAAGCCCGGAGCGGTATTAATCGACGTCTTCCCCGGTGCCGCACCGGAGGTTGTCCCACTCATAGAGCCTACGAGTAAGGCGGAGGTCTCAGCTGCCCCGACTTGGCGGACGACTAGCTCGATCTTAAATTTGTCAGTGCGCGCGACGGCTCGTTGCGGAAGCCGACTGATGACTTGAGAACGCTCCTACCGATGGTCGTTTGGTCAGCTCTCCACGCGGTTTTGATGTTGCAGTCACTGATGGCGTGAAGGCTAAAGTTTTCACGCGGTCTGGTTGCCTTGCCGCGATCTGATGCAGCACACCGCAGGTAGCCCGCGCATGCCGAGCCGCGACGTGGCGCTGGTGCGCCTCGTGCCAAGCCGCGATCTCGGCAACGAGCGCTGCCACCGCTGTCAAGAGCGCGATGAACTGGTCGGGTGTGACCCGTTGGCGTGCTGGATTACGCACACCCGCTCTGATCAGTTGGTTGGCAGCCGTACGCAGATCGCGCGACACCACTGCCCACCGTCGCGGCAGGATCTGCTCGGGTACGCGGCCGGCACGCGCGAATGTCTCCCACGCGTCGATCAGCAGTGGCACTCGATCCGCATCGGCGACAACGACGAGAGCCAACAGCATGTCGCCCGTCGCATGAGCGATGCCCTGCAGAGCCTCCTGTCCGAACTCGGTCTTATTCAATGGTCCGCGGTGCCGCATCCGCTCACGTGCAGGCAGAACCACCTCATCGACGATCCCCTGCACCGAGGCGGGCACGGTCGTCTCCACCGATTTCCACCGGCTCATGAGCTTCGAGTAGGTGAGATCCGGACCGAGTTTTCCTCCGGCGAAGTACAGCGGATCACCCGACGCGGTGCGGCACGCCGGGTCGGAGGCGTCCGTGACCGAGTACCCGAGGATCCGGCCGTGGTGACCTTGACGGACGCGTACCGTCGCATTCGCCAACTGCAGGTACTCCACGAACTCGTCCCAGTTCCGCGCGGCAGCAGCGGCGCTGGAGACCTGACGACGCAGCTTGTTGCGAACCGCGACGTCCGTCCGCCTCTGGCCAGCGGCATGGAGCCTGGACGCTTTCTCGTTCTCAGCGCGAGTTGGACGAGGTGTCGCCGTCCGATCCGCGGCACCGGTGCTTGTGAGGCCATACCGGTCCTCGGCCGCGTTGCACGCCTCCTTCACTCGCCGGAAGTCGTAGTTGCGATGCGGGTGCACAAGTTCGCCGGTGTCTTGTCGAACCAGCACCGCGGCGATATGCACGTGGTCAGGCGCATGACGGATCGCGACCCATCGGCAGCCGCCTGGATCATCGTGCTCGGCGATCCCGGTGCGGTGCAGCACGTCCGCCACAACCTCGGCCCACTGCTCGTCCGTCAGAAGAGGGTCGTCAGGATGGTTGCGTAACGAGCACTGCCAGACAGGACCTTTCGGAACCCGGCTGACAGTGCCTGGCCAGCCGTCCTCACGCGGACGCCGTTTCGGCACCCCGGCGAGCGCTGCAGGTGCCCGAAGAGCTGCGACCAAGGCGCCTATGTCGAACCGGTCGGGTCCCAGTTGCTCGGGCTGGTGCGCTTCGGGACGACCATCCCACGTCGCGAAGACATGTTGATCCGTGTGCGCCGACTGCTCGGTGCTTCCTGGTCCCATCAGGTAGCGGATGAGGCCGTAGACGTTCCAGCCGCGCGTCACCTTTCCGATCATGTCGACTCGAAGCGATCGACGATGCGTGCCAGGAGTGCATCGACTGCGGGCAAGCGCTCATCCAGTTGAGCCACGACTCGATCGATGTTCGCGATGACGCGAGACGAAGCGATGCCGACTTCGCCGGTCGTGTTCGCTACTGCCGCCAGCTGGTTCAAGTTGTTGCCGTGCAGGATGCTCGCGCGACGCAGCTGCTGAAGTTCCGTCTGCACCTGCATCAGCTGCTGCCCGATCTCCTTCGCGGCTACTCGCCGCGGGTTGTTGTCAGCGAGTGCCGCTTCAACGGCTGCCTTTGCGATCCATGCACCGACTTGGAGCTGTGCTCGCGCTGCGGCTGAAACGACTGCACTCATCTCGGGCTCGTTGAACCGTGCTGTCTTCGCGAAGTCACGCTTCTGCAGAGCGTGCGGTCGGTATCCCCCGATGCTTCCGTTACGCGCCATGCCATCCCCCCGGATGAGCCAAGCTTGATGGCCGTCGGCCAGCGAGGCCAAAGGCTGCTTTTTGTCTACCTTGCTCCTGTCGCCACTCCTGCTGGGAGTGGCGAGGTGCCGGTGTCACAACGCGCACCGGCACCCCGAAAATCACGCCGGTCAACGACATACGCCGCGCGGGCTTGAGTCGTCGCCGGTCGACAAGATCGCGGCAATCCTCAGTCGCTGCCGCGCGCTGAACGGCGGCGCGCTACGCACGATCTCCTCGACGTAGTCGTCGATGTGACGAGCAGGTTTTCCGCGTGTCCTTCTACTGCGGGTCACGGGTCACCCCCGCTACCCGATGGGCCGCCGCGAATGCGTCGAGGTCGTCGACGGCGACCCGCACGAGCCGTCCAAGACGGACGTGCGGGAGCTTGCCGGCCCTGATCGCCCGGCGGATTGTGACCTCGGAGACGGACAGATGTGCGGCCGCCTCCGACACAGGGAGGTAAGCAGGTGGAGTCTTGTCTGCCACGGTGTGGCCCTTCCTGAACAGGAAGGCCAGCGACGCGCTATGCGGCTACAGCGTTCCCCCGAACGCGCACAGCCCATCCCGGCCCTCGCTGCGACGAGCTGCGAGGGACGCGGCGTCCTGGAGCACGGGCAACGCGCGGCCCGGTGACGACAAGTCGACCTGGTGGACGCGCTCGACGCGCGGGTGGCGCGTTCTGCAACGGCTCGGTGGCCGGCGGCGCGACGAACTCACCGGCGAGGAGGTCAAGCAGCCACAGCAGGACCGACACAGGAAACTTTTGCTCGGCAGCCCTGGACAGCAACACCAAGAGCCGGATGAGTCGCATCGCCGCGTCGACCTCAAGCGCGATCGTTGGTCGATCCGCGGACTTCACACCGAGGCCGTACGCACGGCCGAAGTCACGGCTTACGGACCGCTTGAACGGGTCATGTTCGCTGAGGATCATCAGCTCTTGGTGGACCGTGAACGGAAGATCCATCGCCTTCGCGATCAACCTGAGTCGCTTCGGATGACTCGCGGCAACCCTCGTGTTCGCCGCGTCGATGCGGTCGGCGAAGGCCTCGAAGCCACCGAGCAGACCGCGAGGCAATACCGACTCGATGCCCTGCATCTCTTCAGGCGGAAGGGACTTACGCAGCTCGCGAACGAGGTGCACTCTTCGATGGATCTCACGAGCGGAGTAGCACTCGGCGCGAGCGGCAGGCGCGGTCAACTGACGCACCACTGCGTCCCGCCGCGCCTCTGAGCTCCCCCGAGTACTCATGTGACCACAGTAGACAGCTCAGGAACGGGCTTCCAAGAGATCCGTGGGCAGATTGCGAATCTCCTCGCGAGTGGCATGATCGTCGTCCCGTTCGAACTGGATCTTGACCGACTCTGGCTTGAAGCCTGGGCCACCTCGGGACGGCATGATCGTGACCGTGACACCCATCGCCGTGAGAAGTGCCCGGCGCTGAAGCACGGTCAGTTGCTTCCAGCGCTCCTGCGCTTGAGGCCCAACAATCTCAGTGACCATGTCGCTGGGAACACCGACGACCAGACGCATGGCTTCTCGGTCAGCCTCTTCAAGAGCCGGCCGGAGCTTCGCGTTGATCCTGTGGAACTGATCGCGGTCAAGGAGGTCATCCGCGTAGTCGTCGGCTGCGGCCTGGAGCCGGGCGCGGATGCCAGCGGCATGCTCTCGCGCGGCTTGCGCGGCGACATCGTCCCGAGTCAGCAGGTCGCGGGCATCGGGTTCCTGGAGCCGTCGCACGACCACGCGTTCCACCAGGTCGTCCACCCATTCCTGACGCCGCCCAACGCACGAGGACGCCGCATCACAGACGTAGAGCGGTGTCTTGCCGAGCTCCTTGCGGCGCTGGTTCACCCACCTGTTGGAGACTCGAAGCGCTGAACCGCACTTGCCACAGCAGCCGATTCCGAACGTCAGAAGATGCTGTCGGGCACCGCCACGCGTCTGCACTCGCGAGGGATCGGTGAGGAGCGCGACCACCTGATCATGCTTGTCCTGCTCGACGATTGGCGGCCAGGCTGCCGGTCCGAAGTCCTCTCCGGCACGCTTCCGACGAGCGATGTTGGACAGCCGAAGCGCCAATTTCCGGACTGAGCTTGTGCCCCACGATCGGTCGCCGCCGTACGGCGTGGGCACCTCGCGGGCGTTCAGGTCCGCGGTGATCACGTTCAAGGACTCGCGTGCGAGCAGGCGATCGACGATCTCGCGCACGATGGCAGCTTCGGCTTCGTCGACCTCATCCGTGAAGCTCAGGACACGGCCGTTCTTGTCCTGCTCATAGACCCGGCGCCACCCGTATGCAACTGCCCCGTTGGCGCGTCCCTCCTCCGCACGTTGCAGTGCGGCACGGGCAACGCGCTCACCCTTGAGCTCGGACTCCAACGTGTCGGCTTCGCCGAGGATGCCCGCGACCATGCGGCCGGCTGCGCTCGTGAGGTCAATGTCGGAGCCCTTCACCAGCGAGATGGACACGCGGGCCGCCGCCAACAGCTCGATCGCGTCTACGCGTTCCTTGCGATTGCGCCACAGCCTCGCCATGCCGTAGGCGACGATGCGGGTGATCTCGCCGCGCGAAGCCGCTTTCATGAGCGCCTCGTACGCAGGCCGCGGTCCCCCGCGCAGTGCGCTGAGGTCGTTGTCGACCCACTCGTCAAGGACGGTCCACCCGCGAGACTGCGCGAGTGCGCGGCCGTCCTCAAGCTGGCGGGTGACGCCCTTCTCCTGCAACAACGGGTCTTCGCTGATGCGAGCGTAGATCCCCACGACCTCGGTCATGAGAAGAGGCTACCGATGTTCACCGCTAGTGTGATTTACTCTTTCCGGGGGGTGTGGGAAAGACCACGTCGCCCGACAACTTCGCCTCGCTGATCAACGACGTGGAGGACCGCCTGTTCGCCGTCCTGCCCGACGACACCTGGTTCTACCCGGGCCACGGCGACGACTCGACGCTGGGCAAGGAACGCCCCTCGCTGGCGGAGTGGCGCGCCCGCGGCTGGTGACGTTCTAGGCGTCCAGCAGATCGAGATAACCGGTGGTCGTGCGCCACAGGGCGTCCGAGTAGGGGGTGAGCTTGCCGGGGCTCCAGCGGCGGTCGGTGTAGTCCTGGCTCGCCTGCCGCAACGCCCGCAAGCTCACCTCCCGCTCGTCCTCGATCCGTTCCGCGAGCTCCTCCGGCGTCGGCGCGGCCTGCCTGACCAGCTCAGCCGTGCCGTCGCCGACCGCCACGAGCGCTTCCTCGTTGATCCCGTCCTGCGCACTCCAGATCAACGCGGGCCGCACGATCCGGTGGTTCCAGACCGGCCCGTTCTTCGACCGCCACCGCGCGTCGAACGGGTTGCGCGACAACCGGGTGGAGTTCGCCCAGTGCTCGGCGCCGGTGGGCTCGGTCAGCCACGGCACCTCCGGCAGGTCCGTGACCAGCGCGACCTGGATGACCTCCAGGTCCTTCGGCACGTCGAGAAGATCACCGAAGACCCACAGCTCGACCACCTGGAACCGGAAGAACGAAGCCGGCAGCTCGCCGCACTTCTCCGCGAGCTCAGCCAGGTGGTGCACAGCGCGAGTCCACTTCACGTGGGGGATCATGCCTGACCAGGTTCGCGAGGCCTTGGCCCGCCTGGATCTCGTCGAGCCGACGCTGTGCGCGTTCCACGAGGTCTTCCGCACTTTCGCGCCGGTCGACCCTTCGTTGCCGCTCGCCGGCATGCCCATCGCGGTGAAGCGCGGCGAACGTCTCAGTCACCGTGCTGCGCTGA
The DNA here is from genome assembly GCF_047445655.1 of Lentzea alba. Taxonomy (GTDB): domain Bacteria; phylum Actinomycetota; class Actinomycetes; order Mycobacteriales; family Pseudonocardiaceae; genus Lentzea; species Lentzea alba_A. The sequence continues at coordinate 98,870 of NZ_JAJAEG010000008.1, forward strand.
TGGCTCTCGGGTGTGTGCCCATCGGTTTGACCACCACGCCCGATGGCAGCACCCCTTGGCAGACGTGGGGCCGCAACTCTCGCGGCGTCACACGCAACCCGTGGGATCTCTCTCGCACGCCCGGCGGCTCCTCCGCGGGCTCGGCCGTGGCGGTCGCTTCCGGTGTGGTGCCGCTGGCCACGGGCGTCGACGGTGCGGGCTCGATCCGCATTCCGGCCGCTTGGTGCGGTGTGCTCGGTCTGAAGACCACTTCGTCAGAGCGGGCTGCGGTTGGTGTGTTCACCCGTGATCCTTCGCTGCTCGCTGTCTACCTCGGTGTGGCGGAGGTCAGTTCTCCCACCGCTGTCTGGTCTTCTGACCTGGGCTTTGCCTCGGTGGACGAGGAACAGGCCGAGATCGCCTGGCGGGCGGCTTCCGTGTTGCGTCCGCGGCCCGTCTCGCTGGTGCTGCGGGATCCCGCCGAGGACTGGTTCGCGGGCCGCTGCGGCCCGAATCCGGTGCTGGACGAGCTGTTCTCCGGCGCGGACCTGCTGCTCACGCCGACCACGCCCGGGCCGCCGCACGGGCACGACGGGCCGGGTTCGCGCATCAACACGTCGCTGACCTGGGCTTTCAATCTGAGCGGGCATCCGGCGATCAGCATTCCGGCCGGGTTCGACTCCTGCGGGTTGCCAGTCGGGTTGCAGGCGGTGGCGAGGCACGGACGGGAGGCGGATCTGATCGCCGCCGCCCGCGCCGTTCTCGGGGATGCTGATCCGATCGGGTGTTTTGACCCCAATTGACCTCGCGCACCACCCTGCCTGCGGTCTCCTCGTGGCGCGAGGAGGCCTCGGATGGCGCGACGAATCGGCGGCAAGGGCGGCGGGTCGGATCCCGGCGCGGGCAAGGCGGGCGCCGTGGTGGCCGCAGGAGTACTGGCCGTGTCGGTCGCTGCGGGCAGCGGAGGTTTGTCGCTCGGCGGTGGTGCTTCGACCACCTCGGTCGACTCCGTGGGCACGAACCTCACCAGGGCGAAGTCCGAAGGCCGGAAGTCCGCGCGCAAAGGTGACGCGGACTGCGCCTGGCGTCAGCTGAACATGCGAACCCTGAAGCGCACGGCGAAACCCGCGCTGGAATGCGTGTCGCACTCGTTCGGCCAAGTGCGGGACCACTTCCTGCGCAACCCGTGCACGTCGCTCGACCGCACGCTGTTCGCGATCGGCGACGAGCGGGGCAACGTCGCGGTCGTGTCCGTGGCGTGGGTCGGCTTCCGCAACCGCGGCGACGCCGGCGAGTTCAAGAAGCTGATCGACGTGCACGGCACCGGCGACATCACCCCGCTCGCCACCCCGCTGCTCGACCTGGCGGACATCCGGTTCACCGGTCTGCACTACCAGTCCAGGCCAGACGGCAGCACCGTCGTGATCGCCGAGGCCGAGACCGCGTCCGGCCACGTCGGTGGAGATGTGCTGGACGCGGCCGCCGACCTGGCGAGCTGGCTGCCGCGCTAGGCGCGGGCGTGTTCCTGCACAGGCACGATGTAGAGAATCAGCAAGCGACTGCGACACAGGGTCATGGACACACGCGTTGACGACTACATCGCCGGGCTGCCCGACTGGCAGCAGGACATCTGCCGCGAGGTCCGCAGGCTCGTCCACGAGGCCGACCCGGACGTCGAGGAGACCATCAAGTTCACGAACCGGCCGTACTTCGTGCTGGACGGCAACATCTGCGCGTTGCTCGGCACCAAGGACCACGTGAACGTGATGCTCTACGACAAGGCGATCGTGCCGGACCCGCACAACATCATCACGAGCGGCCACGGCAACAAGACCGCGCGCATGATCTCCGTGTACCGCGACCAGCCGATCAACGGGCCGGCGCTGGTCGAGATGTTCCGCCACATCATCGCGAACAACCGCGAGCGGAAGGCTGTCAGACCCCGTCGGTAGCCTCATCGAGCATGGAGGTCGAGATCTACACCGACGGCGCCTGCAGCCCCAACCCCGGCCCTGGCGGCTGGGGCGCGGTGCTGCGCTACGGCGAGCATGAGAAGGACATGTACGGCGGTGATGCCGGCCCCACGACGAACAACCGCATGGAACTGATGGCGCCCATCGTGGCGTTGGAGAGCCTCACTCGCCCGTCCACTGTGAAGCTCTACACAGACAGCACCTACGTCCGCAACGGCATCACCTCCTGGGTGCACGGGTGGAAGGCGAACGGCTGGCTCACGAAGGCACGTGAGCCCGTCAAGAACGCCGACCTGTGGCGCCGCCTGGAAGAAGCCGCCGACAGGCACGAGGTGGAGTGGCACTGGGTGAAGGGCCATGCGGGCCACCCGGAGAACGAGCGCGCGGATCGCCTGGCCGTCCGCGGAGTAGCGGAGGTGACGGGACGGGAGATCACGCAGCCCCAAGCAAAACCGAAGAAAGCGGCCAAGCCGAAGCAACAGCGCGAGCTGAGCGGCGAACCGTGCGGCGCGCCCACGAAGAAGGGCACGCCGTGTCCGATCACCGCCGGCGCGAACGGGCTGTGCCACGTGCACGACCCGGCGTTGCAGTGCGGCGCCCACACGAAGAAGGGTGCGCCCTGCACGATCGCGACGGGCGGCGGCCGGTGCGAGTACCACCAGGACGCGTTGGAGCTGTTCAACTAGCGGCGAGAGAAGCCAGCAACCGCAACGCTTCCTCCGACGGGCTGCCTGGCGCCGCCACATAGGTCACGAGCGCCTGCCCGGCGTCCGAGTTCAGCGTCTCGACGGCCAGCTCCAGCGGTCCCAGCTGCGGGTGGTTCATGCGCTTGAACATGGGCTCCCGCTCGCGCACCGGATGTTCCGCCCACAGCGCGCGGAACAACGGCGACACCTCTGCCATCTCCTCGACCAGCGCGAGCAGCGCCGGGTCGTCCGGGTGCACGCCGTAGTCCGCGCGCAGGTAGCCGACGTTCTCCCGCGCGCAGTCCGTCCAGGCCGGGAACAACTCCCGCGCCGCCGGATCGGTGAACATGTACCGCGCCATGTTCGGCTGCTCGCGGAAGTCGGTGATGAGCGCTGCGGCCAACGGGTTCCACGCCAGCACGTCGAGCCGCCGCCCGAGCACCATCGCGGGCACGCCCTGCAACGCGTCGAGCAACCACCGCAACGCCGGCCGCACCTCCTCCGACGGCGCCTCCACCCGCAAGGGGCGCGCCAGCCGGTAAAGGTGCGCGCGCTCGGCCCCGTCGAGCCCGAGCGCCTGCGCCAACGCGTCCAGGATCGAGTCGGACGCGTTGGGAGCACGCCCCTGCTCCATGCGCGTGTAGTAGTCGACGCTGATCCCGGCCAGCTGAGCCAACTCCTCCCGCCGCAACCCGGGAACCCGCCGCCGCGTGGCCCGCTCCGGCGGATCCAGTGCTGCCCTGCGGGCGCGCAGAAACTCCCCCAACTCGCTCACGGCACCCATCATGCCGGGATCGCTCCGACCAGGCCGCCGTCCACCACGAAGTCCTGCCCCGTCACGTACCCCGCACGCTCCGACAACAGGAACGCCACCACGTGCGCCACGTCTTCAGGCGTCCCCAACCGCCCCATCGGCACCTGCCGGCGGAACGGCTCGTCGTCGACGACGTTCGACCGGAACATGTCCGTGGCGATGTACCCGGGACTCACCGTGTTGACCCGAACCCCGGGCAACTCGGCCCCGAGCGTGCGCGCCAAGCTGTGCACCGCCGCCTTGCTGGCCGTGTACAGCGACGCACCGGCAAACCCCCGATGCACTGTCCACGACGCGTTGATCACCACCGACGCGCCGGCCCTGAGCCGCGCCCGTTGCACCGTGAAGTACACCCCCTTGAAGTTCGTGGCGAGCACCCGATCCACGTCCTCCTCGGTGACCGTCGCGAACTCCGTGAACACCCCCACCCCGGCGTTCGCGAAGACCCCGTCCACCTCCCCGACCTGCTCCATCAACGCCTCGACGTCAGCCACCCGCGACACGTCCGCCGCCACCGCCACCGCCTCGACGCCGAGCTCCTTGCGCACCAACGCCAACCGCTCCTCGGAACGCCCGGTCACCACCACCCGCGCGCCCTCCTCGACCAGCACCCTCGCCGTCGCCAGCCCGATGCCACTACCGCCACCCGTGATCAGAAACGTCTTCATGGCAACCACAGTCAACCGACCCGCGACCGCGAACCAGACCCGCCGTTTCCTGGGTCTGCCAAGACCAGGCTGAACCCGGCGAACCGGCGTAGCGTCCACCGCATGCTTCCCGAATCCGCCAGGGCAGTGCTGGAATCCAACGCGCTCGGCCACCTCGTGACGCTCGGCCCGGACGGCGCGCCGCAGGTCACCATCGTCTGGGTGGGCCTGGACGGCGACGAGATCGTCTCCGGCCACCTCATGGCGCACAAGAAGGTCCGCAACATCCGCAACGACGGCCGCGTCGTGCTGTCCCTCGAAACGCCCGTGATCAACGAGATGGGCCTGCAGGAACACCTCGTCATCTACGGCACCGCGCGCATCACCGAGGGCGGCGCACCGGAGCTGCTCCAACGCCTCGCGCACACCTACCTCGGGCCGGAGGTGAAGTTCCCGCCGTTCGACAACCCTCCGCCCGGCTTCGTCACACGGATCAAAGTTGACCGCGTGGCCGGCGTCGGTCCCTGGGCGTCCTAGTGATGGCTATGGGCACACTGACGGTTTCCCGTACGACCCCGAAGGACTGAGCCGTGCCCGACCGACCTGAGATTGTCTGCATCTGCGGCTCTACCCGCTTCGTGGACGAGATGAGCGCGGCGAACCGTGATCTGACCTTCGCAGGAGCCATCGTCGTCGCGCCAGGCGTCTTCCTGCGCGCCGAGGATCGCGAGGCAGACGCGTTGATCACCAACGAGCAGAAGGCTGCGCTGGACGCACTCCACCTGCGCAAGATCGACCTGGCTGACCGGGTCCTGGTCGTCAACCCAGGCGGGTACATCGGCGAGTCCACGAGCAGGGAGATCGCCTACGCCCAGGCCACCGGCAAGCCGATCTCGTTCACCGATCCCGTCTGACCTTCGGCAACACGGCCTAGGTGTCGTAGTAGGAGTGGACTGCGGGCTGGCCCGTGTAGTTCGGACCCGCCTTGTCATCCGCGCCCAGATAGGTGAACGGCAACTCCGGCCGCCCCGAGCCGGCGAACGCGACGCGGCGGTTGCGGCTGTCGTAGGTGAACCCCGCCTCGCGCAAGGCTTTCGACAGAGCGCGACCTAGAAGGGTGCCATCGGCGCGGCGCACACTGGAGGCGTCGAAGTTGGCGACGAACCGGCCACCGGGCGCGAGCCAGGACGCGGCGCGCACCAGCAGGCCGAGCTTGTCGCCGACGTAGTGCAGGCCGTGCACGCATGTCACGAGATCGACGGGCTCGGCAGGCTCCCACTGGTCCACCGGCGCGACCACGAAGCTCAAGCCCGGACGAGCCGGCACGTGGTGGTCGACGAGATCCACCCCGACGACGGCCACGTCCGCACGCGCAGCCTCCGCGAGCGCCTTGCCCGAGCCACAGCAGAGATCCACCCACCGCGTGCCGGGCGCCGGCGTCAGGTCGACGCCCAGCTCGCGGCAGTAGCTCGCCAGGCCTCGCTCACGGTTCATCGCGCAGTTCGCCACGACCGAGGAGCGCCACAGCGTTTCGTCGTCCAGCAGGCTCACCGGAGCACCTGGGCCAGGCGTGCCATGCCCTCCGCGATCTCCGCAGGCGTGTTGGTGGTGAAGGACATCCGGAACGTCGCGTGGTCCGGCGTCGTCGCGAAGAAAGGCGCGCCCGGCACGAAAGCGACGTCGTGCCGCAAAGCCTCCTTCAGCAGCTCGGCGGTGTCCACGGAGCCCGGCAACCGCAGCCACACGAACATGCCGCCGTCCGGATCGGTCCACGTCGTGCCATCGGGAACCGTCGACGGCAGCGCAGCGATCATCGCATCCCGGCGAGCCCCGTACTCGACGCGCAACCGGGCGACATGAGCGTCGAGATCGTTGTTCGCCAAGTACAAAGCAGCCGCAGCTTGGTCCACTGTGGACGTGTGGAGGTCGGCGGCCTGCTTCACGATCACCAAAGTGCGGAGCAGATCCGCGGGCGCCTTCACCCAGCCCAGGCGCATGCCGGGTGCGCCGATCTTCGAGAAGCTGCCCAGGTAGATGGTCCGATCGCTCATCGAGGCGAGCGACGGGACAGCGGGACCCCGGTACCGGAGTTCGCCGTAAGGATCGTCCTCGACGACCCAGAGGTCGTGCTCCTGGGCCAAAGCAGCGATCTCCGCACGGCGCGCCGCGGACAGCGTGCGGCCGGTGGGGTTCGCGAACGTCGGCACCAGGTACAGCAGAGTCGGGCGTTCCGAAGCGATGACGGAGCGCAGCGACTCAGGATCCAACCCGGAAGCGTCACTCGCGACCGGCACGATGCGGGCGCCGGTCATCTGGAAGCACTGCAACGCGGCCAGATACGTCGGTTCCTCCACCGCGACGACCGCGCCCGGCGACAGCAGGGCCGTGGCCACCAGGGTCAGCGCTTGCTGGGAGCCGGTGGTGATCAGGACGTCCGAGGTGGGCAGTCCGCGAGCGGTCAAGCGCGAGGAAACCAGCGAGCGGAGTGCCGGATTCCCTTCCGTGGGCGCGTATTGCAGCACCGAGCGGTCCTGCAGCGCCAGGTCGTAGGCGGCGCGCAGACCGTCCAGGTCGAACAGCTCGGGCGCGGGAAGCCCGCCCGCGAAGGAGATCACCTCAGGGCGGGAGGTCAGCGCGAGCAGGTCGCGCACCGGAGAGCTGGCCACGGGAAGGGTGCGGTGCATGAACGAACGTTAACCAAATCGACCCGCTGTCCAACACGATTTCCCACGCTGTGGTCGACGGTATATGCCGGATGAGCTATATTGCCCACATGGCATCAACGTTCGCAGTGCTGGCGGATCCCAGTCGGAGGGAGATCCTCGACCTGCTGCGGGACCGCGAGCGGCCGGTCAACGACCTGGTCGAGAGGCTGACGCTCACCCAGCCGACCGTGTCGAAGCACCTGAAGGTGCTGCGAGAGGCAGGCCTGGTCGAGGTGCGCACCGACGCGCAACGCCGCTGGTACCGGCTCTCCCCCGGGCCGCTGGCCGAGATCGACGCCTGGCTCGCGCCGTACCGCCGGATGTGGGAGAAGAGCCTGGACGCGCTCGAACGACGACTCGACGAGATCGAAGGGGACTGAACCCGTGGACGCCGAACTGCAGATGATCGAGGGCAAGCCCGTCCTGCGCTTCGAGCGCAGGCTGCGGCACTCGCCGGAGAAGGTCTGGCGGGTGGTCACGGAGCCGGCCGAGATGAAGCACTGGTTCCCGGCCGAGGTCACGATCGACGGCCAGAAGATGCGCTTCACCTTCCCGGACGCGGCCCCGGTCGACGCCGACGGCGGCGAGGGCGAGCTGCTCGAGAACGACCCGCCGAAGGTCTTCGCGTTCCGCTGGATCAACGACGTGCTGCGCTTCGAGATCCTGCCGCGCGAGGACGGCTGCCTGCTGGTCTTCACCGCCGTGGTCACGAACAAGCTGTCCGTCGGCCGCGACGCGCCGGGCTGGACCACCTGCCTGGACGCCCTCGAAGCGCGCGTCAACGGCACCGAGTTCGAGGCACCGACGGAGTGGTTGGAGCGCATCGAGCACTACATCGCGAAGTTCGGTCTCGACGAGGGCACCGACGAACCCCAAGGCATCAAGTTCGTTCGCGACCTGGTCTGGAAGCCGCTTGACGAGGTCTGGCAGCTGCTCACCGAAGGCACCGAGGACACCGTCCCAACCCGCGCCGCGCACCCCGGCCTCACTCCGGGCAAGATCACCAAAGCCGAACCCCCACGCCTGCTGGAGTACGAGTGGCTCCACGACGGCGAACCGCAGGGCGTCGTGCGCTGGGAGTTCGACCACGTGCCGCTGCAGGGCACCACGGTCACGCTCTCCCAGGAGAACGCCCACGGCCCTGAGGCGCTAGCTGCGTGGCACGTGCACCTTGAGCTGTTCTTCGCGGCCACACAGGGCGAGATCCGTTGCCCGTGGCCAGAAGACCGTGAGGAGGAACTGGCCAAGCGCTACTCAGAGCGTGGCTAGGCGGTCCACGCCGACACCGCAGATCAGCAGCCGCTCCTTGCGGTTGCCGAGCAGCCGCTGAGTCCAGTCGACGAACCCGCCGTCACCGATCTCCACCCCGTCGCGGAGGACCTTGAAGCACAGGCCCTGGTAGTACCCGGTCTGCCGCGACGGGTTGGCCGGCAGGTCCCCGCGCAGCACCTCGAACCGCGGGTCCAGCACCGTCACGCGCACCTCGACGTCACCGCACGCCTCGCGCAGGAACGAGAGGTGCTCGGCGAAGTGCTCGCGTTCGAACGCCAGCGAGCCGCGATCCCGGCCAGCTGACACCGCGCCGAACAACGTGAAGTGCGCGAACTGCCCGGCACCGTCGAAACGCTGCGCCCGCACGACGCGCTGCACAGCCGCGAGCCGGACGTCAGACCCAGTGCGGCGCACGGCGGCTTCGAGCGCCAGCGCGTTGGTCACGTCGGCAGCCACCTCGGTGCCGCGGATCGTCGACAGCACGTTGTTCTGGTCCATCTCGGCCACCGCGGAGCAGGTCCCGAGCGGCACCACCGGCGCGAGCCCCACCACGTCGAACGACGAAGGCAATGCGCCCAGCAACCGGTCCTCCGTCGCCCGCAGCACGCCGAACGGTACCGAGGAAGGTGCCACGAACCGGTCGGAACGGTAGCGGCGCAACACGTCCGGGCCGGACAGCGCACCGGCGCGGCGGCGCATCAGCGCGAGCAGCAAGGTCGTGAGGTCGCTGCCGGACAACCCGTCGAGCCGGTCCAGCGCGTCCTCGCCCAACGTCCGCAAGACCCGCATCAGCACACCCATGCCATCGATGATCCGCGTACCGGCCAGTGGTTTTCCGCAAGCACTCCAACAGCTCACTTGGCTACCCTCGAAAGCATGACCGACGCGACGCAGGTGGGCGAGCTCTGGGGCCGCCGGGCCGCGCAACGGGCCGCTCTCGGCGCGAAGATGTCCATGCCCGCGTGGAAAACCGCCCTTCAGCGCACCCGTGTCACAGGCGGCACCACGGTGCTCGACCTGGGGTGCGGCAGCGGCGAGTTCTGTGCCCTCGCAACGGAAGCCGGCGCGCACGCCACCGGCATCGACGCGTCTCGCGGGATGATCGAACTCGCGAGGCAGACCGCGCCCGCGGCTGAGTTCCACGTGCGGGCGCTAGGCCCGTTGCCTTGGGAGGACGGCACTTTCGACGTCGTCACGGCGTTCAACGCGTTGTTCTTCGCACCCGATCCCGAGGCGGCGTTCGCGGAAGCGCTCAGAGTCAGCAGGGACTTCGTGGTCGTGTGCGACTGGCACCCGGACCACCCGAGCGACATCATCACCGTCGGCTGGACCGTCAAAGGACCCAGCGGGCGTCGGCGCGCGCGGACGCCGGAGCCGCACGAGAAACTCACGATCGACATTCCCCAGCACCACCCGGATGAGGACACGATGGTGCGCGCCTTCCTGAGCACAGGCGGCTACCAGCCACTCATCGAGAGCGATGGCGAAGAAAGTGTCGCGGAGAAGATCAGGGGCGCGACCGAACAGTTTCGGACCGCAGATGGCGGCTATCGGTTCGCCAACAAGTACCTGATGTCGGTCTTCCGCAAGAACGAGATCTAGAAGGAGGTCCCCAGAAGCTGGAAATCAGGCAGCGGACAACACTTCGTAGCCGGCCGAGGTCAGCGCGGCGGGTCCGGGACGGGTGCTGATCAGGCCCGCGGTCCGCAGGCGCAGGCCGGCGAACTGGTCGGCGCAGCACAGGCCGTCGACGAGCAGGGCGCTTCCGGAGATCTCGCAACGGCCGTCGGCAACGGCTCTGAGAACTGCGCGGTCGCGGTGGGTGAGCGATGAGGCGGTCATCTTCTTCTCCTAGCGGTAAAGCGTGTACTTACTAGTACGTCGAAGAAGAAGGACTCGGTTCGACACGATCCTCAGAGAATTCCGCACGTACCCCCAAAAGACGTACGGCGCGGCCGTGCTCGAAGCGGTCCAGGACGACCAGAGCGGCCGCCGCAAGATCGTCCGCGGAGGACGTTGGCGCTGGCAGCTTCATCGAACGCACCTTTGTGAAGAAAGGCACGAAGCGCACCTTCACGCCGACGCGCACGGCCGGGCGGCCCTCGGCGACCACGTCAACTGCCACCTGGTGGGCCAGACCGACGACCTCGCGGCGGATGTCGTCGAGCGAGGCGAGGTCCTGCTGGAAGGTCTTCTCGTGCGAACGGGACTTCACGACCCACGGCGTCGCACTCACGACCGGGTCGCCCGCGCCCAGCGCCACGTCGCGGAAGTACGGGCCCATCCGCGGGCCGAACCGGGCGGCCAGCACCTCGACCGAGGCCGTGGCCAGGTCCGTCACGGTCTCCAACCCCAGGTCGGAGAGCTTGCGGGCGGTCTTCGCGCCGATCCCCCACAGCGCGGAGGTCGGCCGGTGGCCCATGACCTCGACCCAGTTCTCCCTGGTCAGCTTGAACACGCCGGCCGGTTTGCCGAAGTCCGTCGCGAGCTTGGCGCGCAGCTTGTTGTCACCGATGCCGACCGAGCAGTGCAGCCCGGTCGAGTCCAGCACCGCCGCCTGCAACGACCTGGCCAGCTCGAACGGGTCGTCGACCGAGGCGCCGACGAAGCACTCGTCCCAGCCCATCACCTCGACGACGACGGGGAACGAACGCAGCACCGCCATCACGTCTGCCGATGCCGCCTCGTACAGCGCGTGGTCGGCAGGCAGGAACACGGCGTCCGGCAGCTTCTTGAACGCCGTCCGCAACGGCATCCCCGAGTGCACGCCGAACTCGCGCGCCTCGTACGACGCGGTGGCCACGACCGCGCGCTCGGTCGGGTCGCCGTTGCCGCCCACCACCACGGGTTTGCCGCGCAACGACGGATCGCGGAGGACCTCCACCGCCGCGATGAACTGGTCGAGGTCCACGTGCAGGACCCAGTCCGCCATGCTGGACAGTATGAAACGGAGCGCCGGAATCCTGCTGTTCAGACGAACGACCCGGCTGGAGGTGCTGCTCGGGCACATGGGCGGCCCGTTCTGGGCCCGCAAGGACGCAGGCGCGTGGTCCGTGCCGAAGGGCGAGTACACCGACGACGAGACGCCGGAAGCCGCCGCCCGCCGCGAGTTCGAGGAAGAGCTCGGACTGCCCGTACCCGAAGGAGAGCTGATCCCGCTCGGCGAGGCCAAGGGCTCCGGCAAGGTCATCACGGTCTGGGCGCTCGAAGGCGACCTCGACCCGGAGACGGTCACGCCGGGGACGTTCGAGATGGAGTGGCCGCCGAAGTCGGGGCAGAAGAAGACGTTCCCCGAGGTCGACCGGGTCGAGTGGTTCACCGTGGAAGAGGCGAGCGCGAAGATCGTCTCCGCGCAACGCCCCTTCCTAGAACGACTCACGGCCAGATAGAGGCGACCCACTCCGGGTGGTCGATGAACGGGTTCCGGTTGTGCTGGTAGCTGTCGAAGATCACCTGGTTGCGCCGCTTCTCGAACGCGTCCGGCGGGTCCGCGTCGTTCCACTGCTTCAGCACCGAGAGCTTGCCGTGGTACGGCGACGAGCCGTTGGACGTCGTGTTGTTGAGCTCCAGGTTGATGCCGTCGCCGCTTTCGTAGCGCACGGCCATGTAGAAGAGCATGCGCGCGACGTCGCCCTTCACGGCGGCGCGCGGCTGCCACGAGTCGGTGTCGTAGGTGTTGCCGGGAGCTTCGGGGTGCGTCAGGTTGCCGCCGTTGTCGAAGTCCAGGTTGCCGCGGACCGCGTTCACGGTCACGTCCTCGGGCCTCAGGTGGTGCAGGTCGGTGCCGGGGCCCGCGGAGATGCCGAAACCGCCGTGGGACTGCGCCCAGACGTGCTCGCGGTTCCAGTCGTCGGGGTCACCGCCGTTCAGCGACTTCGACCGGGAAGTGCCGCTGTACAGCAGGATCACGTTGTTCACGTTGGCCGGGTCCTCGTCGGTGACCTTCAGCGCGTTCCAGACCGCGTCGTAGCTGAGCTTGGTCTGGTCGCGGATGATCGTGTTCAGAGCGGACTTCAGCGCCGCGCCCGACTTGCCGCACGCTCCCGTGTAGTAGGCCTCGCAGGTCACGGGAGGCGGTGTTGTTGTGCCGGCGAACGCGAACGCCGTCGACGAGGTCAGACCGGCGTGCGAGAAGTACGCGCTCAACGTGCCCGTCACGTCGATCTGCCTGCCCCGCAACGACGGGTTGGTGCGAAGCCCCCACTCCGCGCGGAACGCCGACGGGATCTGCACGTAGATCATGCTGGAAGTGCTGGTCTGGGACGCCGAGTCGGCCAGCGCGAGCGCGTAGTCGTTCGGGTAACCCGAAGTGATGACGGTGTTCGTGGCCGTGGGCTGACCGACGACGTACCCGCGGACCGTCGCCGACGACCCGTTCTGACCGGCGATCGCCTCGGCCACGGTGAGCGGAGCTGCTGCAACAGCGGCGGTCGACCCGTACAGGCCGACCGCCGCCAGCAAACCGATGACTAATGCCAGTGGACTCCACCGCGCCATGAGCACTCCCCGATCGTGTGGATGTTTCGCACACGATCGGTGGACATGGTCAACAAATGGTTAACGCCCGATCACGGCACCAGGACGACCTTGCCCGTGGTCCTCTTCGACTCGACGAGCTCGTGTGCCTTCGCGACGTCGGCGAGCGGCACGACGTGGTCGAGCTGCACCCTGAGCTGCGGCAATGCCGCGAGGTCGGCACCGGATGCGGAGACACCGGTGAAGAGCTCGAACCGGATGCCGAGGTCCACAGCTCGGTCAACGTCAAAACCCGGGTTGCCCGGAATGATCGACACGAGCACGCCGCCGGGCTTCAGCACCTTGGCGGAACGCTCGGCGTAGTCCCCGCCGATCGCGTCGAACACCACGTCGACCGGGTCGATCTCGGTGAAGTCCTCGTGCCGGTAGTCGATGACCTCGTCCACGCCGAGCGAGCGCAGGAAGTCGTGCTTGGCCGCCGACGCCGTGCCGATCACGTACGCGCCGCGCGCCTTGGCGATCTGCACCGCGACGTGCCCGACACCACCGGCCGCCGCGTGGATCAGCACGCGCTGACCAGCGGAAAGCCCGCCACGACCCACCAGCGCCTGCCACGCCGTCAGCGCGACCATCGGCACCGCGCCCGCCTCTTCGACGGTCAGCCACGACGGCCGCCGCACCAGGTCGGAGGCGTTCACGACGGCGTACTCGGCGTAGCCACCGCCCGTGCCCGGGAAGGTGAGCAGCCCGTACACCTCGTCACCGGCCTCGAACCCCTCGCCGGCCTCCTCGACGGTGCCCGCGACGTCCCAGCCCAGCGTGAACGGCGGCTCGCCGAGCGCGGGGAAGCCACCGGCGCGGATGTAGGTGTCGACCGGGTTCACGCCCGCCGCACCCACCTTGACCAGCACCTGACCCGGTCCGGGCACGGGGCGCTCGACCTCGGCGACCTCCAGCACGGACGCGTCCCCGACGGTCTTCTGCGTGATGACTCGCATCATGATGATCCCCTTCGATGATCTCGATGGGCACCATCTTGCAGTTAGCGCCAACTTCTAGAAAGTAGGCACTTTGAGGTAACTAGCTCTCCCTCAGATACAGGTCGCGGAGCAGGGAGATCTCGGCGCCGTGGTGGATCACCTCCCGGTTGATGTGCAGCACCAACGTCGCCATCGGCTCCTCAGCGAACGGCCCCTCCGCCGGCCCGACTGCAAGGGAGAGGTCGGCCTTGCGCGCCCCGGCCATCCACGCCTCGTAGGCGTCATCCAGCTGCTTCAGCGCATCGTTGGCGGTCACCGCGTACTGCCACGTCATGTAGTCGGCCGGAGGGCCACCGAAGTGCGACGCCGTGCGCATGTTGAACACGCCGACGATGATGTGCGCCATCCGCCAGGCGATCGTGGTGACCGGTGCCGGCGACGGCTCGGGATACGCCCAGTCGATCGAGCCGTCCCTGCGCACGGTCCAAGCACCGGGCACGGGCTCCCAGAAGTACTCGTCGTCGGTCATGCCATCCAGCCGTGGCCGGAGCTGCGTCGTCCAGTGCCACTCGAGCTGGTCGGTCAACTGCTTGTTCCAGTCCATGTCCTTGACCGTAAATCCGTTTGCGGACAACCACCGTCCTGGAAAACACTCGGCCGGTGGAGATTCGCACCTCGCGCCCCGAAGATCTGGGCGGGATCGAGAAGCTCCTCACGACGCGCTTCGACCCCAGCGACGCCTTCGACGCCCGGCTGCTGCTCACCGACCCGGACGCGGGCTTCGACTGGGTCGCGGTCGCCGCCGACGAGGACCGGATCGTCTCGACCCTCACCCTGCTGGACGAGACCCTCACCCTCGCCGGCCTGGATCTCCCGGCCGGCCAGGTCGAGCAGGTCGCGACCTACGTCGAGCACGAGGGCAAAGGACTCGTGCGGCAGCTCCTGGACTGGGCTCACGACCGGTCCGAACGACGCGGCCACCTGGTGCAGATGGTGGTCGGCGCCCCGTACTTCTACCGCCAGTTCGGCTACAGCTACGCGGTGCCGGTCAAGGAGGGCCGGGCACTGGCCAAGGCGCCGGAACCCGTTGCCGGACACACGATCCGCGAGGCCACCGAGGCCGACATCCCGGCTCTCGACCGGCTGCAGGACCTGGCCCAGAACGGTGCGGACCTGCGCATGGGCCACACCACGCCGTGCTGGCGCTGGCTGATCCACCGCACCGGCAGCACGACCTGGGTCGTCGAACGCGGCGACGAGATCGTGGCCACCGGCCGCAGCACGCCGCCAGAAGACGGCGAGGTCGCGCTCGGCGAGATCGCCGGTGTCGACGACGACGCGGTGAAAGCGTTGGTGCAGCTGACGAATCCGGACCTGGTCGGCGAACGCCACCCGGCACTGGAGGACTGTCTGGCCCCGCGCTCCGGCGACCTCGAGGAGTACCTCCTGCGCCTCCCGGACGTGCCGAGGCTGTTCGAGCACCTCCGCCCGGTCTTCACGAAACGCCTGCAGGGCCAGGAACCCGCCGACGTGCTGCTCGGCTTCTACCGCACGCACGTCCGCTTCCGCTGGGACGGCAGCGGGATCGGCCCGTACGAGTGGGGCGGCGTGATGCAGGCCCCCGGCGCGCTGGGCGGGGCCGGCATCGCCCCCGACCTGCTCGCGCCGTTGCTGTTCGGCCCGCACGGCATGGACGGGTTGCACCGCCGGCACTCCGACGTCTACCCGGGGCCGAACAAGGACCTGATGTTCGCACTGTTCCCGCCGGTCAGCAGCGATCTGCTGACGCTCTACCTCCCGTACCCCTAGGGCATGCCCCAGTAGCGTTTGGTGTTGACGCCCGCCGGAGCGATCACGAGCTCCGGCGAGGTTCCGCGCGTCCTGATCACCACGTCGTCGTTGCGCGCCAACGTGATCGTCAGCGTGCCGTCGGCGTTGGACTGGAACGGGACCGCGGTGCCGTCGAACCGCACGACCTCGAACGGCCCGGCCAGGTTGCCCGGATGCAGCCGCAAAGGCTCTCCCGCCAAAGACTTCACCCGCGCGAACTGCACCCGACCGGCCTTGCGCACCGCGCTGATCAGGAAGGCACCCTCGACCCGCACGTCGTGCACGGAGACGCTCGCCCACGCCGCCGGCACCGCGGGGAACACCCGCACGACACCGCCCCAGCTCTGGATCAGCATGTCGTGCATGGTCTGCGCGCCGGACAGCGGCGTTTCGATGACCGGACCGGACTCCTTGTACATCGTGTTCGGCTGCACGTACTTGTCGAACAGCGTCACGAGCTGCGCGCGGGCCTTGTCGCCGTCGCCGAGCATCGCGTACATCGAGCCGGAGCCCGTGAAGGTGTAGCCCTGCAACGCTCCCGTGAAGCTGAGCCAGTGCTTCACCGACTTCTGCAACGCGTCCCGATGCGCGGGCACAGCGGGATCCAGGGTGTAGAGCGGGTAGAACCACAGCAGGTGCGAGTAGTGCCGGTGCGACTTCGTCATCTTCAGGTCGGCGCCGATCCAGAAGCCCTGCGACGAGTCCTGTGGCGGCTTGACCAGGTTGTCCATGACGTCACGCCACTTCGCCAGCAAAGGGTCGTTCAACCCCAGCCGCGCCTGCGCCCAGATCAACGTCTTGCAGCCCCAGTGCAGCAACGCCAGGTCGTAGTTGCAGTCCTTTGTGGACCCGTACTCCGGCGAGAACGTCTTCGGCAGGTGGTAGACACCCTTCGAGTCCTTCGTCAGGAAGTGCAGGTGGTAGTTGACCGCCCGGCGCAGCAGCGGGAACACCAGGTCGCGCAGCACCGCGTCGTCCATGTGGTGCCGGTAGGTCAGGAACGCGTTGTGCAAGGCCCACAACAGGTTCCCGCACTCCGGATCACCATCGGCGCCGGGCTGGGCGACCGCACCGCGAAGGTCCTCCTGGGTCGTGCGCGCGATGCCGGCCGAGTCGGCGCGGTACTGCGACGGCACGTTCGCCACCAGCGCGTCCCGGCTGCGGTCCAGCGACCCGGTCAGCGAGTCCAGCTCCCAGTGGCCGGTGGCGTTGAGGATCCAGTACTCCAGCTGCACGTTGAGGTTCCACCACGTGCCGGGCCACGGCGTCGGCTCCAGCCACGGGCCGCACGTGCCGAGCACCGGGCGGTCGCGGCGGGTCGCGCAGGCCAGTTTGTAGAGCTGGATCCAGTAGAAGCTCTCCATCCGCGTGTCGGCCACCGACACGAAGCTCTTGGGGTAGAAGGCGTTCCACCACGATCGATGCTCCGCGCGAAGCTGTTCATCAGTCAGCACTGAAGCGCTGGTGAGTGTTGCGCTGGCCACGGAGTCCGCATTTCGAGCGGGGAACGTGTGCGCGACCGTGGCCAGGAACGTACCGGACCGGATCTGCCACCGGGTCACCGTCTGCCCGCCCGCCGCCAGGTCCTGCGTGCAGACCGTGCCGTTCACCTTGGGATCCGGGTTGGTCTTGAGCCCGGACGGCGCGGGCTTGAAGTCCAGCCGAGGGCTGCGCGCCTTCGCGGGCACGAACGTCCACCGCACGCGTTCCGCACCAGAACGAACCGACGCCGAAACCAGCAACACGTCCCGCGAGGCGTGCACGAAGGCCCGGATCTCCAGCACGCCAACAGAAGTCGTCACCGTGCCCGTCAGCTCCGCGTTCCACAACGAGAGCCGCAGGTCGACATCGGTGATGTCACCGGCCGTGTCGAACAGGAAGTGCCCGATGGGCAGCCGGGCGTTGCCGAAGTTCGTGCCGCCGGTGCCCTGGTGGTCGCGCACGCGGGTGTCGCCGATCTTGAACGCCAGCCGCTTGCCGATCCGGAAGACAGCGGCGCCGAGACCTCCGTTGCCGAGGAACGGCCCCTGGTAGAAGGTCGTCGGCACGGACGCCCACACCGGGTCGAGCCCGCCGAGGTACGACGGCCAGTCGACCCGATCTTCCAGGCCCGCCGCAGCGGCAGCCGGAGAAATCCGCGACAACGCGACGGCACCAGCGGTGCCCGCGAACAGGGTGCGACGGGAGAACAGCACGACGACTCCATCCCACGAAGCGGAGGCGGCGGCCGATTCATCGGATGTGTAGTCCTCTGAAGCGTTCCATGTCAATAAACCGAGCGCTCGGTCTAGTATTGAGCCCATGACGACTGTGCAGGAGACCGCGGCGGTCCGGTACGGCATCTGGGTGCTGTGCCCGGTGCTGGGTGCCGCCGCGGGCTGGGGGCTCAAGCTGGTGGCCGGCTGGATCACGACGCTGAAGTGGTTCCCGTTCCAGGGCGTGTTCGAGCTGATCACGGACATCTCCGAGCCGTGGGCGACGCTCACGGCGCTCGGGCTCGGCGCGGCGGCGGGCGGGCTGCTCGCGCTGCTCTGGGCCGCGGAGATGATGTCGGTCGAGATCTCGCACGAGCGGGTCACCCTCAAGAAGGACGACAAGACCTTCGACTTCGGCCGCAACCAGGTCGAGTCGGCGTTCGCGGACGGCAAGCAGCTCGTGCTGCTGTCCCCGAGCGGTGCCGAGCTGGCCCGCGAGACCTCCGATCTCAGCAGGGCCAAGCTCGAAGCGGCGTTCACCGGGCAGGGCTACCGGTGGCGCGCCGAGGACCCGTTCGCGGCCGACTTCAAGATGTGGGTCGAGCACGCACCCGAGCTGGCGGCGGACGTGAACGCCCTGTTCACCGCCCGAAGGAAGGCCATCTCGAAGTACGAGCACGAGGAGGCCGCAGAATTGGCGCGGGAGATCCGCAAACGCGGCGTCTACGTCAAGGACCAGAAGAAGAGGCAGTACTACAGGTGATGACCAAAAAGATATGAGAACTGTAGATCCGGTCAAGCACGCCGCGAAGAAGAGGCACATCACCGACACGGCGGCGGGCTTGTTCGCGGAGAAGGGCTTCGACCGCACGACCGTCGCGGACATCTGCAAGGCCGCGGAGATCAGCACCGGCAGCCTCTTCCACTACTTCCCCACCAAGCGGGCGATCTTCCGGGAGATCTTCGAGCAGGACGGCCAGGACAACGCCGAGATGTTCGTGCGGGCCAAGGAGCTCGAACCCTGGGACGCCGTGCTGATGGTGATCGACCACCTGTGCGTGCCCGCGCTGGACCGGTCCGTCGCCGGGCTGGTGCTGGAGGTGGTCCAGCAGGCGAGCCGTGATCCGGAGCTGTGGGAGCTCGTCGGCCACAACGAGCAGGTGGTCCGCGACGAGCTGGCCCAGCTCCTGCAGAAGGCGCACGACGCCGGCCGGATCGCGCTGCCGGTGGACGCGCGCACCGCGGCGACCTGGGCCCAGGGGTTGGTCGACGGGCTGTTCGGCAGGCTGATCGACCCGGACTTCGACGCCACCGTTCAGGTGAGCACCCTCCGGTTGATCCTTTCCCGTTTCGTGGGTGCTCAAGCACCATGAGGGCATGGCCTACGACGTCGCCGCTGTCCGCGCCCACTTCCCGGCGTTGCGCGAGGGTGCCGCGCACTTCGACGGCCCCGGCGGCTCGCAGACGCCCGACGTCGTCGCCGAGGCCGTCGCGGCCACGCTGACCTCGGCGATCTCGAACCGCGGCAGCGTGACGGCATCGGAACGCAGGGCCGAGGAGGTCGTCCGGACCGCGCGCCGCACGATGGCCGAGTTCCTCAACGCGGGCAGCATCGTCTTCGGCCGCAGCATGACCCAGCTGACGTACGACATCTCCCGCACGCTCGCGAAGAACTGGCGGCCGGGCGACGAGATCATCGTGACCAGGATGGATCACGACGCGAACATCCGTCCGTGGGTGCAGGCGGCCGAGGCGGCACGGGCCACGGTCCGGTGGGCGCCGTTCGACCGCACCACCGGCGAGCTGCCCGTCGAGGCGGTGACGAACCTGCTGTCCGACCGCACCCGCGTCGTGGCGATCACGGCGGCGTCGAACCTGCTCGGCACGCGTCCGGACGTGCAGGCGATCGCGAACGCGGCGCACGAGATGGCGGCGTTCGTCTACGTCGACGGCGTGCACTACACGGCGCACGTTCCGGTGGACGTCGAGGCGTTGGACGCGGACTTCTTCGTGTGCTCGCCGTACAAATTCCTCGGCCCGCACCTCGGTGTGCTGGCGGCCGCACCCGAGCTGCTGGAGACCTTGCGCCCGGACAAGCTGCTGCCGTCGACGAACGCCGTGCCCGAACGGTTCGAGCTCGGCACGCTGCCGTACGAGCTGCTGGCCGGCACGACCGCGGCGGTGGAGTTCATGCGCACGCTCGACGGGTTGGAGGAGCACGAGCTCAAGCTCCGCCACCAGCTGGAGACGGGGCTGCAGGAGCTCGGCGTGCGCGTCTACAGCAAGGCGTCGCTGCGCACCCCGACCGTGCTGTTCTCGGTCGACGGGCTGGACCCGGCCGAGGTGTACCGCAGGCTCGGCGCCGAGGGAGTGAACGCGCCCGCGGGCCACTTCTACGCGATCGAGTGCTCCCGCTGGCTCGGGCTGGGCGACAAGGGCGCGGTGCGGGCGGGGATCGGGCCGTACAACGACGAGTCCGATGTGGACCGTCTGCTGAAAGCCGTGGCCCGGCTCAGATGAACAGCAGCAGGCCGACGTAGGCGAGCCCGATGAACACGCTGATGTTGAGCTTGCGGCCCACCCGTTCACCGGGGTGGTCGGCGATCAACGACCGGGCGCGCGCCCACATCAGCTTCTCGCCCGCCTCGTGGTCCGGCAGCGGCGGCGTGGTGAGCACGTCACCGGCCGGCCCGAACGCGAGCATGAGCTGCGAGCCGGAGCGCCGCACGCCGTGCAGCTGCGCCCACGGCACCCGATAGGTCCAGATGCCCGTGTAGAGCACGATCGAGCCGTGGTCGAGCCGCAGCAACGGCTGGAACCGCGGCACCGCCGACAGCACGCACTGCACGCCGATCAGGCCGAGGACGATGAAGTCCGGGTAGTACTTCAGCAAGATCAACGCCCCGGCCGCGCCGAGCAGCAGCATCACGCCCTCCGCACGTCGCCGGTCCCCCGGCCACATCGCGTGCGGGAAGTCGACCGGCGTGCCCGCGGTGACCGGTTCGCCCGGCAGGTGTGCACTGTGGACGGTGTGCCGCGGGCGCACCCTGCTGAGCGTGCTGGTCGCGACGACCTCACCCTCGACCAGCAACGCGACCTGCCCGCCGTGGTGCCACTCCCCCGCGACCATCAGCTCGACCGGGTCGAGCTGCAGCGGCGGGTCCTCCTCACCGCGCCAGACCCGGCCGAACTGCTCGGTGTCGTGGTAGAGCGGCTCCTCCAGCCCCAGGTCGGCCATCGTGGTCACCGTCGCGATGTCGTCTTTGTTGTGCCGCAACAGGATGCGGCGCGGCCCGACCGGGTGGGCCTGCAACCGGACCGCCTTCACCGGGCCGGTCCACAACGCGCGCCGCCGCCGTTCACGCGCGGCCAGCATGATCGCGAGGAACACCGCGGCGCCGCCGATCGTCAGCCACCACGTGACGTCCTCGGGTTCGTTCACCAGCTGCACCCACGACCCGTCCGCGAGCACCGGCAGCGTGTCGCCCACCTGGTACGTCTCCGGCGCGAGCGGCTGGAACGACGCGCGCTGCCGGTCCGGGAGCTCCACCCACACCTCGTAGGAGTCCTTGATCTCCACGACCTCGGCCTCGACGCGGCTGGACTTCGCGATGTGCTGCTCGATCTCGTCGTTGCTGAGGCTGTACTGGACGAACGTCAAGAACCCGAACAACACCAGCAACACAGCGATGATGCGCAGAACACCGCGTGGCGGTGGCATGTCCGGCAACGAAACAACGGTCGCCCCCGCCGCCGCGTGCTGGTCCGCGCGCGACCTGATGGTCCACGCCGCGACCACCGCACACGCAGCGGCGTGCAGACCAAACGAGACGTTGGCCGCCGCACTGCTGTCGAGCACGATGTCGAGCGCACCGAACGCCACGCCCATCGCACACCCGGTGAGCACACGGCCGAACAACAACAGCAGGGGCGTGGCCAGCAACGGCACCACAGCCAGCGAGAACAACGGATCCGGGGTGCACGGCTGAGCAGTGGTGCACGGCACGTCGTTCGCTGAAGAGGCGAAGTAGAAGGCGAGGATCCAGCCACCGACGAGCCCGACCTTGGTCACCCACCACGGAACCGCGGCCGCCTGCCACCGCTGGACGTTCATAGCGCGGATCATGACACGACCATTGCTCCGAACGGTGTGATTCCCGGCTAACGAAGTGGGTATCCGCAGGTCACCAGACAGGAGGTGGCACCATGATGGCCATCATTGCCGCAGTGGCGTTCGGCCTCGCGCTGATCCTCGACCTCGCGAAGGTAGCGCTCGGTGACGTGATCACCGTCAACACGCTCGTGGTGCTCGGATTACTGCTTCTCGCCCTGCACCTCGCCGGAATCGGCTCCAGCAGCCGTTCGTGGAGCTGGCGCCGTGCCCGCAGGTAAGACGATCGACCGCCCCACCAAGTTGCCCAAGAGCGCTTGGTGGGGCGTTCTCAAACGGACAGTCAAAGAGTTCAACGACGACAACCTGACGGACTGGGCAGCAGCGCTCACCTACTACGCGGTGCTGTCGTTGTTCCCCGGCCTCATCGTGCTCACGTCCGCGCTGGCGTTGCTCGGCGACTCGACGACGCAGGAGTTGATGAAGTACGTCGACCAGGTCGCACCAGGCCAGGCCGGCGACCTGATCAAGTCCTCCGTCGAAGAGCTGCAGAAGGGTCAGTCCGCCGCCGGGTTGCTCGGCATCATCGGCCTGCTGACCGCCCTGTGGACCGCGTCGGGCTACCTCGGCGCGTTCATGCGCGCGTGCAACGCCGTGTACGACGTAGAAGAAGGCCGCCCGTTCTGGAAGACAGTGCCGCTACGGCTCGTGCTGACGCTGGGCTCCGTGGTGCTGGTGTCGCTCACGTTGGGCGCACTCGTGCTGACCGGCGGGGTCGCGGACACCGTCGGCAACTGGATCGGGCTCGGCGACAAAGTCGTCACCGTGTGGGACGTCGCGAAGTGGCCGGTCATCCTGCTGCTCGTGTCGCTCGCGTTCGCGGTGCTCTACTGGGCGGCGCCGAACGTGCGGCAGCCGGGCTTCCGCTGGGTCACACCGGGCAGTCTGCTCGCCATCGTGCTGTGGGCGCTGGCGACCGTCGGGTTCGCGATCTACGTGGCGAACTTCGCGTCGTACAACAAGACCTACGGCTCGCTCGGTGGCGTGATCGTCTTCCTGGTGTGGCTGTGGATCTCCAACATCGCCGTGCTGCTGGGCGCCGAACTCGACGCGGAACTGGAGCGCGGCCGCCGGCTGGAGCAGGGCGAGCAGGACGCCTCACCCGAGCCGCGTGATCTCCCCGGGTAGCTCGGCCTGGGTCGCCGTCCACACGCCGTCCGGCCCGGCCTCGATGCGTTCGCTGGTGTCGCCGGGCACGAGCACCCACAGCTGGTCCTTGGTGGACGACCACACCACGCCGATGCCGTCGGCGCGCGAGCTCGTGGCGTACTCGTAGGACTTGCGGAACACGTCACCGCCGTTGCGGTCGACCACCCGCACCTCGCTCGCGCTCTCGGCGTGCGCGACGAACTTCCCGCTCGGCGACTGCTTGGGCGCGCCGGGACGGGCGAAGCGGTCCTCGCCGTCGCTGCCGCATCCCGTCAGCACGAGGAGAAGTGCGACCAGCCCCGCCAGGATCCTCATGCCGCCAAAGGTAGCCATCGTGATCGTCCGGGTGGACCGTTCCGGTGGAGCTTTACGAGTCTGTGGCCCGACCGGGATCTCGCGTTACCAGTCGTTGCCGCTCAGTTCTCCGCTGCGTGGCATCGGAACGCGAAACAAGCAGCCGACGCACGGCATGCCGGACGGCTGGGCGAGCAGTTCGGCCTCACCGCGGTGGATGAGCTCGCCGCAGTACGCGGTCAGCGCGAGCGGCGTGTGGTCGTCGTCGGGCATGGGTACGAGGTGACACGTGCGTTGTGTCTCGCCTACGACACCCGCACGCTTGCGGACCAGCAACACGGGCATGCGCGCTTCCGTTCGTTCCTGAATGCTCATGCCTTCACCTCGGCGTCGTCCACCACACACACGACGGCGTGCGTGGTCGCGTAGAACTTGAGCCGATACGGGCCCGAGTTCTGCTGTGCCACGGCCGCGCAGAACATCTCGGAACTGACCTCGTCCGAGCGCGGCGTTCGTTCGGCTAGGTCGATCACGTCATAGATCGTGCGATGTCAGACCCGCAATTGGGAGGGTTACATACCAATTGCGGGTCGCGTATGCGGAACTCGCATACGGCATTACCTCAGCTGGGTGACCTCGGCGGCCAGCGCGGCGATCGCGGGCGTCTCGTTCCACGGGTCGAGCCTGTCCAGCTCGTTCACGATCAGCTGCGATCCCGTCGCGCGGGCCAGGTCCAGTGCCGCGAACCCGTAGTCGACGGCCCGCTCGACGTCACCGTTGGCGGCGTGCGCGTAGGCGAGCCTGGCCGTGTGCACGCCCTGCTCCCACTGGCAGATGGCGCCCCACCGCGGCATGAGGTCCGAGTACGCGTTGATGGCCCGGCGGTGGTCGGCGAGGTCGACCATGCTCGCGGCGCGTTGCATCGACACGTGCAGGTCGCTGAAGCAGTAGCCGATGGAGTACTCGTCGGTCTGCGGCCGTTCCGCGCTCAGCACCAGCGTCTGCGCGAGGTCGAACCGCGGCATGCACGCGTCCTGACCGGCCCTAGCGAGCCCGCGTGCCTCCTGCCGCAACGCCATCGCGCGCACGATCGGGCTCAGCCCCGTCTCGCGCTGGGCGGCGCGCGCCAGGCCGATGACGCGGTCGTCGTCGCCTTCGACCTCGGCGAGCTGGCTCATCCGCACGTAGCAGTACGCGACGACGTCCCGGTCGTCCGCGGCCTGTCCCTGTTCGAGCGCCCTGGACGTCCACACGGCCGCGTTGCGCAGGTCGCCGACCTCCTCGTGCAGCCAGCCGTAGAACTCCGCGTACATCGCACCAGTGCCGAGGAGCCTGCGCCTCACGTCACCGCGTGCGTTACGACGCAGCACGTCGATGAAGTCGTACATGCTGCGCACGGCGGGCATGAGCGCACCGGTGCCACGCCAGTTGTGCGCGTCGTTGACGATCCGGCGCAGCACGAGCAGCTGGCTCACGGCGTCGTCGGCCATGGCGCCGTTGCCGTTCACCGCGCCGAAGACCGCAGAGGCGCACAACGCCATCAGCGCCTTGCCCTCCATGCCCACGACCAGGTCTTTCGCCACGCCGTCGAGCCCGGCGAACTCCGGCACCCCGGCCGCGAGCCGCCGCGCCTCGCCCGAGCGCATCGGCACGGTGCGGTCCGTGAGCCCGAGCAGGTGGGCGGGGATGCCGAGCAGCCGTTGCAACGTCCTGAGCACGCGCATGTCGTAGGCGATGTTGCTGCCGGCCTCCAGGCGGGAGATCGCCGACTGGGAGAACCCGGCCAGCGTGCCCAGTTCGTCCTGCCGCAACCCGTGCGCCTTGCGCGCGATGGCGACCACGGCGCCGGGTGACTCCGCGGCGACCGCGTCCTGCACTTCCTTCGACTCCCAGATGGCGGGCGGCAGCATCGGCAGCGGCCCGTCCGGGACGACGACGGCGTTCTTAGCTGGTGTGCTCAACCTCAACGCCTCCCGCAATCAGCTCGCATGGTGGCAGCGGGTTCGGGTGTGCAAGAACCGCCATCCGGGCTAGGCCGATCGATCATGCCCGGTCGAGCGGTTTCGTGCTTTCCCGCATCTCAAATGGGTCCCGAAGGTCCCTCACACAACACGTGTCCGGGGACCGTCCGGTTCGAACCGACTATTCTGCGCGCGTGATCAAGGATTTCGGTGCGGGCGTCGGACTGTTGCTGCGCGGGTTCAGGCTGGTGTTCAGCTCACCCAAGCGCGTGCTCGTCGGGGCCCTGCCCGCGGTGATCACCGCCGCGTTGATGATCACCGGCTGGGTGCTGCTGATCATGCACATCGACTCGATCGCGGGCTGGCTGACGGGGTTCGCCGACTCGTGGAGCGAGACCTGGCGCAACGTCGTCGAGGTCGCGGTCGGCATCTCGGTGATCGCGGGCATCCTCGGCTTGAGCGTGCTGCTGTTCACCGCGATCACGATCATGATCGGCGGCCCGTTCTACGAGTACATCGCCGAGGAGGTCGAGGACGAGCTCGGCGGCGTGCCCGAGGCGGAGCAGGTCGGCTGGTGGCGCGGGTTCCTGGTCGGGTTGCGCAGCACGTTGCTGCTGGTCAGCGTGTCGATCCTGTTCGCGATCCCGTTGTTCTTCTGCGGGTTCATCCCGATCGTCGGGCAGACGCTGGTGCCCGTTCTGGCCGTGTGCATCAACGGGTACCTGCTCGGGATCGAGCTCACCGGCATCCCGTTCACGCGGCGCGGCAGGTCGTTCAAGCAGCGCCGGCAGATCCTCGCGACCCGGCGTGCGATGGTGCTCGGGTTCGCCGTGCCCGCCTACCTGCTGTGCCTGATCCCGCTGGCCGCGATGATCGTGATCCCGGCGGCGATGGCAGGCGGCACGGTGTTGTCGCACCGCCTGCTCAACGGAGACCGCGTCGGAGCCTAGAACGGCAGCCAGGCCTGCTGGGCCAGGCCGTTCCGCGCGTTGATCTGCACGCCGTTCGTCGAGATCGACCACAGCTGGTCGCCGATCACGATCGTCCGCCTGGCGCCGCCGAAGTTGGTGTTCTGCGGCTCGACGATCTTGCCGGCTTCGCGCATCTGGTTGCCCTCGATCCGCAGCACCAGCGAGCTGATCTCCGGGGCCGTCTTGTAGTTCGACACCGGGATCACCAGCGTGCCGTCCTGCGGCCAGTAGAGGAAAGCGTGCGGGTCGAACTGGGCCTCGGAGCTGGTGCCCGGCAGGTGGTGCTGCGCGAGCCGTTGCGGTGACGCGGGGTTGCTCACGTCGAACAGCGAGACCTGTGTGCCGGTCGCGCGGCCCTGCTCGGTCGCCTCCTGGCCCACGCCGATCAGCTTGCCGTCGCCCGCGGGGTGCAGGTAGGCGGAGTAGCCGGTGATCTTCAGCTCTCCCGTCACCTTGGGCTGCGCGGGATTGCTCAGGTCCAATGTGTACAGCGGGTCGGTCTGGCGGAACGTGACCACGTAGCCCATCTTGCCGATGAACCGGACGCTGTAGATGCGCTCACCCTTGCCCAGTCCGCCGATCTCACCGACCTTGGCCAGCTTGTTGCCGTCGCGGCGCAAGGTCGTGACGAAGCTCTCCGAAGGCGGCGCAGGGGCCTGGTTCGGCACGACGTCTGAAGGCATGCGCCAGCAGCAACGGGTCTCGGTGCCCGTGGTGGTGGCGACGCGGAGGATGCCGTCGTGTTCGGACAACGAGTACTGGTTCAGCAGCGTGCCACCGACGTCACCGGACGCGACGTGCTTGGGCGGCCCGGCCTGGCTGATGTCGAACTGGTGGATCGCCGTCGTGACAGGACGCTGAACCGGTTGCCTGCCGGGAAGTTCGGGCGTCAAGCGGTGGTCGTCGGCGACGTAGAGGTTGCGCTCGGTGCCGTAGACGGTGTCGCCGTCGGCCACGATCGAGACCGGCTGGCCGGTGCCGAGCTGGCCGGAGAGCTCGAACGTGAGCACGGTCAGCATCGACGTCGCGGAGTGCACGACCGGGTGGCTGACGTTCGCGCAGTCGACCAGGGTTCCGCTGGACTTGGCGCCGTTCTCGTTCAGTTCGTACTGCGGGAGCCAGGACGTGATCGGCTCGCTCTGCAGGATCTCCTTGTTGCGGCGCAAGGATCCTGCTTCGTTGGTCGTCTGGTCCGGGTAGACCCACGGCATGCGCGGCTGGGACCGGACGACGACGCGCGCGGTGTTGCCGATCTGACGGGCGTCGAGGTAGAGGCCGTCGGTCTTGAGGCTGCCGATCTCCTTGAGCGCCTTGAGATCCACGAGGATCAGCTCGGTGCCCGCGTACAGCTCCGGCATGATCGGCTTGCCCTGCGGCACCGGGCGGTCGTAGATCACGCTGGAGCCGTTGGTGACGACGAGCGCGCGGTCGCCGGCGACGAGGAGCTGCGTGGCGTAACGGTTGTTGCCCAGGTCGAGCGTGCCGGAGACGGTCCTGCTCGCGACGTCGACCACGCGCAGCTTGCCGTCCGCGATGGAGACGACGCGTTTTCCGTCCGTCTTCACGATGTCGGGCTCGTCGACACCCTGCTCGTGGACGTTCGTCGTCGAGTGCTCCTGCTGCTGCGCGGGCGGCGTGGCGGCCTGCGGCATGCTCTTCTGCGCGTTGCCGGCCGCGTTCGAGTCGGTGGCCATGCCTTCGGCGGCGAAGATGCGCGCGTTGCCCCCGAGGCCGTACGCGCTGACGTACGGGGCCATGGCTCGGCGCAGTTCGGTCAGTGCGTTGTCGCACGAGTCGAACGCGACCAGGCGCACCGGCCCGTAGTCCACGATCGGTGGTGGCACGGGGGTTTCGTCCCGCACCGCGGAGCTCACACACACTCCGGCGAGGGCCAGCACGGCGGCACCGGCCAACAGCTTTCTGCCGTTCATGCCTCCAGGACGTAAACAAGGCCGGGAAGGGTTGCGCGCCCTTCCCGGCCGTTGTTCTACAGCTGTGCCTGGATCTGCGTCGCGTAGGTGGAGACGCGGGCGTAGACGCCGGGGTAGCCCGCGGCCGCGCACCCCTCGCCCCACGACGTGATGCCGATCAGCTTGCCGCCCGCCACGAGCGGGCCACCGGAGTCGCCCTGGCAGGTGTCGGTGCCGCCCTGCGCGTAGCCGGCGCACACCATGTGCGTGGCGTTGAAGTCGCCGCCGTACGAGCTGGTGCAGCTGGAGTTGCTGGTCAGCGGCACGGTGGCCCTGAGCAGGTAGCGCGAGGCCGAGCCACCGGAGCTCGTGGTGCCCCAGCCGAGGATCGTCGAGCTGGTGCCTGGGGCGTACAGCGCGCTGTCCGCGCTGGTCGCGAACTTGATCGGAGTCTGCGACAGGTTGCGGTCGAGCGTGAGCACCGAGACGTCGTAGCCGCGGGTCACGTCGGTGTAGCTGGGGTGGATCCAGATCTTCGTGACGCGGGCGACGGTGCCCGCGGTGGAGTTCTTGTCGTCACGGCCGGCCACCACGCGGACCGCGGAGGGTGAGTCGCCTTCGGTGCAGTGCGCGGCGGTGACGACCTTGTTCGGGGCGACGAGCGTGCCACCGCAGTACTGGAACCCGCTGCTGGTCGCCAGGTAGACGACCCACGGGTAGGTGGACGTGCTCGCGCGCTGGCCGCCGACGATCTGCGTGCCGACCTCGCCGTCCGGGGTCGGAGCTGCTTCGGCCACGCTGACGCACGCCATCGACAGCGTCGCTGCTGCCAATGCCGCGCCGAGCCATGACCGGAGGCGGTGCAGGGTTGCCGCCATGATCATCTCCTTCTTCTGTTGTGTGCCCCCGGTGCAGGGCCGGGGTCGTTTACAGATCAACAGAGAATTTCGAGACGGGCTAGGGCTGGTCTTCGTAGGCCATTCGGCCGCGTGCGCACGCGCGTGATTGGATCGACGGCGAACAATCCCGTTCCGAGAGGAAGTTCTGATGGCCCCCACGAAGCCTGAGGTCGACCCGCACGACGGCCCGGCGCCCGCCGACCTGCTGATCGAGGACATCACCGTCGGTGAGGGTGCGGAGGCCACGGCCGGCCAGTTCGTGTCCGTCCACTACGTCGGTGTCTCGCACTCGACGGGTGAGCAGTTCGACGCGTCCTGGGACCGCGGCGAGGCGTTCCAGTTCCCGCTCGGCGGCGGCCGGGTCATCGCCGGCTGGGACCAGGGCGTCCAGGGCATGAAGGTCGGCGGCCGGCGCAAGCTGGTCATCCCGCCGCACCTGGGTTACGGCGCGCGCGGCGCCGGCGGCGTGATCAAGCCCAACGAGACGCTGATCTTCGTCGTCGACCTGCTCGGCGTGAACTGAAACATCGAGGTCGTGTCGGTCATCCGGACGTCCCTTCGGGTCAACCGCCGAAGGCGATTCGGCCCGAAGCGGTGGCCGGATGGCGACTTCTCGACGATCTCGACGCCATCTGCGAAGCAGGGCATCAAACACTGACCGGGCGGCGTTCCACTGGTCCACTCAGTGGAACGCCGCTGGTCTGTGCGGTCGATTTGCCGAGCCGACGGAACTGGATCACGCCCGGCTGCGTCATCCTTTGAGTCCGCTGCCGCTGTGGGAGGGGTTTTTCGGGTGCCCGAGGACATCGCCGGGTCCGAGCAGATGCTCGCGAACTGGAACCAGCAGATCCAGGAGCGCGCTGCCCGCTATCAGGAGATGGCGACGCGCGTGCAGGGGATGACGATCTCCGAACGCTCCTCGGACGGTGCTGTCGAGATCACCGTGGGGTCCAACGGGATCCTGCAGAACCTGGTGATCAACGAGTCCGCCTCGGGACGACGGATGTCCGAGATCAGCGGCGAGATCATGAAGTTGCTGCAGCGCGCGCAGTCGCGGATTCCCGAGCTCCTGCAGGAAGCCATGGCCGAGACCATCGGCACGCAGGACGAGACGGCGAACGTGCTGTTCAACGAGGCCAAGAAGAACTTCCCGGCGCCGCCGGCCGAAGAGCCGGCCCGCACGCCGTACGACAGCAACGAGATGAACTTCCGGGTGGAGGACGACGCGCCTCCTCCGCCGCCGCGACCGCCCGCACCTCCTGCGCGCCGCCGTCCGCCGTCAGATGACGACGACGACTTCGGCGGGGAGTCCGTGCTCACCTGATCTGTCCCGTTCGCCGCACGAACTTGAGGGGGTTCGATGACCGGCTTCAACGTCACCTCGGACGTGCTGGAAGCGCACGCCAAGGCTCTGCAGGGCCTGCACGGGCGGTTGCAGGGGGCAGTGGACGCGGCGAACACCGTGTCGATGCCGACTGACGCGTACGGGATCATCTGCCAGCCGTTCCGGATGCTGCTCGACCCCGTTGAGCAGTGGGGCATGGACGCGTTGAAGGGCGTCGCCGAGGCGATGGACTCCACCGCGAAGAAGGTCGCCGACACGGCGAAGGACTACCAAGAGGTCGAGGACCAGATCGCCAAGACCTTGAAGGGCGGCGCCTGATGTCCTCACCGAACCCGTTGGTGGCAAAGGCTCCCGCCGAGCCTTCCGGTTTCTTCAACGCCGGCACCGGTGACAACGGCTGGGCGACCGGCTTCCACATCGCCGACTCCGCGGTGGACGCCTACAAGGGCATCTCCGAGGGCAACTGGATCGAGGGCGGCCTCGGCGTGGTCGGCCTGGTCGCCGACGCCGCGTCGATGGCGATCGACCCGTTCGGCACTTTGTTGTCGTCCGCGGCGTCGTTCCTGATGGAGCACATGCAGCCGCTCAAGGAGGCGCTGGACTGGCTGGCGGGCGACCCGCCGGTGATCCAGTCGTACTCCACGACGTGGGGCAACGTCTCCACCGAGCTGGGCAAGGTCACGGCCGACTACAAGGCCGCCGTCGACGCCACGTCGGAGTGGACCGGCGCCGCCGCGGACGCGTACCGCAAGGCCGCCGGCGAACAGCTGGACGCCCTGTCCGGTGCCGCTTCCACCGCGGGTTCGGTCGGCACCGTCGTCGGCGTGATGGGCATGGTCGTCGGGTTCGTGCGCGAGATGGTGCGCGACCTGATCGCGGACCTGGTCGCGAAGCTGATCACGTGGGTGCTGGAGGCCGTCTTCACGCTGGGCTTCGGCACGCCGGTGATCGTGGCGCAGGCCGTGACCGCGATCTCGAAGTGGGCGACCAGGATCGGCGAGCTGATCCAGAAGCTCATCAAGACCATCAAGAAGGTCTCGCCCATGCTGGGCAAGCTGGTCGAGATCTTCACCAAGATCATGAAGGTCGTCGGCAAGCTGGTCGGCAAGGTCACCGGTCTCGACGTGATCTCCACGAAGTCCATCAAGCCCGGCGGTCTGTTCCACCGCACCGACACCCCGGACCTCTCGCCTTCGGGCGGCTCGCCTTCTTCTCCGTCGTCGCCGGACTCGTCACCTTCGTCACCTTCGTCGCCGGACAGCTCGCCTTCGTCCACTCCGGACAGCTCGCCTTCTTCCTCTTCGCCTTCCTCGTCGTCGCCCTCTTCTTCTTCGACTTCGTCGACGCCGGACGCGCCAAGCCCGTCCCGAACACCGGACAGCTCGTCGCCGTCGTCCGCCCCGTCGCCTTCCCGGACGCCCGACAGCACCCCGGACTCCCCTTCCAGGACCCCGGACAGCTCGTCCCCGTCGCGCACGCCCGACAACTCCTCGACGCCGGACGCGCCGTCACGCACTCCGGACAGCTCCCCGTCGTCGCGCACCCCGGACAGCTCCCCGACGTCCCCCGGCACCCCGCACACGGGCCCGTCCTCCACTCCGGACACCCCGTCCCCGGCCCGCAACACAGGCCAAACCACCCAGTCCTCGGTCTCGGCCCCAGAAGCCCCGACCCGCGCGGAAGTCCCCCACGCCCCCGCCCCACCGCGCACCCCGGACACCTCCCCGTCCTCGACGCCGTCCCAAGCGGGCCCGATGGGCGGCGCCCCGAACGCCCCCGGCAACGCCCCAGCCGCCCCAGCCGCAGGCCGTCCGTCCACAGGCGGCCAGGGCTGGACCGGCACTCCAGGCAGCCCAGGCGCCAGCACCCC
The DNA here is from genome assembly GCF_047445655.1 of Lentzea alba. GTDB lineage: Bacteria > Actinomycetota > Actinomycetes > Mycobacteriales > Pseudonocardiaceae > Lentzea > Lentzea alba_A. The sequence continues at coordinate 130,997 of NZ_JAJAEG010000008.1, forward strand.
GTCGGCCCCTTCGGCCCCGTCGGCCCCGCGCACCCCGGACATGTCGACGTCGGCCTCCCGAGCAGACGCCCCACCACGCCCGCCGTCGATGCCATCGTCCCCGTCGATGCCCTCGACACCTTCGGCACCCTCAATGCCTTCCGCCCCCTCAAGCGGAATGCCGTCAGGCGGCATGCCGCACTCCCCCTCCGCCCCAACCGGCGGAATGCCCCACGCCCCGTCCGCAGGCGCTCCCTCAGCGGGCACCCCGAACGCCGCCCGCCCAGACGCAGGCGCAACCCCACCAAGCCGCGCAACGGCCCCCTCCGCCGCGCCCCCACACACCCCGGCAGCACCATCCACGCCGACCAACACCCCGTCGGCAGGAACCCCACACGCTCCGTCCACCGGCGCCCCGAACTCCCCGTCCGCACCCCGCACCGACACCCCGATGCGCCAGCCGTCCACCCCAACGGCTCCGAACGCACCCCACACCCCCAACACCCCATCGGCACCTTCGGCCCGCACGGACGCCCCCAACGCCCCGTCCTCGCGCCCAGAAGCGCCAAACACCCGCCCCAGCGCACCCCACACCACCCCAGGCGCTCCCCACGGCGGTCCTAACGCGCCCCACAGCGGTCCCAGCGCACCCCACGGCGGACCCAGCACTCCGCACGGCGGACCCGGCGCACCCCACGGGGGTCCCGGTGCACCTCATGGCGGTCCCAGCGCACCCCACGGCGGTCCTGGCGCTCCACACAACGGCCCGTCCGCACCAACGCGTCCCGACGCACCGCACAGTGGCCCGTCCGCACCGTCCCGACCGGACACGCCACACGCCCCGTCACGCCCAGACGCACCACACGGACCGAACACACCGCACAACCCCAACGCTCCACACGGCGGCCCGACCGCGCCCAACTCTCGTCCGGACGCACCACACAGCGGACCCAACGCACCGTCGCGTCCTGACGCCCCGCACGGCGGTCCCAACGCACCGTCGCGCCCCGACGCACCGCACGGCGGACCCAACGCGCCATCGCGCCCCGACGCACCACACGGCCCGAACACGCCGTCCCGCCCCGACGCGTCATATGGCGGTCCGTCGCGTCCTGATGCACCACACGCCGGCACCACCGCGCCGTCGTCGCGACCTGACGCGCCACACGCGCCGTCGCGTCCCGACGCACCGCATGGCGGACCCAACACGCCGTCGTCGCGTCCCGACGCACCGAACGCTCCACACGGGCCGAACGCTCCCCACGGTGGCCCCAACGCACCCCACAGCCCGAACACGCCGCACGGACCCAACTCGCCGTCGCGCCCGGATGCTCCCCACCGCCCCGACGCCCCGTCGCGTCCCGACGGCAGCGGCCCCGGCAACCGCCCAGACGGCACGCGTCCGGACGGCACCCGGCCCGACGGCACCCGGCCCGACGGCACGCGCCCAGACGGCACGCGCCCAGACGGCACGCGCCCAGACGGCTCACGTCCGCACAGCCCGCAAAGCGCGGACGGCCCCCGCTCCCGCGGCACCGACACGGCAGCACCTCCGCACCGCCCGGACACCGACGCGCCGCACAAGCCGGACGCACCCAACCACGGCCCGGACGCCGACAAGCCGCGCGACAACGCGCCGGACAAGCCGCACGACAGCGACCCGAACAACCCCAACAGCCACGACCCGGACGCCCCGCCCGCGGACCGCCCCAGCCCGGAAGAGGCGCACGCCCGCCACGCCGAAAGCACCCCGGCCGGCGTCTCCCACCACGGTGGCGACACGGACATGGGCGACCTGCCCCACAGGGTCCCCAACGACCCGCGCTACTTCACCGCGGACGTCCACATCACCCCGGACGGCAGAGCCCGCATCGGCGGCCACGACTACACCCCGGCCGAGTACGCGGACATGCTTCGCCGCGCGGGCTACGACGGCAGCAGGCCCGTTCGCCTGATCGGCTGCGACGCCGCCAGCAACGACTTCGCCCAGCAGCTCTCCCGGCACCTCGACGCCCCGGTCCTGGCCCCGACCAAGCCCGCCTGGACCGACAGCCACGGCCGCGTTTTCACCAGCGACCCCGAGATCCGCCCGGACGGCACGCGCCAGCCCAAGATCCCGCCCAACGGCGAGTGGGAGACCCACTACCCGGACGGTTCGAAGTCCAAGGCGGGCGACGACGGCTTCGCGCCCGGCACGCACGACAAGGACAAGGACCTCGACCCGACCGACGCCCGCGACCGCGCGGCCGACGACGCGGACACCTCGCGCGACGGGTCCGAACCCGATCCGGATCCGCGTCCGAAGATCACCATCGACGCGAACAGCCCGGACGCCCCGCTCAAGAGCAAGCCGTTCGGTCGCGAGCCCGACGGCACGCCGAGCGTGCTGGAGCCGAACACCCGTTACGAGGTGACGGACAGGGCGGGCCGGGAGCGCGGCACGTTCATCACCGACGACACCGGCCGGATCGTGGAGGTCCACACGACCTCGGGCGAGAAGGGCAACTGGCGGCCGGACAGCAGGCAGCCGTTCCCGAACGCCACCTACCACGTCACCGGCCAGGCCGGCAGCGTCTACCACTTCCACACCGACGCCGAGGCCCGCACGTCCAGGATGGAGGGCGAGCTCGTCCACACCGGCTCGGACGACGCGCGGCGCAGCCCGGACCAGGGCCCTGTCGGTCACGAGGGCCGCGACGAGTACCGCAAGCACAACGAGGAGACCATCAAGAACTTCCGGGAGCAGCACGGACGCGACCCGGAACCTCACGAGGTCCAGCTGTTCGAGGACGTCGGCTGGAACGGCGGCCACCTCGCGGGCACCGAGTTCGACGGACCCGGCGAGTACGTCAACATGGTGCCGATGCTGGAGTCCCTGAACCAGCGCCAGCCCGGCAGCACCTTCGCGGACAACTACCGCGCGCTCGAAGAGCACTGGGGAGAGATCCTCAGCCGCGACCCCAGGCCCACCCTGAACGTCGAGGTGGAGATGGACTACCCGTCCGGCAGCAACAAGACGCCGGAGTACATCACCGCGAGGTACTGGGTGGACGGCGTGCTGGCGGACGAAATCGTCTACAACAACATCCCGCCCCGGAAGACGTGATGGACGATCTGGGTAACCTCCAGCCGACCGACCGATCGCCGAGTGAGGACATCTGATGACGGAACCAGCACCGCTGAGCCCGCCGGAGCAGGAAGAGCTCGTGCGTGAGGTGGGCGGTATGCTCCTGGCCAAGCTCCCCGCGGGGTGGCAACGGGCGAACCTCTCGTTCCGCTCCACCTACGGCGTCGACACGGCCACGTTCATCGTCACCGACTCGTCCGGCACCGAGCAGCGCACGCCGACCCCGACCTCGGCGCTGCGCAAGATGCGCGAACTGCGCAACGGGATGTACGAACAGGACAGGGGCACCTGGTTCACCAGCACCCTCACCCTGGAGCCTCCGGGGCGCTACCAGATCGACTACGACTACGACGGCGAGCCGACGTTCGTGCCACCGCTCAAGCCGAGCGCGTACGAGCTCGACTTCGAGTTCTTCCCGCGTTCGGACGAGCACACCCCCGACTGGTTGCGCGAGAAGCTGGACGAGGCGCAGTCGAACGAATCCGGCGCCTGACCATCGCGAGTCCGCGCTCCGGCAACCGGAACCGCGGCGCTCCCCGGCCCATCAGATCTGTGTGAACGGCCACGACTGACCGACCGGCCCGCGCGCACAGCGTCGGCCCGATAAGATCAGCGGGCGTTTTCGGGGAGAGGGGCGAGGAGCACATGAGCCAGCCAGCGACACCGCTGAGCGAACAGGACCAGCAGCAGCTGGTGCGGCAGATCGGCCGCGCCATGCTGCCGGCCGTACCGCAGGGCTGGCAGCGCATCCGGGCCGAGTACCGCGCGGCCGGGCGGCACATCGAGGTCGACCTGGCGTTCGCGGGTCCGGACGGGCAGCTGCGGCCGGTGCGTCCGCCGATGGACGTCGTGCAGATGTTCGGGCAGCTGCGCGCGGGCATGTACCACGCGGACCGCGGCACGTGGCTGAGCGCGACCTACGAGATCGAGGCGCCGGCGGCGTTCACGGTCGATTTCAACGCCGAGGACGAGCCGCGGTGGCGCAACATGCCGCCGCCCATCGGTTTCCGCGACGAGCTGCAGACGTTCCCCCGCCCGGACCGGCTCATCCCGGACTGGTGGCGCCAGCGCGTCGGCCTGCCGCCGCTGCCCGCGCCCGAACCCGAGCCGGCAGCGCAGCAGGAGTACCAGGTCCCGCCGGCGGACCAGCAGCAACAGCAGTCCGGCGAGCTGCGCACGGCGAGGGTGTACGACGGCAAGAACGACGAGGGCCGCATCATCGTCAACCGGCAGCCGATCGACCCGCAGCTGGTCGACAGCCTGCTGACCTACCTCGAGTCGGCGCCGGTCGTGCTGGCCGCGCGCAGCTACGACATGGACGAGTTCTCGCAGAGCGGCGAGCAGGACGTACCGCTCAACTTCCGCACCGACGGCACCTGGATCTGGGCCGGCGCCGTGCCGCACTACCTGCGCAAGTACGGCCTGCCGCCGGAGCCGGAGCTGGTCGCGCACGCACAGGCGCGCGGGTTCCAGATCGCGGAGGTCAGTGAGCAGACGCAGGACCTCGCGGTGTCGATCATCACGGGCCAGGGCTAGGAATCCAACGAACGCAGGTACGCCTCTCCCCGCGGGGAGAGGCGATAGCCCACCTCAAGTGACTCGGTGAGCCCGCGAGCCTTGAGCTTGCGCACATCCGCTTTGAAGGGCAGCTTTTCGCGCCCCACAGACGCGGCCAGATCCGCCGCCCGCACGCCGGGGTGCGCAGCGATCAACCGCAGCAACGCCACCGCCGCGTCGGACAGCTCCAATCCGTCCACATCGGACGACGAACGCAGCGCGATCCGTGGATCTTCACCCACGAACCGCAAGCGAATCCGGTAAAGCGAGCCCTCCCGACCGTCCACTGAGGACATCAAAGCGACCACGGTCGGAAACCCGGCGGCATTCGCCTCGGCACGCGTCACCCTCGACACGACGTCCACCGCGTCGATCGCCAGCACGCCCAACGACGTCCGCAAGGTCCCGCCGGCCCGCACCGTCGGCCGTTTCCACCGCCGGAACTGCAACGTGACCTCACCGGACCGGATGCGCTCCCAGTCAGCCACTCGGATCAGCACCGAACGAGGGTCTCAGGTTGCCGACCCGAACGACAGCCGAGACGATCTGGGCCATGCAACGCTGGTGGCTCTTCACGGTGCGCGGAGTGTTCGCTGTCCTGTTCGGCGTGGCCGCCCTCGTCTGGCCGGGCCTCACCTTGATCGCCCTGATCATCCTGTGGGGCGCCTACGCGTTCGTCGACGGCGCGATGATGCTGTACCTGACACTGACCCACAAGGAGTGGCCGGCCCGCTGGGCACTCGGCCTCATCGGCGCGCTCGGCCTGGTCACCGGCTTGATCGCGTTGTTCTGGCCGGGCATCACCGCGACCGCACTGCTGCTCCTGATCGCGGCGTGGGCGCTGGTCACCGGCGTGCTGCAGATCGTCGACGCCATCCGCCTGCGCAAGGTGATGACGAACGAGTGGTTCTACGTCGTCACCGGCGTGCTGACGGTGCTGCTCGGCATCATCCTGGTCGTGAACCCGACCGCGGGCGCGCTGGCGTTCGTGATCACCATCGGCGTGTTCGCGATCCTGTGGGGCGTCGTGCTGGTGCTGTTCAGCTTCCGGTTGAAGCAGCTCGACGGCGGTCTCGTGCGCCGGGCGTGAGGCCCACGTCACTGCTCAGAACCCGAAAACTCACGTAGCGTCGTTGCGTGAGCGCACAACGTAGACGTTCTCGTATTGGGCCGTTGGTAGGGCGCACAAATGCGCACGCGCGAGATACTCTGTGCGCATGAGTCCCGCACTGGAGACGGTGCTGGCCAAGGCCGGCCTGCAGGTGAGCCCCGACGAGTTCCTGGCACTCGTGACCGACGCGGCACGAAGGCTCGCTCCACCGCACCCGGAACCAGCCAGCTACTTCACGCCGGACCAGCAGTCCGCGCTCACCGACGTGGGCCTGGACCTGTCGCCGGCGGGCGCCGGTGACGCCAAGCCCCGCACCCGCACCGTCGTCGCCCACGCCGTGTTGCGCGACTCCGCCCTCACCGTCGCCGACGCCGCACGCCAGCTCCAGGTCGACACGAGCCGCATCCGCCACCGGCTCGGCGTGGGCAGGCTCGTCGGCTGGAAGGACCGCGGCAGCTGGCGCCTGCCCGCGTGGCAGTTCGCGGGCAGCGGCGTTCTCCCAGGCCTGGAAACCGTTCTGGCGGCGATCCCGTCAGACCAACCGGCACTGGTAGTCGCCGCGTTCATGACCACCCCCCAGGAGGACCTGCCCGTAGACGGCAAGCCCGCGACCCCGCGCGAGTGGCTCCTCGCCGGAGGGGACCCGCGCCACGTCGCCGACCTGGCCTCCGTGCTCGGCACCCCTGCCTGAGCGCTCCCGAACACCCGACAGGACCCGAATGTCACGGCTTCCGCAGCCACCTGCCCCTGCCGTGCTGCAAGCGCACCTGCGCCGCACCGAGGACGTGGTGGCCGTACACCGCGCCACCCGCCTGGTCCGCGTGTTCACGGCCAAGGGCTCCCACCCCCAGCGCTGGAACACGTTCCGCTACACGGGCCCGCTCCCGCACGCCCGCTTCGACGCCCAGCTTCCAGCCGAAGACGGCTCCCCGGTCCAGGACCACGAGAACGGCGTCCTCTACTTCGGTCTGTCCGTGCGCACGTCGATCGCCGAGGTCTTCCAGGCCACCTCGATCGTCGACCGGCGCACCCGCAGCCCGTTCCTCGTCGTGCTTCGGCCGCGCCGCACCCTCCGCCTGCTCGATCTGGGCGGCCTGTGGCCCACTCGGGTCGGTGCGTCGCAGGAGATCTCCACGGGGCCGAAGATCGTGACGCAGGCCTGGTCGCGGGCCATCCGGGCGGCTTATCCGGAGTTGGACGGGCTCTGGTACCGGTCGTCGATGGACTCCGGGGACCCGGCGATCTGCCTGTGGGACCCGCCCGGTGCCTCCGGGTTACCGGCCGCCCCGGACGTGCTGCTGCCGCTCGACCATCCAGGGCTCGACCTGCCGTTGGCGCGGGTGTGCGAGGAGCTCAACTACACGCTGCTGGGCTGATCACGCTGGCTTGATCTCGAGTTATCCACAGGCGCGCAAGCCTCTGACCTGGCACTATCGGTCCTCGGCTAGGCTGTGGACAGTGCAGGAACCAAATCGGGGGTTCGCGCGTTGCGCCAGGAGGAAACGCGCGGGGAAGCGTGGCAGAGCTGCCAGCCCAGATTGCTCGGCTCGCTGTGTCGAACGTGACCGAGGTTGGGTTCGACCGGGAGTTCCACTGCCGTGCAGGGCTGTGGCCATGCACGAGCCTGGGCAACCCCAGCACCGTGTGCGATTCGCTCGGAATCCGCGCGCGAGAAGGAACTCCTCGACCGCTTCCGCGCCCTCGACACTCAGCCACTGCCGTCCACTCCGGACTGACAGGTCCGACGACCCTGTCCTCCGAACGGCCGCGTGCCTAGCCTGAACGGATGCGGTTCGCGATCGCCGGGGGTGGTGTGGCCGGGCTGGCCGCCGGCCTGACGGTGGCACGTGCCGGGCACTCGGCCGTAGTGGTCGAGCGCGACCACGTGACGGCGCAGGACGGCCCGGAGGACGCGTTCGACGTCGTGCGCAAGGGCATTCCGCACTTCCAGCAGCCGCACACCTTCCTGCCGCGAGGCCGCAAGGTCCTGCGTGAACTCGCTCCGGACGTGATCGCCGCGCTCCTCGACGCGGGCGCCGAGGAGCAGGACGTGGCCGCGAAGCTGTCGGGCCCGCGGCAGCCCGGCGACGAGGACCTGGTCTACCTCTGGGTGCGCCGCCCGATGATCGAGTGGGCCCTGCGCCGCGCGGCGGTGGCCGAACCCGGCGTGCGGCTCATCGCGGGCAGGCAGGTCACCTGTCTGGTGCCCGGTGCGCGCGGGTTGCACCTCGACGACGGGCAGGAGATCGCCGCGGACGTCGTGGTCGACGCGCTCGGCCGGTACCGCTGCCCGCCGGGCTGGCCACGAGCCGCAGCCAAGCCCAGCGAGTGCGGCGCGATCTACTACTGCCGCTACTTCGCCCTCGCCCCCGGCGCCGAGCACCTCACCGGGCCGTGGTTGCTCAACCCGCGCGGCGACCTCGGGTACATGGGGTTCAACACCTTCCGCGGCGACAACCGGACCTTCGCGGTGATCCTTCTCGTGCCGACCGCGGACCACGACCTGCGGGTGCTGCGGGACAACGACACCTGGATGGCGGCGGCCGGAACCATCACACCGCTCGACGTGATGACCTCACCGGACCACGCCCGCCCCATCACCGACGTGCTGCCGATGGGCGGCCTCGCCAACATCGACCGCGCCGCAGGCCCCGGAGTGCCAGGTCTCATCCCTGTCGGCGACGCGTTGTGCCACACCGATCCCGCGTTCGCCTACGGGCTGTCGTTCGCGTTGGTGCACGCGCAGGCTCTAGGTCGGGTCAGCGCAACGCACACCACGCCCGCGGACCTGACAGAGGCCTACCTCGCCGAAGTAGGCCCCGAAGCCCGCGAACGCCACAGGTTCGCGCTGGAGACCGACGCGGCACGCAACGAAGCCTGGAGCGGCACGCCGGTCGACCCCAGTCGCCGCGACGGCTGCTATCCCCTGTTCGCCTTCGGAACAGCACTGGCCACGGCACCGCACGACGACCACGTGCTGCGCCGGACCATCGGCCGCGTGGGGCTGCTCGACCGGGTCTCGGTCTTCGACACCGACAGCGATCTGCACGATCGCATCGAACGGATCTGGGCGGGGCTGACCCACCCAGCGCCACCGGGACCGCCACGTGAGCAGCTGCTCAGGGCGGTCACCGGCGACCGGGTCAGGCCTTGAGGTAGCGGCCCCACCACTCCAGCACCGCGTCGAAGCGCTGCCTGCGGTGCCGCGGCTGCCCGGACCGGGTCAGCTCGTGCCCCTCACCCGGGAAGATCAGCATCTCCGCCTCGACGCCACGTCGCTTCAAAGCCACGAACATGCGCTGAGCCTGCTCGATCGGGCAACGCCAGTCGTGCTCGGAGTGCACGACGGCGAACGGCAGGTTGATCTTCTCCGCGTAGGTCAGCGGCGACATGACCCGCTGCGCCTCGGGATCGGTGCCGCAGTAGGCGTCGGTGAAGAAGTAACCGATGTCCGAGGAGCCCGAGAACGAGTCCCACGCGTTCACGGCGCGCTCGCTCCACGCCGCGCGGAAGCGTTCGCCGTGGTGCGCGGAGAGCCAGGATGTCATGAAGCCGCCGTAGGAGCCGCCCATCACGCCGACGCGCTCGGAGTCGCAGTCAGGGCGAGCGAGGGCAACGTCCAAAACGGACAGCACGTCGTCGACGTCGACCGTGCCGAACTTGCCGACCACCGCCTGGCCGTGGGACTGGCCGTAGCCCGCCGAGCCGCGCGGGTTCGGCAGCACGACGGCGTAACCGGCGGACGCGTAGACCTGGGCCTCGTCGAAGAAGCCCCAGCCGTGGTACATGAACGGGCCGCCGTGCACCGCCAGGACGACCGGGTGCGGGCCCTCGCCCTCGGGCAGCACGAGCCAGCCGTGAACCGGGTAGCCGTCGGAGGCCGAGCCGGAGAGCTCCACGACAGAACGAGCCGACACCGACGAGAACGCCGTGCGCACACCGGTTCCGACGAACTCGACCTGACCGGGACTGTCCGGAGTGGACACGACGGCGACCACAGTGGACCCGTCGGACGCGAAGGACTTCACGGCCGCGGAAGACCCCGCGAGAACCTCGCCGGGCCCGCCGTCGAACGGGATCCGCCGCAGCTCCAGCGCACCGCGGTTGCGAACGACGAGCAGCACGCCCGAAGCATCGGCGACGGGTGGACCGGACTGCCGTTCCACGTCAACGGTTTCGACGTCGGTCAGCCGGACCGGCTCAGCGGAGCCGTCGAGCGGCGCGCGCCACAGACCGTGGTTGCGCGCGACGGCGTCGATCCCGGTGAACTCGGTGCCCAGCCAGTACAGCGACGAGCCGACCACCAGCGGCATCGAGACCTCGCCGGCCCCGCGCACGAGCAGCGAGACCTCACCACCGCTGGCGGGCACGGTGTACAGGTCGGAGTGCAGCGTCTCGGCGGCGCCGAAGTCGCGCGGGCCGGCGAAGACCAGCGTCGAGTCGTCGATCCAGGCCGGGTCGGCGACGTCGAACGCGCCGTCGGTGACCTCGGAGACAACACCGTCCAGGTCAACGACGTGCAGGCGCGGGCGGCGGTCGGTCAGGAAGCCGACGTCGTCGATCCGGTAGTCCATGCGCGTGATGCGGCGCGGCGCCTCGGACTCGGGGCCGTCATCGGTCGTGCCGTAGCGGCCGGCCTCCGGCACGCGGGCGACGAACGCGATCCGGGTCGAGTCCGGCGACCACACCGGGGCGCCGGCGCCCAGCGGCAGGTCGGTCAACCTGCGGGGCTCACCGCCGTCCACCGGCATGATGTAGAGCTGCGGCTTGGATTTTCCGGTGACGCGCAGGAACGCGACCAGACGACCGTCCGGGGAAATGCGCTGCGCATTGTCCCGATCACCGTGTGTCCACGGCGTTGTCGTGCCGTCCGGATGAACCCGGTGCAGACCGCCCCGGTAGGTGTTGGAGTCGAGATCGGGCTTCGCGATGCTGACCAGCACCAGGTCCCCGGACACGGCGACGGTGCCGGGTGTGGTGAGCAGCGACAGGTCTTCGGGGCGCACGAGCAGGACGTTAACAGAACTTGTTAGCAAAGCTCATCACCGGTTGTTGACCGATCACAAAAATTGACTCGCCGCATAGATTTCCGCGTATGACGCGCATCGTGTTCTCTGGGGGCAGGGTCTTCACCGGCCGGGCGACGGAGCCCGGCGACGTGGTGGTCGAGGGCGACCGCATCGTCGACGTCGGCATCGGGCTCGACGGCGACACCGTGGTCGACGCGACCGGCCACACGATCCTGCCGGGGCTGTTCGACTGCCACGTGCACTTCATGTTCAGCGGCGCCGATCTGGTGCGGTCGCTGAACACGCCGTTCTCGCTGCCGTTCTACGAGGCGATCGGCAACATGAAAGCCACGCTCGACTGCGGCATCACGACGGTTCGCGACGCGCTCGGCGCCGACCTCGGTGTCGCGGAAGCGGTGCGGCGCGGGCTGATCCAGGGGCCGCGCATGCAGATCGCGGTCAACATGGTGTCGCAGACCGGCGGCCACAACGACGACTGGATGCAGTGCGGCGCGCACATCTCACCGCCGTTGCACCCCGGCCTGCCGAACACCGTCGCGGACGGGCCGGAGGAGCTGCGCAAGGTCATCCGCACGCTCGTCCGGCACGGCGCGGACATCATCAAGATCGCGTCCAGCGGCGGCGTGATGTCACCGCGCAGCAACCCTCGCCACGCGCACTTCCGCGACGAGGAGATCGCGATGATCGTGCAGGAGGCCAACGCCGCAGGCATCGCGGTCATGTCGCACGCGATGAGCGGCGACGGCATCCTCACCGCCGTGCGCAACGGTGTCCGGTCCATCGAGCACGGCGTGTTCCTCACCGACGAGGGCGTCGAAGAGATGATCAAGAACGGCACGTGGCTCGTACCGACGCTGATGGCCCCGCGCATGGTGCTCGACCAGGCGGCGGCCGGCGTGGCGATCTCGGACGTCATCCTGGAGAAGGCGAAAGCCGTTGTCTCGCAGCACTTCCAGGCGTTCCAGAAGGCGTATCAGGCCGGCGTGAAGATCGCGATGGGCACCGACTCGGGCGTGGGTCCGCACGGCAACAACCTCAACGAGCTCACGCTGATGGTCGAGTACGGCATGACGCCGGCGGAAGCGCTCTACGCGACCACCACGTCCGCCGCCGAGCTGATGCGCCTCGGAAACGAACTCGGCGAGCTCGCCCCGGGCAAGCTCGCCGATCTCGTTCTCGTGGAGGGTGACGCCGAGCAGCACGTCAAGGCCGGCACCCTCAAGCAGGCGATCCGCGCCGTCTACCAGAACGGCGCCGCCATCAGTTAGTGGTTGGCACCAACGTGCTTCGCGGACTCCGGGTCGCGCTTCACCTTGAGCAGGCTGGCGATCGTCGTGATCGCCAGCACGCCGATGATCACCGACAGCGAGACCTCGATGCCGATGGTCGGCACGTGGAAGGGCTCACCGCCGTTGAGGAACGGCAGGTTGTTGGTGTGCAACGCTTCCAGGATCAGCTTCACGCCGATGAAGCCGAGGATCACCGACAGGCCGATCGAGAGGTAGACCAGCTTCGCCAGCAGGCCGCCGAGCAGGAAGTACAGCTGGCGCAGACCCATCAGCGCGAACGCGTTGGCCGTGAACACCAGGAACGGCTCCTTGGTGAGGCCGAAGATCGCGGGGATCGAGTCGAGCGCGAAGAGCAGGTCGGTGGAGCCGATCGCGACCATCACGATGAACATCGGGGTCACGAACCGCTTGCCGTCGATCTTGATGAACGACTTGGAGCCGTGGAAGTCGGGCGTCACCGGGAAAACCTTGCGCACCATGCGCAGCATCAGGTTCTCCTTGTACTCCTCTTCCTCGTCGTGGTTCTCCCGCGCCAGCTGCCAGCCGGTGTAGATGAGGAACGCGCCGAAGATGAAGAACACCCAGCTGAACTGGCTGATGAGCGCGGCGCCGGCGGCGATGAAGATGCCGCGCATGACGAGGGCGAGCAGGATGCCGATCAGCAGCACCTTGTGCTGGTGGATCGCGGGCACCTTGAACGTCGTCATGATGATCAAGAAGATGAAGAGGTTGTCGACGCTCAGCGAGTACTCCGTGATGTACCCGGCGAAGAACTCCGTCGCGTACTGACCACCCGAGAAGTACCAGATGCCGACACCGAAGACCACGGCCATCGCCACGTAGAAGACCACCCACCGGGCGGCCTCACCGATCGTCACCTCATGGGGCTTTCGATCGACGATGACGAGGTCGACGGCTAGCAGAACGAGCAGACCTACGATCGTCGCGATCCACATCCATGCGGGGACGTTCACAACCCAACCTCCGGGACTTTTAGCGCACGCCAAGTAACCCGGAGGTCTCCTCCGCCGCCGAGATGATCTCTCGAACGACCGACGGCACCGGAAGCTCCACGCCGAGCTCCGTATTGACGACACCGCCGCTTAGGGAGTACTCCCCTCCATGCTGCGTGAATATTGTGCTCTACGAAGGCCGGTTAGCGCCACACAGGGTGAGCAGACCCACGCAACCTGGAGCAACGGGAATACACAGCGTGTCGTTCGGATCAGAACCTGCGGCTACCTGAAGCCCCGCTGAAGATCCACTCATGCTGAGACCGGGACCGGATCCCGACAGGCCGTTCTCAGCAAAACTCGCATATCGTCATCACTGTGTCCCGCCTCTCCCGCCTTCGCGGCAGGTGGACGATCCCCGCATTGATCGTGGTTCTCGCCCTCGTCGCAGGCGGCGTGTACTTCACTCGATCTGGGGACGACCCCGTGGCCGTTTCCTTCAAAGAAGCGAACATCGACGCACCTGAGAGCCCCGACAGCGCTCAGACGGTGACGATCGAGACGCGTCTTTACCTCCCCCAGCAGACTCCCGCGCCCGCGATCATGCTCGCGCACGGTTTCGGCGGCAGCCTCCGCAGCGTGCACACCCAGGCCGAGGAGTTCGCCCGGCGCGGATTCGTCGTGCTCACGTGGTCCGCGCGCGGTTTCGGCCGCAGCACCGGCCAGATCGCGCTGAACTCGCTCGACCGCGAGGTCCGCGACGCCCAGAAGCTGCTCGACTTCCTCGCCACGCGTGACGAGGTGCAGAAGGACGGCGGCGGCGACCCCCGCGTCGGTGTCACGGGCGCTTCCTACGGCGGAGCGCTGTCGTTGCTGCTGGCCGGTGTCGACAAGCGCGTCGACACGCTCGTGCCCGTCATCACCTACAACGACCTCGCCCAGTCGCTGCTGCCGAACTCGGCGCTCGCGACACCGCGTTCCGACGCCACCCCGGCGGCGACCGCGTTCAGCGAGGACGGCGTCTTCAAGCGGTCGTGGGCGGGCATCTTCTTCTCGGCCGGCATGACGTCGATCGACCTCTCGTCGCCCACGGGTGAAGCGCCCGAGATGGGCCAGACCGAGGCGAACCAGCCGGCTCAACAGCCTGGAGGGAACTCCGGTGCGGGGTCCCAGCCGCCGCCCACGCCTTCGTTGGGCGCGTGCGGCCGCTTCCGCCCCGAGGTGTGCACCGCCTACACGGAGGTCGCGACGACAGGCCGTGCGTCGCAGCAGACGCTGGAACTGCTGCGCAAGTCGTCCCCGGTCGCGGTGACCGACCAGATCTCCCAGCCGACGATGCTCGTGCAGGGCGAGCAGGACACGCTGTTCGGCCTCGACCAGTCCGACGCGACCGCGCGCCAGATCGCCGCGGCCGGCGGCAAGGTGAAGATGGTCTGGTACGCGGGCGGCCACGACGGCGGCAACCCCGGCACGTCGCTGCGCGGTGAGATTGCCGACTGGATGGCGTTCCACCTGCAGAACAAGGGCAACGACCCCGGCACCGGCTTCGAGTACGCGGTGCAGGGCGCGTTCCGCTCGTCCGGCACGCCTTCGCTGCGCACGGTCGTCGCGCCGTCCTACCCCGGTCTGTCCTCGGGGTCGTCTGCTGAGCGGCGGACGCTGAAGCTGTCCGGACGTGAGCAGGTCGCCGTGAACCCGGCGGGCGGCAACCCGGCGGCGATCAGCAACCTGCCCGGCCTGGGTTCCGCGCTGTCCCGTTCGTCGGCGATCTCTTCACGGCTGTCGATCGACCTGCCGGGCCAGGCCGCGGTGTTCACCTCGGACGCCCTGGACTCGCAGCTGCTGCTGACCGGTTCATCCACGGTCCGGCTGCGCGTGGCCCGTGGCGACCAGAACACCGGCGAGGCGATCCTCTTCGCCAAGCTCTACGACGTGTCCGCGGACGGCACCCGCGTCCTCCCGGGCTCGGCCGTCGCCCCGTTCCGCGTGGCGCTGCCGCCGGACGGTTCGGCCTCAGAGGTGACCGTGACGCTGCCTCCCGCCGTGCGCCCCGTAGAGAGTGAGCACAAGCTCGCACTGGTGGTGTCGACCACGGACCAGGCGTTCGCGAACGCCGAACAGCCCGCCGCGTACCGCATCTCGCTGGCCTCCGACGAGATCTCGGTGCCGGTGGTGCCGGGCCGCAACGTGACGACCGGGTTCCCGACGAGTGCCCTGTGGGGCATCGTGATCGCGCTGCTGGTGCTGATCGGCGCCGGCGTCATCGCGATGTTCCGGAGGCGTTTGGCCCACGACTCGGATCCTTCGTTGTCCGAGGTGCCGCTGGTCATCTCCGGTCTGACCAAGTCCTACCCCGGCGGCCTGACCGCGGTGAAGGACCTGTCGTTCCGCGTGGAGCACGGCCAGGTGCTCGGTCTGCTGGGCCCCAACGGCGCCGGCAAGACGACCACTCTGCGCATGGTGATGGGCCTGATCCATCCCTCCGCGGGCCACATCAGGGTCTTCGGCCACAAGGTGACGCCCGGCGCGCCCGTGCTGTCGCGCATCGGTTCGTTCGTCGAGGGCTCCGGCTTCCTGCCGCACCTCTCAGGTGCCGCCAATTTGAGGCTGTACTGGGCCGCCACCGGCCGGCCGCTGGAGGAAGCGCACGTCGAGGAGGCCCTGGAGATCGCGGGCCTCGGCGACGCGGTGCACCGGCGCGTGCGCACGTACAGCCAGGGCATGCGCCAACGGCTCGCGATCGCGCAAGCCATGCTCGGCCTCCCGGACCTGCTGATCCTGGACGAACCGACCAACGGTCTCGACCCGCCCCAGATCCACCAGATGCGCGAGGTCCTGCGCCGCTACGCCGCAGCGGGCCGCACGGTGCTGGTCTCCTCGCACCTGCTGGCCGAGGTGGAGCAGACCTGCTCGCACGTGGTCGTGATGCACAAGGGTCAACTCGTCGCCGCCGGCGAGGTGGCGGACATCGCGGCGGGCGGCGGCGAGGCGACGTTCCGCGTCGACTCCCCGTCGAAGGCAGCCGATGTCCTGCGCAGCCTCGAAGGCGTGCACGACGTGCACGAGGACGAGGGTGCCGTGCACGCGTCGATGAACGGGGTCCCGCGCTCCACCGCACTGACGGCGTTGGTCGCCGCCGGTGTGGCGGTGGACCAGGCGGGTCCGCGACGCAGGCTGGAAGACGCGTTCTTGGAGCTGGTCGGTGAATGACTTCCTGATGGCAGCGGCGTCCACCACGGCGGGCGCCCCGGACACCGGCGCGCTCGAGGTGCTGGCCGAGGCCGGTCTCGACGTGACGGCCGAGATCGCGGACACCCCCGCGCTCAAGCCGGTGCTGACCGCGAACCCGAACCGCACGAAGGCACCAGCCCGACAGGAGGTGAACCGGTGAACGAGCACGACGTCCACACCGACCCCAGCGCGATCGCCGAACTCACCGACGCGGCCGCCCACCAGCACACCGAGGTGGCCCCGGACGGCTCCTCCACGGGTTACAAGGCGCGGAAAACGCTGCGAATCCGGGTAGAACTGCAACGCCAGATCCGCCGCAGGCGAACCCAGCTCGTGCTGGGCTTCCTGGTGCTCCTGCCGTTCATCCTCGCCCTGAGCTTCGAGATCGGCCAGTCCGACCCGAACCGCAGAAGCGGCGGTTTCGTAGACCTCGCAACGGCTTCCGGCATCAACTTCGTGGTGCTGACACTATTCGTGAGCGGCAGTTTCCTGCTGCCGATGATCGTGGCGCTGTTCTTCGGCGACACGATCGCCTCCGAAGCGTCGTGGTCGAGCCTCAAGTACCTGCTGGCCGCACCGATCCCACGACACCGCCTGCTCCGCCAAAAAGCCCTCGCCAGTGGCATCCTGAGCGTCTTCGCCCTGGCACTGCTTCCCGCGGTGGCACTGGGGGTCGGTGTCATCTGGTACGGCGCGGGCGAGGTCGTGAGCCCGACCGGTGAGGCGGCGCCGTTCGCGGACGGCGTGCTCGGGATGGCGCTCGCGGTCTGCTACATCGCGATCAACCTGTTCTGGGTCGCGGGCCTGGCGCTGTTCCTGTCCGTGTCCACCGACGCACCGCTCGGTGCGGTCGGCGGCACGGTGCTGGTGTCGATCCTGTCGCAGATCCTCGACCAGATCGAGCCGCTCGGGGACCTGCGCAACTACCTGCCGACGCACTACGCGATGGCGTGGGCCGACCTGCTCTCGACCGACATCGACTGGTCGGAGATGACCCGCGGAACCTTCTCCGCGCTCGTCTACGGCGGCATCTTCACGTTGCTCGCGGCACGTCAGTTCAAGACGAAGGACATCACGAGTTAGCGCGGTGACCACGGGCAAAGGCCGGTGGTCACCGCGCTAGCCCTGCACGCAGAACTCGTTGCCCTCGGGGTCGAGCATGACGACCCAGTGCCCCATCGGGCCCTGGTCGAACTCCTCGACCTTGGTCGCGCCCAGGGCGACGAGCCGATCCACGGCCTCAAGACCCGCGTTCACGTCGAGGTGGACGCGGTTCTTGGCCGTCTTGCCCTCCGGCACGCGCTGGAAGAAGAACCGCGGGCCGTTGCCCTCGGGATCGATGATCGCCGAGTAGTCGTTCCGCCTGTCCGCCGGGATGTTGTTGGCCTCGGCGAACGCCTCCCACGAGTCGAAGCCGGGAGGGGGCGGCTGCACCACGTAACCGAGTGCCTCCGCCCAGAACTCAGCCAGCTTGCCGGGGTCCGCCGCGTCGAACGAGACCTGGATTTCGATAGCCATGAAGGCACCGTAGAAGCCAATGCGGACAACCACAGTCCGGAGTAGCGTGCCGGTTCATGTCACGTCCTGTGCACTTCGAGATCCACGCCGCAGATCCCGAGCGAGCGCGGAACTTCTACTCCTCCGTCTTCGGCTGGAAGATCGAGCAGTGGGGCGACATCCCCTACTGGGTCATCACCACCGGAGATGACGACCAGCCCGGCGTCAACGGCGGCCTGTTGCCGCGCAGGGGTCCCGACCCCGCGCCCGACGCGCCCGTTCACGGGTACGTCATGACGATCAGCGTCGTCGACATCGACGTCACCATCGCGGCCATCGAGGTCAACGGAGGCACGGTGGCGTTGCCCAAGGACAAGATGCCCGGCGTCGGCCTGCTCGCCTACTACAAGGACACCGAGAACAACATCTTCGGCATCCTGCAGCCCGAAGAGGGCTAGGGACGCTTGCGCTTCGGCAACCGCGCGACAACGGCCTCGTAGGAGCCGTCGACCAGCTCCAACAGGTCGTCGTCGGGCACCGACCCCTTGAGCGCGACGGTGTTCCAGCCGTAACGCCCGATGTACCCGCTGACCGTGATGTCGTCGGGGAAGCGCTCCCGCCACAACGCGGCGGCCTCGGCGTCGGCCCCGCACTTGACTCCGACGGTGTGCACGTCGAGGCCGATGAAGGCGAACGCCTTCCCTCCCACCTTGCACACCAGCTCGGCGTCGCCCCACGGATACGTCTCCTCCGCGCCCGGTTTCCCCGCGCAGTAGGCGATCAGCTCATCCATTGTCACAACGGGATTATCGCGCGCCGAACACCGCGACGAAACGTGTGAGCAGCTCCGCGAACGCCACCCGTTCCGCATCGGACCAGTCCGCCATGGCCGTGGCACAGGCGGCCTGCCGGGCGCGGTGCAGCTCGGCCGAGGTCGCGCGGCCGCGTGGCGTGCGGACGAGCAGCACGCGCCGCCCGTCCGCCTTGTCCGCGACCCGCGACACCAGGCCGGCGTCGACCGCGCTCGTGACGAGTTTGCTGGCACGCGGCTGATCGACGTGCAACGCCGACGCCACACTGGAAACCGTCGCCTGCAAGCCGGTGCGCTCGGCTGTCTCGACGACGTCCAGCACGTCGAAAGCGGGCACGGCCAGCTCGGCCAGGGCTCGACGTGACTGACTTCGCCGCATCGCGATCAGCGCCTGCTCCACCGCGGCGAGGTGGTAGTCCACATCCACCGTGAGATCATTGCCGTGATCGGCCGTGACGAAAGCTGTCAGCCGACATCTCACCCCAGAGAGCGATTTATGCCGTAGGCGCGGATAGTGGTTTGCTCGACGGAGTTACCCGCCGCGTCCACCGCCTTCACGTTGAGCGACACGAACTCCGCCCCGCCGGGATGCCGCACGAGCGCCTTCCACCGCGCCTTCGACCCCACGACCGGTACGCTCCGCCAGGTGACGCCGTCGTCCGTGGACACCTGCACCGTCACGCTCTTCACCTCCGCGGCCCCGACCGACCCGGTCTGGGGCACGACACCGACGTCCACTGGGAACACACCGCACGGCGCCCGGTTCAGGTCGTCGAACGCCCCGGAGATCCGCACCGTGGGCACGGGCAGGTACACCTGCCCGTCCGTCTTGCCCGACGTGAACTCGAACCGCGACGACACCTTCGGCGCGAACGGTGTCCACTTAGGGCTCCGCGACGCCTCGACGTCCAGCACGTACCGCGTCGGCTCCTCCGGCAACCGGGAGAAGTTCGCGAACACGCCGCTGCTGTCCACGAGCACGCGACCATCCACAGTGGACAGTCGTGTCCTGGCCTGGACGTACGGTCCACCGAAGACGAACTCGTCCGACGCGTCCGGCTCACCGGGCGCGAACGGCCAGTGCTGCACGTATCCGTTGTTCCCGTAGCGCACCAACCCGTGGAACCCGCGCAGGTTCAGATCCGTCGTGGCCACCACGCTGTTCCACGACCTGGAAGCCGTCTTCCCCGCCGGGAACACCGGCCGCCCGGCGCTGATGTGCCCGTCGAACCCGACGTTCGGCTGCGACAACGGCCGTTGGAAGAAGTCCATGACCCACTTGACGTCCGGCCGCCCGGTGAAGTGCTCCACGCGCCGTTGCGGGATGGGCAGGTCGAACACCACGCCGAACGTGATGCTCTGCCCCTTCACGTAGAACGGCGACGACGAACGCGACCCGATCGCCGGCGTGCCCTGCGCCCGATACCGCACCTTCTCCGCGTAGAGGTCCTTGTCCCGCACGCGCGGCGTCAGCGCGTCAGGAATCCCTCCTTCGTGCGGCGACGCCACGAAGTACTCGTGCCCGCCGCCACTCCAGACCTGGAACGTGCCGAAGTTGAAGTAGGCGGGGTCGGCCTTCGCCGGCACCGCGAACAACGCGTCCTGCGACCGCGTGGAAACCCCGGTCTGCACCCTGCTGCCACCGGCCTGGTAGACCGCGTCGATCCCCACGTACTTCCGTGCCACAGTCCGGTCGAACTTCGCGCCGACACCTTTGCCCTGGCGTGCGTCGATCGTGATCGCCAACGGCCGGTCCAGCTCGATCTTCCCGGTGCTCGCCCAGGTGTGCTCGTGATCGCCGTGCACCAGCGCGTCCACGGAGTAGCTGCCCTTCAACAGCCGCAGCTTCGTGACCCCGTCGACCGGCGGCGCGAAGTCCTCGCCGTCGCCACTGCCGATGTTCAACGCGCTGACCTCGGCAACCGACGGCTTCCCGTCCCGCCCGATCGTCGTCACCGTCAGCTCGTACATCTCGGCCTCCGCGGTGAACCCGACCGCGAGCGCACTGTTCCCCGCCGTGATGCGCGCCCCGCCCGACCCCACCGCGACCTTCGCCGGATCCAGGGTCACCTCGACGTCCGCCGATCCACCGCCGGGAACCGTGATCTCCTTGGCACTTGTGGTGATCGCCGCGTGATTCGCGTTGATCGGCACGGTCACCGCCTGCGCCGAGGCGTTCCGGTAGGTCAGCTTCTTCGTGATCGGCGGCAGCTGGGTGTGCGGGAACTTCAACGTCCCGAAGTTCAGACTCGACGTGGTGGCAACGACCGAACTCGCCACCGCCGCCGCGATGTCGAGCCGCCCGCTACCTTCCTCGTAAACGCTGCGCCCGATCGACTTGGCCGTCCCGGTGAGCGCTGCCTTCAACTCCCGCGCGGACCACTCCGGATGCGCCTGCTTCAACAGAGCCGCCGCTCCCGCAACGTGCGGCGTGGCCATGGACGTCCCGTCGGCCCGCGTGTGCAACGCGTCGATCGGCTCCCCCATCGACGTGCCGGCCGCCCGCGCCGCCCCGATGTCCTCACCGGGCGCCAGCACGTCAGGCTTGATCGCAAGATCACCGACCCGCGGCCCACGACTGGAGAACCGGCTCAGCCGATCGCCTTTGCTGACACTGCCCACCGCCAGCGCCGCGTCAGCCGCCGCCGGGCTGCTCACCGACTGCGGATCACCCTCGTTGCCCGCAGCGATGACGAACAACGTGCCGTGCTGCTCGGAGAGGCGGTTGACGGCAAGGGACAGGGGATCCGTGCCGTCCGTCGCCCCGCCGCCAAGACTGAGGTTGACCACCTCGGCCCGCGGCGCAGCCCACTCCATCGCCTCCAGAATCGCCGACTCGTCACAGGTGTCAGCCGCACACACCTTCCCGACGAGCAACCGCGCCTGTTTGGCAACGCCCCCAAACACCCCATCACCGGCCACGGTCGCCGCAACGTGCGTCCCGTGCCCGTACGTGTCCTTCACCCCGGTCCCGGTGAAGTCCTTGGCCTCCAGCACCTTCCCCTGCAGATCGGGATGTGCCGGGTCGTACCCGCCATCCAGCACCGCCACCGTGACCCCACGCCCGGTGAGCCCGAGATCCCATGCTGCAGGCGCACCGATCTGCGGAAAACTCTCGGCGTCCATCAACCGGACGCGCCCGTCCAGCCACACGTTCCGGATCCCAGGATCACTCTTCACCGCGTCCCAGGTAGCTCCGAGCTCGCTCTTGTTCGTCGCCCGCGCCTCGCGATCGACGATCAACGGCAACGTGTCCCGGCTGCCGTCGTCACGTCCTTGCTCAATGAGTGCCGTGACGTCGAACAGCCGCTTGTCGACCTTGCCACTTCTCATCGGCTGCACTGCGTCCTGCGGCACGACGTGAACGTGCCCGTCCTTGGTCCGCCGCTGGTGGAACAACACCTCGTCACGCCCTGCTCCAGGCATGATCGTGACCTGATCCCCTTGCACCACAACACGATCGCCAGACACAAGCGTGACGGTCTTGGGCGCCACCGGCAGCTGGTGCGGCGCAGGTGGTCGTTCGGCGCCGGCGTTCGGAACCAGGAACGCCCCCGCGACCGCAACGACCACAGCACCAATTGCCACCCCGCGCAGCATGAACGCCTCCCGCCGACGAGCGAACCCGATAGCGCAGCGGCGAGTGCGCGAGATCGACACTGGCCGGGAAAAGGTTTTCCGTCAAGCGCCATCAGGAGCAGCAGCGCACACTCACATGCACCGCCCTGACCCCCTCCGGCAACCGCTCGATGAACGGCGACCCACCCGCGGCAACAAGCTCAAGCAACCGATCGTTCTCCGCCGCTCCAACCACCACGACGTAAGCCCCAAAGACCCCGTGCTGCCCCGGATCGACGTACAACGTGCTCTTCCACGCCCGCCCCGACACCTCCACCGGCGACACGAGGTAGTACTTGCACGCGACCGTGGCATGCAGCATCAGCCACAAACTTTCCCCTTGCTTCGCGTCAACAGTCCCACTCGCCGCCACCGAGTCACCGCTCACCACCGTGCCCGGCGCCGGCGCGGTCATCGTGAGTCCCGCAACCTCCGGCTGGTCGGGACTAGCACAGGACTGCGGCTGCTTCTGGACCTGCTGCTGAGTCTGGGGTTGCTTCGTCTGCCAGGCGTTCGTGGTAGCGGCGACCACTCCCACCACCACAACCACGAGCACGGCCGCCAGCCACCCAAGCCTGACCTTGCGCCGCGACGGCTCCGCGACGGGTACCTCGGTGAGTTCTTCAACAGGTTCCACAGCGGGTTCCTCGACGGGCGCCTCAACAAGCCGAGTACGAGCCCGCAGCCAGGCATCGACATCAGCGTCGACCGGCACTCTCCCCCGCCGCTGAACCGCAACACCACACGTGACAACGATCGTCCGCACCGACCGAGCGTCAACGGGTTCGTCTTTGTCGGCGATTTTCCGACCAACCGTCGCATCCGAGATGCTTTCCGCTCCCCCACCGCGCACTTCCGGATCGACAGACATTCGCTCAACCGCGAGCGCGGTCATCTCCGCCCGATTCATCAGGTTTCTCAGCGCACCGCGAAACTCCCGCCAGGTCTTCGGTTCACCCGGCAGTCCAGCCTGCTCCATGACCCCAGCTTCTCATGTGTTCTCAACGCTTCCCAAGCCGTTGACCACGCCGTTCACCTCCCGGACAGTTGGCCGCTGTTCGCATGGAATTGAGGGAGGGATCCATGTTCCGAAAATTGTGGGCGACCCTGGCGGTGGCCGCATTCGGCGTACTGGTGTCAGCAGGCCCAGCACACGCCGAAGACGACGTCGTTTACATCGTGAATCGCGCCAACAACCGCTGCCTGGACGCAGCCGCGCAATGGAACGGCCAGAACAACACCCCGATCCAACTCTGGGACTGCTACCCACCCACGCAGTACAACCAGATGTGGCGAGTCCACTGGGTCACCAACTACACCTACCAGTTGATCAGCGTCGCAGGCGGCCGCTGCCTGGACGCACGAAACCTGGGCACCGCAGACGGCACCAGACTGCAACTGTGGGACTGCCTGGGCCCGAACCAGACGAACCAGATCTGGAAGTCACTGCGCACCAACACCCCCGGCTACTGGTGGATCATGGGCGAGCACTCCGCCAAAGTCGTGGACGCCGACGCCAGCAAGACCGGCTCCAACGGCACCCCGGTACAGCTCTGGCACCTGATCGGCAGCGAGTCCCAGACCAACCAACGCTGGATCTTCAAGCACGCCGGGGACTTCTGACCAGCCAATGCCGAAGGCGAGGCGAGGCGCCCCGAAGGCGAAGCCGAGGCATGCTTTTCCGTGTGGTCCGGTGGGTCCCGTCACGAGTCGTGCCTGATCGTTTGCCGCTCGCTCAAGCTCGACTCGCGACAGGACCCACTGGACCGCACCCCTACGCAACAGGCAGCCGCCCAAAGTAACAGGCGTGCCATCAACCCGCCCGCGGCGCTGGCCGGTCTTTGATCAGATTGGCAGGGGTCTGGGGGACAGAGTCCCCCAGGGAAAGCACGCAACGCACGGTCGCCGCCCGCAAGGCGACCACCCGCCCGGTCGCGTCTCGCAAGGCGAGTGCGCCACCCCCGCCCTACTTCACCCCAGCCGCATCCATCCCGCGCAGCTCCTTCTTCAAATCCTGAATCTCATCCCGCAACCGAGCCGCCAACTCGAACTGAAGCTCCCGAGCCGCATTCATCATCTGATCAGTCAACGACTGCACCAGATCAGCCAACTCAGACCGAGCCATCCCGGCCCGCTCATGCGACTGCAGCACCCCAGCAGACCGACCACCCTCCCCGGTAGCCCGCTTACCCCGGGACTGGTTACGCCCAGACCCACCAACCGGAACCTCATCCTCCACCTCGGAGTAAACCGCCTCCAAGATGTCAGTGATCTTCTTCCGCAACGGCTGCGGGTCAATCCCGCGCTCGGTGTTGTAAGCGATCTGCTTGGCCCGCCGCCGATTGGTCTCATCGATCGCGTGCTGCATCGAATCGGTGATCTTGTCGGCATACATGTGAACTTCACCGGAAACGTTGCGAGCCGCACGCCCGATCGTCTGCACCAGCGAGGTCCCAGACCGCAAAAACCCTTCCTTGTCGGCATCAAGGATCGCCACCAGGGAGACCTCAGGCAGGTCGAGCCCCTCTCGCAGCAGGTTGATACCGATCAACACGTCGTACTCACCCAGCCGCAGCTGGCGAAGCAGCTCGACGCGCCGCAGGGTGTCCACCTCGGAGTGCAGGTAGCGAACCCGGATGCCCAGCTCCAGCAGGTAGTCCGTGAGGTCCTCGGCCATCTTCTTGGTCAGCGTCGTGACCAGGACCCGCTCATCACGCTCGGCGCGCTCACGGATCGAGTGCACCAGATCATCGATCTGACCCTCGGTCGGCTTGACGACGACCTCGGGGTCGACGAGACCCGTGGGCCGGATGACCTGCTCGACGAACTCGCCGCCGGCCTGACCCATCTCGTACGGTCCCGGCGTCGCCGACAGGTACACGACCTGGCCGATCCGGTCGGCGAACTCCTCCCAGGTCAAAGGCCTGTTGTCCAGCGCGGAGGGCAAGCGGAAGCCGTGCTCCACCAGGTTGCGCTTGCGGGAGGCGTCGCCCTCGTACATGCCGCCGATCTGCGGCACCGTCACGTGCGACTCGTCGATGACCATCAGGAAGTCGTCGGGGAAGTAGTCGAGCAACGTCGCCGGTGCGGTGCCCGCGCCGCGGCCGTCGATGTGGCGCGAGTAGTTCTCGATGCCGTTGCAGAAGCCGACCTGGCGCATCATCTCGATGTCGTAGGACGTCCGCATGCGCAGGCGCTGGGCCTCGAGCAGCTTGCCCTGGCGCTCCATCTGGGCGAGCGTCGTCTCCAGCTCGGCCTCGATGTCGCGGATCGCCCGCTCCATCCGCTCCGGGCCCGCCACGTAGTGCGTGGCCGGGAAGATCCGGAGATCCGACACCTCGCGCACCACGTCGCCGGTCAGCGGGTGCAGGTAGTACAGCTTGTCGATCTCGTCGCCGAAGAACTCGACGCGGACGGCGAGCTCCTCGTAGGACGGGATGATCTCGACGGTGTCGCCGCGTACGCGGAACGAGCCGCGGGTGAACGACATGTCGTTGCGGGTGTACTGGACGTCGACCAGCAGGCGCAGGAACGCGTCGCGGTCGACCTCCACGCCCGTCTCCAGCCGGATCGAGCGGTCGAGGTACGACTGGGGCGTGCCCAGGCCGTAGATGCACGACACCGAGGCGACCACGATGACGTCGCGCCGGGTCAACAGCGACATCGTGGCGGAGTGCCGCAGCCGTTCGACGTCCTCGTTGATCGAGGAGTCCTTCTCGATGTACGTGTCCGTCTGCGGGATGTACGCCTCTGGCTGGTAGTAGTCGTAGTAGCTGACGAAGTACTCCACCGCGTTGTGCGGGAAGAGCTCCTTCAGCTCGTTCGCCAGCTGCGCCGCCAGGGTCTTGTTCGGCGCCATCACCAACGTCGGGCGCTGCAGCCGTTCGACCAGCCACGCCGTGGTCGCCGACTTACCGGTACCGGTGGCGCCGAGCAGCACGACGTCGCGCTCGCCGCCGCGCACGCGGCGTTCCAGGTCGTCGATGGCCGCGGGCTGGTCACCGGCCGGCTGGTAGTCGCTGACCACGCGGAACTGCCCGTCGGAGCGGACGATGTCGCCGACGGGACGGTGCTCGGAGTGCGCCCTGACGGTGCTCTCCTCTGGCGGGAGCTCGGTTGCGAAAGCCACGGCATGCACGTTACGCCGGGGGTCTGACAATTTCAGATCGGCCCAGGTCAGAGCCCTAATCGCACGGGCAGCAATTGCAGTCGCAGTCGCAGTTCGGGCCGCAGTCGCCACCCGGATCGCACCCGTCGCGCCGCTTGTCGCTCCACGGACCCGGGAACGGGTCGCGGCAGCAGAACTGGCACGTCCCGCACATGTAGAGGAACGCACCGCAGCCGGCGAAGCACCCGCGCGGCTGAGGCTGCCAGTTCAGCCTGGGGTACGCCCACAGCCCGCTGCCCGGATCCGACCAGCGGTGCTTGTCCGGCGGGTACTGGTGCCGGTGCCGCTTGCCGAACACCCGGATGATCGACTCCTCCAGCTCGTGCACCAGCAGCTTGTGCACCAGCCGCCCGTCCGTGAACGACGCCTCGGCCAGCGCCAGCCGGATCCCGGCCACCGCATCCAGGCACAGCCGGTGCGCCTCCTCGACCGAGGTTCCGGTGGCCAGCAACGGGTTCCAAGAACCCGACGCCTGATCCGACTCCAGGTCCTCCGCGGCGTCGATCAGGTGCGCCACACGCCCGAACAGCCGTCCCACCTCGCGCAACGGCTCAACGTTCTCAGGCCTGCCCGCGATCAACGCCGTCTGCGCCACGGCGAACGCGGTCGCGGTCTCCGTCGGCTCGGTGACCACCAGCACCGAGCTCCCCAGCCCCGCCGCGGCCTCCACCGAAGGCTGCCGGCGCACCGAGTCGACCATCACCGACGCGTCGAATCCCAGATCAGCGGCCGTACCAAGCCCCTTGGCGGCCCACCGTTGCGCCACCGCCCGACCAGCCCAGCCGACCTTGCCGGCCAGCCCGTCCCCGTCGTCCACGTGGTCGCGGATCTTCAACGACGCCAGCACCAGCGACACCGACGCCGCCAGCCGCGCACCAGAGCCGATGGCCACGTCCGCGGACTTCATGCCGCGCAACGCGCATGGCCCCGCCGACCGACGCGAGAGACCGCTCTGCGCCTCGACCATCGCCGAGATCATGAGCCCGTCGTAGTTGGTGACGAGCCGCGAGAGATGACCGTGCTCGTCGCGCAACGACAAGCACATTCCGCACAGGTGCGCGAGCCACGCGGACCGCAGCTCAGCGCCCATTCTGTTGCGGCAAGGGCGGATGATCCCGAACATGCGGCGCATCCTAAGTGGCCGGACGGCCCAACGATGGCAGTATCGGCCACGTGGCACACATCCATCCGCCGAAGATCGAGTACTTCGACCTGGACGCCAAGAGCAACACAGATCCCAAGGGACAGTTGAGGAGCGTCGACGAGTACCGGCTCACCCCGACGGGCCTGTACATGTTCCGGCCGCTCGCCGGGCACCCGAAGATCAGCCACTTCGAGAGCTGGTTCCTGCCCAAGCTCAACATCCGGGTCACCCGCCAGTCCTGGCACCCCGGGCACCAGCTCGACTTCGACTTCTACGTCGACGTCGTGGAGATCAACGCGATCGGCAGCGTCTGGAAAACGACCGACCTGTACCTCGATCTGATCGTCCGAACGGGTCACAGCGTGACTGTTTTGGACACGGACGAGTTGATCGCCGCAGTTCAACGCAACTTGATCTCCCCGGAACGCGCGCAATGGGCGCTGGAAACCACCTACTCAGCGGTGTCCGGCATTTCAGCGCACGGTCACGATGTGGTCAGGTGGCTCACCTCTTCGGGTTGCCCCACCACCTGGCGTTGATACACAGAGTGTGGTCGTCATCTGACCGTGACGTAACGAATCGACCCGCCGTGTAACTGCGAGCACATATTTGACTACCCTCGGCGGCGTGGGAGCGGTCACTACACCTCAGCTGGTCGATGTCGTCGACACCATTTCGGGCGTGCGCAGCTATTCGTCCGGTGGCACACGAACTCTTAGTTCGTGCGATGTCGAACGTTGGGGTCTTCGAATCGAGCATCCCACCCCGGAAGACCCCTTCTCGGACGCCGAGGTCACCTGGCTGATGCCCGAGCTGGGCGTGCGCCTGACGACCTACCGCGCCCGCTCCCGGCACGCCCGCGGCGGCCCGAGCGTGCTGTCCGCGGTCCGCGTGGAGCGCGACCACCGCCACTGGCAGACCACGGATCTGTTGCTGGGCCTGGCAGTTCCCGGCGGCACGACGGCCCGCATCGTGCGCAGCGAGGAGTTCGCCGCCGCCGTCGCCGGCCGAGTCCTGCGCCCCGGCGACGCCGACCAGGCCCTGCGCACGGTCCACCGCACGCTCGAAGAGCTGAGCAACGTCAACCACAACCTCACCTCGTGGCTGACGTGGCACGGCATCTACGACACCTGGCCACCCTTGTAGGCCTCGACCCGCTTCACCGCGGCTTCCATCCACGGCTCCTTCGCCTCACCGTAGGCAAACGCCCCGGAATCGGCCGCAAACCGTTGTGACAGCTCAAGCTTGAGGTTCGCGTACTCATCACGCGCCTGCGCGTCGTGCCGCAGCCAGTCACGAAAATCGACGGCCCACCGCCAGTTCGGCGCGCCCTCGACCCGAACGTGCAGATTCACCCGCCGCCCAGGATCCGCTCCGGCGTGCAGCCGCTTGCTCCAGTCCCCTTCACCACGCGGCGTGTCCACGTACGGCCCGACATACGGAAAACCGGCCTGCGCCAACGTGTCCCGCAACGCGTCGGCCGTCTCCATGTCCTCCACGGCAAGCTGAAAGTCCAGCACGTCCTTCGCCGCCAGCCCGGGCACCGCGGTCGACCCGATGTGCTCGACGTGCCGCCCACCAGCCGCCAAGCTGATCCGCCGCGCAACCCGCCGCGCCTGCGCGGGCCACCGCTCGTCATACGGCACAACGATCGGCGACCCGGACGCGTACGACTGCGTCCGAACGTTCTTCTCGAACCCCACCAGCCGATCCCACAGACCCGTGACGTCCGGAACCTCCCCGGAATTGTCCAGCCACACATCAGCAACGGCCCTGCGCTGCTCATCCGTGGCCTGCGCGGCAATCCGGTTCTCCGCGTCCGCCCGATCCATCCCCCGGCTGCTCACCAGCCGGTGCAACCGCGTCCCGGCATCCGCGTAAACCACGATCACCAGGTGGTACGCCGCCGCCAGATCCCGCTCCACCAGCAACGGGATGTCGTGCACCACGATCGCGTCCTCAGGAGCCTCCGCCATCCGCCGCCCCGTCAACGCCCCGATCCGCGGATGCGTGATCCCGTTGAGCGTCTGCCGAGCCTCCTCGGACGCAAACGCCTTGGCCGCCAACGCACCCCGGTTCAGCGTCCCGTCGTCGTGGAGAACGTCCTCCCCGAACGCCTTGACGACCTCCTTGAGCCCTTCGGTGCCAGGCTCCAGCACCTCACGAGCAAGCTTGTCCGCATCGACGACAACCGCGCCGCGCTCCTCGAGCAGCCGCGCGATCGTCGACTTGCCGGACCCGATTCCCCCGGTCAACCCCACCCTGAGCATGCCGTCAGGTTAACCGCGCCACCGCAGCAAGCAGCACCGACACCACCGCCGCCACCACAGCAACAGTCCCAAACCCGGTCACCACCCCCAACGTCCCGATCACCGCGACCCCCAACGCCAGTCCGAACTCCATCCCGGTCTCCGACAACGCAGCAGCCGACCCGGCCTTCTCCACAGGCGCAGCCCCAACGATCAACTCCGTGCTCAACGCCATCACGGGCCCCTGCCCGAGGTAAACGACAAAGATCCCGAGCACAGCCGCATGCGGCACGACCACAAACCCCACAGCCGACACCCCCAGCGCCACCGCCACAGTCCGCCCAGCCCCGAACGCCCCGGCAAACCGCGGCGCGAGCACCGACGTGACGATCATGGCCACTGAAGCCGGCAACAACAGCAACCCGGCCTGCAACGGCGAAAACTCCTCCTGCAACTGCCGCGTCACAAGCAAATACACCCCAGCCGTGACAGCAGCGTCCGCCACCAACACCACAACCGCCCGCCCGAACCGCCCGCGAAACAGCGCGACCTCGATCAACGGCCGCGCAACCCGCCCCTGCCGCCGAACGAACCAGACCCCGACCGCAACCCCGACAACAGCAGGCACAACCTCAAAGTGCTTGATCCCGTACACCGTCAAAACCGTCGCAACGAGCACCAACGCAACACTCGCCAGATCGACCCGCTGCACCGGCCCCCGCTGCTCCGGCAACACAAACGGCCCAGTGACCAGCAACAACACCATCACCGGCACAGCAACCAAAAACGCCGACCCCCACCACCACGTCTCCAGCAGGGCACCACCCACCACAGGCCCAAGCGCAACGCCCCCGGACATCGCCCCAGCCCAAATCCCAATCGCAGTACCGCGCCGCTCCCGGAACATCGAACTGATCAACGCCAACGTCGACGGCATCAACGCCGACCCAGCAACCCCCAACAGGGCCCGCGCCGCGATCAAGGCCTCCACCGAAGGTGCACAGGCAGCGACCACAGACCCACCAGCAAACGCCGCAGCCCCGATGAGCAGCAACTTCCGCCGCCCGATCCGATCCCCGAGCACCCCCATCGGAATGAGCAGGGCAGCGATCATGAACCCGTAACTGTCCAGCACCCACAACAACTCCGCGTCCGTGGGCTGCAAACTCCGCGCAAGGTGCGGCGACGCGAGGTAGAGGATCGTGACGTCCATGGCGAGCATCGCCGTGGGCAACGTGAGAACAGCCAGCCCCAGCCAGGACCGCACGTCCTCCTTTGATCGATTTGTCATGGCGCGACGCTAAAGTCTCACATGGGTGTGAGAGTCAAGGGGGAAATCGCATGCGCATCGGAGAACTGTCCCGCCGCACCGGCGTGAGCCAACGCCTGCTGCGCTACTACGAAGAACAGAACCTGCTGACCCCACACCGCCTGACCAGCGGCTACCGCGTCTACGAGCCCGCCGACGAACTCCGCGTCGCCCACATCCGCAGCCTCCTGGCAGCAGGCCTCTCGACAGAGACCATCGCCGAAGTCCTGCCGTGCATGGGCGTGGACGGCGAACGCCTGATCGCCTCCATCTGCCCAGAACTAGTCGACGAACTACTCGTGGAACGAGCCCGAATCGCCGACTCGATCCGCTCCCTCCAGGAAGCTCAGTCCGCTTTGGACGCCATCATCACCGCTAAACCGGCGGCGTCATCGACTGCTGCGCAAGCACCGGCAGAATCGCGATCAACTTCGCTTGCGGGATGAAGTTGTTCCGGTTGCGCACGACGAACGTCGACTTGCCAAGGGACCCGATGAGCAACTGCTCCTCCTTGCCCTCGACCAACGTCCCCTTCTGCCGCCCGACATCAACCTCGGTGATCTTCGCCCCGTCGGCCCGCTCAGCCTCGATGCTCTCAGTGACACGAGTACGAGCAGTCAACTCATCCGTGTACGTCGACAGCCCGATCACGATCTTCGCGGCAGGCAGGTTCTGCTTGGGCGGGATCCCGTAGTAACAGTCGATCTTCCCGGTCCGCCCGATCCCCGGCTCCTTGATGCCGATGATGATCCGAGGCTCCCCAGGCAACTCCTGCCCGAGCGTGGCATTCATGACGTCAACCGGCACGACGAGCTCACAGTCGTCCGGCAACGGCCGATCCACCATCACCGGAACCTTCGACGGCGTGGTGGGCGGCGTGATCTTCGGGATCTGCGGCGGAGGCGCCTGAGTTTGCGGAACGGCAGCCGAACAGGCGGCACAAACCGACAGCGCCACCGCGCCAAGCACAACGAAGAACCTGTTCCCACGCATAGGTTTGCCAACCTACACAACGGACAAAGCCCTCCACCACAGAGTGAACGGTCAGAGAACGACCACCCACAGCGAAGCCGAAGGCGAGCCGATGCGATGGCGAAGCCGAGCCCGCTTTTCCCGAACGGGCCGGGTGGGGTGGTCCCGTCACCGCAACCACACTACGAAACCGCAGGCCGCCGAAATCAACAGGCGTGCCATCAGCCTGCGTGTGGCGCTGGCCGGTCTTTGATCAGATTGGCGGGGTCTGGGGCGGAGCTCCCAGAAGCACGAAACAGGACTCGCCGCCCGCAAGGCGACCACCCGCACGCAACAACAAAAAGGCCCCCGCACCGAAGTGCGGGGGCCTTCAAGGTCTAACTAGCTCTGACGAGCCGCGACTCACATACCGCCAGACAGCTTCTCCCGCAGAGCAGCCAGCTGCTCATCGGAAGCCAGCGTCCCACCGGACTGAGCCGGCGCACCAACGGAAGCGGACGGAGCGTCCCCACCCGAGGTGTAGTTGCCGGCACCCTCGGCGGAAGCCTCTTCCTCAGCCTCGGCAGCCTTGCGGATCTGCTTCATGTGGGCCTCGTAACGAGTGTGGGCCTCAGCGTACTGACGCTCCCACTCCTCACGCTGCTTGTCGAAGCCGTCCTGCCACTCCTGGGTCTCCGGGTCGAAGCCCTCGGGGTAGATGTAGTTGCCCTGGTCGTCGTACTCGGCGGCCATGCCGTACTGGGTCGGGTCGAACTCGGTGTCGACCGTGAAGCCCTCGTTGGCCTGCTTGAGCGACAGCGAGATGCGGCGACGGTCGAGGTCGATGTCGATGACCTTGACCATGACGTCGTCGCCGACCTGGACGACCTGCTCCGGGATCTCCACGTGGCGCTCGGCCAGCTCGGAGATGTGGACCAGGCCCTCGATGCCCTCGTCCACGCGGACGAACGCACCGAACGGAACCAGCTTGGTGACCTTGCCCGGCACGATCTGGCCGATCGCGTGGGTGCGGGCGAACTGGCGCCACGGGTCTTCCTGGGTCGCCTTCAGCGACAGGGAGACGCGCTCGCGCTCCATGTCGACGTCGAGGACCTCGACGGTGACTTCCTGGCCGACCTCGACAACCTCGGACGGGTGGTCGATGTGCTTCCAGGACAGCTCCGAGACGTGGACGAGACCGTCGACGCCACCCAGGTCCACGAAGGCACCGAAGTTGACGATCGAGGACACGACGCCCTTGCGGACCTGGCCCTTCTGCAGCTGGTTGAGGAACTCGCTGCGGACCTCGGACTGGGTCTGCTCGAGCCACGCGCGGCGGGACAGGACCACGTTGTTGCGGTTCTTGTCCAGCTCGATGATCTTCGCCTCGAGCTCGCGGCCGACGTACGGCTGGAGGTCGCGGACGCGACGCATCTCGACGAGGGAAGCGGGGAGGAAGCCGCGGAGACCGATGTCGAGGATGAGACCACCCTTGACGACCTCGATGACCGTGCCCTTGACGGGCTCGTCCTTCTCCTTGAGGGCCTCGATGGTGCCCCAGGCGCGCTCGTACTGGGCGCGCTTCTTGGAGAGGATCAGGCGACCTTCCTTGTCCTCCTTCTGGAGAACAAGTGCCTCGACCTCGTCACCAACCTTGACAACCTCGTTGGGGTCGACGTCGTGCTTGATCGACAGTTCGCGCGAGGGGATGACGCCCTCGGTCTTGTAGCCGATGTCGAGCAGGACCTCGTCCCGGTCGACCTTGACGATCGTGCCCTCAACGATGTCGCCATCGTTGAAGTACTTGATCGTCTTGTCGATAGCAGCGAGGAAGTCCTCCTCCGTCCCGATGTCGTTGATCGCGACCTGCTTGGGCGCAGCGGCAACGGGGGCGGTGGTGGTGTCGGTGGACATTAGGTAGGTGGCTCCGGTACGGATTGGCATTAATGAGTGGTAGTGGTGCGCGCGCAGCGTCGCAGCGACCTGGAATCCCGACAGTTCTGGATCATGGGCAGCACTAACCCACTACGCACGCGATATCGTACGCGGCCGCGAGACCCCCGAGCAAACCAGCCCCCATGTGAAGGAGCAGTGTGTCCAACCAGCACGCGAGCGCTGAACAAGCGCTCGGCACGGCCGGCATCGTCAAGCGCGGGGCGGACGCCTCCGAGTCACGCGTGGCGAACCGCATCTGGTGGGACGCGGACGCCGATGCCTACCACGACACGCACGGCGATTTCCTGGGCGCGGCGGACTTCGTCTGGTGCCCCGAGGGGCTCCGCGAGGAGGAAACCCGCTTCCTCGGCGAAGTAGCAGGTCAGAACGTCCTGGAGGTCGGCTGCGGTAGTGCCCCGTGCGCCCGCTGGCTCAAGGCGAACAAGGCGAACGTCACCGCCCTGGACATCTCCGAGGGCATGCTCCGCCACGCGCGTGAGAACAACGCCAAGACCGGTATCGAGATCCCGCTCGTGCAGGCCAGCGCCGACCAGCTCCCCTTCAGGACCGGCTCGTTCGACGCCGCCTGCTCGGCGTTCGGCGCGGTGCCGTTCGTGGCCGACGTCCAGGAGGTCTTCAGCGAGGTCGCCCGCGTCCTCAGGCCCGGCTCGCCCTGGGTCTTCGCGGTCAACCACCCGATGCGCTGGATCTTCCCCGACGACCCCGGCCCGCTCGGCCTCACCGTCACCCAGTCGTACTTCGACCGCACCCCCTATGTAGAGGTGGACGGCGAGGGCCGCGCCACCTACGTCGAGCACCACCGCACGCTCGGCGACTACATCCGCGCACTCACGAACACCGGCTTCGTGCTCGAAGACCTCGTCGAGCCCGAGTGGCCGAAGGGGCACACGCGCATCTGGGGCCAGTGGAGCCCGCTGCGCGGCAAGCTCTTCCCCGGCACCGCGATCTTCCGGACCCGCCTGACGTCGTAATCTTCACTGTCATGACCTCGGCGCGCGGACTAGTGGCGGCCCAGTCAGCACGTTTCGCGGCACTGGACCCGTTACTCCCGCCCGCCGCCGAGCCACCGACGGACGGTCACGTCATCACCGCGGCGCTGGCGGACGGCGCGCGCGTGGCCGGGGTCATCAGCCACCAGCAGTTCGACCGGCAATCCATCACACGCCTGTGGTCGGCGGCAGAAGTGTGGGAACTGCTTCCGCTCGTGGGCCAGACGCAGGGCATGGACGCGCTGCTCACACGTTGGCGCAAACACCTCGACACACAGGAGATAGGCGAGGACACGGCGTGCGTCGTGCACTGGCCGAGCCGCGACACGAAGGCCGCACGGGCGTTCCTCGACCATGGCCTCGTGCCGCTCTCGGTGCTCGCGGTCAGACTGCGGACTCCCCAGCCACCCGTCCCCCGCACGCTCACGATCCGCCGAGCCACCCCGCACGACCTCGAAACCGTGCTGGAGCTGTCGCTCGCCGAGCTGGAGTACTCGTCGTTCGTCGGCTCCACGGTCGTGCGCCCCGAAGCGCCGGCTCTCAAACGACGCGCGCTCACCGAACGCCTCGCCAACGCCAGCCCCATCTGGCTGGCGGAACGCGACGGCATCGCGGTGGGCCTCGCCGAGTGCGCGATCGTGTCGTCCGAACCGGGCACGAACGCGTCGATGAGGCTGCCGCGCGGCCGCTGGGGTTATGTGAACTGCGTCTCCGTGCTGCCGGGAGCCCGTGGC
The DNA here is from genome assembly GCF_047445655.1 of Lentzea alba. GTDB lineage: Bacteria > Actinomycetota > Actinomycetes > Mycobacteriales > Pseudonocardiaceae > Lentzea > Lentzea alba_A. The sequence goes on from NZ_JAJAEG010000008.1 coordinate 166,700, forward strand.
ACCGGCATCGGCCAGCAGCTCGTCGCCCACGCCCACCAGGAGCTTCACCGGATGGGCACGGTCGGCACGTACCTCTACTACAACCCGCCGAACCCGCTGAGCAGCGTGTTCTGGCCGCGCCACGGCTACCGGCCGCTGTGGACCGTGTGGGAAGTACGCCCCGCCTCCGCCCTTAGGTGACCTATGTCCGAGTTGCCACCGGCCGACGTCTGCGGGAGAATTTGTACTGACCGGTCAGTTTAAACGGAAGGTAAAGCCGTGGAGATCCACGCCCAACGCGCAGGCGTCAACGGGGCACATGGTCCTCTGCTCCGGCCGACTTCGCTGGTCGTGAAGCCGGGCGAGCTGACGCTGGTCGCGGGCGAGCCAGGCGCCGGGCACACCGCGCTGGGCCTGCTGCTCTCCGGCCGGATCAAGCCCTCCACCGGCACCGTGTCACCGGACGCGAAGACGTTGCGCAAGAAGGTCGTGCTGGTCGACGCCCCCGAGGTGAACGAGCCGGAGGACTCCCTTTCCCTGGCCGCCGTCGTCGGCGAGGAGCTCGCTATGAACGGCATGCCCTCCGGCAAGAAGGCAGTGCACGACTGGTTGGTCGAACACGCCGCCGACGAGCACGCCACGAAGCGTTTCGAGCACGTGCCGGCGCAGACCCGTTGCGCAGTGATGCTCGAACTGGCCTCCGCACGCCCCGGCGTGACGTCGCTCGTCCTCGACTGCCCGGACCGCTACCACCCCAACCCGCGCGAGTGGTTCGCCTTGGCGCACGACTACGTGACCCCCGAACGGTCCGTCATCGCCCTGTGCTCGAACTCCTCCGCTCACATCCTCGACCTCCCGCACGCGCGCCTTGGTGAGGACAACGACACCAAGATGGAGATCACCGCATGAGCGCCCTTCGCATGGCCTTCAACGAACTTCGCCGGGTCACCTCCGGCACGCTGCCCAAGCTCGCCGTGCTGGCGCTGGCGCTCGTGCCGCTGCTCTACGCGTCGCTCTACCTGTACGCCAACAAGGACCCGTACGCGAACCTCAACCAGGTCCCCGCCGCGCTGGTCGTGAAGGACAAGGGAGCCAAGGACCTCAACGCCGGCAAGGAGGTCGCGGACGAGCTGGTGAACGGCAAGAAGTTCAACTGGAACCTCGTCGACGACTCCGAGGCCGAGGAGGGTGTGCGCAAGGGCAAGTACATCTTCGCGCTGACCTTGCCGGAGGACTTCTCCGAGGCGCTCACGTCGCCGGAGTCCCAGAAGCCGCGCCAGGGCGTGCTGACTCTCACGACCAACGACGCGAACAACTACCTCGGCAGCACGATCGCGAACCAGGTCGTCGCCGAGGTGCGCCGGGTGGTGACGGCGAAGGTCTCCTCCGAGGCCGCGGACAAGCTGCTGCTCGGCTTCTCCACGATCCGCCAGAAGACGACCGAGGCGGCCGACGGCGCGACGAAGCTCGCGGACGGCGCCGGTCAGCTGCGCAGCGGTGTGAACGAGCTCGACGCCGGCCAGCGCAAGCTGCTCGACGGTGTGACGAAGGCCGCGACGGCCTCCGCCGAACTCCGCGACGGCACGCACCAGATCCGCGCGGGCACGGACCAGCTCCCCGACAAGACCCGTCAGCTCGCGAACGGCGCCCGGCAGGTCGCGGACGGCAACGAGCAGGCGGCGCGCCAGGTCGAGGAGTACGCGGTGAAGGCCCAGGCGCTCGTGGGCGTGCTCGACCAGGCGAACGGTGACGTGGCCAACCGTTTGCGCGCACTGGGCTTCACTCCCGACCAGGTCCAGCGCGTGCTGGACACGCTCGGCGCGGTCCGCAAGCCGGTGGACGACGCGAACGCCAAGGTCCAGGGTGGTGCGAGCGACCTGCGCCGGCTCGCGAACGGCGCGGACCAGGTGGCCGACGGCGCCGAGGATCTCGCGGGCAAGATGCCCGGGCTGGCGGCCGGCGTGGTGAAGGTCGACGACGGCCTCACCCAGCTCGCGGACGGCACCGCGCAGCTCCGCGACGGCGAGCAGAAGGCCGTGGAGGGCACGACGAAGCTCAAGGACGGCTCTGCACAGCTCGCGGACGGCTCCGCCCAGCTGCGGAACGGTCTGACCGGTGGCGTGAACGGGATCCCGAACCCGGACGACCCGACGCGGGCCGCGATGGCGCAGGCGATCGGCGACCCGGTCGCGGTGCAGGGCCTGTCCCAGACCAAGGCCGCCACCTATGGCGCCGGCCTGGCCCCGTTCTTCCTGGGCCTCGCGACGTGGATCGGCGCGTTCGTGCTGTTCCTGCTGCTGCGGCCGCTGTCACGCCGTGCGCTGGCCGCTGGTCAGTCAGCTTTGCGCGTCGCGTTGGGCGGCTGGCTGCCGGGTGCGTTGCTCGGCATCGTGCAGGTGCTGGTGATGTTCTCGGTGGTGCGGTTCGTGGTGGACATCGAGCCGTCGAACCCCCTCGGCACGTTCGGGTTCCTCGCACTGATGTCACTGACGTTCGTCGCGATCCTGCACGCCCTGAACGCCGCGTTCGGCGCAGTCGGCAAGTTCCTCGGCCTGATCCTGCTGATCCTGCAGCTGGTCAGCGCGGGCGGCACGTTCCCGTGGCAGACGATCCCCGTGCCGCTGTATCCGCTGCACTACGGCCTGCCGATGGGCTACGCGGTCGACGGCCTGCGTCATCTGATGTACGGCGGTGACCTCGGCAGCGTGGGCAAGGACGCTTTGATCCTTCTCGCCTGGCTGGTCGGGGCCCTAGCCTTGACTTCCGTGGCGGCCTACAAGCAGCGGGTGTGGACAGCGTCCAAGCTGAAGCCGGAGCTCGTGCTGTGAGCGCGCGAACCACCGCGACGAAGCAGAAGCTCTTCGACGCGGCGTTGAAGCTGGTCGGTGAGCGGGGCGCGGCCTCGGTGACGGTCGACGAGATCGCCGCGGAGGCAGGCGTCGCCAAGGGCACGATCTACTACAACTTCGCCTCGAAGGACGCCCTGGTCGAGGCCCTGCTGCGGCACGGCGTCGAGATCCTCGCGGGCAGGTTGCGCTCCGCCGAGGAGTCCGAGGACTCGCTGGAGGCGCTGGTCGACGAGATGCTCGGCTTCTGGGCCGAGTACCCGGCGTTCGGCCAACTGCTGGTCTCCGAGCTGTGGCGCACGCCGGGCCAGTGGCACGGCACTCTCTCGTTACTGCGCGACGACATCGTGTCGATCGTGCGCGGTCACATGAAGCGCTTGTCCGACGCGGGCCGCCTCCCCGAAGGGGTCGAGGTCGGCACCGCGTCGGCGGCGTTGTTCGGCACCCTGCTCGTGATCGCGCTGGACTGGCAGGTCTTCCAGCCGGAACGGTCGCGAGCTCAGGTGCGCGAGTCGGTCATGCTGCTGGTGCGGGGCATGCGTTCGGCGCGCTGAGCTGCATCTCGTCGATCTGCCGGATGACCTGGACGACGAGCACGCCCGCCAGGGCCAGCGCCACCACCGAGACCGAGTACAGCGCGGTGGCGGTCTCCGGATCGTCCACGGCCTCGGTCAGCACACCTGCCAGGAGCGACACGGTGTAGCTGACCCACCACGCCCTGACCAGCACGCTCTTGCGCCGGTCGGTCACCGGGACCAGGCGCTGCGACCGATCCGAGGCACGCCAGATGTCCTGCACGAGGACGCCGGGGATCCACACGTTCACGATCGGGACGAACCACGCGGCGATCGTCCACGGCTTGGACCACCGGTGCTGCCGCGTCGACACGATGGTGTCCGCGACGCCCCGCGCCCGGAACATCCAGACGATGAACGTGATGCCGGCGGCGAGGTAGCACAGGCTTGAGAGCGTCGTGACGACGCCGTAGAGACCCGCGTAGATGATCAGCCACCGCAGCAGGGCCTCGGCGACGGAGATGACCGACGTCAGTCCGATGAGGACGATCAGCGCCCTGCTCATGCCTGCATCCCGTTGACCTGATTGATCATCCGCCCGGCGAGCACGGCCGCGGCGACCAGGCCGAGCGCGGAGATCGTGTACAACAGCGGGCCGTCCTGCACGGCACTGCGGCCGGCGATCACGCCGAGCACGTTCGAACCGATGTAGGTGATCCACCAGGCGGTGACGAGGCCGCTCTTGGCCCGCTGCTGCAACCCGACCATGGGCTGCGTCCGGTCCGAGCCGCGCCAGATGTCCTGCATCACCACGAACGGGATGACCAGGTTCCCGAACGGGATGAACCACCCCAGGGGCACCCACACGTTCGTGTAGCGGTGCTGGTGCCTGGACGTGATGTCGTCGGAGTTGAGCCGTGCCCTCACCATCCACACGATGAACAGCACACCGGCCACGACCTGCACGAACAAGGCCATCCAGTTGGCCGCCCTGCTCGACGCCTCGCCCACGGAGACCCACAGCAGGACGGCCGTGACGACATGAAGTCCCGCCGCGAACGCGATCGCCCCCGTCGCCGCCGTGCCGATGCCCTGCACCGGTCTCACAACCACGTCATTCATGAAAATCCCCCAGAACTAAGCGACGACCTGACGGTCATCGATCTGCATGTCGTTGATCTGCCGGATGATCCGCGCGGCGAGCACCCCGGCCACGACGGACAGCGCCGCGGAGATCGTCGCGAACACCGCGAGCTCGACCGCGTCCTTCTGAGGCAGGGTCACCGACACGTTCGACAACAGGAAGCAGAGCCACCACACGAGGATCACGCCGCTGATCTCGCGTTGCGGCAACCCGAGCGCGGCCTGCGAGCGGTCCGACCCGCGCCAGACGTCCTGCACCACCGCGTAGGGGATGTAGAAGTTCGCGAACGGGACGAACCAACCGGCGTACACCCACGCCTTGGTGAAGCGGTGCTGGTCAGCCCCCATCATGGCGACGGAGATCTGCCGCGCGCGGTCCAGCCACACCATGAAGGCGCCCCCCGCGCCCAAGAACGCCACCATCCAGATGAGGTTGAGCGAGTCCCACACCGCGGCACCGAGCGGCGTGAGCACGTCGGCGTCGTGCACCGTCCAGACGAGGGCGGCGAGCAGGATCTTGGCCAACGCCACGACGCCGATCAGGATCGTCGCGGCCAAGCCCACCCCGCGCACAGGTCGAAGAGCGCTCACGGCGAAACCCCCAGAAATGAGCACGTCCCCCGACGTCGGCGCGAAGAGTAACCGACAACTGACCGATCGGGCGATGTGTTTGGTCGTGCGGGGCAAAATGACTGCCGGTACCAACGAAGGATGTCGAAACCGCTACGCATATTCGTCACGCTTCTCGCCTGCGCCGCACTCACGACATCACCGGCGCTCGCCGCCGAACCCGTGACCGCCACCGCCGACTTCCAGGAAGCCCTGTTCAACCCCGTCGACGGCACCCTCGACTTCGAGGAGACCGCCGACGGCATCAAGGTGACCGGCACGTTCCAGAAGGGCTTCGCCTCCGACAAGCCCGCGGACTATCAACTGCTGGTGCTCGACAACTCGACAGTGATCCTGGACTTCAGCAAGGACTTCCAGGAAGTCGCGGAGATCGAGGCGGCGGGGGTCGCCGAATTCGAGTTCACCACGAAGACCAAGCAGAAGATCGCCGACATTCGCAACGAGGACGTGGTCGTCCGCCAGCTCGTGGACGTGGCCGCAGGCATCAAGGTCCAGGCGGAGATCGGCAGGACGAAGATCATCAAGGGCTGACAGCTCAGCGGGCGTCCTCGTGGTGCAGCGAGGGCGCCCGCCCTTCCAACGCCCGTTCCACCGCGTCCAGCACGGCCCGGGTCGTGCGCTGCGCGGCGTCGTGCGCGAAGTGGCCCAGCAGCACCTGCTGCGTCGGATGAGCCAGCACGGGGTCCGGCACCGGCGCGTGCGTGTGCACCTCCACCACCGGCGCGTCTTCAGCCAGAAGGTGGCGCACGGCCCGCATCACACCCACGCGATAGCTCTCGTGCACCCACGCGACCAGCAGGTTCACCGGCCGGCCCTGCAGCTCGTACTCGACCTCGGACGCCAGCTCCTCGGGCTTGGCCCAGTCGGCCTTGACCCACGTCGGCCGGTGTCCTCGGGAGATCGACGCCCGCGCCGCCCGGCCCGGCCCGTCGTCGGCCATCAGCGGCTGCGTCCTCGACGGCAACACCACCTGCCACCCGCGCGCCACCAGCCGTTGCGCGCATCCGGCCAACATGCCGGTCCCACCGAGCACCAGAGCCGTTCTCACCGAGCACGCTCCTCCCCGACCGAGGCCAGCGGCCCGGCCAGCCACCGCTCCACCTGCCCCTGCCCGCGCAGCCGCACGACCACGATCTCGTCGACCAGGGCGAGCACCCTGGTCCGGCTGCGCCGGTAGGTCTTCCAGCCCCACCGCAAGATGTGCTCGGAGTCCGTGAACGCCGACCACAACGACGGTTCCCGGTTACCGTTCCACAACTCCACCCCACCCGCGCGACGTCTGATCGTGCGACTGACGAGCCGGACCATCACGGTCGCGAACGGGTGATCGAGCCACACCACGGTGTCCGCACGGGTGAGCAACGCCTTGCGCACCTCGTTGTACTGGAACTCGGTGACCCAGTGCTCCTGGTCGGCGAACTCCGCCACCTCGTCGCGGAACTCCGGACGCGGTGTCCACTGTGGACCCCAGTAGAGGCTGTCCAGCTCCACCCGCCGCAGGTCGCACTGCGAGGCGATGCGCAGGCACAGGGTCGACTTGCCGGATCCGGCGTTACCGGCGACCAGGACGCGCCGAGGGACGTGCGGCAGCGGATCTGCGGGTCCGAGCAACGGCATCGGCCCAGGCTAGCGGCGCGACTCGGAACGTTGGCGGTGAACTCACGCTCGGCAGGGCGCCTCGCGGCACCGCGATGCACCCGTCTGACCGCGAGTTCGCACGGCAACGTTCCGAGTCACACCGCTAAAGAAGCAGGGCCCCCGGAACACGTCCGGAGGCCCTGCTTTCACACGTCAGCTCAGAGAGCGGTGACGTTCGTCGCCTGCGGGCCCTTCTGGCCCTGCGTGACGTCGAACGAGACCTTCTGGTTCTCCTCGAGGCTGCGGTAGCCGCCACCGTTGAGGGCCGAGTAGTGGACGAAGACGTCAGCGCCGCCGTCCTCGGGGGCGATGAAGCCGAAGCCCTTTTCGGCGTTGAACCACTTGACGGTGCCGTTAGCCATTTACTGCTCCTTCAATGCTGCGGACCGCACTTTGCGGGCCGCCCTGTGGTTGGTCGTGAGCCGACCTGCCCCTACGCGAAGAAGGAGAAGCGCTCGCAACTGAAGTTCGGCGAGCGTGAAATGACACGAACACAAAACCGCAACCAACGCCATAGTGTAGCGCATCCGGACGAACGTCTAGCGCCGCTTCCGCTGAGGCACCGCGAACCGCTGCTGCATCGTCGAGATCCGGAAGATCAGGAAGCACGCGAGACCGGCCGCCACGACCGCGCAGAGCGTCGACAGCGTGGAAAACACCACGTAGGCGGGGGTGTCGAGCAGCAGCGACTCGAAGATGTCGCACATCACCATCGCGAGGAACGCGTACTGCCAGGGCTTGATCAACGGGCTGGCGACGCGCTGGTCGAACGGCACGTCGCGCTGCGCGGGGTCGCTGGCCTTCCACACCTGCGGCATCATCCGCACGCCGTGCAGGGCGATCGCCTCGGCGTTGTGCGTGGCGGCGCGGAACCACAGGACGAACGCCACGGCCGCCGGCACGAGCAGCACGATGGCGAGGAAGCTCCACGAGGACGACCCGTCCTGCCAGTCGTTGACCGTGCCCCAGACGGACTCGGCGGCGACCAGCGCGATGAGGCCCTGGCTGACGTAACCGGTCAGCCGGACGTCCTTCAAGTCGATGTAGGTGTCCACACGAAACTCCCCGAGCACTGACGGACCCGGCGGGGAGACTACCGCCCGAAACCGCAGCCCAGCTCGTCGAAGGTCGCGATCTTCTCCGCGGCGCGCACGACGACCTCGTCGATGCCGTCCAGCACCACCCGGTCGCCCACGCGGCGGGCGGGCAGCAGCGGCACATCCGCCTTCCCGCACTGCTCGACGACCGACGTGAACGCCCGCGCCGCGGCCAGCGGGGCGACCAACGGCTCGCCGGTCTGGCGGTGCCGGATCAGGTTCTCCAGCAGATCCACCGGAGGCGAGCCCGCCATCCGGTGATCGTTGACGGTCAGCCTGTCGTCGTCGTACCACCACACGGCCTGACCCAGCGAGCCGTGCACGAGCACCACCGGTGGCAACGATGCCGACGCGCAGAGCGTCGTGGCGACCGTGACCGGAGGCGCGCCATCAGCCGTGACGCGCACACAGGCGGTGTCGTCAGCAGTGATCGTGTCGCGGCATCGGAACAGTTCCAGCTCGACCGAGATGTCCGCGCGTTCTTCCACGTCGGCCAGCAACAGAGCGTTCTGCAGGGCGTGCGCGAACGGGTTGACCAACGTCCCGTCCTCGCCCTGCCGCCCGGCCCACGTGGCACGTTCGTAGTAGGAGTCCGCGCGCACCCAACGGCCCGCGGCGCCGATACCGGAGATGTCGCCCAACGCGCCGGAGCCGATCAACGAGCAGAGCCGCCGGTACGACCCTGTCCCCTGCGACTGGAACCCGACCTGGCACACCAGCCCGCGCTCCAGGGCCGCGGCGGAGATCTCCTCGAAGTCGGTGACCGACAACACGGCCGGCTTCTCCACCAGCACGTCGCACCCCAGCGCGAAGGCGCTCAGCACCAGATCCCGGTGGGTCGACGGCGGCGAGGAGATCACCACGATCTCCGGGTGGAGCTCGGCGGCCAGCGACGGCAGGTCGGGGTAGGACGGCACCGGAACGTCGACGTCCGCCACGTCGACCACGCCGACGAACGTCGCTGTGCCGTCGTGGCCGAGCCGGAGCAGGTTCTCCACGTGCCGCGCCCCGTGCCCGCGCGCTCCAACCAGCGCAACACGCATCGTTCTCACCCTTCTCGGGTGGACTCCGCAGCCAGCGCCAGGGGTCCGCCGATCACCAGCGCCAGCGGAGGCAGGGCCCACACCAGCACACCGGCGACCACCAACGCGGCCATCAGCATCGGCCGAGGTGCCCTCAATTTCAATGCGCCGCGCCAACCAAGACACGCTTGTGACAGCAACCAGGCCCCGACGGCCACCGAAGCGGACAGAACGGCGGCCCGGACGGGCAGCGGCGCCGGCAGCACGGTGAGCACCACCACGACGTCCACCACCAGCACCGCCCACGCCACCGCGAACACCACGCCCGGCACCCACTGAACACGCAGCAGCGACCAGAACCGGCCCACGGGGACCCCTGAGCGCAGGACCTCGCACCCCGCCCCGAACGCCGAGTACGCGGTGACCAACGGCAGCGAGGCCACGAACACGAACAACCCCACCAACAGGGTGTCGGCGAGCGTCTCCAACCGTTCGCGCGTCATCCCTTCAACCCCGTCGTGGCCACGCCGGCGACCAGGAACCGCTGGAACGCCAGGAAGAACAGCCCGATCGGCACCAGCGACAACACCGACATCGCGAACATCGGCCCGTACGAGGACGACGACGTCTGGTCGATGTACAGCCGCAGCCCCATCGGGATCGTGTAGTTCTCGGTCGACGACAGGTAGATCAGCTGCGAGAAGAAGTCGTTCCACGTCCAGATGAACGTGAAGATCGCCGTCGTCACCATCGCGGGCCTCGACAGCGGCAGCACCACGTAGCGGTAGTTGCGGATCGGCCCGCAGCCGTCGATCTTCGCGGCCTCGTCCAGCTCGTACGGAATCCCGCGCATGAACTGGACCATCAGGAACACGAAGAACGCGTCGGTCGCCAGCAGCTTCGGCAGGATCAGCGGCACGAAGGTGTCGATCATCCCCAGCTGCTGGAACACCACGTACTGCGGGATCAGCGTGACGTGCGCCGGCAGCATGATCGTGATCAGCGCGAACGCGAACAGCGGACCTGACAGCCGGAACCGCAGACGCGCGAACGCGTACGCCGCCAGCGAGCACGACACGACGTTGCCGACGACAGCGCCCGAAGCGACGATCGTGGAGTTGCCGAGGAACGTCCAGAACGACTCGCCGCCCGCCCCCTCCAGCGCACCCGCGTAGCCGTCCGCCGTGATCCGGCCGGGAAAGAGCGACCGCAGGTTCGAGACGAGGTCCTCGACCGGGGTCAGCGACGCCGAGATCAGCCAGACGATCGGGTACAGCACCAGGGCCAGCGCGGCGAGGCAGAGCAGGAAGATCGCGGCCCGCTTCATCGTTGGTCTCCGTAGAACACCCAGTACCGCGAGGTCCGGAACAGCACCGCGGTGATCAGCGCGATCGCGATCAGCAACACCCACGCCATCGCCGACGCGTACCCCATGCGGAACTCCGTGAAGCCGCGTTCGTACAGGTAGAGCGTGTAGAACAACGTCGAGTCCGCGGGTCCGCCGCGCCCACCGCTCACCACGAACGCCTGCGTGAACGCCTGGAACGCGTGGATCGTCTCCAGCACCAGGTTGAAGAACAGCACCGGCGACAGCATCGGCAGCGTGATCGACCACAGCTTGCGCCACCAGCCCGCGCCGTCCACCGCGGCCGCGTCGAACAGGTCGCGCGGGATCTGCTGCAACCCGGCCAGGAAGATCACCATCGGTGCGCCGAACTGCCACGCCGACAGCAGCACGATGGTGACCAGCGCGTAGTCCGGCGTGTCGACCCAGGTGTCGAAGATCGCCCGCCACGCCAACGCCAGCCCGACCGACGCGCCCAGCAGCGAGGGCGCGTAGAAGGCCGAGCGGAAGAACGCCTGGCCCTTGCCGCGCAACGAGTTCAGCAGCAACGCGACGGCAAGGGCGAGCAGGAGTTTCAACGGCACCGACCACGTCACGTACTTCAGCGTGACGCCGACCGAGTCCAGGTACCGCGGGTCGTCGCTGAAGAGCTTGGCGTAGTTGTCGAACCCGACCCACTTCGGTTCGTTGAACAGGTCGTAGTCGGTGAACGACAGGTACAGCGACACGACCATCGGCGCGACGGTGAGACCGATGGCGCCGAGCAACCACGGTCCGAGGAACAGGTACGGCACTACTTCAGCGCGTCTTCCGCGTCACGCCAGAACTCGTCCAGCGCCTGGTCGATGGTCTTCTTGCCGAACACGACTTCCTCGTGCTTGCGCTGCATCAGCTTGTAGATCGTGCCGTCGCCCTTCGGCGGTGCGGGCGGCGCGTCACCGAGCTTGGCGTCGACCGACTTCTGGTACTCGAAGATCACCTTGTTGGCACCGCTGAGGTTCTGCGCCACGGCGTCGCGGATCTTCAGGTTCGCCGGCAGGCCGCGGTTGGCGCCGAGGATCTTGCCCGCGTCCGGGTCGTTCAGCAGGAAGTCGATCAGTTTGACCGCCGCGTCCTTGTTCTTGGTGCGGGCGGAGGCGCTGATCAGCTGCGACGGCTTGCGGTACGAACCCAGCGTCTCCTTGCTGTCGCTGGGGTACGGGCCGAGCTTGAGCTCGTCGGGCCGCACCGTGTTGTAGCCACCGTAGAGGCTGTCGTAGCTGTGCTCGGACGCGCTGAGCTTCTTGCCCATGGGGGTCTGCTCCGCACCGGCGTTCAGCGTGGTCACCAGTTCCGCCGGGGTGGTGGCGTTGCTGTCGCGGAAGTCCTTGGACAGTTGCCAGAACGCCTTCAGGTCGTCCTTCGAGTAGCCGAGCTTGCCGTCGTCGTCGTAGAGAGCCTTGCCGCGCTGCCGCAGCCAGGTCTCGAAGACGTCCTCGGTGCCGCCGAAGTCCGTGGAGCCCGCGATCTTGCCGCCGGTGCTCGCCTGGATCTTGCCGGCGACCTCCTTGTAGTCGGCCCAGGTCCAGCCGATCTCCGGCGTCTTGACGCCGGCCGCCTGGAACAGCTTCGGGTCGTAGACGATCGTGGTCGAGTTCTGCGCCAACGGCATGGCGACCTGCTTGCCCTTGAGCTTGCCGCTGCCGATGAAGCCCTGGTCCCAGTCCGTCGTGCGGATCTCCTTGCCCACGTACGGGCTCAGGTCCAGCAGCACGTTGCGGCCCGCGTACTCGTTGAGGTAGCGGTAGTCCATCTGGATCACGTCCGGCGCGTTGCCGCCGGCGATCTCGGTGGAGAGCTTCTCGAAGTAGTTCTGGAAGTTCTGGAACGACGTCGAGACCTTGATGTTCGAGTTGCGGCTCTCGAAGAGCTTCACCGCCTCGTTGGTCACCTTGGCGCGATCGTCGTTGCCCCACCAGATGAACCGGATCTCGGCCTGTCCGCTGCTCGCCGATCCGCCACCGCATCCCGACGCGACGAGCGCGGCGCCGAGCATCAAGCCCACAACCTTGTGCGCTTTCACATCTCTCCTATCGAAGGTCGATGACGTCGACGACGCGGACCGGTTCCCCGGTCTCGAAGCTGCGGTTGGCGGCGAAACCAGTCAGCAGCGAGAGCGTTCCGTCGTAGTGCGTTGCCTTGCGTCCCAACGGGTCTTCTTGCCCGGCCGGTCCGTACAGCGCGTCGACCATGCGTTGGTCGGCGCCGCCGTGACCGTCCCGGTCGTACTCCAGCGGGATCTCTTCCCGTTCCTCGAACAACCGTTGCACGGAGAGCTTCGCCCACCCGTCCTCGGGGTTGGCGTTCACGCCGTGCACGGTCGGGTTCTGGCTCGACACCCAGGAGTTCTCGACGACTTCGAGTTCGAGACGTCCCTTGCTGCCGTTGACCATCAGCCGGTAGCCCTCCCACGGCGAGTACGCCGTGAGGTGGTAGGTCAGGTTCGCGCCACTGGCGTAGCGCACGAGCACCGACATGTCGTCCTCAATGGACACACCGGACCCGAACGGGTTCTGGTCGCGGCGGTAACCGTCCTCGTGCTGCGCGTCGACGTAGAGCTTCTTGAGCCAGTCGTTCTGCTCCAGCTTGAGCGCGAACCGCTCGTCATCGGTGTAGCCGTGCCGTTTGCCGTTCTCGTCGCCGTAGAAGAACAACCGGCCGTGCGCGTAGACGGTCTCCGGCGTCGAACCGACCCACCAGTTGAGCAGGTCGAAGTGGTGCGTGGCCTTGTGCACCATGAGACCACCGGAGTTGGCCTTGTCGCGGTGCCAGCGGCGGAAGTAGTCGGCGCCGTGGCGGGTGTCGAGCAGCCACTCGAAGTGCACCGACCCGATCTCGCCGACCGCGCCGTCCGCCAGCAGCTCGCGGACCTTCTCGTGGATCGGGTTGTAGCGGTAGTTGAACGTGACGGTGACGTTGCCGTCGTTGCGGTGCACGGCGTCGAGGATCTTGCCCGCCGACGGCACATCGGTCGTCATCGGCTTCTCCGTCACGACATCGCGACCGGAGTCCAGTGCCTCCACGACGTACATGTCGTGAAATCGGTCGACAGTGGTCACAACGACCACGTCGACCTGCTGCTCGTCGAGCATCTTGAGGTAGTCGGCGGCGTCGTACGTGGGGACCGGCCCGACCCCCAGATCGGCGAGCCGGTCGTTGTGCACGTTCATCCGGGTGCGGTTCACGTCGGCGAACGCGACGAGCTGACAGGTGTCCGCGTGCTCGACCGCGATGGCGTGGATGTGCCGCTCCGCCCGCGATCCCGTGCCGACCACGGCATAGCGCCTGCGGGTCATCGCAAACCTCCCCGGTAAACGGTTTCCACACGCTAGCCGCACATGCCCTGACCTCGTCAAGGCTTGGCGAAAAGGTTTTCAGCTGTTTCATGGACGTGAACGGCGAAGATGGGTCCATGCCGACCCCTGTGGTGCTCGACTGCGACCCCGGCCACGACGACGCGATCGCGATCCTGCTCGCGGCGGGCGCACCCGAGCTCGACCTGCGCGCGATCACCACGGTCGCCGCGAACCAGACTCTCGACAAGGTCACTCTGAACGCTCAGCGGATCTGTTCGGCGGCCGGAATTTCGGTGCCGATCGCGCGCGGGTGTTCACGGCCGTTGGTCCGTCCGCTGTACGTGGCCGAGGACATCCACGGCGAGTCCGGATTGGACGGTCCGTCGTTCGGTGCGATTTCCGTTGGCGTTGTTGAAGATCACGCTGTCGACATCATGCACGCCGGTGAGCCGGTGACGTTGATCGCGACCGGGGCGTTGACGAACGTGGCTCTGTACCTGCAGCGTTACGGGACTTCCGGGGTGCGCGAGATCGTGTTGATGGGCGGGTCGACCGAACGCGGCAACACCACGCCGTACGCGGAGTTCAACATCTACGTGGATCCCGAGGCCGCCGCTGTCGTGTTCGCGAGCGGCGTGCCGGTCACGATGATCGGGTTGAACGTGACGCACCAGGCGTTGGTGACACCCTCGGTGGTCGCGCGGTTCGAGGCGTTGGGGCCGTTGGGACGGTTGTGCGGGGAGCTGATGACGTTCTTCGCGGCGACCTACCGGGACGTGTTCGGGTTCGCCGCGCCGCCGTTGCACGACCCGGTGGCGGTGGCGCGGGTGATCGACCCGTCCCTGGTGACGTGCGTCGAGGCGTTCGTGGGGATCGAGACCACGGGGACGCTGACGCGTGGCGCGACCGTGGTCGACCTGCACGGACGGATGGGTTTCGAGCCGAACGCGCAGGTGGCCGTCGGGCTCGACGTGGATCGGTTCTTCGACCGGGTGATCGATGCAGTGGCCCGGCTCACGTAACACCGCCGACCGGGTGGCGATGTTAGCCCCGAGAGACCAATCCACCTGGGGGAAGAACCATGACCGACCCTGTTCAGCCTCAGCCTGCCCAGACGCAGCCGCAGCCCGAGTTCGTGCCGCAGCCGACGTTCGAGGCGCACACGCCCGAGTTCGTGCCGCAGCCCGAGGCCGCCGTCGCGCCGGCTCCGGTGGCGCCGAAGCCGAAGAAGACCGGTGTCGTGGTGCTGGCGGTGCTCGTCGTGCTGCTGCTCGGTGCGGCCGGCACGTTCGGCGCGCTCTACGTGCAGGAGCGCAACCGCGCCGCCGACCTGTCCAAGCAGGTCGAGGAGAAGCAGAAGTCGCTGACGGCGCAGACCATCCTGGCCCAGGAGAACCTCGAATCGCAGCGCAAGCACATGGCTGCGGCGGAAGAAGCTCGCAAGGAGCTGGAGTCGGCCAAGGTCTGCCGTGACGCCGCCCGCGAGGTGACCGCCGCCGGTCTCTCCCAGGACCAGCAGAAGATCCTCACCGCGGTCCTCAGCATGATGTCGAAGTGCTGATCTGACGCACCGGAACCAAGGCCGCGGCTCAACAGAGTCGCGGCTTTCGGCGTTCAACGGGTAACGGCTTTGACTGCGCGGCGATGATAGGCGCAGGGGCGACTTCCTTGGGGGGAACCATGACCAACCCTGTGTTCGATCCGCAGCAGCAGCCTGCGGACAACCCGGTGCAGCAGCAGTTCGAGGTGCACACGCCGGAGTTCGTGCTGCCCGTCCAGCAGCAGATGCCGCCACCGGTCGCGCCGCTCGCACCGAAGCCGAAGCGGACCGGCGTGGTGATCCTCGCGGTGTTCACCGTGCTGATGTTCGGCGCGGCGGGTGCGTTCGGCGCGCTCTTCTTCCTGGAGAAGAAGCACTCCACCGAGCTGTCCACGGAGATCGACGGCAAGAACCGGGAGATCACCGACCTCGGCAAGCAGGCCAAGGACAGCAAGGACGACGCCACCAAGGCTCTGAACGCGCAGAAGACCGCCGAAGCCGCGCAGAAGCGGGCCGAGGAGTCGGCGGTGAGCTCGCAGAAGTGCAATGACGCGGCACGTGCGCTGCGGGCGGCGGCCATCGCGAACGACGAGGCCAAGGGCGAGGCTGCGGGGCGCGAGATCTTCACGCACTGCTGAGCAGACGAAAAAGGGCCGCGACTCGAGGTCGCGGCCCTTTTCGCTGTTCAGGTCAGCCGATGGCGCGGTCGCTCAGCAGCGCCCACTGGCTCCAGCCCGCCTTCTCCTTGTAGAAGCGGCGGATCAGCTTGCCGTCGTCCGTGCGGGCGAAGACCTCGATGGTCTTGGTCTGCGCGTGGTACATCGCGGTCGGCGCCTCGGACACCTTGGTGGTGCCGAGCTTGGCCCACGCGGTGAAGCCGTTGGCCGTGGCACGCGTGTGCTCGACGATGCCGCCCTCACCGAGCTGCACGACGTCGATGGACCCGGTCGTCGTGTTGAACACCGCCGACGGCGCGCCGGTGCCCTTGCCGCCCAGCGACTTCCAGACGCCGGCCGCGTACTGCTCGACAGAGCCGGTGGCGCTGCGCACGAAGACCTGGTCGACCGCGACGCTCGGGTCGCTGACGATCTTCGTCACGCCCTGGTCCTGCCACTTCTCGCCGTCCCACTTGACGAGCTTGTCGTCCGCGGACCGCGCGTACACGTCCTTGTCGGCGACGGCCGGGTCACCCTGGATCTTGCGGTCGCCGACCGGCGCCCACTTGTCCGTGAACCGGAGCAGGTCGCCCTGGACGCCGCGAGCGAGAACCTCGACGGCCTTGCTCTTGTCGTTCCAGAACAGCACCGGGTTGCCCTCGACGATCGAGTCGCCGACCGCGAGCCACTTGCCGTCGGCCCGGTGGTAGATCCTGCCGTCCGTGCCGCGCGCGTACACCTCGACGATCTTCGTCTCGGGGTTCATCAACGCGACCGGGTCGCTGGCGAAGAGCTCGGGCCCGAGCTGCTGCCAGCCGGCCCACCGGCTCGTCTTGTGGAAGTTCGTGATGATCGTGCCGTCCGCGGCGCGCTGGTAGATCTCCAGCTGCTGCTGCGCGGTGTTGGAGATCTGCGGGCCCGCGTTGACGACCGGCTTGTCCGTCACCGGGGTGTCGCTGGTCGTGTCCTTGCTGCCGCCGGCCTCGACGAGGTTGTTGTAGCGCAGCGGCACATAACGCTTGGCCGTGGCGGCGCTCCACACCCGCTGCACGGGCCGGGAGCCGTCCGGACCGGCCTGCTCGCGCACGATCGGCCGCGTCTTGGCCGCGTCCGCCCAGCCGATGAACAGCGCGACGTGGTTCTCGCGGTCGTTGAGCGCGTCGCCGGGACGGAGGTCCGCCCAGTCGATGCGGTGCGCGACCTGCTCGAGGATGTGGGTCGTGTAGGAGATGCGCAGGCCCCAGGCCATCGAGACGTAGCCGGAGCAGTCCGTGCGGTACGCGCCGTACTTGTTGCCGAAGCAGTCAGCCTGGCTGTAGGGCACCCGCGCGCTGATCCACGTGCGCGAGCGCGCCAGGATCTCGCTCCGGGTGATCTTCTGGTTCGCCGCGTACGTCCCGCAGCTGACCCCGCCCTCGGCAGCCGCGACCGCGACGTCAGGCATGGCCAGCGTCGAGCCGAACGTGATGGCCGCCGCGGCGACCGCCAACATCCCCCACGATCTCATGCGGGTCACCGTAGCAAGGCGATGTGAAGTTTTGGTCCAGTCGAAGGTCCCATGTTCCACCTCACCGCCTGGTCGGGTGACGATCTTGAACGGTGGGTGGCGGGGTGTTTGCTCAGCGGTTATGTGCCTGGATTGGTCTGGCCGTCGGGGCGGGTCCCGGTGCGGCGGAAGGTGTGTGCCGTGCCGGCTGTCGGCCTTCACCGGCCAGGTCCCGTTCCAGCGGAGGGGTCGCTTGCCATGCGGGCGATCACCTTGCCCAGGTGGTTGCTCAGGCAGGTTTACGGGCCGGGTCATTTCATCGCCGCTTCGCGACGATTGCGATTGGGGCTTGACTTCGGGGCCCTTACTGAGGCGCTGGTCGGCCTTAAAAAGCCGGGCATGTAAAGCGCCCGGCCGATCCGAACACGGTAGCGCCTCGAACCCGAAGTCAAGCCCCAATCGCCGTCGTGCGTGGTTGCGTTGACACGTCACGTCACCATTGCCGGTACCCAGTCGGGCATTAGGCCTTTACGGGCTCGCTTCGCTTCGCGATTTCCGGTTCCCGTGCGTGGTATTGGACCTTACGGGCTCGCTTCGCATCGCCATTGGGGGTGTGCCTCGCCTTCGGCATTGGCTGCGCGCGGGATTGGGGGTGGCGGCGGGCCGGTCTGCGCCCTTTCCCCGCACGCCCGATGGGCAGCGCAGGCCTTTACCCAGCGCGGTCCCTTATCCGGCGTGGCCGTTCGACGGCGCGGCGACTATCGGCCTGTCCGTTAGAAGGCGTTGATGAGGTTGCGTCTGGGTCTGCGGTCCGGATCTAGCCACTTCGGTGGAGTGAAGACCGGGATGCCGTTGGCCATTCTTACTGTCCAGCCGCTGTGGTGGATCAGCCGGTGGTGGTGGCAGAGCAGCACGCCGTTGTCGACGGAGGTGGCGCCGCCGTCGGCCCAATGCTGGATGTGGTGGGCGTCGCAGTGTTTCGGGTGTCTGTCGCAGCCGGGGAAGGCGCAGCCTCGGTCTCGTGTGACCAGGAGTCGGCGGATTCCGGCGGTGAAGGTGCGGGCCTTGCGGCCGACGTCCAGCGGCTGCGACTGCGTGCCCAAGACCAGCGGGATGATCCCAGCGCTGCAGGCCAGCTGCCGGACCTGCTCGGCCGGGACGCGGTCGCGGGTGTCCAGCATCGCCGCGCCGACTTGCTCTACCAGGTCCTCGTAGCGCATCGTCAGAGTCAGCGTCACCGGCTCGCCACCATGCGAGGGCAGCTGGTCGGCGCGCAGCATCAAGTCGACCAGCTCGGCGAACGCGTCACCCTGACGTTCCCTGCGGATACGCGGGTCTGGGCCTTCTGGCGTGGTCGGGCGCGGCTTGGCCAAGGGGTCGATCAGCGCCTCGAACTTCGCGCCGGTGATCTTGTCCAACGTTCCCGAGACCTTCAACCGGTCGCCCCGCCACTCCAGCGTGAGGTCATTGACCTGTGGCGCGGGCTGGGCGTCACGCGGCTCGGGATCGTCCTGATAGAGCCGGTAGGCCAGCTCCCTGCCGAACGACCGCACCGAACTCGGCTCATGCTCACGGGCGAAATCCACCACCGCGGCCTCGGCTTCGGCGGGCAGCTTCTTCATGACCTCGGCGACCACTTTGACGTGCTCGACCGACAACGCGCCCTCCGCCGCCGCGGACGCGGTAGCGGGGAGTTCCGGCGCGAGTTCGGCGCCGGTGGGTGTGATCTCAGCGCTCAGCAACGCCGCGTTCTCAACCCATTACTTGGCGACAGTCCGATCCCACCGCACGGCATGCTTCAACACATACGGCAAATCCTTATAACCAAGCTCGGCCGCGGCGCCTCGCCGATCCAATTCGGCGATCATCCGCATCAACTCGTGCTCGCCACTACGAATCTCCATCGCTTTACCGACGATGTGGCGGAGCACATCGTCGGTGGAGAGAAGCGGGAGGCCTTCGATCACGTGTTCTAATCTACCGCAAGATCACGATTAGATTACGCGTAAAGCGACACACGATCGGATGAATCGACCGATCTCGCCCGCTAGTGGCGAAGGCGAAGCCGAGCCCGTAAAGGCCTAATGCCCGACTGGGTACCGGTAATGGTGACGTGCGGTGTCAGCGCAAGCACGCACGACGGCGATTGGGGCTTGACTTTGGGTTCGAGGCGCTACCCTGTTCGGATCGGCCGGGCGCTTTACATGCCCGGCTTTTACAGGCCGACCAGCGCCTCGTAAGGGCCCCGAAGTCAAGCCCCAATCGCAATCGTCGCGCAGCGGCGATGACGCAACCAAAGCCCGTCTAAGGACCNGCGCTTTACATGCCCGGCTTTTACAGGCCGACCAGCGCCTCGTAAGGGCCCCGAAGTCAAGCCCCAATCGCAATCGTCGCGCAGCGGCGATAACGCAACCAAAGCCCGTCCAAGGACCTGAGCAACCACCCACGCAAGGCGACCTCTCCGCTGAAACGCAACCACCCGCCGCAAATCGACTCGAACGCCAAGAAGGCGGGCATTGGTCCAGCAGACGTACAGAGCCCGGAGTCAGTCGTCGAGGACCGGCAGCCGGTCAACCGTGAAGGGCCATCCGAACCCGCGGGCAGCGAACTCCGCCCTCGCGGCCGTCGCGATCTCGTTCGCGCGGGCGGCGTCACCTTCCTCCTCGGCCAGCTGGGCGGCCACGGGTTGGGCAGCCAGCCAGGTGAGGTCCTGTTCGTCGCTGTACGACAACGCGAGGGCGAGCTCCGCGGCGGCTCCGGCCAGGTCCTCACGGCACAGCAGGGCGTAGGCGAGGTCCACCCGCAGCAGCCCGGTGTCCGCCCCGGCCTCGGCGTCGTCCAGGACGGTGCGGAGGCGGTCGACGGCCTCGTCGAAGTCCCAAGCCAACAGGCACACGCGGGCTCCGATCATGCCCACGTGGGTCAGGCCGATGGCGTCGCCCAGGCGTTCGGAGAGTGCCTCGGCCTCCTCCGCGCGATCCACAGCGGTCATGACGTCACCGGCGCTGAGGAGCGTCATGCTCTCGTTGACCAGGCCGCGGGCCAGGCCGTGTTCGTCACCCGAAGACCGGTCGATGGCGTTGGCCGCGACGTGGTTCTCCAGGGACGCGTCCAGGTCGCCCGCGTACATCTGCGCGATCGCGAGCACGCAGCGCAGGGCGGAGACGTAGGTGACGTGGTCGATGCGCTTCGCCACGGCGTAGCCGCGTTCGGCCCAGGAGATGGCGGCGGCCGGGCGGCCGCGCTGGATGTCGGTGATGGCGCGGTAGTAGAGGACGCGGATGGTCAGGAGGTCGTCGCCCTCGGCCAACGGAGCGGCGCGGTCCAGCAGCGAGGAGGCCAGGGTCAGGCGGCCGATCTGGGTGCAGAAGAAGCCGTAGTTGCACAGGGCCGGGGCGCGGACCTCGTCGGGAACGTCGGCGTCGATCAGGGCCTCGTACACGCGGGCGGCCTGCACGACCAGGCCTCGCACCATCCACGCGTCGTACATGTCGACGGCCAGGCGCAGGCCGTCGCCGGCGCGAGGTGTGCCGACCGCGGTCTCCATGGCCGACAGGAGGTTCGCCCACTCCTCGTAGAACGAAGCCATCACCACCGAGGTGTCCGCGCGGATGTCGCGGGCGGTCACGAACGCCGAGCACCAGGCCAGGTGCCGGGCCCGCACGGTCTCGGACTCGGTGGCCAGCTTGTCGAGGGCGTAGTGGCGGACGGTTTCGAGCATCCGGAAGCGCGGGCCCTCGGACACGGCGATCAGGTTGCGGTCGGCCAGCTCGGTCAGCGCCGAGGCGACGTCCGAGACCTCCACGCCGTCGAACGCCAGGACCTCCTCGGCTGCTTCGAGGGTCCAGCCGCCGAGGAACACGCCCGCACGGCGCAGCACGGCCTGTTGGACGTCGTCGAGCAGTTCGTGGCTCCAGTCGAGAGCAGCGCGCAGGCTGCTGTGGCGTTGGCGGCTTCCCCGCAGGCCGCCCACGAGCAGACGCAGGCGGTCGTCCAGACGGCGTGCCAACTGCGGAACGGACAACGTGCGCGTGAGACCGGCCGCCAGCTCAACGCCCAACGGCAGGTGGTCGACCGCCGCGCAGATGGCGTCGACATCGGCAGAAGGTTCGGCACCGCTGCGATCGCAGAAGAGCAGAGTGGCGGCCGCAGGAGGCAGCGCACCGACGTGCCGGACCTCCTCGCCCTCGGCCAGCAGAGGCCGTTGCGAGGTGGCGAGAACGGACAGCTTTCCCGTGGCGGACAACAGGTCCGTCACCACGGCAGAAGCGGCCGACAGCAGGTGTTCTGCGTTGTCGACGACGAGCACCGCGCCTTCCAGCTCGGTCAGGTAGTCGTCGCCGGCCACGGCGATCAACGCGGGCAGGATCTCGTCCTCGGCGCGGACAGCCGTCAAGTCCAGCCACACGACCGGACGTTCGACAACGCGCGCGACTTCCAAAGCGAGCCGTGTCTTGCCACTACCCGCCACACCGGTCAGCGTCACCAACCGCGTCACCGACAGACGTTCCGCGATGGCGGCCCGATCGGCGTCCCGACCCAGGAAGGTCGTGCCGGCAGCGGGCAACGAACGCCGAGGAGCGCCACCCGGAGCCTCCTGCCGCAGGATCTGCAGCTCCACCGACGCGGTCTCCGGTGCCGGATCCACCCCGAGCTCATCGGACAGCCGAGAACGCAGACGCGACAACACGGTCAACGCGTCCGCCTGACGCCCACCGCGATACAGCGCGAGCGCGAGCATGCAGCTCAACCGCTCGTGCAACGGATGCGCGCCAACGAGCTCCTCCAGCTCCGCCCGCAGCTCGATGCCCGCGCCGGCCTCCTGTTCAACGGCCAGACGGGCAACACGGAGGTCCACGCGCAGAGCGTCAAGGCGCTCCCCCTCGGCGAAACCGAACGGCACCGCGCGCAAGTCGGCCAACGAGTCGCCGCGCCACAACGCCAAAGCAGCCGCGATCGCCTCTCGTGACCCAACGGACAAGGCCTGCTCGGCAGCGACCACATCGGACGGAGAAGCGTCCAGCACGTAGCCCGCCGAAGTGCGTGACAAGGCCGAAGCAGCGTCACCCAGGTTCGCCCGCAGCCGGGAGGCCAGCACGCGCAAACGTTCGCGCGGACGAGCCAGGTCGACGTCGCCCCACAGGTCGCGGGCGAGGCGCTCGTCGGAGACCGCGACGCCGCGCGCCAGGGCCAGCCGGGCCACCAGCGCGCGTTCGAGCGGCCGGTCCAGCGTGATCGTCACCTCGGAAACCCGCACGTCAACAGGCCCAAGAAGGTGGACCGAGAGGGTTGGCACAAGGTCAGCATCTCACGTGAGACGTCCGTGAAACTCCCGGTCGCCACGCTCTGTTCCATGGACATCACGACGTTGGGCACGGTGCATGTGGCGACGCCGAACGACATCGCGGCGACCATGCGGTTCGCGGCACGGCAACAGCTGAGGGTCACCACGAGCCGCCGGCCACTGCAGAACGACGTCGTCCTCGACCTGACCGCGCTGAAGGGGGTCACGGTCAACGCCGGGGAGCGGACCGTCGAGGTGCAGGCGGGCACGACGTGGGCGGAGCTGGACGCGGCGACGCAGGCGCACGGCCTGGTCACTCCGGGGCCGCGGCTGTCGCGCTGCTCGGTGGTGAGCGCGGTGCTGGGGAGGGCGCCGGGCTGGCTGACGCCGTTGTACGGCACGACCAGGGACAACCTGGTTCGCGCCGAGTGCATCACGGCCGATGGTCGGCTCATCACCACCGAGGAACCGGAAGGCGTGATCACGAGCGTCACGCTGAAGCTGCACCCGTTGGCCCACAAGGTCTACGGCGGCGTGCTGCTGTACCGGCTGGCCGATGCGCCCACCGCACTGGGGGTGCTCGGCGAACTCGCGTCGAGGGGGCGCGAGTTCGCCGGGCTGGCCGCCTACGTGACGGCGCCGCCGGAACGGTTCGTGCCCGGCGACCTGGTCGGGCGGCGGGTGCTCGCGGTCGTCCCCACGTTCGTCGGCGACCCCGTGATCGGGGCGTCTTGTGCCAGGCCGTTGCGGGTCAAGGCAAGGCCTTTGGTCGATCAGGCCCGGCCACTGGCCTATGTGGAACAGCAGTCGTTGTTCGACGACCACGTGCCGCACCATCTGCGCTGCGAAACCGCCGAGGTCCCCGAGCTGACGCCGGACCTGCTGCGCCACTTCGAAGACACGAGCACCGCACTGAGGGTCCTGGTCCCGCACCACGAGGGATGGACCGTCCACGAGGGAGAACAGTGAAGACCACGATCATCGCCGCACTCGTTGCGCTGCTCGCGGGGTGCGCGGCGGCCCAACCGGCACCGAAGACCACCGCCCCGACGGCCGCACCGACGCAGACGCAGGCGAACGCCACCGACCAGGGCGACGTGCAGGACGGCCAGTCCCGCAGCGGCGAGATCGTGAGCGCGGACGAGCAGGACACCTACGACATCGACCTCGGCGACGCCACGGAGTTCGAACTGGTCGAGGTCCAGGGCGAGGTCGACTTCAAGATCGCCACCCAGGAGGAGACCAGCTCGAAGGGCAACGGCCTGCCCGGCCCGAACCAGTTCGGCGTCTCCGCGCCCGGCAAGCACAAGCTCGTCGTCTCCGGACACGAAGGCGTGCCGGGCAAGTACAGCTTCCGCCTGGTCACGATCAAGAAGCGGCAGCTGGAGTCCGAGCCGGGCGAGATCAAGGGCAGTCTCGACGTGCCCGGCCGCGTGAACGTCCACGTGATCGAGGCCGCGAACGTGGTGATCGAGGACGGCAAGCCGTGCGAGGACATCCAGCTCGGCTTCTCGACCGACCCCGCGGACGAGGCGAAGACCTACACGCCGCACTACGTCTGCTGGAACCCGAAGCACGAGAGCGAGAACGGCAAGACGCAGATCCTGATCTGGTCGGAGAGCGGCAGGACCGGCGACTACTCGTTCACGGTTCGAGAACGCTGAGGTAGCGGCGCGGCAGGTACAGCTCGGCCGCGCTGTCGTACGGATAAGCGATGTGCCGCAGGCGGGTGCGCTGGCCGCCCGCCTGCTCGTACGCCCAGTACCTGCCGTCTTCCTCCGCCCACGCCGCGAAGATCACGACGTGTCTGGTCTGGCTGGTGCCGTCCGTGCGGATGATCACGTCGCCCGCCCGGAGGTCGTCGGCCACGATCAACGAGCTCACATCGGCCAGGCCCTCGGTGTCGAGGCCTCCGTGCCGGTCCTCCGGCTTGCCGGGTAACCCCCACGCCATCGACACGAAGCCCGAGCAGTCCGCGCGGTAGATGCCGTGCTCGTTCTGGTGGAACTTCGTCTGGCTGTACGGGACCGCGTCACGCAGCCAGGAACAGGCGCGCTCCACGATCTCGGAGCGGCTGATCTGGCGGCCGGCG
Source organism: Lentzea alba (assembly GCF_047445655.1). Classification (GTDB taxonomy): domain Bacteria; phylum Actinomycetota; class Actinomycetes; order Mycobacteriales; family Pseudonocardiaceae; genus Lentzea; species Lentzea alba_A. The sequence continues at coordinate 191,308 of NZ_JAJAEG010000008.1, forward strand.
GCACGTGCGGTGGTCACGCGGCCATGGTCGGATCATGACCTCTAAATCCCCTGCAAGCTGTCTATAAGATCGGCATCCGTGATCTCCGCGGTCACCCACGCGAGTGGATAGCTCAGCCTGATCGCGTCGATTTCCCTGGTCAGACGCACGCCGGGGAGCACCTTGCGGACCAGCGCGAGCATGGCCTCGTTGTCCGGGAGGACCTCGCCGTGCAGTTCGGCGAGGTCCATTCGCGCGGCGATGGTGGTCAGCTCCTCCAGCAGACGCCTGCCGACGCCCCGTCGTTGCCACAGGTCGACGACCGCCACCGCGATCTCCGCTCCGCACTCGCCGGTCTTGATCAACCGGGCGATGCCGACCGGGTCGCCGCCGATCCTGGCGCACACGGCCGCGTGCCGTTCGCCGTCCACGTCGACCAGCACTCGGCGCGCGGATGCCGTGAGACGTGGCGTTGGGGCGTGAAACCGCAGGTAACGGCTCCGGGCGGACAGCCCGGCGAACACCGCGTCGACAACTTCCGGCGCGGTGTCGCGGTTGAGCTCGGTGACGCGCATGAGGATCGACTCCCTGGGTTCGGAATCCGAACTGTAGCTGAGTTCGAAAAACGAACGCAAGGAGTATTCTCAGCTCATGCCGTACTCGGACTTCGCGAGCATGCCGTGCACTCTGAGCCGCCCGGCCGCTCTGCTGGGCGAGCGCTGGACGTTGCTGCTGCTTCGCCAGATCTTCCTGGGAACCCGCCGGTTCGAGGACTTCCAGACCTCGATGGAGATCTCCCGCAGCGTGCTGACAGACCGTCTGAACGTGCTGCGGCAAGAGGACGTGCTCAAGCGCGTGCCGTATCAGGAAGACGGCCGCACACGGTACGAGTACCGCCTCACCACCAAGGGCAAGGAGCTCTACCCCGTGCTGATGGCACTGCGCACGTGGGGCGAGAAGTGGATGGCACCCGACGAGGAGGAGTCGTTCCACCTCCACCACCGCGACTGCGGCGGTGGCGTGCGGGCGAAGGTCGAGTGCACCGAATGCGGCGTCGAGCTGACCGCACGGGACGTGCAGGTGACGGCGCGTTCGTGAACTTGTACTGACAACTGCGGAAGCCCGGGTGAACTTCGGGTCGTTGCCGTTGCTGAAGACGGTTGCAGGCCGCAAGTGTGCTTGTCATGACAAGAGCTGCTCTTGCGTTACTGCTGCCCCTGCTGCTGATCACCCCGGCCGCGGTCGCGGAACCCGCGAAGACGCCGAAGGTGCTCGTGATCGGACTCGACGGCGCACGCTACGACAAGTTGCTTTCAGCTGACACCCCCACCATCCACGCGTTGCTCGACCGCGGTCACGGCGCCCGCAGCGCGCTGTACGGCTCGGGCATGGCCCAGACCTCCAGCGGTCCCGGCTGGTCGACGATCCTGACGGGCGTGTGGCCGGACAAGCACAAGGTCAAGGACAACTCCTTCTCCGGCAACGCCCTCGCGTCGTACCCGAGCTGGCTCGAACGCGCCAACACCGCGAACCCGGCCCTGTCGACGTACGCCGCGGTGGACTGGAAGCCGATCAGCGACCGGATCCTGCGCACGGGCCAGGACCGCAAGTTCGTGCTGGACGGCGACACCGCCGGCTACACCGGCTCGGACGAGAAGATCACCGTCGACGCCGAGCAGCACCTGCGCACGAACGCCGCGGACGCCTCGTTCGTCTACCTCGGCCAGATCGACATCGCGGGCCACGACCACGGCGCCGACTCCTCGCAGTACGCCGCCGCGATGCGCACGAACGACGCCCAGATCGGCCGCCTGGTGCGGGCCATCGAGTCGCGCTCGACGTACGCGTCCGAGGACTGGCTGATCATGATCACCACCGACCACGGCCACACGGCGTCAGGTGGTCACGGCGGTGACTCGCCGGAGGAACGGATGACGTTCGTGATCTCCACGGGCTCGGCGCGCCCGGCCGTGGCACCGAAGCTGGTCGACGTCGCCGCTTCCGCTTTGAAGCACCTCGGTGTCGCCGCTTCCTTGGACGGCTACGCGATCGGCACCGCACCCGTTGACGCGTTCGACTCGGCGACGCTGAAGCCGCGCCAGGACGAAACCGGGGTGCCCGCTTCGGTTCTGGGCTGGACGCACCAGGGTCCGGCGGGCTGGACCGTGACCACGGCGTCGTCGATGCCGCAGGGTGTCGCGGAGTGGCAGGGCTGGTCGTTCACCACCGACGACTTCTGGACCCGCACCGCGCCTTCTCAGTCTCGTGAGGCGAACGTGCGCGCGCGTGGCGTCTTCGCGGTCGCGGACCCCGATGAGTGGGACGACAAGGGTTCGCCGTCCTCACGCGGCAAGTTCGACTCCACGCTGACCTCTCCCGCCTACGACGTGACGGGCAAGTCCAACGCGCGTCTGGAGTACGGCTCCCACTACCTGCAGGAAGGCTCGCAGCGCGGCACGGTCAGCGTGTCGTTCGACGGCGGACCCGAGCAGATCGTCCGGACCCACAACGCGGACGGCCTCGCCCAGCAGATCTCGCTGAACGTGGCCGTCCCGTCGGGTGCCCGCACCGTTCGCGTCGCCTGGCGCCTCTTCGACGCCGGCAACAACTGGTACTGGGCCGTGGACGCCCCGCGTCTGTCGTGACTTACAGGGCTGAGCGCCATTCCGTGGCGCTCAGCCCTTCCAGCTCCTTCGCCTCGCGTGCGCCGAGCTGGGTGAACAACTCCTTGGCGCGCAACCACATCTCGTCGTTGCCCGTCGCCGCGGCAAGATCACGCATCGTGCGGGCCTGCCAGAGCGGCAACCCCAGCGTGGTCCACTGGTCCAGCGCGTCTTCGAGCAGTCCGGCCGCTTCGTCGTCCTTGCCCTGGGCCAGCGCGACCTCGCCGAGCGTGCGCGTCATCAACGCGACGCCGAACCGGTCGTGCTGCTGCGTGCAGACCTCCAGGCACTCGGCCAGCAGATCCTCGACGCCTTCGAGCTCGCCTGCCCGCAGTGAGGCTTTCGCCAACGACTGAACCGCATACGTGGCACCGAGTTCATCGCCGGCCTCGCGCAGGATCTGCTCGGCCTGCCGGCTCAGCTCCACCGCGTCCGCGAACGCGCCCGCCGCCCGGTGGCACAGGCTGAGTCCGCGCAACGCCAGCGCTTCGCCGCGTTTGTCGTCCTGCTCGCGGTACAGCTCGACACAGCGTTCGAACGCCCGCGTGGCCTCGGCCAGGTCGCCGTGGTCGCGGTGGATCGCACCGACGCCGTAGCTCGCCGCCGCGACAACCCCGTTGTCCCCCAACGTGATCGCCTTGTCGAGCAGCTCGCGCGCCCGTTCGAACTCGGCCAGGTCGCGGTGCACCGTGCCGAGCCCGACGTACGCGACGGCGAGCGTCTCGGGTTCGTCGATGTCGGCCGCGATCTCCGCCGCCTGCTGGAAGTTCGTCAGCGCCGCCACGAAGTCGTCCTGCTCGTACCGCAACTGCCCGAGCCCCGCGAGCAGCACGGCCTCCGCACGACGGTTGCCCCGTTCACGTGCCGACCGCAACGCCACCTCGTGGGTGCGCTGCCAGTTGCCGAACTCGTTGCGCGCCGCGAACGGTGACGAGAGCAGCGATGTGATCACGGTCGTGGTCAGCTCGTCGACGCCGAGGTCGTGCGCACGTTCAACGGCACGCACGACTGCGCCGGTTTCGGAGTGCAGCCAGCCGGTCGGGTCCTCTTCGACGTCCTCGGCGAGCCGCGGATCCAGCTCCACCTCGGTGTGCAACTGCGGTCGCAGCCCCAGGGTCACGCGCGGCAGCTTCTTCACCCCGGTCTCGACCAGCGCGAGCCACGTCTCCAGCATCCGCGTGACGGCCTCGGTGGCCGGTTCCTTCGCCGCCTGCTCGGCGCCGAAGAGCTGCACCAGGTCGTGGAACCGGTAGCGCACCCGGCCGATCTGGTCGACCCCCGCGACGTCCACCAGCCGCAGGTCGACGAGGTGCTCCACGACGTCTTCCGCGTCGTACGGCGAGATGTCCAGCAACGGCGCCGCGATCCACGCGCCGAAGTCCGGCAGGTCGAGCAGCGACAGCAGGTGGAAAGCCGTGCGGTGCAGGCCGTCCAGCTCGGCGTAGTTCAGCTTCAGCGACGACCGGATGGCCAGGTCGCCCATCTCCAGCTCGTCGAGCCTTCGCCGCTCGTCGGAAAGACGCTTGGCGAGCGTCTTCAACGGCCAGTGCGGCCGCGCGAGCAGCTTGGCTCCCGCCGCCCGCAACGCCAGTGGCACACCTCCGCACAGCTGCGCGATCCGTTGCGCCGACTCGGGTTCCGCGCTGATCCGCTCCGGCCCGACGATCCGGCTGAGCATCTCCCCGCTGACCTCGTCGCTGAGGAACCCGAGCTCGATCGGCTCAGCGCCCTCCAGCCCGGTGAGCCGGCTGCGGCTGGTGATGATCACGAAGCAGTTCGCGTTGCCCGGCAGCAGCGGCCGGACCTGCGCCTCGCTGCGGGCGTTGTCGAGCACGATGACGAGCCGCCGATCCGCCACCGTGCGCCGGTACAGCTCGATCCGCTCGTCCGGCGCGACCGGCTGGTCGTGACCGGGGATGCCGAGCAGCCCGAGGAACCGCCCGATCACCTCCTGCGGTTCGAGATCGCGCCCGGCACCGCGCAGGTCCGCGAACAGCTGCCCGTCCGGGTACGACTTGCGCAGCAGGTGCGCGGCGTGGACGGCCAGCGCGGACTTCCCGGCCCCGCCGAACCCGGACACGACCACGGTCGGCGTCGCGGTCCGGTCCTCCGTTTTCTCGGTCAGCCCGAGGACCTGCTTCAACGGTTCCTCACGGCCGGTGAAGTCGCTGATGTCCGGCGGCAGGTGGTGCGGAATCACCTGCTGGGGCGTCACGGCCGGCGTGGGCGGCACCGGCGTCGTGGGCCGGGAGACCTCGATCGAGCCGTTGAGGATCGCGGTCTGCAGGTCGCGCAGCTTCTCCCCCGGCTCGATGCCGAGCTCGTCGAGCAGGTACTCCCGCGCGTCCCGGTAGACGTTGAGCGCGTCGGCCTGCCGTCCGGCCCGGTGGAACGCCCGCATGAGCAGCTCACGCGTGTCCTCGCGCGCCGGGTGCGCGTTCGCCAGCGCGTTGAGCCTGGTGATGGCGTCCTCGATGCGGCCCTGCGCCAGCTCGCACCGCCCGAGCCCCTCCTCGGCGCTGAGCCTGGACTCTTCGAGCGCCATCGCGTGCCCGCGGGCGAACTGCGCCTCGACGCCGTGCAGCGCCGGTCCGCGGAACAACGCGAGCGCGTGCTGGTAGTGCGTGATCGCGGTGGCCGGATCGTCGGCCCTCTCGGCCTGCCGCGCCGTTGTCAGGTGCTTGTTGAACTCCTCCACGTCGCTGTCGACGTCCAGCACGTACCCCGGCGCCCTCGTGACCAGCGCCTTCCCCACCGCACGGCGCAACGACGACACATATGTGTGGACAAGCGCACCGGCCGTTTGCGGCGGTGACTCGTCCCAGATCAGGTCGATCAGCCGTTCCACCGGCACGACCTGTCGCGGCTGCAGCAAGAGCGCAGCCAGCAGCGTTCTCGGCTTCGGTCCGCCGAGACTCACCTGTCTGTCGCCGACCCAAACCTCGATCGGCCCAAGTACGAGCGCTCGCACGCTCACACCCCCATCCCCCAGATGACCTTTCGGTGCGCTAAGAGAATGCCTCATCCGCGCTGATTGCGACACGTTTGAGCGTGCGGATCACTGGTGCGGTCTCCGTCTCGGTCACGCCGTCCAGCGCACCGATGCGCTCAGTCAGGTACCGGTACAGGTCACCGCTGCTCCGGCACGTGACGCTGGCGACCAGGTTCGCCGGACCCGTGGTGGCGGCCGCGCGGTCGAGGACGGACCGTTCGCCGTCACGAATCCGAGCTCCGTTCCGCCCTGGAGCAGGCCGACTGGGAGATCACCCGGTTCGAACTCGACGCCGTCACCCTGACCGGCGTCAACGACCTCCCCGAACTACCCTCCTGAGTGGTGGAAGCTACCGCAACGAGTCGAGATGCTTGCGCAGCAACGACACCGTGAGCTCAGGTGTCATCCGGTCCGGGTGCAGCACGCCGTCGACGGTGAGCCCGTTCAGCAGCGACGCCAGCCGTTCCGCCTCCAGCGAGACGTCGAGACCCGCGGCCACCGTGCCTGACTCGACCATCACGGTCAGCGCGCGGCGGCAGAGCTGGCGCAGGCCGTCGTAGAGCTGTTCGGCGTGCGGCAGCAGCGACGGCCGGGTGCGCGCGGCGGTGGCGAAAGCCAGCCAGAGCACGGCCTCGTCGCGCCTGCGTTCGTCGAGCGGAAGAACCTCCGACAGCACGCGCTCGGCCGGGCGGCGCGGGTCCGTGCGGTCTTCCAACGACTGGACGTGGGCCAGAACCCGTTGCTCGGTGGAGTGAATCAACGCCTCCACGGCGAAGATGATCATGTCGTCGTGGCTGTCGAAGTAGTGCCGGATCGAGCCGATCGCGAGGCCCGCCTCCAGTGCGACGTTGCGCAGTGAGGCTTGCTCGACGCCGTCCCGCACGACCACGCGGAAGACCGCCTCCGCGACGGCTTGGCGGCGGGCGACGGGATCCACGACTCTGGGCGACACTCGCCTTTTGTAGCATGCCCCTGCTAGTTTAAGTAGCAGGGGCATGCTACTTAGGGGGGTGTGCGGTGACATATGTGCTGATCGCGGCCGGTGTGCTGTACGTGCTCGTGCGTCGGTTCAGGGGCGAACCGCTCAACGCTCGCGATCTGCTGGCGCCGCCGGTGTTCCTGTTGTTCTTCGGCGTCCGGGCGCTGGGCGAGTTCCACCTGGTCTACCTCGTGCCGCTCGCCGCCGGGTTCGCGTTCGGCGCGCTGCGGGGCATGACGATCCGGCTGTTCGAGCGCGACGGCCACCTTTGGCAGCGGTACACGCCGTGGACGTTGCTCGTGTGGGTGACGTCGATCGGCGCGAGCTTCGGTCTCGCGCTGCTCACGGACCATCACGCGCCGACGCAGTTGTCCATTGGAGTGAGCATGCTCGGCGAGTTGTTCACCGTCGGCGCGAAGGCTTTGAACACCGGAATTCCGTTCGCACCAGAGAAAACGCTGCGCAATGAGGTGCAGGCGCGGTTCCATGGGAGGCATGGATCGTCGTGACTTCCTCGTGGGGACCGGATTGCTCGCCGTCACGCCGACTGCAGCGTCGGCCGCGCCAGGAGTGGACTGGGGTGCCGTGCGCCGCGAGTTCCGGCTGGATCCGTCACTGATCAACCTGGGGCTGTTCTACCTCGCGTCGAACCCGCGCGAGGTGCGTGCCGAGATCGACGCGTTCAAGCGCAAGCTGGACGCCAACTCGCACGACCTCATGCTCGAGCAGGCGCAGGAGGTCGCCGTCGCACTCGGGGAGTACGTCGGCGGCAACCCGGACGACATCGCGTTCGTCCCGAACACCACCATCGGGCTCTCGATCATCTACGGCGGTCTGAAACTGCGCGCGGACCAGGAACTTCTGCTCAACGACCAGGACCACGCGTGGCACCGGCAGGCCGCCGACCTCGCCGCGCAACGCGTCGGCGCGAGGGTCCGGATCGGCACGCTCTACGAGAACTCGGCCAAGGCGACCGAGGACGAGATCGTCACTCGGCTGCGGAACTCCATCACGCCGCAGACCCGTGCCGTCGGCATCACGTGGGTGCAGTCGAGCACTGGCCTGAAGATGCCCGTGCGGGCGTGCGCGCAGGTCGTCGCCGAGGCCAACAAGGGCCGCAAACAAGAAGACCGCTGTCTACTCATCGTCGACGGTGTGCACGGGTTGGCTGCGGTCGACGACGACGCGGCGCGCATGGGTGCGGACGTGTTCGTGGCGGGCACGCACAAGTGGCTGTTCGGGCCGCGCGGCACCGGCATGGTGTGGGTGAACCCGCAGGTCAACGATCAGATCGTGCCGCTGTTGCCGAGCCTGATCGGCCGCACCCCGGCGGTGGCTCTCGGCCCCGGCGGCTTCCACGCGTTCGAGCACTTCTACGCGGTGAAGGCGGCCGTGCGGTTCCACCAACGCCTCGGCCGCACCCGTGTGGCGGGCCGGATCACCGAACTGGCGACGAGGTTCAAGGACGGGCTCGCCGCGATGCCCGGCGTCGTCATCCACACCCCGCGCGATCCCCGGATGTCCGCGGGCATGGTGTGCTTCGACGTGCCCGGGATGACCGGCCCCGATCTCGTGTCACGGCTGGCGCAGAAACGCATCCAGATCACCACGGCGTCCTACCGCATCCCGTACGCGAGGGTCGGCACGGCGGTCATCAACACCACGGCGGAGATCGACCGGACGCTGAAGGAGATTCACTCGTTGATCTGAGGCAGCACCGCTGTTCCCGGCGGCGCCAGCTCCACGCTCGTGGTCTCCATCATGACCTTCGGCCGGTCCATCGCCTCGTGCGCGGCCCAGCCACCCGCGAGCGTGAGCGCGAGGAGTCCCGCCGCGACGAACGGCGTCGTCGGCAGCCGCCGCTTCGGCGTGACCTCTTCGCGCGGCTGCGGCACCCACACCTCCGGCTCGTCCACCGGCTCGGGTTCCAGCTGCTTGGCTTCGAGGTAGGCACCGGTCGCGGTCGCGCCGTCCGGGGCGCGCATCACCGGGATGTGCAGCCGTTGCGCGATCTCCTTGGCCACCAACGGAATCCGCGCCGACCCACCCACGAGCAGGATCACGTCCGGCTCGCACAGGCCAGCGGCGCGCACGACCCGTTCGAGAGCGTCGACAGTCAGCTCGACCGACGGCCGGATGATCGCCTCGAACTCCAGCCGGCTGAGCCTGACCTCGTTGACCTCCCCGCTCTCGACGACGGGAATCCGCACCTCGGGATAGCTGCCGAGCAACTCCTTCGCCTCGACGCAGCTCCGCACCAGCTCCGCGCTGTGCGTCCCGATCTTCGCGATGACGTGCTCAGCAACGAGGTCGTCGAGGTCGAACCCGCCGATGTCGACCCGCTCCGGCCGCCCGGCCAGCAGGAACACGCCCTGCTTGCGCAGCACCGTGATCTCACACCCGGTCGCCCCGAAGTCGAACACCGCCACCGTGCCGTGCTCGGGCACCTGCGCATCGGCGTCGAACGCGATGGCCGCGGCGTGCGGCGCGGGCAGGAAGAGGATGTCCGCCCGCCCCAGCTCGATCAGGTCCTGCCGCACCTGCTCCAGGTACTCGTGCGGCCAGGACAACGGATGCGTCATCGCCACCCGGCTGGGCGCCTCACCGTGCCGCAGCGCGAGGTCGTCGAGGATCCTCGCGATCTCCCCGGCCGGCGCGAGCGGGCCGCGCCGGCCGGAGTGGCCGCTGGTCGTGACACCCCGGTCGGTGGCGACGGTGGTGCCTGCGGAACCGAGATCGAGCCCAACCTGGTACGACATGAGCGGGTCACCCCTTATGGCGCGCGGTCACCCACCACACGTACGTCTCAGTTGGCTTGGTTCAACGCCATCAACCGTTCTGCGGCAACCCGCGCACCGTCCGTGCGGACCTGCGCGCCCACTTGCGCCGCGTCCAGTTCGAGAACCTCGGCAAGGACCTCGGTGGTCACGGCTTTCGCGGATCGGCCGATGTTCAGCCGCTCGACCTGCTCACCCCAGTAGTACTGGTCGTACATGTGCGGCAGCACGAGCTGTGGCCGGCCGGCCGCCGCAGCCGTCGTGGGGGGGGGGGCGCCCCC
>NZ_JAJAEG010000008.1:201108-300144 GCF_047445655.1 Lentzea alba
CGTGGTGGTGCCGGCACCACCGTGATGCACGATCGCGGCGACTCGTCGGAACAGCGCCTGCTGGTTCACCTCCCCGATCGCGATGCAGTCCTGGCCGTCGTCCGGGAGCTGCAGGCGGGCCCATCCCTGTTGCAGGACAACGCGTTTCTTGAGCTTGCGCGCTGCCTCGACAGCTTCGTGCGCCGCGTCCTGCCCGCCTCGCATGCTGCCGATGCCGTAGTAGATCGGCGGCTCACCGCTGTCCAGGAATGCTTCGAGCTCCGGCGTGAGCGGCCGTTGGTCGTCGATGAGCCAGGCGCCTGTCTGCACGAGCTCGCCGGGCCCCGGCCACGGCCCGAGAACCGGATCCGCGGCGAGCCACGGCGCGTCGCCGAAGATGTGGTCGCGGACGTCGTCGATCTTGTCCAGGCCGAGTTTCGCCCGTTCCTCGTTGAGGACGTCGCGGGCGAGCCCGAAGAGTCGGCGGTGTTGATCCCATTGCGCTTCGTTTTCCTCAGGCGTTCCGTTCATCGGAACATTTCCCAGCAAAGCGGGAGGCGCGTGAAACGGCGAAGGCAGCGTGTTCGCACAGAAGCTCGCGTACACGTAGTGCGCATTGATGCTTTCCGCCACCGAACGGGTGGCGTGCTGCAGCGCGCCACCCGCTACCAGGACGTCCGCTTTCTCGGCGGTTCTGCTGACGACGCGGAACTGTTCCCTGACCGACTCCTCACCCAGTTTGCGCAGCTCATCAGGCGTGAGCTTGGGCATGGCGGCGTTGCGCAGGTTCGGCCCGACTGGCGTGAAGTCGAGGCCGTTGCCGGTCACGAGGTCTTCGAAGTCGGGCGGCGCGACGACTTTCACGTCGTTGCCCAGCGCTTTCAGCTGCACTGCGAGCGCGGTGACCGGCTGCGCCTCTCCCCGTGAACCGATCGTGGACACCAGAAATCGCATGGCGAAATCCCCTCAATCCCCTGTTCAGGCCACGAATTGTGGAGAAGACCCCGGGTCTTGCGGCAAGTCCCCCTGTGCGTTATAAATTCCAATGGGAGGAAGAATCACTCCCGTCGAGCTGTTCACGCTCACTACGCTGGCACGCATGGGCCAGGTCTTCATCTCCTACCGACGCAGCGACACCGCACCGGTGTCCGGACGCCTGCACGCGGTGCTCAGGGAGACTTTCGGGCACGAGTCGGTGTTCCTCGACACCTCCTCGATCCAGCCGGGCACGGTCTGGCCCGATGAGCTCGAAGTGGCGGTCACCGCAGCAGACGTCGTCCTGGTGGTGATCGGCCCGAACTGGCTGCGGGCGGCCAACGAGTGGGGCGAACGACTGATCGACCAGCCGGCGGACTGGGTGCGCCGTGAGCTGGAATTGGCTCTGGCACTGGAAAAGCCCGTGATCCCGGTGCTGGTCGGGGGTGCGCGGATGGCGCCACGCGACAAACTGCCCGGGGCGGTCGCCGCGCTGGGTGACAGGCAGGCCGTCGAGCTCCGCGAAGCGTACTTCGATCACGACGTCGAACTCGTGGTGAGCCAGATGCGGTCATTGATGGCCGCCGCGCCCGGTGCGATCGGGCCGTTCCCCTCGGGGCCGTACCCGGTGCCGCCGTTGGAGACACCGGATCCGATCAGCTCGGAGAAGCTCGACATCGCGCTGCGCGGCGCGCTCAGCGAGTGGACCGTGATGGAGAGCCCGCTGCCGGAGGATCCCTCCGACATTCGGGTCGAGCTGTTCCGGGAGTACCGCTTCCGCCGGTTTCGCGACGCGATCGCATTCATGCAGGAGGTCGCGCCGGGGTGCGACATCGCGAACCATCACCCGCGCTGGGAGAACATCTGGCGCACGGTGCGGGTCTACCTCACCACCTGGGACATCGGCCACCGGGTGTCCGACCGCGACATCCAGCTCGCGAAGTACTTCGACGCGGCCTACCTGAAGTTCGCAGGCGCGGACCGCTGACCGGCGCGCCTCGCGTTGCCTTGGTGCGCGGCCTCGTCCCACGAGCGGCCCACACCACCAAGACCTCCAGCGGGACCGGGAGGCTTTCCCATCTGACCGCGGACCACGGGGGCCACGGCCCGCGTTCACCGCGCGTGAGCTCCAAGACCGGACTGCCCGCCGCCAGAGAACACCAGCGGCGGGCCGGGCTGAGTCAGTGCGCTGCGTCGTCCCACGAGCGGCCCACGCCCACCGAGACCTCAAGCGGGACCTGGAGCGGGTAGGCGTTGCCCATCTGGTCGCGGACCAGGGCTTCGACGGCCTCGCGTTCGCCGTCTGCGATCTCCAGGACCAGTTCGTCGTGGACCTGCAGGAGCATGCGGGAGCGCAGGCCCGAGGATTCGAGGGCGCGGTAGACGCCGAGCATGGCCACCTTGATGATGTCCGCTGCGCTGCCCTGGATGGGGGCGTTGAGGGCCATGCGTTCGGCCATCTCGCGGCGCTGGCGGTTGTCCGAGGTGAGGTCGGGCAGGTAGCGGCGGCGGCCCAGGACGGTTTCGGTGTAGCCGTCCTTGCCGGCCTTTTTGACCACCTCGTTGAGGTAGTCGCGGACGCCGCCGAAGCGGGCGAAGTAGGCCTCCATCTGTTCGCGGGCCTCTTCGGTCGGGATGCGGAGCTGCTGGGAGAGGCCGAAGACGGACAGGCCGTAGGCGAGGCCGTAGGACATGGCCTTGATGCGGCGGCGCATCTCGCCCGTCACCTCGGAGGTGGGGATCGAGAACGCCTGCGAGGCCACGTAGGTGTGGAGGTCCTCGCCGCTGTTGAACGCCGCGATCAGGCCCTCGTCGCCGGACAGCGTGGCCATGATGCGCATCTCGATCTGGCTGTAGTCCGCGGTCATCAGTTCCGCGTAGCCGTCGCCGACGACGAACGCCTGGCGGATGCGGCGTCCCTCGTCCGTGCGGATCGGGATGTTCTGCAGGTTCGGGTCGGTCGAGGAGAGGCGGCCCGTGGCGGCGATGGTCTGGTGGAACGTCGTGTGGATGCGGCCGTCGTCGGCGACGGACTTCAGCAGTCCGTCCACAGTGGACTTGAGGCGGGTGACGTCGCGGTGGGTGAGCAGGTGCTGCAGGAACGGGTGCTCGGTCTGCTCGTAGAGGTTCTGCAGCGCGTCGGCGTCCGTGGTGTAGCCGGTCTTGGTCTTCTTCGTCTTCGGCATGTTCAGCTCTTCGAAGAGGACCGCCTGCAGCTGCTTCGGGCTGCCGAGGTTGATCTCCTTGCCGATGACCGCGTACGCCTCCTGCGCCGCGTCCTTCACGCCGGCCGCGAAGTGCGCCTCCAGTGACGACAGGTGCTCGACGTCGATCGCGATGCCGACGGCCTCCACCTCGTCGAGGACGTTCATCAGCGGCAGCTCGAGGTTCGACAGCAGCTCCGCGCCGCCGATCGTCACGAGCTCCTGGTCGAGCCGGTCGGCGAGCTCTGCCACCGCGCGGGCGCGCAGGATCGTGCTGGTCGCGACCTTCTGGGCTTCCTCGGACTCGTCCGACAGCAGCGACAGCTGACCGTCGCCGGACTCCTCGGCGCGCAGCTCGCGCTTCAGGTAACGCAGCGCCAGGTCGTCGAGAGCGAACGAGCGCTGGCCGGGACGCACCAGGTACGCGGCGAGCGCGGTGTCCGAGGACAGGCCGCGCAGCTTCCACCCGCGGGCGCGGACGCGGCGCAACGGCAGCTTCAGGTCGTGGCCCGCCTTGGCGACGCTCTCGTCGGCCAGCCACGCGGCCAGCGCCTGCTCGTCCGCCTCGTTCAGCTCGGAGACGTCGACGTAGCCGCCCTCACCGGTCGCCGTGCACAGCGCGACGCCCTCCAGGTCGTTCGTGATGCGCAGCGCGACGCCGACACGGGTCTTGCGCGCGTGCTTGTCCAGCCACTTCGCCAGCGTCCCGGCCGGGATCGCGCCACCGGAGACCTCGAAGCCCTCCTCGGCCTCGGGCTCCGCGGTCGTCAGGGTCTGGAACAGGCGGTCGCGCAGGACGCGGAACTCCAGCTCGTCGAACAGGCGGTGCACCGCGTCGCGGTCCCACTGCTGCACCTCGAGGCCGTCGATCGTGTACGGCAGCTCGACGTCCTTGATCAGCTCGGTGAGCTGGCGGTTCATGATGATGTTCGCCAGGTTGCCGCGCAGCGCCTCGCCGACCTTGCCCGGCACCTCGTCGATGTGGTCGACCAGCTCGTTGAGCCCGCCGAACTGGTTGAGCAGCTTGATGATCGTCTTCGGGCCCACGCCGGGCGTGTTCGGCAGGTTGTCCGACGAGTCGCCGCGCACCGCCGCGTAGTCCGCGTACTGGTCGGGCCGCACGCCGTGCTTCTCCTCGACGTACGCCGGGGTGAACCGGCCCATCTCCGAGACGCCCTTGACCGGGTACAGCACCGTGACCTGGTCGTTGACCAGCTGGAACGCGTCGCGGTCGCCGGTGACGATCTCCACCTCGATGCCCTGGGCCACGGCCTGCGTGGTCAGGGTCGCGATGATGTCGTCCGCCTCGTAGTTCTCCTTCTCCATCGTGGGGATCCGGAGCGTGGCCAGCACGTCCTGGATCAGGGAGACCTGGCTGCGGAACTCGTCCGGCGTCTTGGAGCGACCGGCCTTGTACTCCGGGTACTGCTCGGACCGGAAGGTCTTCCGCGACACGTCGAACGCCACCGCGACGTGCGTGGGCTTCTCGTCCCGCAGGATGTTGATCAACATGGACGTGAAGCCGTACACGGCGTTCGTGACCTGGCCCGTCTTCGTCACGAAGTTCTCGGCGGGCAGGGCGTAGAACGCTCGGTAGGCCATCGAGTGACCGTCGATGAGCAGGAGCCTCTTCACGTCTGAGTTAGTCACGAGCCCGAGTCTAGGGTGGGGGTCTGACAGTTTCGCTTGAGCCCTTGGAGCGCGCGTGATCCCCGACCTGCCCACAGACCTCGAAGCCGAACAGCTGGCCTCCCGCATGGGCATCGAGATCACCCAATGGGATGTAAACGAGCTGATCGGCACGATGCCGGTCAAGGGCAACCGCCAGCCGTTCGGCCTGCTGCACGGCGGCGCGAACGCGGTGCTCGCCGAGCAGCTTGGCTCCATCGCCTCCGCCATGCACGCTGCGCAGTTCGGCTCGATCGCGCTCGGACTCGAACTGTCCTGCACCCACCACCGGGCTGCCAAAGACGGCCTCGTCACCGGCGTGGCCCGTCCCATCCACCTCGGCCGCAGCACGACGACGTACGAGATCGTCGTGACCGACGAGGAGGGCAAGCGCACCTGCACCGCCCGCCTCACGTGCCTGCTGCGCCCGAAGCCGCCCGCCGCGTAAGCGCACTGGGGTGAACCCCACCCCAACACTGCGGTTTGCACCAATGTCCCACCAAGATCACCACGACATCGTGGTGCCATGACCTTCTCGACTCGATTGACAGCAGCCGTCCTGTGCGGCGTCGTGGTCACGGCGGCGGTCCCCGCGACCGCCTCCGCCCACTCCGCCCGCGGCGAGCTCCTGGACGTCGTCCCGGTGTCCACGATGGACACCACCCAGTTGGTCAGTTACCTGGGGGACTACGACCTGGACACCTCGCGCGTCCGCTTCGCCGTGCACGCGAAGCGGATCGTCTACCGCACCATCGACCCACGCGGTAAACCGACCACGGCCAGCGCCCTGGTCGCCTTACCGCGCAACAACAACAGGTCACCACGCCAGGTGGCCTGGCTGCACGGCACCACCGGCTACCGCGGCTCTACAGCTTCTGTGGCCGACGGCAACGACCGCGCAGCAGCCCTGCTGTTCGCCTCGGCCGGCTACCTCACCACAGCCCCGGACTACCTGGGCCTGGGCACGGGTCCCGGCTACCACCCGTACGTCGACGCCCCGTCCACGGTCACGGCCTCGGTGGACGCTTTACGCGCGGCCAAGCAGTACGCCGCACGCCAAGGCGTCCGGCCCGATCCGCGCGTGATGATCACCGGCCACTCCCAGGGCGGTCACGCCACCATGGCACTGGGCCAAGCACTGCAACGAGGTGTCGACCCCAGGTTGAAGGTGGGAGCCCTGGCCCCGATCTCCGGCCCCTTCAAGCCGAGCGCGCTCGTCACCAAGGCCCTGAACGACGAGATCGCCAACGGCGTCGCGTACATGGCGTACTGGACGGTGGCGTGGAACCGCCTCCACCACCTGTACGACGACCCGGCCGACGCGTTCAACGACCCGTCGATCGAGGCCCTCTTCGACGGCGAACACCGCAACGAGGAGATCTTCCGGCACCTGCCGAAGACCATGCGCGAACTCCTGACCCCGGCCTACTTCGAACGCCTGAAGCACCCGACCGGCGTGCTGGGCGCGAAACTGCGCGAGGCCGACGGCTACTGCGACTGGCGCCCCACGGTCCCGGTGACGATCTACTCGTCCGCCGGCGACCGCGACACCCTGCTCGAAACCTCCGCCTACTGCGACCAACGCCTGAAGAAGCACCACGCCCGGAGCACTCTCGTCGATCTCGGCGCCGACGTGAACCACGGCAAGGCCGCCAAGCTGGCCCTGCCGCGCATCCTCACCGCGTTCGACAGGAACTGACAAACGAAAGCGGGGCGGAGGAAAGTCCTCCGCCCCGCTTCCAAAAGAGCAAACCTCAGTGAGCCTCACCCAGGTACGCGTCGCGCACCCGCTGGTCGGCCAGGAGCGACTGCCCCGGACCGTCCAAAGTGGTCTTGCCGAGGTCGATCACGTAACCGTGGTCCGACAACGCCAGAGCGGCAAGGGCGTTCTGCTCCACCAGCAAGATGGTGGTGCCCAACGACTGCAGCTCCTTGATGGTGTCGAAGATCCGCTGCGTCATGATCGGCGAGAGACCCATCGAGGGCTCGTCGAGCATCAGCAGGCGGGGCTTGGACATCATCGCGCGGCCGATCGCGAGCATCTGCTGCTCACCACCGGAGAAGAGGCCTGCCTTGTTGTGCCGCCGCTCCCCCAGCACGGGGAAGAGGTCGTACACGCGCTGCATGTCGGCCTCGACCCCGTCGTCCTTGCGGACGTAGGCGCCGAGCTGCAGGTTCTCCTCCACGGTCATCCGCGGGAAGAGCCGGCGGCCTTCGGGGCAGTGCGCGATGCCCTCACCCAGGATGGCGTGCGCCGGGTCGTTGTGGATCGGCTTGCCCTGGAAGAGGATCTCGCCGGACGCCGGGCGCAGCAGACCGGAGATGGTCCGCAGCGTCGTGGTCTTGCCGGCACCGTTCGAGCCGATCAACGACACGATCTGGCCGGCCTCGACCGTGAACGAGATGTCCCGGACGGCCTCGATCGCGCCGTAGGCGACCGAGAGGTTGCGGACTTCGAGCAGCGCGGTCATGCCTGCTCCCCCTTCGCTGCCTCGATGTCGTGCTCGACTTCCTCCGGCGGCTTGCCGAGGTAGGCCTCGACCACCCGCGGGTCCGCCCGCACGACCTCGGGGCTGCCCTCGACGAGCAGCTCGCCCTGCACGAGCACGGAAACCGAGTCGCACAGCCCGAAGATGAACTTGATGTCGTGCTCGATCACGACGACCGACACGCCCGTCTCGCGGATGCGGAAGATCAGCTGCTGCGTCGCTTCCGTCTCCTGCGGGTTCATACCCGCCGTGGGCTCGTCCAGCAGCAGCACCGCCGGGTCGGTCGCCAGCGCACGCGCGATCTCCAGACGGCGCTGGTCGCCGTACGGGAGGTTGCGCGCGAGCTCGTCGTCCGGGCCGCGCAGGCCGACGAACTCCAGCAGCTCACGCGAACGCTCGCGGGCCGCCTTCTCGCCGCGGTGGTAGGCCGGGCCGTGGAAAAGCGAGGCCAGCGGGCCCTGCTTCATCCGCACGTGCCGACCCACCAGCACGTTCTCCAGCACGGTCATGCTGGGGAAGAGGCGGATGTTCTGGAACGTGCGGGCCACACCCGCGTCCGTCACCTTCGCCGGGTCACCGGGCAGGACGTTGCCCTTGAGCAACACCTCGCCGGTGGTCGGCGTGTAGAGACCCGTGAGGCAGTTGAAGAACGTCGTCTTCCCCGCGCCGTTGGGGCCGATGAGGCCGACGATCTTGCCTTCCTCGAGCGTCAGGGTGACGCCCTTCAACGCCTTGAGGCCACCGAAGACCATCGAGACGTCGCGCGCTTCCAAAACCGGCGTGCTCACGCCTTCGCCTCCTTCGATGACGCGTGGACCTCGTCGACCGCGGCGCCACCGACGTCCTCGTCGGCCAGCTCGGCCCGGCGGTGCCGGTCCGGGATCAGGCCCTGCGGACGGAACCGCATGATCAGGATCAGCGCGAGGCCGAAGATCATGAGGCGGTACTCCTCGAAGTCGCGCAGCTTCTCGGGCAGCACGAACAGCAGCGCGGCACCGAGAACGGCGCCCGGGATCGAGCCCATGCCGCCGAGGATGACCGCCGCGAGCAGCGTGACCGACTCGAGGAACTTGAACGACTCGTAGGACACGGTGCCGTTCTTGTGCGCGAACACCGCACCCGCGAGACCCGCGAGCATGGCGCCGATGAGGAACGCCAGGATCTTCGCCTGGCCGGTCTTGATGCCCATCGCGCGGGCCGCGTCCTCGTCCTCGCGGATCGCGATCCAGGCACGGCCGATGCGGCTGAACTTGAGGTTCGCGAACACGGCCATGGTCGCGGCCACGAGGAGCACGATCAGGACGTAGTAGAGGACACCGGCGGGCAGCTTCACCGCGCCGATCGAGAACTGCTTGTTGAACTCCGCGCCGAACAGCGAGAGCGGCGGGATGCCCGGGATGGCGTTGGAGCCGTTGGTGAAGCCGGCGATGTTGTTCTGGGCGGAGCGGGTGAAGATCTCAC
The DNA here is from genome assembly GCF_047445655.1 of Lentzea alba. Lineage (GTDB taxonomy): Bacteria > Actinomycetota > Actinomycetes > Mycobacteriales > Pseudonocardiaceae > Lentzea > Lentzea alba_A. Next base: position 209,885 of record NZ_JAJAEG010000008.1, read on the forward strand.
CGAACGCCAGCGTCACGATCGCCAGGTAGTCACCGCGGACCCGCAGCGTCGGCGAACCGACCACCGCGCCGAAGATGCCGGCGACGATCGCGGCGATCACGGCGGCCACCGGGAACGGCAGGGTGAAGTCGAAGTACGCGGCTGCCGCACCGGAGAAGTTCGCGGCCACCAACGCACCGATGCCCATGAACGCCACGTATCCGAGGTCGAGCAGACCTGCGAGACCGACGACGATGTTCAGGCCGATCGCGGTGGCGGCGTAGATGCCGATGTTCGCCGCGACCGTCATCCAGTACTCGTTGCCGGCGTCGGTGAACGGCAGCAGCAGCGCGCACGCCGCCAGCACGATCACGCTGAACACCCGGTGGTCTTCCGAGAGCTTCGAAAGCCAGCGGATGTACCCGACACCGCTCAGCGCGCCGAGCACACCGCCGGCGAAGCCGAGGAACGACAGGAAGATCGCGCCCGCGTACGGGTTCGACGTGCCGACACCACCGGTGGTGAGCATCGCGGCGACGGCGTACAGCACGCCCGCGAACGACACCAGCAGCACCAGGTACGCGACCGGCGTGGAGATCTTGAACTTCCACTCGCCCACCGGCTCGAGGCCGATGCCGTAGCCCGCCAGGATCGCCAGCACACCGGCGACCAGACCGACGATGCTGCCGAACGCGAACGCACCGTCGACGGCTGTGATGGCACCGAGGCCACCACCCTTGCTGGTGATGTACGCGCCGTTGATGAACGACACCGAGACGGTGCCCCAGCCGAGCGCGCGGATGACCCGGCCCCTGGACGGGATCGGCGCGAACGCCGCGACCAGGATGAAGATGCCGAGCAGCAGCATGTGCCAGCGGAAGCCGGTGAGACCGAACGGCGCGTCGAAGAACTGCAGCGTCGACTTGTCCGGCCAGTTGCCGTCGTTGAGGCTGAACGTGACCCACGGCAGCATGGCCGCCACGAGAGCCAGCACACCGCCGGCAACCGCGAACGGCTTGCCGAAGGGCGCGAGTGCGGAACGCTTTTGGTCGCTCATGCGCGCACCCTTTCCGGCTCACCGAACAGACCCTGCGGGCGGAACACGAGCACCAGGATCAGCACGACGAAGATCCACACGTAGTCGTACTGGGTGCCACCCGGCATGTACTGACCGGCCAGGGTCTTGATCAGACCGATGATGAACGCGCCGATGACCGCACCGCGGATGCTGCCGACGCCGCCCAGGACGGCCGCCGTGAAGGCGAAGATGCCGTTCTGGAAGCCCATGTCGATGTTGATGTTGCTCAGGTACCCGCCGAACATGACGCCCGCGACGCCGGCGAGCACGGCACCGAAGATGAACGTCAGGACGATCACGCGGTCCGGGTTGACGCCCATCAGCTTCGCGGTGTCGGGGTCCTGCGCGGTCGCGCGCATCGCCCGGCCCATCCGCGATCGGTTGATGTAGGTCTGCAGAAGGACGGACAGACCGACCGCCAGCACGACCAGCAGCACGCCGGTCCACGGCACGCTGATCGCGCCGAGTGACAGGTTGCCTTCCGGGAAGACCTTCGGGTAGGGCAGATTGGACGTCGCGTTGGGGTACCAGACGCGCACGGCCTCCTGCAGGAACACGGACACGCCGAGTGCGGTGATCAGCGGTGCCAGCCGGGGCGCGTTGCGCAGTGGCCGGTAGGCGAACCGTTCCATGATCACGGCGACGACGACCGCCACGAGGATGCCGCCGACGAACATGAGCGGCAGGGCCACGGCAGGCGACTTCTTGAGGTCTTCAGGAAGAAGCGTGAACGTGGCGAGGCCTCCGTACGAGGCCACCATGAAGACTTCGCCGTGGGCGAAGTTGATCAGCTGGATGATGCCGTACACCATGGTGTACCCGAGAGCGATCAGGGCGATCAACGACCCCTGCACGATCCCGTTCGCCAGCTGTTGGAGCAGGACTGACACGACTACCTCCGTAGACGGCGGGGGCGAGCAAACAACGCCCGCCCCCGCCGTAGCTTCAATCAGTGATCAGTCGGTCAGCCGGTGAACTCGCCGGTCTGAACGTCCTTCCACGCGGTCCCGGTGACCTGGTAGACGGTCAGCACCTTGTTCGTGCTGTCGCCGTACTGGTCGAACTTGATCTCGCCGGTGGCACCGGAGCCGCTGTACTTGCCGACGTTGGACAGCATGTCGTCGCGCTTCGACTCGGCCCAGTCACCGCCGCCGAGCGTGCTGGCCAGACCGCCGATGATCGCGTTGGTGGAGTCGTAGGAGAACGCACCGTAGGCGGCGTAGTCCTCCTTGCCGAACTTCGCCTTGTAGGCGTCGACGAACGCCTTCGCGGTGGCCAGCGACTCGACCGGCGCACCGACGGAGGTGGCGAGGTCGCCCTCCTTACCACCGAGGTCGATGAACTTCTGGTCGTAGATGCCGTCGCCGCCCATCAGCGGAACGTTCAGGCCGTTGTCCTTCATCTGCTTGGACAGCGGACCCGCGGCCGGGTACTCACCGCCGTAGTAGACGGCCTCCGGGTTGAGTCCCTTGATCTTGGCGATGACGCCGGAGAAGTCGGTGTCCTTCTCACCCACGGTCTCCTGGCCGACGATCTCGCCGCCCTTCTTGGTGACCTGCTTCTGCAGCTCGGCGGCGAGGCCCGCACCGTAGGTCTTGCCGTCGGTGACGATCGCGATCTTCTTCTTGCCGGCCTTCTCGACCAGGTAGTTGGCCGCGTACGGCCCCTGCAGGTCGTCGGTGGCGCAGACGCGGAAGTAGTTGTCGAACTGGCGCTTCGGCGCGGTCAGGAAGTCGTTGCCCCTGGTCAGCGACGGGTTCGTGTTCGCGGGCGAGACCATGGCGATCTTCTTGTCCCGCAGGATCGGCTGCACGGTCTGGGCGACCGACGAGTTGAGCGTGCCGACGACACCGACGACGTTCGGGTCGGTCGCCAGCTTCGTGGCGGCCTGGGCACCCTTGGCGGGGTTGGCTTCGTCGTCCTGCGCGGAAACGGCCAGCTTGTAGCCCTTCACCGTGCACTTCTTGTTCGCTTCTTCGACGGCGAGTTCGGCGGACTGCTTGATGCCGATGCCGAGAGCGGACAGGTTGCCGGACAGCGGGGCGACGACACCGATCGTCAGAGTGCCCTTCGACGTGTCGCAGCTGCCCCCCGCGGCGGAATCTTCACCCTTGTTCGTGCCACAGGCTGCGACGACAAGCAGCGTGGCGCCGACAATCGCAGCGGACTTCACAGAGTGCTTACGCACGTGATGTCCCTCCTCTATCCCTGCTCCCGGCGGGCGCGAGTTCTCCGCGCACCGCTCCTTGACCCTCTGCTGAGGGATGGCCGGACCCTAGGCTGTGACTGTGACCGCAGTCATCAATGCCAATGGGCTCGTGACCATAACGCAACGCGGCGTTATGTTTGGCTTAAGCAATGTCACATACCGTAACCTTCGTTCACTCTTTGGACCCCTGCCATAACGTGTGCGTATGACTCCCCGTCGTCGGGTGATCGCAGTTTTGGGTGCCGCCGGAGTTCTCATCGCGGCCGTGGTCGTGTTGCGCCAACCCGACGACACGCCGGATAGGCCCAGTTCAGAACCCGTTCGGCTGACGGAGTACGCGGCAGGGTTCATCACTTTGCCCACCCGATCGGGTGTTCCTGAGGCGCCGTCCTCCGTCTGGAGCAGCGACGGGCGTGTCCAATGGGCGCCCGTGAGCGGCGCGTCGGGCTATGAGGTGTTCGGCAAACTCGTCGCATCCCCTGAGATCGCGGGTTCCGGCCGGGCCGACGTGCGCGCGGTGGACGCGTTCGGGCGGCGATCGCTGCCGGTCAGAGCGAAGGAGCGCCCCAGCGACGATTCGTGGCGGCGGGCGGTCGCAGGCTCGCTGGACGACTTCGACGACACGTTCCTGCAACGGCGCTACCACCTCAGCGGCCGCCCCGGCTGCGTGAACCCCGGTTCGGGCTCCGGCGGCCGGCTGGTGATCGACATGCCGTGCGGCGGCGACACGGCGGTGTTGCGCCCACGCGCGCAGTTGCAGCTCAACGACTCGGATGAGCTCGGCCGGGTGGTCGTGGTGACGGACGCGGCCGGGCCGCGCGGGAACCTGACGCTGGACCTGGTTCCGGGCTCACCGGATCGCGTCGGACCCATTCCTCCGGCTGATGCGATTCGCGTGGTGGTGGACGACTCCGTTTCACCAGGAACGCGCGGTGCGGGCGTTCTGCATCGATTCGAAGTAGTACTGACACGATCCGGAATGCGCGTTCTGCAAGACGGTGCGCAGATTGCCTCTTCGCCCGTTGTGCCGGCATGGCGTGAGGCAACTGTGCTGATCGGTGTCTCGGCGCTCTCCGGCTATCCCGGACGGGTGGAGATCGACGCGGTCGGCATCGCCGGAACGCTCCCGTCGCCGCCCGAGGTGACCGAAACGCCGATCGTGGCGGGGACGCTGCGTGTGCTGGAGCCGGACGAGGAGGCGCCAGGCATCGGCGTGGCGCGCGCGCCGTTGCGTGGGGCTCCTTCTGCACGACTGCGGGCGACGATCCGGATCGGCGACGGTGGGGACCTGAACGGCCTGGTCGCGCAGCTGGGGCAGACCCGGTTCCCGTTGCGACCGGTCGTGAGCGGCTGGTCCGGCACGCCGGACAGCGAGCTGACCGTGGCCGGAGACGTGCCGGCCGAACTGCTCGGCTCCGACGGAAGCGACGCGCTGACGCCGTTCGTGCTGCGGATGCCGGGCGCCTCGCAGGCCCAGGTGCTGGAGAGCTACCTGGAGGTGCCGGGGCTGTCGCCGGTGAAGCTGGAGATCGCACCGGACGAGCCCGCGCCCGTTTTGCCCGTGATGACCGCTGAGTTCACGTCTGTGACCCCGAACGAGGCGACGCTGGTGGTCACCCTCGACGCGGCCGCCGCGCGATCAGTGGCGCCGATAGCGGGCTTCGAGGTGTACCTGGACAGCGGTCACGTGGCGACGCTGCCGATGCCCGGCGGGATCGCGGGCCGGCACGAGCTGCTGCTGTCGTTGAAGGGCAGCCACAACGTCGAAGTCCGCCTGCGCCCCGAGGATCCGAGGCGGCAGACGGACTCCGTGTGGCTCGAACTCAGCCGAAGTTCTCGATGACGGCCTCTGCGACGGCCTTCATCGTCGTGCGGCGGTCCATGGCGGTGCGCTGCACCCACCGGAACGCCTCCGGCTCGCTCAGACCCTGCTTGGTCATGAGGATGCCCTTGGCGCGTTCCACGACCTTGCGGGTCTCCAGGCGTTCGGTGAGCCCGGCGACCTCCTGTTCGAGAGCCGCGAGCTCACTGAACCGGCTCATCGCCAGTTCGATCGCGGGCACCAGGTCCCGCTTGGCGAACGGCTTGACCAGGTACGCCATCGCACCCGCGTCACGGGCGCGTTCGACCAGGTCTCGCTGGCTGAACGCGGTGAGGATCACGACCGGCGCGATCCGGTTGCCCGCGATGTGCTGCGCCGCCTCGATCCCGTCGACCTTGGGCATCTTGACGTCCAGGATCACCAGGTCGGGGTTGAGCTCGGTCGCGAGTTTGATGGCCTCTTCACCATCAGCGGCCTCCCCCGCCACGTCGTAGCCCTCTTCGCGCAACATCTCCACGAGGTCGAGACGGATCAACGCCTCGTCCTCGGCGACGAGCACGCGGGGAGCCTTGCGCGTGGCTTCGGTTTGGGCCTCGGCAGCCTGCTGGGTCACCGGGGTCCTCCTGACGATCGTTCCTGCGGGCGAAAGCGCAGTCTACCGGCGGTGAGGCCGCTGATCAGGCTCGCCGGCCGTGACGGCAGACACGAACTCCTCAGGCCACGGGTAGGTCCGCATGCCCTCCTCGACGTCCTGGGTGGGCGCCTCGGACCGGCGGAGCGTGATCTCCCTGCTCGTCCCGAACTCGGGATGGGCCAGCTTCTCCCTGATGTCGTCCTCAGCGGGGCCACCGGGCCACTCGACGAACCACCCGGTGCCCATGGGAAGTGCTCGGAGCCAGCTCGCGTCATGCCACAGGTGTACCCGGCGCAGAAGAGCGCTCCCAGTGGCCGCTTCTGCGATCTCGTCGTCGTTGCCGCCACCGTCGGTGTACTCGACGCCGCGGTGCTCGTGCATCCAGTGGACATACCGAATGCCCAGGTCCCAGGCCCTTTCGTCGACTCCGACGAGGACGACCCCCGCGTCACCGGTGGTCAGCTCGGCCGAACGCCGGTACTGCCGGTGGGTGAGGCCAGCGACGCCCATGCCGTAGCCGGCCTCGGTGCGCGGCAGGAGCTCGAACAGCAACGGGCCCAGCGCGCGTTCGCCCAGGTGGACCTTGAGGGTCTCCCCCGGTTCCACCGTGCGGAACGCGTGGGCGGGCCGGACGATGCTCGCCGGCGGCATCAGCTGCAGCATCGAGGCCGCGCTGCAACCCGCCATCAGCACTTTGGCTTCCAGTTGCTGCTGGGCCTCGGTGGTCGCGCCGGGCAACAACTCCCCGTCGCGCACGGCCGGCACCGCCTGGGAGAGGTTCTCGCCCGTGTAGGTGCGCCGCAGGTCGGCCAGCTGATCCGTGATGGACAGACGTGCCATGACAGCAGTCCTCGTTTCCGCCGCCCGGCTCGGCACGACAAGGACGCATGTGCACGCGTCTACGTGGTCGGTTCGCTTCGGTGAGCAGGAGTTCCTGAACACTGCGGCGGAGTGCGCCGCTCGCTGCCGGGGAGCGGCTCCAGCCTCACGTCTGCTCGGACGCCGACGACCACGTTACCCGGACTAGTCGGCTCCGACGATCAATTTGTACTTCACGTCGACTTCCTTGCCGTCGGCCGAGCCGCGGATGACCAGTTCGTGCTCACCGGACGCGGGCGCGTTGATCCACGCGTAGAGCCCGCAGCCGACGGAGTTGATCCGGCCGACCTGGTTGCCGAACGGGTTGCCCGCACGCGCCTCGTAGGTGAACGGCGTGGCGGACACCCTGGTCAACGCCTGCGTCGAGCCGTCCATGAGCACCTCGCCCTGGGCGTTCTTCATGAACCTCTCGCAGCCGGCGACGTCGCTGGCGAGGTTCACCACCGGTGCGAGCAGCGGCTTGTCGGCCGGAACCCGGCACTGGCGCTCGACCGCGCCGTTGCCGAGGGACCCGGCGAGCAACCAGACCTCGACGGGCTGGTCCCTCATGCAGAACCGGCCGGAGGTGTCGGACACCGGGTTCGTCACGGTGGGCTGGGAGGCCCAGGTCCACCAGCGCGACTGGAACTCGGCGGGCGCCAGCTTGTCCGAAGTGGACGTCTGGGGCGCCGGGGGTGGCGCGCCCATCTGGACGTTGCCACCGCAGCCGGCGAGCAGAACAACTAAGAACAGCAGGGCTTTCCTCACTGATTCTCGCGTCCCTTACGTCGTTGTTCCTCCGCGCGCTCACGGCAGCGGCGCAGGAACTCCTCATCGTCCTCAGGTGTGGTGGCCGCAAAGCGTCCCGGCCGGTCGTACTCGGGGTAGGTCGGCGCCGTGCGCTCGTACACACCTGAACGCGCGCGTCCGGCCCCCACCGGACGGCCCGCCACGAGCCACGCGATCGAACCCACCAACGGGAACAGCAAGACCAGGAGAAGCCATCCGATCTTCGGCAGATTGCGAACCGAGCCCTCGTCGGTCGTGATGACGTCGACGATCGCGAAGATCCACAAGCACAGTGTCACCACTCCGAACAGCCCACCGAAGTACAGCATCTCCACCCCCAGGTCGTGCGGTCGCGCACATCGTGGCACAAGGGGCCAGGTCGTGAACATGGTTCACTCGTCAATCAACTGGGGCGTCAATTCACGAAGTTGTGAACGACCGTGAAACAAAAGTCGCCACTTCGCGTTAACACGCTTGTTTCTTTCCACTATTTGAGAATGGCGTGGTCCACGCCGTCTCAGCTGGTCGGAGTGAGACGCACCGGCTCATTTGCCCAGCCGCAGATGGGCGTGGAATTACCAGAACGTGGTTCGTGTGCCATACCACACCGAACATCAGGTGTATCACGTCTTGCTCGGCTGACAGGTCCACCGCTATGGTCCGACCTGAGCAACCAATTCACTCTCCAGGGTGAAATGGCTCGACGACGAGGTCGAATTTCGCGCACGCCGCAGCGTCTGCTCGGATTCCGTTTCCCTCGATTCCGTATGAGGTTTCATGGCTTCGCTTGCACCACTCCGCGACCTCGTTATCGGTGTCTCTCCGTGCGCCCGCGTGGTGTCCGCGCTGAGCAAAGCCGGGGCGTGCGGAATTCTCGATCTCTCGTCTGCCGACGCCTCGTCCGCACTCGCCCTGTCCGAACAATGGACGTCTTCGGGCTACGGCGTCCGCGCGCCGGGTACCGGAACGTTCACACCGGCCGACCTGCCGCCCGGCGTGCACACCGTCCTGCTCGGACCGGACAGCGCCTGGAAGATCGCCGACGTCGCCCGCTACCGCACGTTGGTCGAGGTCACCTCCGCCGACGAGGCCCGCTTGGCGCGGCTGTCCAACGCGCACGGCTTGATCGTGTCGGGCAGCGAGGTCTCTTCGTCCGAGCTCTCGTCGTTCGTGCTGCTCCAGGCCGTTCTCGCGCTCGATCTCGGGCTGCCGGTGTGGGTGCGCGGTGGGCCTCGCGTGGCTGCGGCCGCGCGGGCCGTTGGCGCTGCCGGGGTCGTTCTGGACAGTCAGCTCGCGCTCCTGGACGAGTCCGATCTGGACTCCGCCGCCCGGGAACAGCTGCGGCGTTCCGACGAGGCCGCGGCCCGGTTCGCGTCTCGACACGGCACGGTTCGCCGCGCGGTCGCGGCCATCGGTGAGGCTGTCACCGTTGTCGGAACCGGCCTGAGCTGCCCGTCGCTGGGCACACCGCTGCCGATCGCGCAGGGCCCGATGACCCGTGTCTCCGACGAGCCGGGGTTCGCCTTCGAGGTCGCCTCCGCCGGTGGTCTGCCGTTCCTGGCTCTCGCACTGGCGGACGCTCAGCGCACTCGTTCGCTGATGGAGGAGACCGCGGCACGGCTCGGCTCACTGCCGTGGGGCGTCGGCGTGCTCGGGTTCGCGAACGAGGAGATCCGCAACGCGCAGCTGGAGGTCATCCGCTCGTTGCGCCCCGCTGCCGCGATCATCGCCGGTGGCCGCCCCGCCCAGGCCCGCGAGCTGGAAGAGCTGGGCATCACGACGTTCCTGCACGTGCCGTCGCCGGGTCTGCTGCAGCAGTTCTTGAGCAGTGGTGCGCGCCGCTTCGTGTTCGAGGGCTCCGAGTGCGGTGGTCACGTCGGCCCGCGCACCAGCTTCCCGTTGTGGGAAGACCAGATCGCGGTTCTCGAGGACTTCCTCGACGCTCAGCCCGACGCCTCGGTCGACGTCCTGTTCGCCGGCGGCATCCACGACGCCCGCTCCGCCGCGATGGTCGACGTGCTGTCCGCCTCGCTGCAGGCCCGCGGCTGTGGTGTCGGCGTCCTGATGGGCACCGCCTACCTGTTCACGCAGGAAGCCGTGGCGTGCGGCGCCATCCAGCCGACGTTCCAGGACCAGGTCGTCGCTGCTTCGGGCACCGAGCTCCTGGTCTCCGCGCCCGGCCACGCCACCCGGTGTGTCAGCAGCCCGATCACCTCTGACTTCCAGGAGACAGAAGAACGTCTGCGTTCCTCTGGTGTGCCGGACCGCGAGATCTGGGAGGCGCTGGAGCAGTTCAACGTCGGCCGCCTGCGCATCGCTTCGAAGGGCGTCGAACGGCAAGGCTCCTCGCTGGTCTCCGTCTCCGCGGAGGAACAGCTCCGCAGCGGTCTCTTCATGGCCGGTCAGGTAGCCGTTCTCCGCGACTCGGTCACCTCCGTGGCCGACCTGCACGCGGCCGTGACGACAGGCGCGTCCGAGCTTCTCGGCCGCACTTCTCCCGTTGCTGCCGCGGATCCGATCGTCCCCGCGGACATCGCGATCATCGGCATGGCGTGCGTCTTCCCCGGTGCGCCCTCGCTGGAGTCGTTCTGGTCCAACGTGGTCCACGGCGTCGACTCGGTCACCGAGGTCCCGCCGCACCGCTGGGACCCCGCGATCTACTACGACACCGGCAAGTCCGCGTCGAAGTGGGGCGGCTTCCTCCCGGAGATCCCGTTCGACCCGTTGGCCTACGGCATCCCGCCCTCGGCCCTGCCCAGCATCGAACCCACGCAGCTGCTGGCTCTCGAAGTAGCCCAACGCGCCTTGAACGACGCCGCGACCTCCTTCGACCGCTCACGAGCTTCAGTCGTGTTCGGTGCCGAATCCGGCAGCGACCTCTCGAACGCCGCCATCGTCAAGTCCACCTTGCCTTCGTATGTGGGGTCGATCCCTCCCGCTCTGGCCCGGCAACTCCCGGACCTGACCGAGGACACGTTCCCCGGCGTCCTGGCGAACGTCATCTCCGGCCGCATCGCCAACCGTCTGGACCTCGGCGGCACCAACTACACCGTCGACGCCGCCTGCGGCTCCTCACTGGCAGCCCTGGACGTGGCCGTGAAGGAACTGGTGGCCGGCACCAGCGACCTGGTGCTGTGCGGCGGAGCCGACCTCCACAACACCGCCCACGACTACCTCCTGTTCACCAGCGTCGGTGCCCTGTCGCGCACCGGCCGCTCCCGCCCGTTCGACTCTGCTGCAGACGGCATCGCACTGGGTGAAGGCGTGGCGGTCGTGGTGCTGAAGCGCCTGGCCGACGCCGAACGCGACGGCGACCGCGTCTACGCCGTGATCAAGGGCATGGGCTCCTCCAGCGACGGCAAGTCCCTGGGCCTCACCGCTCCCCGCCCGGCCGGCCAACGCCGCGCCCTCGAACGCGCCTACACCCGAGCCGGCGTCTCCCCCGCCTCCGTCGGCCTGGTCGAAGCCCACGGCACGGGCACAGTGGTCGGCGACCGCACCGAACTCACCACCCTCACCGAAGTGTTCTTGGAGCACGGCGCCGCTGCGAGCCAAGCCGTCCTGGGCTCCGTGAAATCCCAAATCGGCCACACGAAGTGCGCCGCGGGCCTGGCGGGCCTGATCAAGGCCTCCCTGGCCGTCTACACCGGCATCGCCCCGCCAACCCTGCAGCTGTCGTCGCCTCAGTCCGCGTGGGACGCCACGTCGTCCCCGTTCCAGTTCGCCACCTCCGCCAAGCCCTGGACCGGCCCCCGCTACGCCGGCGTCTCGGCCTTCGGTTTCGGCGGCACGAACTTCCACGCCGTGCTCGGCGCCCACACCAACGCCCCGCTGCGCCACGGCCTGTCCGAGTGGTCCGCCGAACTCTTCACCTTCCGCAGCCACGCCGACGCCACCGACTTCCTCGCGGGGTTGTCGAACGACATCCCGTTGCGAGACTTGGCCTTCGCCGCCTCCCAACGCTCCGACAGCCGCACGACCCCGATCGAGATCGCCCTCGTCGCCTCCACCGTGGACGAACTCCGCACCCTCCTCGCCACCGCACTTTCGGGTGAACCGGCCCGCAACCTCTTCCTGCGCCGCCCCAACCCGCCAAAACCGTCAGACCCCCTTGAGACGATTGGGATGGGGGGTTTCTCCCCCCAGGGGGCCAGCCAATCGGGATCGATCCAGGCCGCGGACGCCACACCCGGCCCGGTCGCGGACGCCACCCCGGGCCGGCTCGCGTTCCTGTTCCCCGGCCAGGGTTCGCAACGCGTCGGCATGCTGGCCGATCTGTTCGTGCACTTCCCGGAAGTCCAGCACCTGCTGCACCTCCCGGACGCCCCGGCCGAAGCCATCTTCCCCGGCACCGCGTTCGACGAAGCAGGCGCCGAAGCCCAGGCCGCCGCCCTCAAGGACACCCGAGTCGCCCAACCCGCCCTCGGCGTCGCCGGCCTCGCCGTCCACCACCTCCTGACCCGCCTCGGCATCACCCCGGACCTGGTCGCCGGCCACAGCTACGGCGAGCTCACGGCCCTCGCCGCGGCCGGATCCTTCGACGCCCCAACGCTCCTGAAGCTCAGCCGCGCCCGCGCCGAAGCCATCCTCAAGTCCGCCAAGGGCGACCCCGGCACGATGGCCGCGGTCACCGCCACCGCCGCGGAAGTCGAGCCGCACCTGACCGAGGGCGTGGTGATCGCGAACCACAACTCCCCCGACCAGGTCGTGATCTCCGGCGTGACCGAGGCGGTGAACGAAGCCGTCAAAGCACTCCGCAACGCCGGTCTCACGGTCAAGCCGATCGAGGTGGCGTGCGCGTTCCACAGCCCGGTGATCGCCGGCGCCGGCACGTTGTTCGCGGAAACCCTGGCCGAAGCGAAGATCAGCGAACCGAAGCTGCCGGTGTGGTCGAACCGGACCGCCGGCCAGTACCACGCACCCCCGCGCGAGGAGCTGGCCCTGCAGGTCGGCGCCCCGGTCCGGTTCGTGGACCAGATCGAGGACATGTACGCGGCGGGCGCACGGACGTTCGTGGAGGTCGGGCCCGGCACGGTGCTCGGCAGGCTCACGGCCAAGATCCTCGGCGAGCGCCCGCACACCGTCGTGCAGACCGACGGCGGGCTGAAGGGTTTCCTCGGCGCCATCGCCAATCTCGCCGTGTCCGGAGTGGACGTTCGCACCGGCTGGCTGTTCGCCGGCCGCGCCCAGGAACCCGCCAAGACCGCCAAGCCCGGCTGGACCGTCGACGGCCAGTTCGTGCGCACCGCGGACGGCAACTACCTGCCCGGTGGCCTCGCCCCGGCCGAGCTCGTGGAGATCGACGTGCCACAGCAGATCGTCAACCAGGACGCCCTGATCGCCGAGTTCCTGCGCGCCAACCGGGAGATCGTCGCCGCCCAGCGCGACGTCCTGCTGGCCCACCTCGGCAACCCACCCGCTCCCGTCCAGGCACCGCTCACCGTGCCCGCGCTTCCCGCACCCCAACCCGAACAGCAGCCCGAACCGCGGCCCAAGAACATCACGACCACAGTCCTCGAAGTCATCGCGGACCGGACGGGCTACCCGGTCGACATGATCGAGCCCGATCTCGACCTCGAAGCCGACCTGTCCATCGACTCCATCAAGCGCACCGAGATCGCCGGCGAGCTCACCCAACGTCTCGGCGTGCCGGACGACCAGCTCGACGAGCTCTCCAAGCAACGCACCGCGCAAGCGATTGCGTCCTGGCTCGAAGCCCACGTGACCAGCGAACCGCCCGTCCAGGACGCCACGACGACCGTGCTCGAAGTGATCGCGGACCGCACCGGCTACCCGGTCGACATGATCGAACCAGACCTCGACCTCGAAGCCGACCTGTCCATCGACAGCATCAAGCGCACCGAGATCGCGGGCGAGCTGATCCAACGGCTCGGTCTCAGCGACGACCTGCTGGACGAACTCTCGAACGCTCGCACGGCCAAAGCGCTCGCCGACCAGCTCCAGGGCACGACCCCGCAGGAAGCACCCGTTGAGAAGCAGGAAGCCGCGAAAGCCCTTCCGCCGAAGCGCCTCCTGATGCTGGACGGCCTCATCACGGAAGTCGAGGAACGCGACCCCGAAGAGCTGAAGGGCACCACGTTCTGCGTCCTCGGCATCGACGGCGAGCACCTCGAAGCAGTCACGGCTCAGCTCGAAACGTTGGGCGTCAACGTCCGCACCGACGACGGCCCGGCGGACGGCCTGATCTTCATCGGGTGCGCGGAAACCGACATGTGCGAAGTGTTCCCGGCGCTCAAGGCACAGCTCGCGCGCCAGCCGAGGTGGGTGATCGGTGGCGGCAGCGCGCTCGGCATGCGCGGCCTGTTCCGGACGCTCGCCCGCGAGTACACCGACAGCCAGGTCCGGCTCGTCGAGAACGGTGCGCCCGCGGACGTCGTCAAAGAACTGCTGATCAAGGACAACGAGCCGGTCGTGGTGCTCCGCGACGGACAGCGGTACGCGCCGCAGCCGGTCGAGAAGACCCTCGGCGCGCTGGCGGATACGGGAGCAGGCCCGGCGGGTGACGGTGTGGCCGAGGCGGAAGCGCTGGGACTCACGCAGGACTCGGTGCTGCTGCTGATCGGTGGCGCCCGTGGCGTCACGGTGCACTGCGCGAAGGTCATGGCGGCGGCGAGCCGGTGCCGGATCGAGCTGGTCGGCCGCACACCCCGCGCGACGACACCCGAGAGTCCGGAGATCGCGGCGGCCGTGGATGCCAAGGCGTTGCGCAACGTCCTCGCGCGAACCATCCGCAAACCCGCGGAGATCGAGAAGCAGGTCAAGCTGATCCTGGCCCAGCGCGAGCTCGAAGCCACCATCGGCGAGCTCAGCAGGCTCGGCAGCGAAGTTCGTTACCACGCAACGGACGTGCTCGACGAGAGCGCGGTCCGCGAGCTGGTCAAGGAGATCCACACCGAGCACGGCCGGATCGACGGCGTGGTGCACGCGGCGGGCGTCATCGAGGACAAGCTGGTGGCGGACAAGGACCCCGAGTCGTTCCGCCGGGTGTTCCGCACGAAGGTCGACGGCGCGAGGACGCTGCTCGACGCGACGGCGGACCTGCCGAACGGACCGCGGTTCGCGGTGCTGTTCGGAAGCATCGCGAGCACGTTCGGCAACCGCGGCCAGGTCGACTACGCGGCGGCGAACGACGCGCTCGAAACACTGGGCGGGCAGTGGGCCGACAAGACAGGCAGCCGGGCGTTGACCGTCCACTGGGGACCGTGGGCTCCGACTGCGAGCCACGGCGGCATGGTCACCGAACAGCTCAGCGCCGAGTACGCACGGCGCGGGATCTCGTTGATGGACCCGGAGGAAGGCGCGCTCAGCCTGCTGCGTGAGCTCGCGTGGGGCGACGAGAAGCTGCGGTCCGTGGTCTACACCGCGTCCGGGTGGTGAGCCGTGGTCGCCATCGCGATCGTGGGGATGTCGGTGCTCCTGCCGGGAGCACCGGACCTCGCCACCTACTGGCACAACCTGCGCACCGGCGTCGACGCGATCAGCGACGCGCCGGAGGACCGCCTCGACCCGGTGTTCTTCGGGGTCGGTGACGACCGCGTTCACACAAGGCGCGGTGGGTTCGTCTCACCGCACGTCGACGTGGCGCAGTTCGGCATGATGCCCGCCTCGGCGAAGGCGAACGAGCCCGACCAGCTGATCGCCCTGCACGTGGCGGCACAGGCGATCGACGACGCGGGCGGCGCGGACCGGCTGCCGAACCGCGAACGGGTCGGCGTCATCATCGGGCGCGGCGGCTACCTGACGTCCGGAATGGCCAAAGTGGACAGTCAACTCCGCGGCGCCGAGCAGGTCCTCCAGACGATCAGAGAGATCGTCCCGAACGTCACCGAGGACCAGCTCAGGCAGGTCAAGGAGGCGTTCCGGGCCACGACCGGACCGCTGCAGAACGAGTCGGCGTTCGGCATGGTGCCCAACCTGTCGGCGTCACGCATCGCCAACAGGCTCGACCTCGGCGGACCTGCCTACGTCGTGGACGCCGCCTGCGCCTCGTCGTTGCTCGCCGTCGACCAGGCCGTCACCGAGCTGGTCAGCGGCCGCAGCGACGTGATGCTCGCCGGCGGCACGCACCACTGCCACGACATCTCGCTGTGGAACGGCTTCTCCCGGCTCAAGGCGCTGAGCGGGAGCGGCCGGATCCGGCCGTTCCACCGCGACGCGGACGGAATCCTGATCGGCGAGGGCACCGGAATCGTTGTGCTGAAACGACTCCAGGACGCCGAACGCGACGGCGACCGCGTGTACGCCGTCATCCGCGGCACGGGCGTGGCGAGCGATGGCAAGGCGGGCAGCGTCGTGAACCCCGAGCCGGACGGCCAGGAGCTCGCGGTCCGCCGCGCCTGGGAGATGGCCGGCCTCGACCCCGCGGACGCCGACTCGCTCGGCTACCTGGAGGCGCACGGCACCGCCACCCCGACCGGTGACCTCGCCGAACTGGTCACCATCGCCAGGGTGTTCGGGCCGGCCGGCACCCGACGCCCGGTGCTCGGCTCGGTGAAGTCGATGATCGGCCACACCATGCCGGCCGCCGGCGTCGCGTCACTCGTCAAGACCGCACTCGCGGTCTATCACGGCGTGCTGCCGCCGACGCTGCACTGCGACGACCCGCACCCCGCGCTGCACCGCACCCGGTTCCGCGTCACGGACACCGCCGAGCTCTGGGAAGGGCACCGCCGGGCCGCGATCAACGCGTTCGGGTTCGGTGGCATCAACGCGCACGTCGTCATCGAGCAGGGTCCGTCCATCGCCCCGCCGATCACCGTCCGCGAGCCGGAACGCGTGCTGCTGCTCAGCGCCCGCACCCCGGCCGACCTCGCCGAGCTGCTGGAGCGCGACGACGCCGAGCTGCGTGACGTGGTCACCGACTCCGACGGTTGCCGCCTGGGCGTGGTCGAGCCGACCGCGAAGAACCTCAGGATGGCCCGCAAGGCCGTCGCCAAAGCTCTCCCCTGGCACGGTCGTGGCGATGTCTGGTTCAGCCCAGAACCTTTGCTACGAGAAGGAAAACTCGCCTTCACGTTCACCGGGCTCGAGGCAGACTTCGCCCCACGCGTGGAGGACGTGGCCGCGCACTTCGGGTTCACGGCACCGCAGACCTCGCACGCCGACATCACCCAGCACGGTGGCTCGGTGTTCGCCGTCGGCAGACTGCTTCACACGGCACTGCAGCACCTCGGCATCCGCCCGGACCTGGTCGCGGGCAACAGCGTCGGTGAGTGGAACGCCATGCTGGCCGCGGGTGTGTTGTCCGAGGCGACAGCCGACGCCTTCTGGCAGGGCGAGCCGTTCCGGGCGCCGGACGTGGCGTTCGCGGCACTCGGTTGTGGCACCGAACGGCTCGCGGACGTGCTGCCGGACTACCCGGAGATCGTGGTCTCCCACGAGAACTCGCCGAACCAGACGATCATCTGCGGACCGCCGGCCGAAGTGGATGAAGTTGTAAGAGAGCTGCGCGACCGCAACGTCTTCGGTCAGGTGCTCCCGTTCCGATCTGGTTTCCACACGCCGATGCTCGAACCATACCTCGGGGGTCTGACACAAAAAGCCGGGCGGACCCCGATGCGCCCGGCCGAGATCCCGATCTGGTCTGCCACAACGGCTTCGCCCTACCCGGTGGCCGAGCGGGCGATCCGCGAGCTGTTCATCCGGCACCTGCTGGAGCCCGTGCGGTTCCGGCAGACCGTCGACGCCATGTACGCGGACGGCGCGCGGGTGTTCGTCCAGGTCGGTGTCGGCCAGCTGACGTCGCTGATCGACGACACGCTGCGCGGCCGCCCGCACATGGCGGTGGCCGCGAACGGCCCGCACCGCAGCGGCCTCGACCAGCTCCGGCGCGTCGCGACCGCGTTGTGGGTCGAGGGTGGCACGCCGAAGTTCGAGGTTCTGCAGGGTTTTTCCGCCAGGCCGAAGGGAATGCGGCTCGACCTGGGGTCCGCTCTGGTGCGCATGGGAGATCGCGCGCCGAAACTGTCGGTGACCCCTGCTACCGTCGCAGATGGACTGAACCCGGCGGTCGCCGCGGAGCTCGACGCGTTGCTGCGCGAGACCTCGATGGCCACCGCGGACGTGCTGGCGGCGACAAGGCGGCCGTCAGCGACCCGGAGCAGCGTCCGGGTGTCCGTGGAGTCGATGCCGTACCTGGTGGACCACACCCTCGTGAGGCAGCGCGAGGGCTGGCCCGACATGACGGACCGGCGGCCGGTCGTGCCCGCGACCACGACTCTGCACTTCATCGTGACCGCGGCCGAACGGGCGACCGGGCAGAAGGTCGTCTCGGTCGAGCAGATCCGGTTGCTCGACTGGCTGGTCGCCGCGCCGGCGCTGGACGTCGACGTGGTGGTGACCCCGCTGCAGGACAACCAGTGCGACGTGGTGGTGGAAGGCTTCGCGTCCGCGGTCGTGACGACGGCGCCGCGTTTCCCCGCCCAGCTCCCGGCGAGGTGGTTCGGCCAGGCGGAAGAACCGCCGAAGCTGACCGCCGCGCAGGTGTACGACAAGCGGTGGCTGTTCCACGGCCCGTTGTTCCAGGGCGTGCGGACGGTGCACGGCATCAGTGACGCGAGCATCCGCGCAACGCTGCAGGCGACAGCCGCACCAGGCAGCCTGCTCGACGCCGTGGGGCAACTGCTCGCGCACTGGATGGTGGAACGCCAGCGGGACAAGCGAATCGTGTTCCCGATGGACGTGCAACGCGTTCGCTTCTTCGACGTGGAGCCTGCTCCCGGCGAGGACGTGGAGTGCGTGCTGCGCGTGCGCGACCTCATGACCGACGAGGCGACGTTCGACGCACAGCTGACGGTGCGCGGCCGGGTGTGGTGCGAGATCAGCGGTTGGCGTGACCGCCGGTTCCACTGCGCTCCGGAACACCAGCAGGCGTACTACTTCCCGGAGATGAACACGTTGTCCCGCCTGCAGGACAACGGCTGGTGGCAGGTGCGCGAGCAATGGCCGACGGTCGCCTCGCGCGGCCTCTACGTGCGCAAGTACCTGAGCGCGCTGGAACGCGCGGACTACGAGCGTTGCTCCCCGCGGCAGCAACGCCAATGGCTGCTGGGCCGCATCGCCGCGAAGGACGCGGTGCGCGCCTGGCTGTGGGAGGAGGGCTGGGGACCGCTGTTCCCGGCGGAAATCCTCGTGCGGGACTCCGGCACGGGCCCCGTCGTGAGCGGGCTGCACGGCTTGACCCTGCCGGAACTGGAGTTGTCGATCGAGACCGAGACGCCCGGCTACGGCAGCGCTCGGGTGCTCGTGAAGGTGGATCAGGAGGAATCTCATGACCAGCACTGAAGTTCGCAACGAGACCGTGCTCCGCGAGATCGCCGCGATGATCGAGCAGATCCTCGACGAGGCCGGTCTGGGCGAGCCCGAGGACGAGATCACCCGCGCGACCGTCTTCCACGCCGACCTCGAACTGCAGAGCATCGACCTGGTCGTGCTGGCCGGGATGCTCGAGGAGACCTACGGCCCGTCCGTGAAGCTCGCGGCGTTCGCGGCCGAGCTGAACGCCGAGCAGATCCTGAGCCTCACCGTCGGCCAGCTCGTCGACTACGTGATCCGGCAGGTCGGCTGATGGCGCACTACGAAGCCAACGGCGTCCGCCTGCACGTCCAGGAACTGGGCGAGGGCTCACCCGTCGTCGTGTGCATCCACGGCCTGGGCATGGACACGCTGGCGTCGTTCTACTTCACGCTCGCCGCGCCCCTGTCCGAGGCCGGCGCCCGCGTGATCACCTACGACCTGCGCGGCCACGGCCGCAGCGACAAACCGCCCACCGGCTACCGCTTCCGCGACACGGTCGACGACCTCCTCGCGCTGCTCGACGCCATGGACATCGACGAGCCGGTGCACCTCGTGGGCAACTCCTACGGCGGCTGCATCGCGTTCGGCGTCGCCGCGGCCCAGCCCTCACGGGTTGCGTCGATCACCCTGGTCGAGTCGATGCCCGCGTTCGGCGAGAACTGGTCGGCCGGCATCGCCTACCTGTTCACCGGCGAGATCGACGGCGACCACGAGGACGTCGAGAAGCACCGCCGCGCGGTCCGCGAGGAGATCCTCAGCCAGTCGAACGTCCCGGACGGTGCCCGCGTCGACCACATGATGAAGCTGTCCGGCCAAACCCTGCGCCGCACCGGCATCGCCACCGAACTGCCGTGGTCCGCCCCGAACACCGAGGACGAGATCCGCGGCGTCTCGTGCCCGGTCCTCGGCATCTTCGGCAGCCGCTCGTGGATGGTGCCGCTCGCCCCGGTGCTGCGCGACGTCCAGCCACACGCGCGCATCGAGGTGATCGAGGGCCTGGGCCACTTCATCCTGGCCGAGGCCACGAAGGACGTGGTCGGGCTCGTGAAGGAGTGGGTGTTCGAGCCGTCGTACGCCTGACGCCATCTTCGAGGTCGCGTCGAAACAATCAGTCGAAGGTGTCAATCCCGGCTTGGTCCATCCGAGCCGGGTAACGGCGCACTCATCCAGGTACAGCGACCCCGACGACCAAGGCGTCCGAGAAGTTGTTCGACGTGTCAGCGAACGACTTCATCACGCAGCTCAACCTGCAACTGCGGGTTCTCGAAGGCGAGGCTGCACCGCTGCCCACCAGGTGGGAACCAAGGGCGTGCTCGGTGGACGGACCACACCGACAACGGAGATCTATCTGCTGCCGGAAAGCAACGCCCGCATTCTGAGTTGCGTCGGCGCCTCGCTGCACAGGCTGTCCTCGGCCGCGATTCAGGCATTTTCACAGCGACGCACTACGACATGACTGTTGTCGTGCAGAACCCGACATCGCTCACGTTCGTCTTCGCGCCGGTCGGTGCCGCGCCACAGACGAAACACGAGTCGCTCGGTCACTGGTCGGCGAACAACGAAGCGAGCCGTCGTGCGCCTGACGCTGAGCACCAGAACTGCTGCGCTCCCGTTGCTCGCGGGATAAGCAGGCCTTAGCGTCGAGCGCATGCCCAAGGGTGCCGAGAGCCTCCTGACGATGTTGGCCGAGCACGGTGTCGAGGTGGTGTTCGGCCTGCCCGGCGTGCACAACCTCGCCGTGTGGGAAGCGCTGGAGAAGTCCGGCATCCGGATGATCGGCGTCCGGCACGAGCAGACAGCTGTCTACGCGGCGGACGGGTACGCGCGCACGACCGGCAAGCTCGGCGTTGCCGTCGTGACGACCGGGCCTGGTGCGGCGAACACGCTCGGCGCCACCGGTGAGGCCATGGCGTCTGGCAGTCCGGTGCTGGTGATCGCCACGGACATCCCGAGCACGTTGCGGCAGCGTGGTGTGTTCCGGGGCGTGCTGCATGAGACGCGTGACCAGCGCGCCATGTTCGTGCCGGTCACCAAGGCGGCGTTCGACGTGCCGACTGCTGCTGCACTGCCTGAGTACACGGATCGTGCGGTCATGACTGCCATCGAGGGCGCGCAGGGGCCGGTTTACCTCGGTGTGCCCACGGACTTCCTCGTCGCGGACGTTCCGAACTACCACGCGACGGTCACCTACAACGAGCGCGTCGAGATTCCGGATCTCACCGAGGCGATCGCGCTGATCGACGGCGCCGAGAAGGTGTTGATCTGGGCCGGCGGTGGAGCGGCCAGGGCGGACGCGGGGGTCGTCATCGGTGCGTTGGCCGAGACGTTGAACGCCCCGATCGTCACCACTTACGGCTCGCGGGGCCTCACCGACCACGAGCTCGTCGTGCGCGGGCCGGTGCACGCGCCCCCGGTCGGCAGGCTGTGGGACGAGGCGGACCTGGTGATCGCGATCGGGACCGACTTCGACGGCATGATGACGCAGAACTGGTTGCAGCCCAGGCCGAAGAAGCTGCTGTCGATCAACATCGACAAGGCCGAGCTCTCGAAGAACTACCCGAGTGACGTCACCCTCGAAGGCGACGCCAGGCACCTCACGGCCGCGCTCCTGCCGAAGGTCGCGGACAAGGAAGCCCACACGGACGTCGAGCAGGTCAACGCCGCCGTGCGGGCGTTGGTCCGCGAGGACTCCCAGGAAGCCGCGAAGCTGCTGGAGGCTCTGGAAGGTGAGACAGCCGCGATCGTTGCGGACATGTGCATCCCCGGTTACTGGATCGGGGGCTTCCACCACGTCTCCAAGCCGCGCGGGCTGGCCTATCCCGTCGGGTGGGGCACGCTCGGCTTCGGGTTCCCGGCGGCGATCGGGGCGGCTGTTGCGCAGAGGACGATCGCGGTTGTCGGCGACGGCGGGTTCCTGTTCGCCTGCGGGGATCTGGCGACGTTGAAGCAGGAGAACCTGCCGTTGACGATCGTGCTCGTCGACGACGGCGGGTACGGCATGCTCCGGTACGACCAGCAGGTCGCGAACCACACCATCAGCGGGGTGGACCTGACGCGGCCGGACTTCGCGAAGCTCGCGGAGAGCTTCGGCATCCCGGCGGTCACGATCGAGGGCTTCGACGGGCTCGCGGACGCGTTGAGCGATGTGAACGGGCCCAACATGATCGTGGTCAACGCTGGCCTCAAGCCGCCGATCAACACCTCGCCGCGCTGGTACCGCAAAAACACCACTTGATCAGACGCCTGCCGGATACCGTCCCGCCCATGAGACGTGGGCTGGGGATCGTGCTCGCTGTGCAGGCAGTGGTGCTGACCGCGTTGTCAGGGCGGTACGGGTTCCACCGGGACGAGCTCTACTTCATGGCGGCCGGCGACCGGCTCGCGTGGGGGTACGTGGACCAGCCGCCGATCACGCCGTTCCTCGCCCACCTGTCCACGGGGCTCTTCGGCACGACGCCGATGGGACTGCGTGTCGTCGCAACGCTCATCGCGCTCGGCACGACGGTCGTGGTCGCGCTCATCGCCAAGGAACTCGGTGGCGGCGCGGTGTTCGCCGCGGCCGCGTCGGCGACGGGCTCGTACGTGCTCGCGGTGGACCACATGTTGTCGACCGCGACGCTCGACCTCCTGATCTGGACGTTGATCGGCTACTTCACGATCAGGCTGCTCAAGTCGCGGGACGGGCGGTGGTGGCTCGCGATCGGGGCGACGATCGGAGTCGGGCTGGGCAACAAGTGGCTGCTGCTGTTGCTGGTGGCGGCGCTGGCGATCGCGTTGCTCATCACCGGGCCGCGGGACGTGTTCCGGACGTGGTGGCTGCCGGCGGGCATCGCGGTGGGTCTGGTGATCGTGGCGCCGGTGGTGGCGTGGCAGGTGATGCACGACTTCCCGTTGCTCACGGTCGCGCGCGGCATCAGCGAGGACGACGGCTTCGAGAACCGCGTCATGTTCGTGCCGATGCAGATCCTTTTGCTGTCACCGTTCCTGGTGCCGGTGTGGATCATCGGGTTCCGGAACCTGTGGCGTGACAAGACTTTGCGCGCGATCGCGTTGGCGTATCCGGTGCTGTGCGCGCTGACGTTGATCACGGGCGGGAAGCCGTACTACGCGGTGTCGCTGTTGCTCGTGCTGCTGGCGGCGGGGGCGCGTCAGGTCCAGGAATGGTTGCTGCGCCGCAAGGTGATCGGCGCCGTGCTCGTGGTCGCTAGCGTCGTGCCGGCGGCGATCGCGTCGCTGCCGGTGTTGCCGCAGAACGCGATCGGGCCGATCCTGGCGATCAACCAGGAACCCGGCGAGCAGGTCGGGTGGAACGAGTTCGCGAACACCGTCGAGAAGGCTTACTGGGCGAACGACCGGCCGGTCGTGATCACCCGCAACTACGGCCAGGCCGGCGCGATCGAGACCTTCACACCGATTGCCGTGTACTCGGGCCACATGTCGTACTACGACTGGGGACCGCCCGCGACGTTGAACAAGAAGGTGTTGCTCGTCGGGTTCAACGCACCGCCGTTCACGGGGTGCAACCGCGTTGCGCAGCACCGCAACGTCATCGAGAACGACGAGGACGGCACCGAGATCTGGTCGTGCACGGCACCGGACCAGCCGTGGGAGGAGATCTGGCCCCAGCTGCGCCGCTTCTACTGAGAGCGGAACGCGCCGCCGGGTTCCAGCCCGCAGCGATGCCGGATGAGCCAGAATCCAGCCATGATCGAACGCCACTGGCCGAACAACAACGCGAAGGACGAAGGCGTCCTCGCCTGGGAGTTCCTGGACTTCCTGCGCAGGACCGCCGTCATCAAGGTCGAGGGGCTGAGCCGAGACCTGGCCGCGGCGGCCCCGATCGCGACCTCGCCGAAGCTGACCGCGCTCGGCGTGCTCAAGCACCTCGTCGCGGTGGAGCGGTACTGGCTGTGCATCACGGGCGCGGGCGTGGACCTGCCGTCGTTGTGGGAGGGCAGCCCTGACCCGTCGTGGGATCTCACCGACGACGACACCCCTGAGTCGCTCATCCAGGCGTACCAGGAGGAGTGGGCGAACTCGGAAGCACTCAAGCAGCGCGATCCCGATGACAGCGCGGCGAACGACAGGTTCACCGTGCGCTGGATCCTGGCGCATGTGGCGCAGGAGACCGCGCGGCACGTGGGCCACCTGGATCTGCTCCGCGAGCTCGCGGACGGGGAGACCGGCGAGTAGCTAGACGTTCTGGTCGCCGGGCCACATCTTCGGCAGGGGTGGGATCTCGCCGCGCAGGCACGTTTCGAGCTCGCGCCTCCACTTCCGCTGCCACCACGGGGCTTTGCTCAACGCCTCGGCGACCAGGGCCTCGTCGCCCAGCCGGCACAACGCTCGTGCGGCCTCCACCCGAACCTTGGGGTGGTCCGACAGCATCTCGGCGAGCCGCTGGTGGACGGGATGGGCGCGGTACTCGTCGTCCAAACCCGACCGCGCGAGCCGCAACACCGCCTGCACGGCGGCGCCTCGTACGCGTTTGCTCTCGTGCGACAGGACCGGCAGCAGCACGTCGAACGCGGCAGGGTCTGATGTGTCGCCCAGCGCGACGACGGCGGCCGCCCGCATCATCCAGCGCGCGAAACCCTCGTACTGCAGCTGCTTCGCGTACCACTGCACGGGTTCCAGCCGGCGCAGGCGCGTGAAACCCCACTCCTCGGCGCCCACCAGCCCGCCGTCCTTCTGCTCCTCGTCGAAGCCGTACAGGAACATCCGCTCGATGTAGGCGGGATCGCGATCGGGGTCGCGCTCGGCCAGGACCCGGCTGATCAGCTCGGCGTGGCCCCCCGATCTCATCCTTTGCCGGACCGGCGTCCCCATCGCGAGGACTTCATCCGCACTCGCGCGGAACATCTTCAGCAACGCGATGTCCACGTCGTGGCCGGAGCCCCGCGCCAGCTCGGCGGCGGCCGCGGCGCGCTCCTCCTTCGTGCCGGAGCGGAGTTGTTCCAGCGCCTGCCGTTCCTCGTCGGTGATCATGCGTTGTCCCCCAGACCCGTTACCTCAAAAGGGACAATACGACTCAATCCTCACCCGGCCACAGCGGTGTGAGCGACGCGACCACGCCGTCGAGAGCGTTGTCGACGACGGCTCCGGCAAGCGGCATCAGCGTCGCCCGCGCCCACAGCAGGCGGTCGCGCAGTCCGGGGAGCGTCAACGCCGCGGCGGCCTGCTCGATCACCTCCTGGCGCTCGTGCTGCAGACACCTGGCCAACGCCTCGGCCGCGTCGCTCACGTCGACGCCGTTGCGGGCGAGCCGGCGCACCGCGGCCGCTGCCTGGCTGCGCACCCACCACTTCGAGTCGCGCAGCCTGCCGATGATCGGCGGCAGTGCGGCCGGGTCGGCGGTGTCACCGAGCGCCATCACCGCGATCTGGCGGCGGGTGGCGAGCCAGTGCGTGGCATCGGGCATGACGCGCTCGACCGGATTCGCGTTGCGCAGCCTGGTGATCCCGTACAACCACACCCACGGGCTGCGGTAGACCTCCTGGCCGAGCCACCTGCGGACCGGACCGTCGGTCTCCTCGTAGAAGTGGTGCAACGCGAACGCCGGGTCGCGGTACGGATCGCGTTCCGCGAGCACGCGGCACAGGAGCGGACGCACCGGGCCCGCGTCGTCAACGTTGTCGAGGATGATTTCCTCGACACCCGGCTCGGTGCTGTCGATCAAATATCTGATGTGCGCGCGCAGATCCGGTGAGCCCCAGTCCCGGATCCCAGCCAGCGCCCCATCGCTGCTGAGTTCCCCCATTTCGCCATCATGACGGATTTATGTACTCACCCACAGCGGTTTCGCAGACATGACGGAGAGCGTTTACCGCATCACGCAGCAAAGGGTTCGTGTTCGCGGTGCGGTGGACCACGTGCACGTGCCTGCGCAAAGGCTTGCTGCGCAACGGCATCGCGTGCGTTCCGGGCAGCGCTTTGTAGCCGAGCGCGGGCACGAGTGCGACACCCACACCGGCCGCCACGAGTGACTGCACGACCTCATAGTCGTTGCTTCGGAAAGCAATTTTTGGCGCGAAACCCGCCGCAGCACAGAGACGCGTCAGACATGTCGCACCGGACGTGCCGTCGCGCGACGCGATCCAGCGTTCATCTTTGAGGTCTTCGAGTTTCCCGGACGTTTTCGCGGCCGGGTGATCAATCGGCACCATGAGCAGCAGGGCTTCGTCCAGCAGCGGCAGCACGGTCAGCTCTTCGGGCCACGTCTGCGGAACGAGGTCGTACGCGTAGACCAGCGCCAGGTCCAGCGCCCCGGTCAGCACGAGCGGCAGCACGTCCTCCGGCTCCGCCTCGTCCAGGCGGATCTCGGCGTCCGGCAGGTCCGCCGACAGCTTCGCCAACGCCCTGGGCACGACCCGCGAGCTCGCCGTCGGGAACGTGCCGATCCGCAGGCGGCCCCGCAGCCCCTGCACCATCGCCTTCACCTCGTGCTCGAACCCGTCGAACGCGGCGAGCAGCTCACCCCCGCGGTCGGCGATGAGCAACGCCGCCGAGGCCGGCCTGATCGAGTGCGCCTCACGTTCGAACAGCGTCACGCCGACCGCGCGTTCGAACGCCGAGATCTGCTGCGAGACCGCGGACGACGTGTAGCCGAGCCGGCGGGCCGCCTCGGCGAACGAACCTGTCTTCACGACCTCGACGAGCGTGCGGAGATGCACTGGGTTGAGCATCAGGACAGCTTATGCTCGACGTCGTGAGGTTTCATTCTGCAACCCCTGGCGGAACCACCGGGTAACTACCAGGGTGAGATGCATGCCCTATGTCTCCACGAACCCGTCGAACACCTCCGACGTGGTCGCCGAGATCGAGCTCGGGACCAGCCGCACCTTCGTCGACGCCGCACAGCGGGCGAAAGCGGCACAGCGCGCATGGGCCCGCGTGCCCGCGCCCGTGCGAGGACAGGTCATCGGCAACATCGGCCGCCTCGTCGAGGCGAACTTCGAGCCGCTCGCCCAGCTGGTGACCCGCGAGATCGGCAAGCCGATCGCGGAGGCCCGCGGCGAGGTCCAGGAGATCGTCGACACCGCCAACTTCTTCGTCGGCGAGGGCAGGCGCCTCTACGGGCAGACCGTGCCGTCGGAGATGGCCGACAAGCAGCTCTTCACCTTCCGCAACCCGGTCGGCGTCGCGGCGATCATCACCGCCGGCAACTTCCCCGTCGCGGTGCCGTCCTGGTACATCATCCCGGCGCTGCTGTGCGGCAACTCCGTCGTCTGGAAGCCCGCCGAGTACTCCGCCGCGTCGGCCCAGGCCTTCTACGACGTGTTCCAGGCCGCCGGCATCCCGGACGGTGTGTTCGAGATCGTCTTCGCCGAGGGGTCGGAGACGTTCAACGGCCTGGAGCAGGCGCTGCAGAACGGTCTGGTCGACAAGGTCGGCTTCACCGGCTCCAGCGAGGTCGGCGTGCGGATCGGCGAACTGTGCGGGCGCCACCTCCAGACGCCGTGCCTGGAGCTGGGCGGCAAGAACCCGATGGTCGTCACCGAGGACGCCGATCTGGACCTGGCCGTGCAGGGCGCCCTGTTCGCCGGCTTCGGTTCCGCCGGCCAGCGGTGCACCTCGCTCGGCACGGCGATCGTGCACGAGTCGGTGTACGACGAGTTCCTGTCCCGGTTCGTCGACGCCGTCGCCGGCGCAGGAGTCGGCGACCCGACCGGCGACGTCCTCTACGGACCGTTGCTGGACGAGAAGTTCGCGCTGGCGTACGAGAAGTACCTCGGTTGGATCGGCGAACACCACACGGTGCACGGCCCGACCGGCCGCATCACGGCCACCAACCCGCGTGCCGGTTTCGCTGGTGAGAACGGCTTCTTCTACCACCCCGCAATCGTTTCCGGTGTGCGTGCCGACGACGAGCTGTTCCTGCAGGAGACCTTCGGCCCGATCGTCGGCGTCATGAAGTACTCGGACCTGGACGAGGCGATCGAGCTGGGCAACAAGCCGGGCTACGGCCTGTCGTGCTCGATCTACACCACGGACCCGAACAAGGCCTTCCGGTTCCGCGCCGGCATCTCCGCCGGCATGGTGAGCGTCAACAACTCGACGTCCGGGGCCGAAGCGCACCTGCCGTTCGGCGGAAACGGCAAGAGCGGCAACGGCTCCCGGCAGTCGGGCGTGTGGGTGCTCGACCAGTTCACCCGCTGGCAGTCCATGAACTGGGACTACTCCGGGAAGCTGCAGAAAGCGCAGATGGACACTCTCGCGATCGAGGCGAACCTTGACTTCCGCCTCGCCTGAGCTGCCCAGCCAGGCCGAGGTCGTCGTCATCGGCGGCGGGGTGATGGGGACGTCCATCGCCTTTCACCTCGCCGAGGCAGGCGTCCGGGATGTCGTGGTCGTCGAGAAGGACGAGCTGGGCTCCGGCTCCACCTGCAAGGCAGCGGGTGGAGTGCGCGCCCAGTTCTCCGACGAGCTGAACATCAGGCTCGGAGCCCGATCGCTCGAAGCGTTCAAGCGCTTTCCGCAGCGGCCCGGGCAGGAGATCGATCTGCACCAGGTCGGCTACCTGTTCCTCCTTTCTTCTCGGGAACACGTCACGGCGTTCGAGCGCAACGTCGAACTCCAGAACTCCCTCGGCGTACGCAGTCGCATGCTGACTGTCGAGGAAGCGCACCGGATGTCGCCGTTGATCGAAACGGACGGCCTGCTCGCGGCGACCTTTTCGCCGGACGACGGACACTGCACTCCAGAGTCCGTGGTCCTCGGCTATGCCACCGGAGCCCGCCGATTCGGGGTCCGTTTCCACACCAGAACCACCGTGACATCGATCGTAGGGACGGGGTCTGACACTTTTCGCGTGCAGACCGACCGCGGGGAGGTTTCAGCGGGCAATGTGGTCTGCGCGGCCGGCGCGTGGTCGCGGTCGATCGGCGAGATGGTGGGCGTTGACCTGCCGGTTTCCCCGTTGCGACGGCAGATCATGTTCACCGAGCCCATGCCCGAACTACACGATCGGGTGGTGCCCTTCACCATCGACTTCGGCAGCACCTTCTACTTCCACCGCGAGGGCCGCGGGCTGCTGTTCGGCATGTCCGACCCGGAGGAGACGCCGGGGTTCAAGATGGACATGTCCGACGCCTGGCTGCCGCGCCTCACCGAAGCGATCGGAAGGCGCGCGCCGAAGTTGTTGGACGTGGGTGTGCGCAACGGGTGGGCCGGACTGTACGAGGTGACGCCGGACCACAACGCGTTGATCGGCTCGGCCGGGCGCTTCTTTTACGCCACCGGTTTCTCCGGGCACGGCTTCCTGCAGGGTCCCGCGGTCGGTGAGGTCGTGCGCGATCTCGTGCTGGACCGCGAGCCCTTCGTCGACGTGTCCAGTTTGGACGCCTCCCGGTTCGCCGCCGACCAGGCGCGGCCGGAACTCAACTGCGTGTGAGGAATGCGATGGACGTTCTCCAGCTCATGGACGAGTGGGGGCCTGAGAAGGTCGTCTGCGTGTCCGACCGGCGCACCGGGATGAAGGGTGTGCTCGTCATCGACAACACCGCGCGCGGCATGGGCAAGGGCGGCACGCGGATGAGTCCGCACGTGACCGTCGCCGAGATCGCCCGTCTCGCGCGCGTGATGACGTGGAAGTGGGCCGGGGTCGATCTGTTCTTCGGCGGTGCGAAGGCAGGGATCGTGTTCGATCCTGCTTCTCCCGACAAGGAAGCGGCGCTGCGGGCGTTCGCGCGCAAGCTCTCGAACGAGGTGCCGCGCGAGTACGTGCTCGGGCTCGACATGGGGCTCACCGAACGGGACGCCGCGATCGTCCAGGATGAACTGTCGGACCGCGGCGCTATGATGGGCGCACCGGCTCAACTCGGCGGTCTTCCGTACGACGAGCTGGGAGTCACCGGGTTCGGCGTGGCCGAGGTGGCGGACGAACTGATGGCCCTGCAAGGCAAGCGGGTCGCCATTCAGGGTTTCGGTGCGGTTGGTGCCGCGGCAGCTCGGCGTTTCACCGAGCTGGGTGCGGTGGTCGTTGCCGTGTCGTCGGTGCACGGCGCGTTGGTGGATCCCGACGGTCTGGATGTCGCGCGGTTGTTGAAACTGCGGGACTCCTCCGGTGATCTCGCGGTCAAGGAGTACGGGACCGTGCGGGAGCTGGGTGCCGAACTCCGGGTGCCGTGCGACGTGCTGGTGCCGGCCGCACTGCAGGACGTGATCGACGCGGACCTCGCGGGCGTGCTCGACACCACCCTGGTGGTCGAGGGCGCGAACCTGCCGACTTCCGTTGCGGCGCAGGAGGTTCTCGCGGCGCGCGGGATCACGGTCGTGCCGGACTTCATCGCGAACGCGGGCGGCGTGGTCGCGGCGGCGTTCGGGATGGACGCGCGGTACTCGCCGTTCCCGGTGAACCCCGCGACGGTGCTGGACGCCGTGTCCTCGAAGCTGAGGGCCAACGCGGCGAACATCGTCGTCGAGGCGCGGAATCGGGGCACCACAACACATGTCGCCGCGCGCGAGCTTGCACAGGAACGGGTGCTGGCCGCGATGAAGCTGCGGGGGCGGGTCGCATGAGCGCGCGCGACGATGCTCTGAACGACGCTGTGAACGCCGCGGCGAACGACACCGACGCAGCACCCGACGAACCGCGTACCGAGGCGAACCAGGCGACCGCGCAGGAGCCGGGTCGCACGGGCTCGCTCGATGGCGTCGTGATCGCGGACTTCAGCCGGGTGCTGGCGGCCCCGTACGCGACGATGATGCTGGGCGACCTGGGTGCCGAGATCATCAAGGTCGAACAACCAGGCCGGGGCGACGAGACCCGCACGTGGGGTCCGCCGCACCACGAGGGCGAAGCCACGTACTTCTTGTCCGTCAACCGGAACAAGACGTCCGTGCAGATCGACCTGTCCACGAACGCCGGCCGTGAAAAGGCACGCGAGCTGATCGCGCGCGCCGACGTCGTGGTCGAGAACTTCAAACCGGGCACCATGAAGAAGTTCGGGCTGGACTACGAGTCGTTGGGGCGTGACGACCTCGTCTACTGCTCGATCTCCGGCTTCGGCTCGGGCAAGGGCGCCGACCTGCCCGGCTACGACCTGCTGGTGCAGGCCGTGGGCGGGTTGATGAGCGTGACCGGGCCCGGTCCGTACGAGCCCGTGAAGACCGGTGTGGCACTGGTGGACGTGCTCACCGGGTTGCACGCGTGCGTCGGGATCCTGGCGGCGCTGCGGCACCGGGAGGCGACCGGGCAGGGTCAACTGGTCGAGCTGGACCTGTTGACGGTGTTGTTGTCCAGCATGGTGAACCAGAGCGCGGGCTTCACGCTGGCAGGCTCGGTGCCGAAGCCGATGGGCAACCGGCATCCGTCGATCGCGCCGTACGAGGTGTTCCCGACGATCGACCAGCCGATCGTGCTCGCGGTGGGCAACGACCGGCAGTTCCGCCGGCTGTGCTCGGTGCTCGACGTGCCGGAGCTGGCCACGGACGAGCGGTTCGTCACGAACGCCGACAGGGTCGAGCACGTCGACGAGCTGTTCGAGATCCTCTCGGCGCGGCTGCGGACGCGTCCGGCGCAGCACTGGTTCGAGACCCTGACGCCCCTTGGCGTTCCGTGCGGTCCGGTCAACGACATCGCGCACGCGTTCGCGTTGGCCGAGTCGCTGGACCTCGACCCGACCGCGACGATCGACGACATGACGCTCGTCGCGAACCCCATCCGCCTTTCGCGCACGCCGGTGTCGTACCGGCTGCGCCCGCCGAAGCTGGAGCAGTGACGTGCAAGACCCGTTGGAGCTGCTGGACATCCCGTCGTTGCTGAGCGACGAGGAGCGCGACATCCAGGCCACCGTCGCGGCGTACCTGTCCGATCACGTGCGGCCGCACGTCGCGGGCTGGTTCGAGGAGGGCGTACTCCCCCGCGAACTGGCGCGCGAGCTCGGCAAGCTCGGCGTGCTCGGCATGCACCTGGAGGGCTACGGGTGCGCGGGGACGTCGGCGCTGGCGTACGGGCTCGCGTGCCTGGAGCTGGAGGCCGTGGACAGCGGCATCCGCAGCTTCGTGTCCGTGCAGGGCTCGCTGTCGATGTTCTCGATCTGGAAGTACGGGTCGGAGGAGCAGAAGCAGGAGTGGCTGCCGCGGCTGGCCGCCGGTGAGGCGATCGGCTGCTTCGGGCTGACCGAGCCGGACTTCGGCTCGAACCCGTCCGGCATGCGCACGCGGGCCGTGCGCGACGGCTCGGACTGGGTGCTGAACGGCACCAAGATGTGGATCACCAACGGCGGCCTGGCCGA
Source organism: Lentzea alba (assembly GCF_047445655.1). Classification (GTDB taxonomy): domain Bacteria; phylum Actinomycetota; class Actinomycetes; order Mycobacteriales; family Pseudonocardiaceae; genus Lentzea; species Lentzea alba_A. The sequence goes on from NZ_JAJAEG010000008.1 coordinate 241,808, forward strand.
CGTGGCGACGGTGTGGGCGCAGACCGAGGAAGGAATTCGAGGATTCCTCGTTGCCCGCGGTACGCCCGGATTCTCGACGCAGGACATCAAGCACAAGTTGTCAATGCGAGCATCGGTCACCTCCGAACTCGTGCTGGAGGACGTGCGGCTCCCGGAAAGCGCCCGACTACCCCTCGCCACTTCCCTGCGTGCTCCTCTTTCATGCCTGAACGAGGCGCGGTTCGGGATCGTGTTCGGTGCCGTGGGTGCCGCGCGCGATTCGTTGCAGGCGGCGTTGGACTACTCCGGCACGCGCATCCAGTTCGACCGGCCGATCGCCGGGTTCCAGCTCACGCAGCGCAAGCTGGCGACCATGTCCGTGCAGGTCAGCAACTCCATGCTGCTCGCGCTACACCTCGCGAAGCTCAAGGAGGCCGGCACCCTGAAGCCCGAGCAGATCAGCATGGGCAAATACAACAACGTCGAGGCGGCCATCGCGATCGCACGGGAAAGCCGGACGATCCTCGGTGCGAATGGCATCTCGCTGGAGTACTCACCCTTGCGGCACGCCAACAATCTGGAATCCGTCCTCACCTACGAGGGCACTTCGGACATCCATCTGCTATCCATCGGCCACGCGTTGACCGGAATCGCCGCATTCCGCTGATCGTTCCCCCTATCCTGCACTCGCCGTCGTACGCGGGTTGGAGGATGCTCTGCAGGAAGAGACGAACAGCCGCAGTGACGCGCGCCGCAACCGCAAACGGCTGCTGGATGCGGCAACGCACGTGCTGCGGGCTGAACCAGCAACGGCGACCATGCAGTCGATCGCACGCAGGGCCGCGCTCTCGCAGGCGACGGCGTACCGCCACTTCCCGTCGTTGGAAGCGCTCGTGAAGGCCTATCACGAGGACGTCATCACCTCGTTGGCCGAGCACGGCGAGCGGTCGCGCAAGGCCGGCAAGGAACTGTTCGAGCACCAGGTCTCGCGCTGGGTGAAGATGCAGAACGTGCACGGTCCGGTGATCGTGCGGTTCTGGTCCCAGCGCGGGTTCCTGGAGCGGCTGCAGTCGGCCGATGCGGTGACAACGTTGTCCGGCAAGGCGTGGGACCAGGCGCTGCGCGGGGTGCTGATCGACCTGGCGCTGCCGGACGTGCTGTTGTCCGTGGCGCAGTTCCTGCACAGCGCGATGTTCGACCCGAGAGAGATCATCGACCTCACGAAAACCGCCGGACTGCCTGACGAGCAGGTGGTCCGGCGGCTCTCGGACGCGTTCTACGGAGCGTTGCGCGGGTGGGCTAACACACCGTGACGCGCTTGAGCTCCGACTTGATGTTGGGGCGACCGTCCAGCGGGTTCTCCCCCGCGATGCCACCGGCGGCGATCTTGTCGAGCGTCTTCAGACCCTCCGGCAGGATCGTGCCGAACACCGTGTAGTTCGGGCGCAGGATCGAGTCGCTCTGCACCAGGAAGAACTGGCTGCCGTTCGTGTCCGGGCCGGCGTTGGCCATCGCGAGCGTGCCGCGCGGGTAGATGCGACGCTGGCCGGTCGGGTCGTTCGGCGCGGGCTGCAGGTTGGTCGGCAGCTCGTCCTTGTACTTGTAGCCGGGACCGCCCTCACCCGTGTTGGACGGGTCGCCGCACTGCAACACCTTCAGCGTCGGGTACGCGGTGAGGCGGTGACACTCGGTCCTGTCGTAGAACCGGTGCTCCGCCAGGTGAACGAAGCTGTGCACCGTGCACGGCGCCTGGGCGCGGTCGAGGATCATCGGGATGTTCCCCTGGTTCGTCCTGACCTGGACGAACACCTTGCCCTTGGCACGCTTGGCGTCCTTGGGCACGGGTACCGGACGAGCGGGAGGTTCGTCCGGCGTCCGCGTGATGCCGCAGTCGATCTTGGCCTGCACTTCCGGCTGTGCTTCTTCCTCTTGGGCGGAAGCCGTTCCAGTCGTGATGAATCCAACGGCCAGTGCCGCCACTGCCAGACCAGCTGCGATTCGCCTCATGCGCGATTCCTAGTGGAGCTGACGGTGACGCGGCAAGGTTTAACGGATCACTCAGTTGTCGGTGTCCTCGGTGATCTCGTACTCGCACGTGGCTTCCTTGCCGGCGTTCGAGATCTCCTTCTCCTTCTCGACGCGGAGCTTGCACGTCACCTGGTTGTCCGACTTGACCTTCAACGTGACCTTGCCGAGCGCGTTCGCCAGCATCGCGCGGTTCTTCACCGGCAGGTCGACCGTTTCGGTCTGCGAGCTGCCACCGGGGACGTTGAGCGTCATCTCGGCCTTGCCGCTGCCCTCGATGTCGTAGAACGCCTCGTAGGTGTAGCTCTTCTGGCCACAGGCCGCGAGCGCCAGCACTGGGATGAGCAGGAGGAGTTTCTTCATGGCTCGAATTCTGGTGACTCGACGGGACGGGAGCTTCTGTCCGCAGACCGGTTCCGGGTCCTACTTTTGGCCGACCAGCCTGGCTTCCCAGGCCCAGGCGGCGATCTCGACGCGGTTCCGAGCGTCCAATTTGGCCTGAACGCTCGCCAGGTGCGTCTTCACCGTGCCGATGGAGATGAACAGTTCCTGTGCTATCTCCGCGTTCGTCTTGCCGATGGCGGCCAACCGCACGACGTCGAGTTCACGCGCGGAGAGGTTGTGCGGCTGTTGCGATGTCGGCGTGTGCATGTGCTGCAACAGCCTGACGGTGATCGACGGACTGATGAGCGCATCGCCCGTTACGGCCGCACGGACAGCTTCGATGAGCAGGTTCGGACCGGCGTCCTTCAGAAGGAAGCCGCACGCGCCGTTCTTCAACGCTGTGTGTACGTACTCGTCGTGGTCGAACGTCGTGCACACCACCACGTGCACGTCGCTCGCGATCTGTTTGAGCGCTTCGAGTCCGTCCATGCGGGGCATGCGGATGTCCATCAACGCGACGTCCGGCTTGGTGCGCCGGGCTTCCGCGACGGCCTCGACGCCGTCCTGCGCCTCCGCGACCACCTCGATGTCGGGCTCGGCCCCCAGGATCATGCCGAACCCGGTGCGCACCATCGCCTGGTCGTCCGCGATGAGAACCCTGATCACGCAGTCGCCTTTCCTGTCGGGAGTGCGGCGTCGACGACCCAGCCGCCGTCGATGCCGGGACCCGCTTTGATCCTGCCACCGAGCGCCTGCACGCGTTCGGTGAGTCCGATGAGGCCGAAGCCGTTGCCCTGCCTGGCGGGCCTGCCGTCGTTGGCGATCTTGACCGTGACCCAGTCCGGTGTGGCCTGGATCTGAACGTCCACTCTGGTCGCTTCCTGAGCGTGTTTCCTGATGTTGGTCAACGACTCCATGACCACGCGGTGGACCGAGCTGGCGACTTCGGGCGGCAGGTCGCCCGTGTCACCGTGGACCTGAAGAGTTGCCCGTGGTTCGGCTTCGATCAACGGCTCGAGGTCGACGATGCCCGCGACGGGTGCCACGGGGGCGTCGTCGCGGAGCATGCCGACCATGCGGCGCATGGCGGTCATGGCCTCGCCACCGGCTGCCTCGATCCGTTCGAGGGCCTGTTTCGCCTGCTCGGGGTTGCGTTCGACGATCCGGCTCGCACCCTGGGCCAGCACGACCATGCCGGTGATGTGGTGGCCCACGAAGTCGTGCAGGTCCCTGGCGAACTCGGCCTTCTGCTCGGCCTTGACCGCCGCGACCTGCTTCTCGCGCGCGCTGGTGGTGAGGCGGACGTAGCCGACGGCCGCGATCACACCGGTGGCGACGACCAGCAGGCCCATCAGCTGGATCCAGTCGCCCTGCGACGTGCCGTTCTGCAACGGCTGGGTGATCACCGCCGCGACGACCCAGGCGACGAGCGGTGCGTCCCACCAGGTCCTCGCGCGGTGCGTGGTGATGATCAGGACGATCAGCAGCGACGCGGTCTCCGTGAGGCCCCAGTTGCCCTCTTCGACCGGGTTGACCAGGGTGAACGTCAGCGAAGCCGTCGCGGCGACGAAGGTCGGCAGGCGGTGCGGCCGCAGCCACGCGAGCGTGGGCAGGACGACGCAGGCCAGGGCGGCCCAGCCGATCCACGGGTAGAGGCCGGGTGTCTTGAACACGCCGTACCACTCGTCCACGAACAACAGCGCGACGAGACCCGCGAGCGCGCCGAACTTCCAGAGCATGCCCATGACCTTATGCACTTGTGGGCGTCGCGCAGATCGGCCGAAAGACAGAGGCGGGCCGTTCTGAGGAGGGAGGTTCTGGCTCGTCATCTGCCGTTTTCTGGGTGTCGTGAACAACTTCGCTTCCGCCGCGGTCGACCTCGTGAAGGTGTACGGCTCCGGCGACACCGCGGTTCGAGCACTCGACGGGGTGACGGTCAGGTTCCGGCCTGCCGCGTTCAGCGCGATCATGGGGCCGTCCGGGTCCGGCAAGTCGACCCTGATGCACTGCCTGGCCGGGCTCGACACCGCCACGTCCGGCTCCGCGCTGCTGGGCGGGAAGGACCTGACGCGACTCTCGGACAACTCGCTGACCCGCGTGCGGCGGGACCGGATCGGGTTCGTCTTCCAGGCGTTCAACCTGTTGCCGACGATGACGGCCGAGCAGAACATCCTGCTGCCGTTGAACCTGGCCGGCCGGCGTCCTGATCGCGCCTGGTTCACCCAACTCGTGGAGGTGCTGGGCCTGTCGTCACGACTGACGCACCGGCCGTCGGAGATGTCCGGCGGGCAGCAGCAGCGCGTGGCGTTGGCGCGTGCGCTTGCCACACGGCCAGAGGTGATCTTCGCCGACGAACCGACGGGCAACCTCGACTCGCGCGCGTCCGTGGACGTGCTGAACCTGTTGCGTCAGGCGGTGCGCGAGTTCGGCCAGACGATCGTGATGGTCACACACGACGACAGGGCGGCCTCCTACGCCGACACCGTCATCAGGATGGCCGACGGGCGTGTCGTGCAGGCGGTCGCGGCATGAGGAAGTTCCTGCCCGTTCTTTCCATCATGATCGCGGCGTTCTTCGCCTACTCGACCGTGCTGGCGAAGGACATCACCGAACGCTCGCTCGCGGTCAAGGCCGCTCAGCTGGTCGAGGTGTTCGCGTTGCTCGGCGCGTTCGTGACGGTCGCGATGATCGTGGCCGCGCTGGTGTCCACGTCCACCTTCCGGATCGTGTTCGCCCAACGGATGCGAGAACTGGCGTTGTTGCGGGCCATCGGCGCCACACGGGGCCGACTGGCGCGCGGGCTGGTGGTCGAGGGCGCGACCGTCGGGCTGCTCGCGTCGGTCGCCGGCGTCGCGCTGGCGGCGGGGGCCGGTCGGCTGGTGCCCGTCTTCGGACTGGAGGCGCCCGGCTTTCCGGTGACGCCCGCGTTGATCGTGGTCTTCGGGTCGTTCGTGCTGACGACGCTGGCCGTGCTGGCGCCCGCGTGGTCCGCTGCCAAGGTCTCGCCGCTGGAGGCCTTGCGGACATCGGCGGTCCAGGACACCAAGAGCCGCATCGGCGGGGCGCGGTGGTTGCTCGGAATCCTGATGGCTTCAGGAGCGGGTGTGCTGCTGGTCAACGTCACTGTCGAGGGGCTCGCCTCCACGCGGCGGCCGAGCGGCATGACCGAGGACCTGTTGCTGCGCACCACGATCAGCGGCACCCTGGCGTTCGGCGCGTTGATCACGCTCGGGCCCGCGTTGATCTCACCGGTCCTGCGGTTGATCAGCATTCCGTTGCGGCGCAGCACGATCGGCTCGCTGGCGATGAGCGGCGTCGGCGGAGCGCCACGGCGTGCCGCGTCGGTGACCGCGATCGTCGCGCTCGGGGTCAGCCTGATCATCGCGACGCTGACCGGCGCGAACACGTTGCAGGGACTGGGCAAGGCCGAGATGGCCGGCGCCTACCCGGCCGACCTGGAGATCACCGGACCGGTCGACGCACGGGCGTTGCAGGCCGCCGGGCTCACGGACGTGCTGCCGTACCGGCGCACCGAGATCACGGTCAACGGGCAGCTCACCATGCAGGCCACCGATCTCGACATGCGCGGGCTGCGCGACCTCTCGGACTTCCGCGTCGACACCGGTTCCCTCGGCGACATGGGGCCGCACAAGATCGTCCTGTCGACCTACACCGCGAGCAGGCTCCAGGTCTCGGCGGGAACGCAGGTCGACGTCAACGGGGTGCGGATGACGGTCGCGGCGACGGTGTTCGGTGGCGTTCCGCTCGGCAGCGCGTTGGTGCACTCGTCTGATGTGGACGGACCTGTTGCCGGTGCGTTGGCCAACGGCGCGAAGGACCGGGTGCCCGCGGGGTTCGAGGTCGAGTCGCTCGCGGAACGTCGCCAGGCCAAGGAGAACTGGTTCACCACATTGGTCGCCATCGCGGTCGGATTGCTGTTCCTCACCATGTTGATCGCGGTGGTGGGGGTAGGCTCGACCACGGCGTTGTCGGTGCTCGAACGGACCCGTGAGTCCGGTCTGCTGCGCGCGATCGGCTTGACCCGCAATGAGCTCAGCCGCCTGATCACGACCGAGGCCGGTCTGTACGGGGTCGTCGGCGCGGCGATCGGGCTCCTCGTCGGCATTCCCTACGCCTGGCTGGCCATCATCTCGCTCGGCATCGAATGGCCGTTGCAGGTGCCCGTGGTGGCCGTGAGCCTGGTGGTGCTCGCGTTGGCCGCGCTCACAGCAGGCGCGGGGCTGCTGCCTGCCCGTCGCGCGGCGCGGGTGAGCCCGGTGTCCGCACTTCACTCCATCCAGTGACGTGTGCCGAGGACCAGACCGGGTACCCGAACTCCATAGGGAGGTGATGCAGTCATGGGCTTCGATGAGCTGAAGAACAAGGCGAAGGACCTGATCGGCCAGCACGGGGACAAGGTCGACCAGGGTGTTGAACGTGCCGGGCAGTTCGCCGACGAGAAGACCGGCGGCAAGCACAGCGAGCACATCGACAAGGGCGAGGACAAGGTCAAGGAAGGCCTCCGGAATTTCGGCGACCAGCAGCAGTGATCTTCCTTTGATCCCTTGGTGATCGCGCGAAACCGGTACCGGGGAAAGTGATGCCTCCTCACCGTTGACAGGCCTGCCACCATCATCCGTGGGAGCGCTCTCATGCGCTCGTTCGGAGGGTTGGCAATGAGGCTCACTCGACCACGAACATCCTCTGTACTGGCCGCGGCCACCGTGCTCATCGTGGGCACGCTGGTCGCGGTCGCACATGACACGAAGGCCGCGCTTCCACCTCCCCCCGCCGGGTGGACGCAGGTGTTCGGCGACGACTTCACCGGACCGGCGAACTCGTTGCCCAACGGCGGCAACTGGCGGTTCTCGCTCGGCCACAGCTATCCCGGTGGACCGGCGAACTGGGGCACCGGCGAGATCGCCGCGCACACCAACAACCCCGCCAACGTCTCACTCGACGGTGGCGGAAACCTGAGGATCACTCCACGTCGCGACGGCGCGGGCAACTGGACGTCCGCACGCATCGAGACCAACGCGCAGAACTTCAAGGCACCTGCCGGTGGCGTGATGCGGATGGAGGCGCGGCTCCAGATGCCGAACGTCTCCGGCGCCGCGGCGCTGGGGTACTGGCCGGCGTTCTGGGCGCTGGGCTCGCCGTACCGCGGGAACTGGTGGAACTGGCCCGGTGTCGGCGAGTTCGACATCATGGAGAACGTCAACGGCGTCAACCGCGTGTGGGGCGTGCTGCACTGCGGTGTCTCGCCCGGCGGGCCGTGCAACGAGAAGAACGGCATCGCGAACAGCCGTCCGTGTCCGGGCACCTCGTGTCAGGGCGGTTTCCACACGTACCGGTTCGAGTGGGACGCCTCGACGTCACCGCAGCAACTGCGGTGGTACGTGGACGGTGAGCTGTTCCACCAGGTCAACCAGAACCAGCTGCCCGCGGACACGTGGAACCAGATGACCGGGCACGCCGGGTACTTCATCATCCTGAACATCGCGATCGGCGGCGAGTTCCCGGACAACTACTCCGGCACTCGCACACCGGGTCCGGGGATCGTGCCGGGTATTCCGATGATCGTGGACTACGTGGGCGTGTGGACTCGCGGATCCGGCGGCGGCCCGACGACCACGACCACTCCCCCGCCGACGTGCGGGCCGCTGCTGTCGAAGGGCCGGCCGACGGCGGCGTCCAGTGTGGAGAGCGGGAACCAGGCGGCGGCGTTCGCGGTCGACGGCAACGCGGGAACGCGCTGGTCGTCCGCCCACAGCGAACCGCACTGGTGGCAGGTCGACCTCGGGTCGGTCCGCGCGCTGAGTCGCGTGCGGATCAACTGGGAGGCCGCTTACGGCCGGGCGTACTCGATCCAGCTGTCCGACAACGGCAGCTCGTGGCGGGACGCGTACACGACGTTCGCCGGCGCGGGCGGCGTGGAGGACATCGGGGTTTCCGGTAGCGCGCGATATGTGAGGTTCAACGGCATGAACCGCGGAACGGTCTACGGGTTCTCGTTCTGGGAGTTCGAGGTGTTCGGCGCCTGTGGCACCCAACCGACCACCACAACGACGCAACCTCCGGGTGGCGGGGCATACCCAGCGTGGGCGCCTGGGACTGCTTATGCGACTGGTTCGCGTGTGAGTTACGCCGGATTGGACTATCAGTGCCTGCAAGGGCACACGTCGATAGCGAGCTGGGAACCGCCGAACGCGGCATCTCTCTGGCAACGCCTCTGAGTCACTTCCGCGATCCCGGCGGTCCGGTTACCGTCGTTCGCCGGGATCGCGGAGGTGAAGGTGGATCCGAGCGGGGTGACGAGAGCTGCACGGCTGACCGCACTAGCCGCGTTGTGCCTGGTCACCGTCGTTTTACTGCTCCCGGCAGCGATCAGCGTGAGCACCGGCGGGGCCGCCCCGGAGTTCCTCGGCGATTTCGGCCGGTGGTTGTGGCCCTTGGTCGGCGCGATGGTGCTGGTCGCGATCGGTCTCGCGATCTGGGAACGTGTGCGCGGTCACGAGACCAGCAACCGCACCGCCGCCCTGGACCGGGTCGAGTCGAGGGTGAAGGCCCTGCTCGCCTCCTCCTTGGCCGCGCAGGCGCAGATCAAACTCGGCGTGCTGCGGCAGCCGAAGCTCGCCGTGCGGCCCGAGGGCGAGGCGATCTCCTCCTCGGACCTGGAAGCCGTTTACGACCGTCTCGGCCACACCATGGTCCTCGTCGGACCGGTCGGCAGCGGGCGTTCGACGTTGCTGCGCGAGCTTTGCCTCGTACTGGTCGAGCGCGCGCGTAACGACCCGGAGGCGCCTATTCCTGTCGTCGTGGACTTGGCGACGTGGCGCGCGTACGGCACCCGCAAGCCGACCGAGTTCACCGCGTGGCTGCTGCGCGAGTTGAACCGCAGCTACGGCATCAGCCGCTCCGCGGGCACGATCTGGCTGCGCCGCGGCCGAGTCGCCGTGCTCATCGACGGCTTGGACGAGGTGCCGCGCGTCGACCGCGCGCACTGCGAGTCCGAGCTCGCGCCGTTCGCCTCCGTCGTGTCGTCGACCGAGCCGATCGAGAACCTGCCGTCGGTGTTCGTCGAGCCGTTGTCCCGCGGCCAGGTGCTGGAGTACATCGCGTCGGTCAGCCCTCGGCTCGACGGGCTGGAGTCGGCCCTGACGCCGTCGATCTGGGAACGGCTCGACTCTCCGTTGGCGCTGAACCTCTTGGCGTTGACACACCTGGACAAGCAGGTCGACACGATCGGCAACGACTTCGTCGGCTCGTTCGTCGTGGAAAGGCTTTCCGCCCAACGAGCAGCAGGCCCCACGATCCGCGCGTTGAAGTTCCTCGCACGGTTGGGCCGGCCGGATCTCGGTGCGCCCGTGCACATGCCTCACCGCCGTGCGTGGCTTCCGCTACTGCCGACGCGTCCGTTGTGGTTGCTGTTCATTCGCGCGGTGCCTGCCGCATATGCCGGTGGTGTGTGTGCGGTGGCGTTCATGACGGGACTGCGCCTCGGATTGTTGTCCGCGTTGGTGTTCGTGGTCGCGGCTTCTCTGTTGCTCGTGTTGGTGAACAGACTGCCGCGGGTTTTCCATCCGCCTGGGCGAGCGCACGGCATTTTGACGGCCGGACTTGGATTCCTGGCCGGCGTGCTCATGGGGTTGTTGGTGGGGCTCGTCGGATTGTGGCTCGGCGGTATCGGCACGCCGTGGCCGTATTTCGTGGCGTATGTGTTCGTGGTGGTGGCGTCGTTCTTCTTGGCGTTGGGATTCGTGCCGGGTGATGCGCCCATCCCGTGGTCCGTGTTGATCGCCGCCGCACCTGGCGTCTCGATGATCTGGGTCGGTCCCTATTCCGTGCTGGCGGGTATGGGAGTCGGGTTTTCCGCCGGTGTGGCGGGCGGTGTGTTCGCCGCGGCGGTGGGACGCGTGTGGCGCACGGTGCGCCCGGTGCAACAGCAACGCATGCGGCTCGGCCGGTACTGGTGGATCCAGCCCGCTGTTCCGGTGCTCGGCTTGGTCGGTGTGCTGGGCGGTCTCGGCACGATGGGATCCTGGGGCACCGCTTTGGGTGTGGCGCTGGGGTTGTTGGTCACACCGACCGCCGCCCGCGACTACGTCTGGCCGTTCGACGCGCTGGCCGAGGTGGCTGCCGAGGGCCTGACCCGGCCACTGTCGCTGGGCGAGTTGTCGTTCCGCCGCAAGGCTTTGCTGCATCTTGCGCAAGACCGGCTGCTGCTCACGCGCGTCGACGGCGAGTACCGCTTCGCCCACGTGGCCCTGCGCGATCATTTGGCATCGTGCGATCCGACGGCCCTGGTTCGCGCCACGCGTCGTTGAACCTTCCCGATCCGCGGGCCGTACGGCCTGAAAGAAAGGGTCGGGTGTTGCACATGCGCTGGTCGAGGGGCTGGATCGCGGCCGCCGGGGTGTTCTCGGTTGCCGCGGCCATCGGGGGTACGGCCTTCGCCCTTGCCGGATCCGGTTCTCCCGTGGCGCAGTCGGGACCGGCGGGCAAGGAGGTCTGCGCGGGGCAGCCTCTGACGTATCAGAATTCCTCCGGACCGGCCGGGGTGTTGTCGGACAAGTTCCCCATCGGCACCGAGTTGCGGATCTCCAACCTGGCCAACGGGCGAACGGTGACATTGCCTGTTTCCGGAGTCGCGTCTTCCTGCGCGTTGCTGAACACGGCGGCTTTCGACCTGGTGCAGTCACCGAATGCGGGACGGGGCGGTGAGGAAAGCGTTCTCCGGCGGGTTCGGATCGAGATCGTCGGGAACGCGCCGGCGCCCGTTCAGTCCGCCACCCGTTCTTCCGGGCCGCGGGTTCGGTCTTCCGGAGTGGTCGGGCAGGTCGTCTGCGACGGTGCGACGGTTGGTTTGTCCGCGGTGGGCGGGGCTGCCGGTGCGTTCTCGTCGCAGCTGCCGATCGGGACGTCCGTGCGGGTGACCAACCTGGACAACGGCCGGCAGACCACCGTGCGGATTGTCGGGGTCGGTTCATCCTGCGTGGTCTTGAACAGCGCGGCATTCGCGTTGGTCGGCGAGTCGGGGAAGAGTGTGATCAAGCGCGCTCAAATCGAGAAAGTGACCTGACGAACGTATGCTCCTCCCCTCGACCTGGGGGCGTGAGCATGTTCCGACGTTTTCTGATCTTGGCTGTCCTGCTGGCGGGGTGTTCCGCGCAGGAGGCGGCGCCGTCACCTTCGTCCGCGCCGCCGACCTCGTCCTCGACCGTGTCGGTGCCGGACCGGTGGAACCAGTTGGCGCTCCGAGCCCAGTCGGCCTACGTGTCCAAGGTGGCGTTCGAGCCCGAGACGCCGTGGAAGGAGGACTACCCGTCCGGTCCTGGCGGGTACGAGCACGGGAGGCCGGAGGTTTCCGAGGTGTGTGGTGACACCAAGATCAGCGCTGGGTTCAAGGTGACGCGGACCAGGCAGTGGCGCGGGGAATACACGGCGCTGCTGCAGCACGTGCACGCGTTGTCCGAGCAAAAGGCAACGGACCTGGTCGCGGAGATCCGGTCGAGGTCCAAGACCTGCTCCACCTACGTGGAGACAGAGGGCAGGCCGGCGCTGACCGTGACCCCGGACCTCGTCGTGCCCAGGCTGGCGGGCCTCGACGACTCGTACGCCGTCTGTGAGGCCACTCCGGACGCGGGACAGCACATCGACTACTGCTCGGCCTACCTGGCTAGAGGCGACCTCCTCGTCACCGTCGGCACCAGCGCCGTGTCGGACGATCCGGGCTACGCCCGGTACCTGGCTTGGCAGCAACTGCTGAAGATCGCGCCGGTCGCGGCTCAAGTGCTGGCCGCAGCCTGACACCTCACCAGTCCATCGGCTCGTCCGGCTCCTCCGGCTCCGGCCACTCGTCCTCGCCCGCCTCGCCTGAACCCCACGCCGCGCCGCCCTTGGTCGTGGTCTTCGGCTTCGGCTTCGCGGCCGAAGGCGCTGCCGGTGCGGGACCGCCGCCTGCCACCACCTCGAGGATCTGCTCGCCGTACTTCGTCAGCTTCGCCTGGCCCACTCCGCTCACGTTGCCCAGATCGGCGAGCGACGTGGGGCGGGAGGCCGCGATGGACTTCAGCGTCGCGTCGTGGAAGATCACATAGGCTGGCATGCCCTGCTCACGGGCTTGCTGCGCGCGCCATTCGCGCAGGGACTCGAAGAGCCCGGTGGCTTCCGCGGGGAGGTCGACCTTGACCTTGGCGGCGCCCGAGGAGGCAGTCCGGGTCGACGAACGGGCCGGGGTCGGGTCCTTGCGCATGTGGACTTCGCGCTTGCGGCCGAGCACGTCGGCGCTCGTCGGGGTCAGGACGAGCGTGGAGTACTCGCCCTCGACCGCCAGGAGACCCTGGGCCAGGAGCTGGCGGACGACGCCGCGCCACTCGCTCTCGTTCAGGTCCTCGCCGATGCCGAAGGTGCTGAGCTGGTCGTGGTCGAACTGGATGACCTTGGCGGTCTTGCGGCCCAGCAGGATGTCGATGGTCTGACCGGCGCCGAACTTCTGGCCGCGTTCGTTGCGCAGGCGCCAGACCGTGGAGAGGACCTTCTGGGCGGCGACCGTGCCGTCCCACGACTCCGGTGGGGTCAGGCAGGTGTCGCAGTTGTTGCACGGCACGCCGGACTCGCCGAAGTAGTCGAGGAGGCCGGTGCGGCGGCACGTGATCGTCTCGCAGAGGGCGAGCATCGCGTCCAGGTGCGTCTGGGAGCGGCGGCGGAAGGCGAGGTCGCCCTCGGACGAGTCGATCATCTTGCGCTGCTGGACGACGTCGTTGAGGCCGTAGGCGAGCCACGCCGTGGACGGGAGGCCGTCGCGGCCCGCTCGGCCCGTCTCCTGGTAGTAGCCCTCGACCGACTTGGGGAGGTCGAGGTGGGCGACGAAGCGGACGTCCGGCTTGTCGATGCCCATGCCGAACGCGATGGTGGCGACCATGACCAGGCCGTCCTCGCGCAGGAACCTGGCCTGGTTGCGCTGGCGGACCGAGGAGTCGAGGCCCGCGTGGTACGGGAGAGCCTCGATGCCGTTGGCCACCAGGAACTCCGCGGTCTTCTCGACGGAGGCGCGGGAGAGGCAGTACACGATGCCGGCGTCGCCCTGGTGCTCGCCGCGCAACAGGTCGAGCAGCTGCTTCTTCGGTTCCTTCTTGGGAACGATGCGGTACTGGATGTTCGGGCGGTCGAAGCTGGAGACGAACTGGCGGCCGTCGCCCAGTTCGAGGCGCGTCAGGATCTCCTTGCGCGTCGCCTCCGTCGCCGTGGCGGTCAGCGCGATGCGCGGGACCTTCGGCCAGCGCTCGTGCAGGTGCGCCAGCGAGAGGTAGTCCGGGCGGAAGTCGTGGCCCCACTGGGAGACGCAGTGCGCCTCGTCGATCGCGAACAGCGCGATGTCGCCCTGGTCGAGCAGTTTCAGGGTCGCCTCGGACGTCAACCGCTCGGGAGCCAGGTAGAGCAGGTCGAGCTCGCCCTGGACGAACTCCGCCTCGACCATGCGGCGCTCGTCCCACGACAGCGAGGAGTTCAGGAAGCCCGCGCGCACGCCGAGAGCGCGCAGGGCGTCGACCTGGTCCTGCATCAGCGCGATGAGCGGGGAGATCACCACCCCGGTGCCCGGCCGGACCAGCGCCGGGATCTGGTAGCACAGCGACTTGCCGCCGCCGGTCGGCATCAGCACGAGCGCGTCGCCGCCCGAGATCACGTGCTCGACGATGTCGGCCTGGTCGCCGCGGAACTCGGGGTACCCGAAGACGCGCTGCAGGACCTGCAGCGCGTCTCCGTGCTCGGTTGAACCCATGGGGGCGATGCTAGCGAGCAGCACCGACAGTCCGGGGAGCTAACCCAGGGCGGTCTTCGTACCAGCGGAAACACTGGTCGCCGTCAGTTGGTCGTTGGACGCTGACGGGACAGAGCCGCGCAACGGGATACGCACCGACGTGTCCGCCAGGTCGACGGTCAGCCGGGGCAGCTGGCTCGGCCGCGTGGTCGCGCTGGAGTCGGTGCCGCCGATCAGCAGGCCCAGCCGGTGCCCCGCCGGGATCACGTGGTCCGTTGTGGACAGTCGGAACGTCATGCGGTACTTGGCTCCCGGCGTGATGGTGCGCGGGGCCGACAACGACGCGTAGTTCGCGAGATCGGCCCACCCGCGCGCGATCACCTGTGCGTCGACGTTGCCCGCCGTGGCTTCCGTGTTGCGGTAACAGGCGTCGTCGCCCGCGCGGCTCTCGCCCCAGCAGGACTCCGTGCTCAAGGTCCGGATGCCCTCACCGGTCCGCACCCGTGCCGGGCCGAAGTCGACGAGGTACGCCGTCAGGTGCGCGGTCGACGTCGACGACGACACACCCACCGTGAACGACGAGGTGCCCGCGACGCGCAGTTCCGACGTCAGCGGTGCCGTCGAGTAGATCACCCGGCCGGTGTTCGAGCCGGAGAGCCAGCTCGACGGGGTCGCGCTGCCGTTGTCGGTGAACGCGGCCGTGCCCGTGCCGACTGCCGTGCCGAGGCCCGAAGAAGAAGGACGCAGCACGGTGCTGACGGTGCCGGCGGGTGGCCACGTCTGGTCGTCCGCCCACTGGTCCGGCGCGCGCTCTGCAGACACCTGAGCCTCGTTCTCGATGCCATTCGGAACGTCCAGCAGCCAGCGGTCGAACCACCGGTGCAGGGTTGAGACCCACTCAGCGCGGCGGAAGTCGAACGGGTCGACGTGCGCGGTCTGCGAGAACCAGAGCTTCTTCGGGACCGATGCCGGCAGTGCGTCCCAGAACTGGCCGTACTGCAGCGTCTTCACGTTGAGATCGTTCTGGCCGTGGATCGCGAACACCGACGCCTTCACGCGTGAGGCGTTGCGCACGAAGTCACGTGCCTGCCACATCGCTGTGTAGTCGCCGTTGGAGGGAGCACCGTTCGTCATCGCCGTGCGCACCGCACCGCATCGTGAGCGCGCGTTGGAGTTCTCGAACCGCGAGCCGAGGCTGGTCGGCGTGCCGAAGCCGGTGAGGGCGACGCCGTCCGAGCGGAACCAGTCGTACCAGGAGCTGATGCCCGCGATCGGCACGATGGTGCGCAGGCCGTCGATCCCGGTGGCCGCCGCGCCGTTCGCCACTGAGCCGTCCCACGACTTGCCGATCATGCCGACGGCCCCGGTCGACCACGCCGCGGACTTCGTCGTGGTGCCGGTCAAGGTCGAGTAACCGGTGCGGCGGCCGTTCAGCCAGTCGATCACGGCGGTGGCGGAGGTGATCTCCGACTGGCCGCCGACGTCGACGCAGCCGCGCGACCGGTTCGTGCCGAGGAAGTCGACCAGCACGACGGCGTAGCCGCGCGGCACGAAGTAGTTGTCGTAGAAGAGCGGGAACTTCACCGGCACGCCGGCGGAGTCGTAGGTCTTGACCTCGCTCTCGTTCCCGCGGCCCGTGCTCTGGTAGTACGGGCTGGCCTCCATGATCACGGGCACACGGCCGGTGGTGGAGGGTCTGATGATGTCCGCGGTCACCCGGTCTCGCGTTCCGTCTCCGTCGAGGTCGAGACCTGAGTCGACGTAGACGGTCTCGCGGACCGCGTCGGCCAGCGAGTGGATCGGCGCGGACACGCCGCCGGACAGGGTGAACGCCGGTGTCGCCGCTGTGGCAGGGATTGGCGTGAGGGTCAGGGCCCCTGCTAACGCCACTACAACACGAACACGCTTCATGAATTTTCACACTAAGGAGTGGCGAGATCACTCGTCAGAGCCGAAAGGATTGATCCGCCGCGGTTGCGTCGACTACGCCCGGTGGCGAATATTCGACCTTCGTGAGCTTCACCTTCGAACCCGCGCGCACCCGCGTCGTCTTCGGGCGCGGCACCGCTGCCTCCGTGCGCGCCGAGGCCGAGCGTCTTGGCGCGAAACGAGTTCTGCTCATCGCGCGGCACGGTGGCGATCGGGTGGCGAACGAGCTCGGGCCGTTGCTCGCGGAACGGTTCACCGGCGCGACGATGCACACGCCCGTCGAGGTCACGGAGCGCGCGCTCGCGTTGTTGCGCGAGCACGGCGCGGACTGCGTGGTGTCGGTCGGCGGCGGATCCAGCACGGGCCTGTCGAAGGCTCTCGCGGTACGCGCAGGTGTCCCGCAGATCATCCTTCCGACGACCTATGCGGGTTCCGAGGTCACACCGGTACTCGGCGAGACGGCTTCAGGGCTGAAGAAGACACGGCGTGATGCAGCGATCCAGCCGAACACGGTGATCTACGACGTCGGCCTCACGTTGGACTTACCGCTCGATGTCACGGTCACGAGCGCGTTGAACGCTCTCGCGCACGCGGTGACCGCACGAGGCAATGAGAACCCGTTGATCGACGCCATCGCGACGAAGGCGATCGAGGGCGTTTTGCACGCTTTGAGCGGAAATCCGTCCACTGTGGATGCGCGCACGGAGCTGCTGCAGTCGGCGTGGCTCGCGGGCACCTGTCTCGCGTCCGTCCCGATGGGACTGCACCACAAGCTCGCACACGTCCTGGGCGGCTCGTTCGGACTACCGCACGCCGCCACACACACGGCGTTGCTCTCCCACACGGCGCCCGCTGATCTGTCCAAACGCATCCACGACACGGCAACGCGGTTCGGTGCCGCGACCTCGTTGCGGGAGCTGGGCATGGCGGAGTCCGATTTGTCCAGTGCCGCGGAGATCGCCGAGCACCCGGACGCACTGCGGGTGCTGACGAACGCTTGGCGGGACGCGCCGGCGGACTGATGGGTTGTCATTCTTAAGGCTGATGTTCACACCTCTGAATAGAGACGAACCTCCGATGCGAACCTGAAGATCTGCTGATGAACTTGGGTTCATGCTCAGCCCCCTGGATCTGTCCCTGGTAAACGGGCCGATCCCCACCGCCGCGACCGTTGCTGCCGCCGTCGCCCTGACGTATCTGGCGATCCGGAAGAACCGGACGTGGTGGACTCGGGTCCTTCCGATCCTGGTGCCTGCGTGTGTGGTGGTCGTCTTCGGGCTGACGTACATCGTTGACCACGTGTGGAAGCCGTGGCCCGAACCGTTGCCGGTGATCCTGACGGTGTGGCTGGGCGCGGCACTCACAGCGGTGGCGTTGGCAGCGGCACGGCTGCGTAGTGGGCGGTGGTACGGCCGTGTGCTGAACGTGCTGCTTGCGCTAGGTGTTGTGGCGTCGTCGTTGGTGGCGGCGAACGCACACTTCGGTCAGTACCCGAACATGCGCGCGGTGCTCGACGTCTTCAGGAACAATCGCATCGATCTCGACGAGGCGGCACCACCTCCGTCCAACATCGTCGACGTGCCTGCGGGCAAGAAGCTCGCAGAGGTCTGGCAGAAGCCCGCGAACCTGCCGGAGAAGGGCACGGTCTCCGAGGCGGAGATCCCCGGCGCCATGAAGGCGCGTCCGGCGTGGATCTACCTGCCGCCCGCGTACGCCGCGACGCCGCGCCCGAAGCTGCCGGTCATCGTGCTGCTCGCGGGACAGCCCGGCAGCCCGCGCGACTGGTTCGACGGCGGCCGGATCCTCGACAACCTCGACGCGTTCGCGCGCGAGCACGACGGTCTGGCGCCGATCGTCGTGGTGGCCGACCAGCTCGGCTCGACGACCGCGAACCCGCTGTGCCTCGACTCGAAGCTGGGGCAGTCCGAGACGTACCTGGCGCGCGACGTGCCGGCGTGGATCAAGCAACGGTTGACGGTGGACGAACGCCGCGAGGCGTGGACCATCGCAGGCTTCTCTCAAGGCGCCACTTGTTCCGTGCAGCTCGCAGTGCGCGCGCCGGACGTGTACGGCAACTTCATCGCTCTCGCACCTCAACGTGAGCCGTCGCTCGGCACGCGACCGGAGACGGTCAAGGCCGTGTTCGGTGGCGACGAGGCCGCGTTCGCTCGCGTCAACCCGATGGAAATTCTTGCCCGCCAACGGTTTCCGCAAACGGCAGGGGTGATCGTCGCCGGTCGCGACGACCACGTGTACCGCCAGGCGGACGGCGAGGTGTTCGAGGCCTGTCGCAAGGCCGGAATGGACGTGCTGTGGAAGGAACTGCCGAACGGCCACGACTGGAACATGGCGCGAGAAGGTTTGTTCGGCTCGCTGCCGTGGCTCGCGGCGCGAACCGGGCTCAGCAGATGATCAGCCGGCTGTTCCGCGCGGCTCCCCTGACGTCGGTCTTCCTGATCGCGTTCTGGACCGTCGGGGCGTTGACGCGGGCGATCAGGAACCCGAACGAGGAGCTGCTCACCCGCATCGGGTTCGGGACCGGGAGTCCGCTGTGGACGATCTTCAGCTCGGCGCTGTGGTCGATGGACCTGGTGGGTTACGTCGGGACCACGGCGCTGCTGATCGTGGTCGGGCCGCTGGCGGAACGCGAGCTCGGGGCGTTGCGGACCGTCGCGATCTTCCTGGCGTCGCACGTGGCCGGGGCGTTCTCCGGCCTGGCGCTGGTGCTGGTCGGCGCGGACGTGCACTGGTCGTGGCTCGAGTCGCTGGTGGGCGAGGTCGCGGCGGGGCCGTCGATCGGCGGGGTGGGGCTGGCGCTCGCGCTGACGTTCCGGATGCCGCCGCTGTGGAGGCGCCGCGTCCGGCTGTTGCTGATCTTGTCGGTCCTGGTGCTTACGCTGTACTCGGGTTGGCTCGAAGACCTGCTCCGACTGTCCGGTGGCGTGGCCGGACTGCTGATCGGAGCGCTGTTCCTGAAGCGCGGCGCGGTGCACGAGGCGCGCACGTTCCAGGAGACGCGGACGCTGGTGGCGTTGCTGCTCGCAGCCTCCGCGCTCGGACCGGTGGTGGCGATGTTGTCGCCGTTCCCCAACGGTCCGCTGTGGTGGTTCGCGGACGTGGTGGCGGTCGTGCAGCCGTCGCAGGACGACGTGGACGTGGTGTGCGGCGACCCTGACTCGGTGGAGCTGTGTCGCACCATGCTGGTCCAGCTGTCCTACGGGCGTGTCCCGGCGCTGGTGATGTCGTTGCTGCCGGCGTTGTTGCTGCTCGTGCTGGCGGAAGGGCTGCGGCGCGGCCGGCGGTTCGCGTGGTGGTCGGCGCTGGTGCTCAACGTCGGGTACGCCGCCTTCATCGGGTGGTACGTCGTGGAGGCCGCGCGGATTCCGGACATCGGTCCGCTGGAGGTCGTGTTCTCCTACAGCGTGCCGATGCTGGCACCGCTCGCGATCGCGGTGGTGCTGTTGTTGACGCGCAAGCACTTCGGTGTGCGTCTGCCCCGGCATGCCGTCCGGAAGTTCTGGCGGTTCACCGCGGGCAGCATCGGACTGTTGTCGGTGCTGTACGTCTTCGGCGGGTACCTGGTCCGCGACCAGTTCTCGCCGTCGCCGGGGTTCACCGAGCTGCTCGCGGACCTGCCGACGCGGTTCCTGCCGCCGGGCTACCTGCTCGGGCTGGTGCCGTTGCAGTTCTCCGCCGAGGGGTTCGTCGGCACGCTGCTGTTCGAGTACACGGGCGTCGTGTTCTGGCTGATCGTGATGGCGGGTCTGCTGATGGCTTCGTGGCGCGCGTGGCCGTCGTCGTGTGAAAAGGAGGCTGCACAGGCACGTGAGTTGATGCGCCGGTACGGCGGTTCGTCGTTGTCTTACATGACGACGTGGCGTGGCAACCAGTACTGGTTCACGCCGGACGGCGAGACCGCGATCGCGTACCGGGTGGTGGCGACGATCGCGCTGACCGTCGGCGACCCGATCGGGCCGAACCGCGTGGACGCCGTGCGCGGCTTCGCGGAGTTCTGCGCGCACAACGGGTGGACGCCGTGCCTCTACAGCGTCGGCACGGAGACCCGTGACGCGGTCGCGCGGCTCGGGTGGTCCGCGGTGCAGGTCGCCGAGGACACCGTGATCGAGCTGGACAAGCTCGCGTTCACCGGCAAGAAGTGGCAGGACGTCCGCACGGCGCTGAACAAGGCCGCCAAGGCCGGCATCGTCGCCGAGTGGTGCACCTATGCCGACGCGCCGTACGCGATCACCGACCAGATCCGGTCGATCTCGGCGGAGTGGGTGGCGGACAAGGGTCTGCCCGAGATGGGCTTCACGCTGGGCGGGCTCGAGGAGCTCACCGGTGACGGCGTGCGGTGCCTGCTGGCGGTCGACGCCGACCGCACGGTGCACGGCATCACGAGCTGGCTGCCGGTGTACGCCGACGGCGAGGTCATCGGGTGGACGCTCGACTTCATGCGCCGCCGCACGCACGGGTTCCGCGGCTCGATGGAGTTCCTGATCGCTTCGGCGGCGCTGCAGCTGAAGGACGAGGGCGCGCGGTATCTCAGCTTGTCCGGGGCACCGCTGGCGCGGTTGGACCGCGGCGAGCGGCCCAAGGCGCTGCAGCGGGTGCTGGACTTCACCGGGCAGGTGCTGGAGCCGGTGTACGGGTTCCGGTCGCTGTTCGCGTTCAAGGCGAAGTTCCAGCCGACCTACCGGCCGATGTTCATGGCCTACCCGGACTCGGCGGCGCTGCCCCGCATCGCGAACGCGGTGAGCCGCGCGTACCTTCCGCACCTCAACGCGCGCCAGGGAGTCCGCCTCGCGTCGAAGATGATCATCCGCAGCCGTGAGCGCGTGACCACGCACGGTCGAACTGACTAGTGGCTCGGATGCTGACGGGCGAATCACGGTTGGCCGGGCGCATCGCTGCACCGCCCGCGCCGTCGTCCTGGATGCACGGGGCACCGGGGGCAGTACCGCGAGGTGTCCTGCTGACCACGCACGGTCGAACTGACTAGTCCGAAAGGGTGGGAAGGCGATCCTCGTCGTCACTGCCGGACGTCGCTGAGCGAAGATGCGCCGATGACCGTGCGGGGCAATCTGCCTGCCCAGACCACGACGTTCATCGGACGCCGGGCGGTGCTCGCCGAGGCCGAGTCGCTCCTGAGCAAGGCCCGGCTCATCTCGCTCGTGGGTGCCGGCGGTGTGGGCAAGACCCGGATCGCCGTGGAGACCGGGCGGACGATGGCGCGCGCGGAGGTGTTCCGGCACGGAGTCTGGGTGGTGTCGCTCGCGGATCTGAAGGACCCGGCGTTGCTCGCGCGGACGGTCGCGGCCGAGCTGCGGATCGTCGACAACTCGCCGGACGCGGGGCTCGGGCGGTTGATCGAGTCGTTGTACGACAAGCACTTGCTGCTCGTGCTGGACAACTGCGAGCACCTGCTGGAGGCGGTCCGGCACCTGGTGCACCACCTGTTGCGGAACTGCGAGGGGCTGACGATCCTCACGACCTCGCGGGAGCAGCTCGGCGTTTACGGCGAGTACCTGCTGCGGGTGCCGCCGTTGGACGAGGACGCCGCGGAGCTGTTCCTGGAACGGGCCGAGGCTGCTGGGGCGACCCTCCTCGAGGAGGACCTGACGGAGGTCGTGGCGCTCTGCCGGGCGTTGGACGGGTTGCCGCTGGCCATCGAACTCGCGGCCGCGCGGCTGGCGGAGATGTCGCTGACCGACGTGCTGTCGCAGTTGGGCAGGCGGTTCGACCTCCTGGTCGGCGACTCGCACGGGCCGGCACACCACGTCACGCTGGAGCGCGCGTTCGAGTGGTCGGCGCACCACTGCACGGACGAGGAGCGGCAGCTGTGGGGGACGCTGTCGGTGTTCCCGGCGGACTTCGACCGCGCCGCGGCCGAGGCGGTGGCGGGTGGGGACGTGCTGGCGCCGTTGTCGGCGTTGGTGCGGAAGTCGATCGTGGTGGCGACGACGAGTCCGGTCACGCGGCGGACGCGTTATCGGATGTTGGACACCGTGTCGCAGTTCGGCGCCCGTCTGCTCAAGAGCGCGGACGAGCCGTTGCGCCTGCATGTGTTGCACTACAACGAGTTCGTGAACGAGGCGACGCGTTCGTGGTTCTCGCCGGACGAGGCGCTGTGGATGGGCCGGTTGCGCGAGGAGTGGCCGAACGTCCGTGCCGCGATCGGGCACGCGCTGGCGGTGCCGGACCTCGCCGAGACCGGCACGGTCATGGCGATGAACGTGCAACGGACCCGTTTCACGGCGTTCGCGGGCATGCTCGGTCAGGCGCGGGACCTGCTCGCGGTGGCGCGCAAGGTGATCACCGAGCCACCGCTGCGCACGTCGTTGCTGGCGCACTGCGCGTGGCTCGCGCAGGCGCAGGGCGACATGTCGGCGGCGATCCCGTTGATGAACGAGGCCCGCTCGTTGCCCCGGCAACCCATGACCGACGTGCACCTGGTGTTCGTCGAGGCCACGCACCTCTTCTTCGTGGAGGGCTCTCCGGACTGTGTGCCGCTGTACGCGCACGTCGTCGAACTGTGCCGTCAGTTCGCGTCGCCGGGTGACACGTACATCTGCGAGCTGATGCACGCGATGGCGGCGTGTTTCCTGCTGGACGCCGAGGCCGCGGACAAGGCCACAACCGGGCTCATCATGCTGGCGGAGAGCAACGGCGTGGACTGGTCGCACTCGTGGGGGCTGTGGCATCAGGGGCTTTACGAGCTGCGGCACGGTGACCCGGCGCAGGTGCATCCGCTGGCCGTGGAGTCGTTGCGCCTGCAGCTGGCTCTCGGTGACACCTGGGGCCCCGCGTACAGCCTGTGGCTGCTCGCCTGCACGTGCGCCGAGCTGGGAGCACACGACCGCGCGGCCCGGCTGCTCGGTGCGTTGCGTTCGCAGGAACGGATCTCGCGGATCTCGTTCGCCGGCATGAGCCCGTTCCACAAGATGCTGGAACGCGCCGACCGCACGGTGCGCCGCGCACTCGGCGACGACTACCAGGTGATCATGACGCTGGGCGCCGACCTGCGGCACGACCAGGCGATGGAGTTCGCGCTGGAGCCGATCCCGGAGTCCGAGCGCCGACCGGCCAAGCCGACCCTGCCCGGCGGCCTGACCAGGCAGGAGTTCACCATCGCGGGCCTGGTCGCGGAGGGGCTCACGTCGAAGCAGATCGGGGCGCGGCTGTTCATCTCGCCGCGGACGGCGGACCGGCACGTGGTCAACATCCGCGCGAAGCTGGGCCTGCCGAACCGGGTGGCGCTCGCGGCCTGGCACCGGTCGGCGACGGGGAACTGACACGGGCACCGGGTGGTGCTGAGCCGACGCCCCGCGATCAATTCCCCCCGGATGATCACGGTCATCACCGTGGCCGTCTCAGCCCACCTGCGGTGCCCGTCCGACGCTGAGCTCGACGCCGGACCATCAATCTCACTCTGGTGCCGGAGTAGGCGCATCGGCAAAATTGCGCATTCTGTTCGGTCTAGGCGATGTTCACCCGGCCGGAGCAGTCAGCGCGCCTCGAACGCCAGCTTGAGCCCCAGTGCGACGAACACGGATGCGGTCAGGCGGTCGAGCAACACCCGTTGGCGCAGCAGGAAAGCACGGGCGCGGCCGGCCACCACGATCAGGAGCGGCAGCCACACCAGCCCGAGGCCGAGGTGGATGGCGACGAGCAGCGAGCCCCACGCGGGTTCGCCGGCGGGCATGAACTGCGGGAGCAGCGACAGGTAGAACACGCCGACCTTGGGGTTGAGCAGGTTCGTCAGCAGGCCCATCCGCAGCGAGGCCTTCGCGCTCGGCACCGGGCGGTCGTCTTCGAGCTCGACCGCTTTGCGGGAGGTCCAGAGCGCCTTGGCGCCCAGGTAGATCAGGTACGCGGCGCCGAGCCAGCGGACGATGTCGTACGCGAGGGCGGAGGCCTGGAGGAGCGCGGTGAGGCCGGCGAGGCTCGCGACCGCCCAGACCAGGCAGCCGAGGGTGATGCCGACGACGACACCCATGGCCGCGCGCTTGCCGCTCAGCAGTGCGGTTCGCAGCACCATCACGGTGTCGAGGCCCGGCGTGAGGACGGTCAGCAGTGCCACCAACGTGAAGCTCAGCAGGGCTGCGGTCGACATGGCGCCATCTCATCACACGGCGATGCACCACACACACGGCTTTTGCTGGGTTCCCCCAAAATCAACATTAGCAAGGGGGTCTGACAGTCAGCGGGCGTCCGCGGCCGTCTTGACGCCGAACGCGATGAGGGCGGAGGCGGAGAGGCGGTCCAGCAGAAGGCGTTGGCGCAGCAGGAAAGCGCGGGCGCGACCGGCGGCGGTGATGAGGATCGGGAACCACAGCAGGCCGATGCCGAGGTGGATCGCGACCAGCACGGCACCCCAGACCGGTTCACCCACGGGCAGGAACTGCGGCAGCAGCGAGATGTAGAAGACGCCCGGCTTCGGGTTCAGCAGGTTGGTCAGGAGTCCTACTCGGACGGCGGCTCGCGTGGACGGCACGGGTGCGGGTTCGTCGAGCTCGACCGGGCGGCGGGAGTTCCACAACGCCTTCACGCCCAAGTAGATCAGGTAGGCGGCGCCCAGCCAGCGCACGATGTTGTAGGCCAGTTCGGACGCTTGCAGCAGTGCGGTCAGGCCGACCAGGCCGGCCGTCGCCCACACCAGGCAGCCCAGGGTGCTGCCGACCACGACGCCCAGCGCGGCACGGCGGCCGACCAGGAGTGCGGTTCGCAGCACCAGAAGGGTTTCCAGGCCCGGTGTGATGACGGTCAGCAGCGCGACGAGTGTGAAGCTCAGGAGCGCGGTGGTCGACATGGGGTCATGAGAACACGGAAAGGCGGTGCTGCCACAAGAATTAACATCGCCGTCACCGGTCGACCGGCTTCGTGTAGCGGTGCGCCGGCACCGGGATGGGGCCGTCGGCGTGGGGTGCCTGGTGGTCGAAAAGCCCCCCGTCGGTCCAGCCCTGCCGTTCGTAGAACCGGCGTGCCCGCGCGTTGCCGGCGACGACCGCGAGCCAGGCGACGGCGTGCCCCTTGGACGCCACCTCTTGTTCGGCGGCGGCCAGAAGTGCTGTGGCGACACCGGATCCGCGATGGCCGGCGGAGACGTAGACCTGTTCGACCTCGTCCCCGATGACCATCACGAACCCGGCGACCTCACCGTCCACCACGGCGACCGTGGTGTGCTCGACGTGTTCCAACGCGCGCGGCTCGAACGACTCCTGCGGCCGCGCGTCGATCAGTTGCTGCGGCACGTTGCCGAGGTGCGCGTCACACCAGCCGGGGTACCAGATCCTGGCCACGGCCGGTGCGTCGTCGACGGTTGCGCGCCGCAGCACGGTCACTTGTGCCAGGCCTTCACACCCAGGCGGCCGGTGTCGCCCAGGTCGATGAAGACGCGCGTGTCCGGCGGGAACGGCTCCAACGCCTGCCACGTGCCACCCGGTGCCGCCGCGATGTCGAGGTAGCGGGCGTTCTGCGACGGCTCCCCCGACGTGTTGCGGTTCTTCCACATGAACGCGCTCTTCGCGGTCTCGCCGGGCTGCAGCGTGAACGGCACCGGCGGGTCGTCGAAACCGTCGACCTGCGAGATGCCGCCCGAGCCGTCGAGGATCTCGACAGTCAGCGGCTGCTTCTCCTCGTCGAACAGCTTGATCTGCGGATATCCGTTGAACTCGACCGGTTGCGTGCCGCAGTTGAAGACCTTGATGGACACGACCCGCAAGCCCATCGCGGCGTCCCCGTCACCTTCGCTGAACCTCAGCCCGGTCTCACACGAGTCGGCCGGCGTGTTCGGCGAGACCGGTGCCGCGACCGACCCGGAACCACTCGCGACCAAGCCCGCGAGCACGGCGAACACAGCGAGAATACTGCCCCCAGCTCTCATGGCTCCGATCATGCCAGAACTTCGGCGGGAATGAACCGGACGATCCGCGCCGTTGCACCCGACGACAGCGGAAAAACCTCGACCATACTTGAGACTGGGGAGTCAATCATGAGCGAGGAAGCCAAGTACGACGAGCTGTTCGTGTTCCTGGAGCCGGGAGCGGACCCGGCGGTGGACCGTCAGGTGATCGAGCACAGCGTGGACAGCCGCACGTTGCTGGTGTGGGTACCGGACGCGGAGACGGCCGCCGCGGTGGCGGCGAGCGCGTTGGACGACAACGGGGTGCGGCTGGTCGAGTTGTACCGGGGGTTCGACCTGCGGGGCGCGGCACGTGTGATCGAACGTGTCGTGCCCCGCGCGCCGGTCGCGAGGGCGAGCTTCGACCGCGGCACCCCCAAGAGCCGGATTCGGCGCAGCGCAACGATTTACCACGCCGTTGACGCGGATCCGACGCGACGGGTGATGCGGCATCACGGTGACGGGTGGACCGTTGTCGTGGGTGCGACGACCGAGCAGATCGCCGATGTGGCCGAGCAGTTGGTCGACGAAGGTGCGGACGTCATCGAGGTGTGCGGTGGCGCGGACCTGACCGCGGCCGCCGCCGTGCAGGAACGGCTGGGCGACCGCGCTCCGGTGAGTCTGGTGAGCTGGCCGTTCGAGTCACTGGGTGGGGCGGCCGCGTTCAAGGCCGCGTACGAGGCCGCCACCCGGTCCTAACCCGTGTAGGACTCGATCCAGCCGCGGTGGGCGGGCACGTCGGAGAAGACCTGCGGAGCGTCCGCGCACCAGCGTCCGCCGATCTGCCCGATCACAGTGCCCACGGCCGCCCAGCCGCCGGCGGTCCTGGTGACGGCCGGGCCGCCGGAGTCGCCGTAGCAGACGCCGCGCCAGCCGTCGGGGTTGTGCGTGCACAGCGTGGCCGCGTTGGTGTGGCAGCCGGGTGCGTTGTCGGCGAGCACGCGGGAGTCCAGCTCCTGCAGCACGGTCGGTGCCGGAGCGTTGCCGGGGTCCTTGGTGGCGCCCCAGCCGAGCAGGCGGATCGGCAGGCCGGCCGGTGCGGACGCGGCGATCGGGGCCGGCTGGTGGGTCACCGGCGTGCTGAGCTGGATCAGGCCCTGGTCGTCGCGGTTGTGGCGGATCAGCCTGCTGGCCGGCACCACGGTGCCGCCGCTCGTCCTGTTGTTCGAGCCGACCCGGACCTGGACCGACGACGGGTTCTTGCCTTCCAGGCAGTGCGCGGCGGTGAGCACCCACTGCGGGCGGATCAGGATTCCGCCGCAGAAGTGTCCACCGCCGCGCGACTGCAGTGAAGCCGCGAACGAGTAGGGCTCGCTCGCGGGCTGGCCACCGATGACGAACGGCGCCACGGGATCGGCGTTCGCGGGGGGAGCGAGGAACACGAGTGCCAGCAGGACGGCGTAGATCGTGTTGCGCATTGAAGATCTCCTCACGAGATGCAGGGACCTTCGAGTGTTCGGAGCAACTCCGACCGCCCGCTATTGCCGTAATTTCGGATCGGTGATGACCGGACCGTTCCACCTCGTGTTGCGCGACGCCATCCGTGAGCGCGGGCTGCCGTTGGAGCGTCTGCGGGTTCGCCTGGCCGAGCGCGGGATCGACGTCGGTCTCGCGAGTCTGAGCGACTGGCAGCACGGACGGGCGTGGCCGCGGCGGCCGAAGTCGTTGCTGGCCATCGAAGCGCTGGAGGAGATCCTCGACCTGCCCGAGCAGACGCTCACCGGCCTGCTCTGCACGCACCAGCCGCCACCGTTCCGGCCGAGACAGGGCGTGGACGAGTACAGCGGGCCCATGGCCGAACTGCTCGACCAGCTGCCCGGCGCGCGGGCGTGGCGGCTGGAGGTGATGGCGTCCGAACAGGTCGTGACGGTCGGGCCGGACCGCAGCCCGTCGCGGCTCGCGGGCCGTTCGGTCGCTCGCGCGCGCATGGACGGCGTCGACCGGACGGTGGTGCGCTACTACGGTGCGCCCGGCTGCGACATCGACCGCGTGCGGATCGTGCCGGGACGCAACTGCACGCTCGGCAAGCTGCTGCGGCACCGCGACGGACGGGTGCTCGCCGCGGAACTCCTTTTCGGGCAACCACTTCAGGCCGGCGAGACGTGGGTGTGGGAAGCCGAGGTGCAAGATCCGGCGGCCGCGCGCACGGACTGCGCGCACGCGTTCCGCAGGCCGGAGGGCACCTACCTGCTGGAGGTGCGGTTCCACCCGGACGCGGTGCCGGAGCGCGTGTTCGAGTACTTCCGCGCCGATCTGTTCGTCGACCGACATGTGCTCACCGAGCTGCCGTTGAACGTCCACAACTCGGTGCACGTGACAACGACCGGCATGACGTCCGGTGTGATCGGCATCAACTGGGAATGGCCTAGATCAACGGCGTGATGTTCGGTTCCACGCCCAGCAGCACGCGACCGAACGCCTCCAGGCTCATCGTCGGGCTGATCATCGCGTGCCGCAACGCCGTCTGCATGTCCCGCATGTACACGTTGAGCGGACTGGATTCCGCGACGGCTGCCGCACCGTGCGCGGAGACCAGCGCGTCGACTGCATCACCGCACTGCCGCACGGCGTGCGAGGCGTGCAGCCGGATCCGGGCACGAGTGCGGAGGTCCAGCGGCGCGGAGACCATCTCGGCGCACGAGCGGGCGAGCAGGCCCGCCACGTCGATCTTCGCCGCCGCCTCGGCGACCGCGAGCTGGAACGCCGGGGAGTCGCTCTGGCGCAGGTAGGTCGTGAACGAGACGGGGCGCTTGTCCGCCTGCGCCACGACGTGGTCCAGGGCCGCCTGCGCCGTGCCGAGGTACGGGCCGATCATGTAGGTCAGCACGGACGGCAGCAACGGCGTGCCGCCTACGAGTTCGCCGACCGTGTCGAGAACGCGCTCGTCGGGCACGAACACGTTCTCACCGACCATGAGGTTGCTGCCGGTGGCCCGCATGCCGGTGGTGAACCAGGTGTCCTTGATCTGCAGCTCGCTGACCGGGATGAGCGCCACCCGCAGGTCGTTCTCGCCGACCGGAAAGCCGACCAGGGCCCACGCGGCGTGCAGGCAGCCGGACGACGGAAACCACTCGCCGTTGAGCCTCCAGCCGCCGTCGACGCGCTCGGCCGTCGCGCGTGGCGTCAGCACGGTGCAGACGTGCGTGTCCGGGCCCTCGGCGTAGATCTCGTGTTGGACGTCCTCAGAGAACCGGCCGGCCAGCAGATCGCCCGCGCCGAGGATCATCACGACCCAGGCGGCCGACGGGTCGCCCTTGGCCAGCTCGGCGGTCGCGAGCACGGCGGTGTGCACGTCCAGGTCGAGGCCGCCCAGGTCGCGCGGCACGAACATGCGGAACACACCGGCGTCCCGCATCGCGGCCATCGCCTCGTCGGTCAGCCGGCGATCACGGTCGCCGGCCGCCTGGTTCCGCTCCAGAACCGGCCTCAACTCGGCCGCTGCCTCGATGAACTCGCGCATAGACGCCCCCTTGCCAGGCCAAGCTAGCAAGGGGGCGCTCCCTGCGACGGGTCACTTCACGGTGTAGGCCCGATGAACGGAACTGGTGTGCGTGTCACCCGCCGAATCGGTGGCGGTCGTGCGCAGTGAGACGGAGCCCGCGCTCGGGTTCCGCACCAGCGCGAACCACCGGTTTCCCTGCCCCGCGGACGGTGCCCGCTGCCACGTGGCGCCGTCGTCGGTGGAGTACTCGACGGTCACGCTCGTCACCCGAGCGGTGCCCGGTTCGGACCTCGGCTGCCGCAGCACCTCGACGGACAGCGGGAAGAGGCCCGGCTTGGCCTTGCCCAGGGCGTCGAACGCGCCGTTCGTGCGGAAGAACATCAACGGCAGCGCGGTGTAGCCGTCGGTCTTGGCGGAGGAGAACGTCCAGGTCGCCTCGGTCGTCATCGAGTGCTCGGCGAACGGCACCCGGTCCGCCCTGGTGGCCTTCGCGGTCAGTTTGTAGCGCGCCTCCTCGTCCGGCAGTCCTGCCCAGGAACCCACGCCGGGATAACCGCTCGGCACCGGTTCGGAGCCGACCAGCTCGAGTGTCGTGTCACCCGTCGCGGTGAAAGGCTGGAAGCTCGGGCTGTTGCCCTGGATTCCCGCCGCGGGCGAGAACATTCCGATGAACGCCCCGAAGCCGTCCTCGTAGCGGTAGACCTGGGTGTTGTAGTTCGGCGCGAGGGCGAGCGACGGTCCGATCACCGGCGCGTTCCAGTGCTCCGGCACCGGCCTGCCCGCCGTCACGGTGCCGGTGAGGTCGGTGATGTGGCCCCACGGCGCCGTCATGGGCGTGCCCACCGGACGCTGGAACGACAGCGCCGACGACCAGTCGGGTGCCGTGCTCAGGTAGTCGGTCCGGTGGCGCGGCATCGTCACCGTCTCGTAGGCGCCGAACGCGTACGGCATCCCCGGGAAGTAGAACGGCGCCCTGCCCAGCTCCGCGTCCGCCGGCGCACCCTGGACCGCGAACCTCACGTCACGCCGCGCCAGTTCCCTGGTGTGCGTGCGGAACGCGGGTCTCGCCGGGATCTCGTTCTCCACACCGAGCCCGGTCAGGAAGTACCGCGAGTCCGGCGTCCCTAGGATCATCGACACCCCGAACTGCAACGTCGTTCCCGGCTCCGCCTTGGCCGGAACCACGTACGCCTCCTGCTCACCCTTCACGAACTCGCCACCAGCGAGCCCGCGCTGCCCGAACGTGGTCAGCGTGTCGACGGACGTGATGTGCGGCTTGGCAGTCGGCCGGTCCGCGACGGTGTACGTGACCTTGTTGCCCTTGCGGGCGTCGAACACGAACCCGCTGTCCTTCTGCAGCGCGAACTTCGTGATGAGCTGCGAGGTCACGCTCTCGGGACGACCTTCAGCCGCGGGCGTGCCGGTGGAGGCGTAGATCGTCACGTCGCCTGCCGGCACGCGCGCCTTCGCCACACCGTCCACGACCGCCGGACGGAAGTCCCACTCACCGTCGTACGTGTGGTGCAGCACGATCACCTGCTGCCCCACGTCGTTGCTCGCAAGCGCACCGGTCCGGTCGAGCAGCTTCACCTCGACGTCGAACGACTCGGGCTCCGCCACCGCACCGACAGCCGACTGCACCACCACATCACCCGCGGTCGCCACCACACGAGCACCCACACTGCC
Source organism: Lentzea alba (assembly GCF_047445655.1). GTDB lineage: Bacteria > Actinomycetota > Actinomycetes > Mycobacteriales > Pseudonocardiaceae > Lentzea > Lentzea alba_A. The sequence continues at coordinate 272,918 of NZ_JAJAEG010000008.1, forward strand.
GCCGTTGGAGGGAAGCTTACCGGGGTGCACCGACACTTCCACGCTCGCTTTGCCGCCCGCAGGCACAACCAGAGTGGATCCGCCGAGAGCGAACGCCTCGTCGGTCACCGACAGCGCCAACGTGACATCAGCGGCGCCCTTGTTCCGATAGGTCAACGACTTCGTGACCGGCTCGGTGGGCCGCGGCCACGGGAACTGCCCGAAACTCACGCTGCCGTCAGCGAAAACGCCCTGTGCCACAGCACGGGCCGCGTCCACCCGGCCTGCGCCCGCCGCGAACACCGGCAGGCTGCCCGTGCTCGACGACATCAACGCACCCTTGAGCTCGGCAGCGGTCCAGTCCGGACGCGCCTGCGCGAGCAACGCCGCCACCCCGGCCACGTGCGGCGAGGACATCGACGTTCCGCTTGCGGTGACATAGGAATCGCCGACCGGCGTGCCCATCGTCGTACCCGCCGCACGGGCCGCGACGATCGCCTCACCCGGTGCGGTGATGTCCGGCTTCACCGCGTGGTCGCCGGTTCGCGGCCCCTCGCTGGAGAAGCCGCTGACCTCGTCCGAGCGGCTCACGCTCGCGACCGAGAGAGCCGCGTCGGCCGTCGACGGCGACGCCACCGTGTACGGGTTGGCCGAGTTGCCGGCGGACACGACGAACAGCGTGCCGGTGGACGCGGTCAGGTTGTTCACAGCCTGCGACAGCAGGTCGTCGTTCGTGCCGTAGTCGCTGCCAAGACTCATGTTGACGACGTCCGCCTTGCCCGCGATCCACTCCACGCCGGCGAGGATCGCGTCGTCCTCACAGGTGAGCCCGCCGCACACCTTGCCCGCGACAATCGACGCTTTCGGTGCCACACCACCATAAGCGGCGTTCACCACGCCGGTTCCCGCGATGATCGACGCGACGTGCGTGCCGTGCCCGACGCCGTCCGTCAGTCCGGTACCGGTGAAGTCCTGGTACTCGGTCACGACGTGCTTGAGGTCCGGATGCGCCCTGTCCACACCGGTGTCGAGCAGACCGACCGTGACACCCTTGCCGTCGAACCCGGCCGCACGCGCTTTCGGCACCCCGATCTGCGCGTTCGACTCGGCGTCGTGCACCTTCGCCTTGCCGCTCAGCCAGACCTTGCCGACGCTTCTGGCCGTGGTCAACGACTTCCAGAACGTGTCGTCCTTGGCCGCGGCGACCGCGTACCCTCCAACGCTCGGCAGGGAACGCGTCACCTGAGCCCCGTTGATCGCGCCGCCGCCGGTCACGATCAACGGGAGGGTGGTGCGCTTCGCGTCGTCGTACTCCCACTCGACGAGCTGCGTGACGTCGAAGAGCCGGTCGTCGAGCCGGCCCGCGTTGATCAGCACGGTGGCGTCCGACGGCTGGACGTGGACGTGCCCGCCGATGGTCCGGGTCGAGAACCTGATGTGCTCTCTTCCCTGTGCGGGCTTGATGAACGTGGTGGTCTTGCCGTTGTGCTCGGACACGGTCACCTTGTCACCGGTGATCAGCGTGACGACCGAGTCCGCGGCTGCTGGTGGGGACGAGGAACGGATCTGCGCTGCGGCTTGGCCCTGCCCGGCCGTGAGGAACGGCAGGAAGAGGACCAGTACCGGTATCAGTGCGCGACGCTTGGAATTCACACAACCGACCGTGGCATCGCAGCAAGCGCTCGGAAACCGCCGCACACGACCGTGTTTGCGACAACGCCGCAAACACGGTCGTGTCCTCAAGGCGTCAGACTCGTTCCCACAGCGCCGGAACGTTCGGCGGTTCCCAGCCGGTGAGCGACGTGTGCGCCTGACGGCAGCGGTAAGTCGCACCGCCGTAGGTCACCTGTGCGCCGGTGGCGTAGTAGGTGTTGGGAGCCCACGAACCCCCGCCTGGGTTAGTAGTAGTCGTGGTCGTAGTAGTGGTCGTGGTCGACGTGGTGGTGGAGGTCGTGGTCGACGTCGGCGGGTTGCCACTGCCACGCGGCAGATCGCCCGAGATGACGTAACTGTTGCCACCAAAGGTGAACGTGAAGTTCGACGGCGACGCGATCGGCATGTAGTAGTTCAGCCGGATGTCCACCGACGCTCCAGGGGCGATGGTCTGCCACGACGGCAGCGTCACGACGACGTGCTGGAAGTCGCCACGCAACCCACCGACGTTCGGGCCGCTGTGCCCGCGAGTGGCCACGGAGAGCCCGAACCCGGACTGGTCGGTCATGCTGCCCGGCGCGCTGGTCCCGTAGTCGAACTCGATCCGGGTGCCACCGGGGATCGTCGTGGTGGAGCTGTTCGTGATCCGCATCGTCGGGTTGATCGGGTAGTTGTTGTCGCCCAACGCGAAGCCGGACACACCCACGTTGACGTTCAGCACGTTCGCCGGCATCGTGCGACCAGCTTTTGAGGCACCGTAAGGAGCCGCGCCGCGCAGGCCCTCGTTGATCTTCGTGAGCAACGTGTCACCGATGTGGTACTGCGACTTGGCGCTGTCGTACGCGTAGTCGCCGGCCAGCTCCCAGATCATGATGCCGCCAAGCCCCTTGCTCGACACGTAACTGGCCTTCGCCGCGATCGACACGTCGTCCTCAGTGGACAGGAAGACGCCCTTGGAGCTGTTCCACAGCCACGGAGTCACCATCGTGCTGTTGTAGTTGCGGGCGTAGGTGCCGGTGAGCCGGTCGTCGGGGTCGTTGACCGGGTCGAGACCGTACTTGGTGAGGTAGTCCGGAGTGATGCCGTTCTGCAGGTTCATGGCGTGCCACATGGGGTTCACGCCGGACGGCACCTCCCTGCCGTTGAGCTCGTCGTGCCACAGGTTGTCGATCCCGATGGCACCGTTGCCGCAGGGGACGGTCGACCCCACGGTTCCACCGGTGCCGGGCGGGCACTGCGCCTGGTCGGGCAGGGCGGCACGGCCCCACAACCCGTTCGTGCCACCGGTCACGCCTCGCCAGCCGCGCGTGTAGAAGCCGACGCCGATGTTGATCCGGCCGGCCTGCATCGCGCCGCGGAAGTAGTGGTACGCCCAGTCGGTGTTGAGATAACCCTGCCCGTCGTACTGCGGCGTCGTGTAGACCTGCCAGTGCGCCAGCTCGGCGTCCTGACCGTTGTCGTACAAGGCGGCGTTCGGGCCCACGAAGTGGTTCCACGCGCCGTGCAGGTCGTAGCTCATGATGTTGACGTAGTCGAGGTACCGCGTGACGCCGTAGACCTCCTGGCCGCGCAACAACCAACCGGAGGCCGGCACCGCGGCGGTCAGCAGGTAGTGCTTGCCGTCGGCCGCACCCGCGCGGTCGAGCTTGTCGCGCAACGTGCGCATCAGGTTCTCGTAGCCCGCCCACAACGTGCCGCGGTTGGCGTTGGAGATCCAGAAGTCGTCCGGGTTTCCGGCGTAGTTGTTCGACGTCGCGTACTCGTAGTCGATGTCCGCGCCGTTGAACCCGTACTGCCGCAAGAACGCCACGACCGAGTCGGCGAACGTGTTGATCGACGCCTGCGACTGCGCGAGCCGGTAGAAGCCACCGGTGGCGTTGCGCGAGCCATCGGGGTTGAGGATGCCGCCCGACTCCGCCCAGCCACCGACCGAGATCAGCGTCTTCACGTTCGGGTTCTGCTTCTTGTACTTGGTCAGCAGGTTGAAGTGGCCCTTGTAGGACAACGAGGGATCCATCTCCGCACCGGGAACGCCCGGCCACTCCATGCCGGTCGACGCGTTGTTGGCACCCGCGGGCCCGACCGAGATCCGGTTGTCCGTGCCGATGTGCGCGAACGCGTAGTTGAGATGGGTGACCTTGTTCCACGGGATGTTGCTCGCGAGGTACGCGGGCGCGCCGTTCTTCCCGGTGCGCCAGCTGGTGAAGTACCCGATCACGCGCCGGGAGTGCGAGCCCATCAGTTCACGGCCGGCGGTGTCGTAGACCGTGCAGTACGGGGTGTCGACGCCGGGCGTCCGGTAGAGGCCGTCCGGGCGGCAGTCCTCGTGACCGGCGGCCTGTGAGGGTGCCGGGTTGACCAGCGCGACGACGGCCAGACCGGTGACCGTCACCAGTGCCGCCAGGAGGGGGAGGATCTTTCCGGAGAATCTGCGCATGCCGAACCTCCTTGCAGGGAGGCGGCCTGTGCGACCAAGTCTGGAACCGGGAAAGATCCCGGTCAATAGGAGGTATAGACCAATCAGGTCAGGCGGTACCCGTGCGCCGGCCGGTTCGCCATGCCGTACCGCGGCTGCACCTCTGCCTTCCCGATGGTCACCAGGTGCTCCAGATAACGCCGTGCGCTGACCCTGGACATGCCCGCCCGTTCCCCGACTTCCTGCGCCGAGAGGTCGCTTTCGCTGTCCTTCAACGCATCGGTCACCAGCCGCAGCGTCACCGCCGAGAGTCCCTTGGGCAGCAACGCCCGCGGCCGGTGGTGCATCAGCTGGTCGACCTCGTCCTGGTCCAGCACCTGCCCGAGCCGCTGCACCTCGGTGCGCTGCGCCAGGTACTGCCGCATCCGATCGATGAATGCCGTGCGCGTGAACGGTTTCACCAGGTAGTTGTCCACGCCGCGGGACATCGCCTGCCGCACGGTCTCCCGTTCACGCGCGGCCGTGACCGCGATGACGTCGACCGGCGGACCGGTACGCGCACGCAGCCTGGCCAGCACCTCCAGCCCGGACATGTCGGGCAGGTGGATGTCCAGCAGCACCAGGTCCGGCCGCAGCGCCTCCACGGCCCGCAACGCCTCGCCGCCGCGGTGCGCCTCGCCGACGACCTCGAACTCGGGCATCGCGTCGAGAAAGCCCCGGTGGATCGCGGCCACGGCGAAGTCGTCGTCGACCACGAGCGTCCTGATGCTCATCGGTTTCCCGTTTCCGGCAGCCACACGTCGAACGACGCGCCGCCCAGTTCCGAGTCGGTGATCGCCACCCGGCCGCTGCGCCGCGTGACCACCCTCGACACCAGTGCGAGTCCGATCCCCCGGTCGGCGTCCTTCGTGCTCACGCCCAGATCGAAGATCCGGCCGCGTTGTGACTCAACAACTCCCGGTCCGTCGTCGTCCACGACCATCCGCACCCCTTGCGCGGACGAACGAACCAGCACGCGCACGGTGCCACCGGTGTCCACGGCATCGACCGCGTTGTCGACGAGATTGCCCAGCACGGTCAACGCGTCGTCGCCCGCGCGGATGTCCACCGCGCTCTCCGGGTCCAGCCGCAGCGCGACGCCTCGTTCGTGCGCGGTCGAGGACTTGGCCAGCAACAACGCCGCCAGCGCCGGATCCGCGTTGGCACCGTCGATGATGTCCGCGGTGATCGAACCCGCGCCGCCGACCCGTTCGATGTAGGCGACGGCGTCGGTGCGCCGGTCCAGTTCGAGCAGGCCGCCGATGACGTGCAGGTGGTTGGAGAACTCGTGGGCCTGCGCGCGCAACACCTCGGTGACCGTGCGTTGGCCGTCCAGCTCGCGCAACGCGTCGTGCAGCTCGGTGCGGTCGCGCAACGTCAGCACGACGCCGACAGCCCGGTCGTGGGTCTTGGCTGTCATCCGGTTCGCGACCAGAACCCGTTCTCCCGCAAGCACGAGCCGGTCCGCGACGTCGTCCACGGCACGCGCCAGGTCCAGCAGTCCCTCGTCGAGCACGTCCGCCGCGGGTTGTCCGGTTGGGTTCTCCGCCAGCCCGAGCAACCTGAGAGCCTCGTCGTTGACCAACACCAGCCGTTGCCGATCGTCAACGGCCACAACGCCCTCACGGATGCCGTGCAGCATCGCGTCGCGCGTCTCCAGCAGCTGCGCGATCTCGGCCGGTTCGAGCCGGAACGTGCGGCGGCGCACCAGTTGCGTGATCAGTGCGGCGCCGAGCACCCCGACCAGCGCGGCGGCGGCCAGCCAGCCGATCAACTCGGGCAGGTCCTCCGCCAGGTCGGCGGACAGCTGCGACTCCAGGATGCCGACCGACGCCATGCCGATGATCCGCCCGTCGGCCGCCCGCACCGGCACCTTGGCCCGCAACGACGTGCCGAGCGTGCCGGTCTCGGTGCCGACGAACACCTCGCCGGACAACGCGGCGGTCGGGTCGGTCGACACTCGCTCGCCGATGCGGCGAGGGTCGGGGTGGGCGTAGCGGACGCCGTTGCGGTCGGTGACCACGACGTACGTCACCTGCGACGCCTTGCGCAGCAGCTCCGCCAGCGGCTGGATGGTCGCGGACGGGTCCGGCGAGTCGAACGCCTGGACCACCGTCGGCAACCTGGCCACGCTCTCCGCGACGGACAGCATCCGGTCCTTGTACGCCTCCCGGATGCGGTCGCTCTGCAGCTTGGCCGCGAGCAGCCCGGCGGCACAGGTCGTCATCAGCACGATGACCACCTGCAACACCAGGAGCGAGACGCCCAGCGAGACGGACCGGCGGAACATGGGAGGCATTCTCACCTATTCCGTGTGAACCAGGTCACGAACAAAACGACCAATACGTCTTTTACGACCGTTGCACCGGTTCGTTACCAACTCGTACCTAGCGTCCCCGCCCAACGTTCGCAATGAGGCGAGGAGTGCTCATGAGTGCAGGCTGGAGACGCGCGGTGGCCGTGGCCGCGGTCGGACTGGTGCTCGCGGGATGCGGTCAAGGAACCAAGAGCGCGGGCGGTGACTCCATCGGGAAGCTGGAGATCATGGCCCCGGCCGACCCCGGCGGCGGCTGGGACCAGACGGCCAGGGCGATGCAGACCGCGGTGTCCGGGGCGAAGCTGGCGTCATCCGTGCAGGTCAGCAACGTGGGCGGCGCGGGTGGCACGGTCGGGCTGCAGAAGCTCAGCACCGAGCGTTCCGAGTCGTACCTGATGGTCACCGGCCTGGTCATGGTCGGCGCGGTGGAGACCAACGCGGCCAAGACGCGGCTTGAGGACACCACGCCGATCGCGCGGCTGACCGCGGAGGACGAGGTCGTCGTGGTCCCGGCGGACTCCCCGCACAAGACGATCGAGGACCTGCTGAACGCCGTGGCCGAGAAGGGCAAGGGCGTCTCGATCACGGGCGGTTCCGCCGGCGGCACCGACCACATCCTCGCCGGGCTGCTGCTCAAGGCGAAGAACATCGACCCGTCGAAGCTCAACTACGTGCCGTACTCCGGTGGCGGTGAGTCACTGGCGGCGTTGCTGGGCAAGAAGGTCGACGCGGGCATCTCGGGCGTCGGCGAGTACAAGGAGCAGATCAAGGCCGGCAAGCTGCGCGCACTCGGCACGTCCGGGCCCAACCCGCACGCGGACCTGAACGCGCCGACGTTCAAGGACCTCGGCGTCGAGCTGATCAACTGGCGCGGCGTGGTGGCGCCCGGCTCGATCTCGGCGGAGGCCAAGGCACGGCTGACCAAGCTGGTCACGGACATGCACGCCAGCCAGGGCTGGAAGGACGAGCTCACGAAGAAGGGCTGGACGGACACGTTCCTCACCGGCGCCGAGTTCTCCACGTTCCTGTCCAAGGAGATCGGCCGCGTGAAGCCGGCGCTGCAGGACATCGGGCTGGTCAAGTGATCCCGGAAAGAGTCTCAGGTCAGGTCGAGGAGTACGGGTTCGGCGGTCTGGTCACGGCGATCGGGGTCTTCACCCTCATCGACGCGACCACGATCGCCGCTCCCGGCGGCAACGCGGTCGGACCGCGCGCTTTCCCTTACGCCGTCGGGGTTCTGCTCGTGGTGACGGGCGTGATGGCGATTGTTCTGACGTTCCGCGGCAAGCTCGGCAAAGCCGAGGAGGCTGAGGACGTCGACACGGAGGTCCGCACCGACTGGGTCACCGTGGGCAAGCTGATGGCCGTTCTGGTGGCGCACCTGGCGTTGATCGACGTGGCCGGGTGGCCGATCGCGGCGGCCCTGCTGTTCTTCGGCGCCGCGTGGACTTTGGGCGCGGTGTGGTGGCGCGCGCTGCCGATCGCGGTGGTGCTGGCGCTGGTGGTGCAGGTCGTGTTCGCGTCCGGGCTGGGGCTGTCGCTGCCGGCCGGTGTGTTCGAAGGGGTGCCGTTCCTCGATGGGTAGCCTCACCGGACTGCTGGAGGGCTTCGCGACCGCCGCGCAGCCCGAGTACCTGCTGTACGCACTGCTGGGCGTCACACTCGGCACGGCCGTCGGCGTGCTGCCGGGCATCGGCCCGGCGATGACGGTGGCGTTGCTGCTGCCGCTGACCTACTCGCTGGACCCGACCGCGGCTCTGATCATCTTCGCGGGCATCTACTACGGCGGGATGTACGGCGGGTCGACGACCTCGATCCTGTTGAACACACCGGGTGAGTCCGCATCGGTCGTGACCGCCTTGGAAGGCAACAGGATGGCCCGCGCCGGGCGGGGCGCGGCGGCGTTGGCGACGGCGGCGATCGGGTCGTTCGTGGCCGGGACCATCGCGACGGTGTTGCTGACCTTGCTGGCTCCCACCATCGCGGACATCGCCGTGACGCTCGGTCCGGCCGACTACGTGGCGTTGATGGTCGTGGCGTTCATGACCGTGGCGACGCTGCTCGGCTCATCACCTGTGCGCGGGCTCGCGTCGTTGGGACTCGGGTTGTTCATCGGGCTGGTCGGAACGGACACGTTGTCCGGGCAGCAGCGGTTCACGCTCGGAGTGCCGACGCTGGCCGACGGCATCGACGTTGTTGTGGTGGCGGTCGGCGTGTTCGCGGTCGGCGAGGCGTTGTACGTCGCTTCTCGGTTGCGGCACGGGCCGGTCGAGGTCGTGCCGGTGGGTGGGAAGTGGTTCACCCGCGAGTTCTGGTCGCGGTCGTGGAAGCCTTGGCTGCGCGGGACGTTCATCGGGTTCCCGATCGGGACCGTGCCGGCCGGTGGTGCGGACGTGTCGACGTTCTTGTCTTACGCGGCGGAGAAGAAGCTTTCGAAGCGGCCGGAGGAGTTCGGCAAGGGCGCGATCGAGGGTGTTGCTGGGCCGGAGGCGGCCAACAACGCTGCTGCTGCTGGTGTTCTGGTGCCGTTGCTGACGTTGGGTCTGCCTACCACGGCTACTGCTGCGGTGATCGTAGCTGCGTTCCAGAGCTATGGTATTCAGCCCGGGCCGTTGTTGTTCACCAACAACTCGGCGATGGTGTGGGCGTTGATCGCTTCGCTCTACATCGGCAACGTCATGCTGTTGGTGCTGAACCTGCCGTTGGTCAAGATCTGGGTGAAGGTGCTGCAGATCCCGCGGCCGTATCTGTACGCGGGGATCTTGCTGTTCGCGGCGCTGGGCACCTATGCGGTGAACTTCGTGGTGGACGACCTGATCGTGCTGCTGGTGATCGGTGTGGCCGGGTTCTTCATGCGGCGTCACGGCTATCCGGTCGCGCCTTTGGTGGTCGGGCTGATTCTCGGGCCCATGGCTGAGGAACAGGTGCGACGGACGTTGCAGATCAGCGAGGGTTCGCTGGCGGCTCTGGTCACCAGTCCGTTCGCGGCCATCGCGTACAGCGTGCTGTTCGTGGTGCTGGCGGTGGCCGTGGTGATGCGGGTTCGACGGAGGAAGGTCTCGGTCTGACTTGACTCTGCACCTTGGTGCAGGGTTCAGGGTGACCGTCATGATCTCGACTTCGGCAGTGGTCCGCTGGGGCAAGGCGGGCGCGATGTACGACCTGGTGGCCAGCATCGCGTTCGTCACGCCCTGGACGGCGTCCTGGATGTTCAACCTGATCGGCGCGCCCGTCTCGGGCACGCCGTCGCTGATGGTGGCGACGCTGTTCGGCACGGTGGTGGTGATGTGGTCCGTTGTCCGTTGGCGGCGGCCCGAACCGTTGCTCATCGCGGTCGACACGGTCGGGCGGGCGTTGTTCAGCGTCTGGTTCGCCTGGGCGTTGTGGCAGGGAGCGACGCCTGTGCTGGCGGGGTTCCTGGTGCTGGAGCTGTTCTGGGGCGTCGCGCAGCTGCGGGCGCTGCTCGTGGACCGCGGATAACCTGCCGTGGTGCGCATCTCCGAACTGGCCCGCTCCGCCGGAGTGGGCATCAGCACCGTCCGGTTCTACGAGCGCCGGGGCCTGGTGGTGCCGACCGCCCGGACGTACGGCGGCTACCGCGAGTACGACGAGGAAGCGTTGAAACGGCTGCGGTTCATCCGGCGGGCGCAGCTGCTCGGGTTCACGCTCGCCGAGGTCGAGCAGATCTTCGTGCTGTCCGCCGCTCCACTCGACGTGGGCGAGGTGGACGGGGTGATCGCCGACAAGGTCGCCGAGATCGAGGAACGCGTGCGCGATCTCGAACGCGTGCGGCTGGCGTTGCTCGACCTGGCGGCAAATGGCCCGCAGGAACCGTGTCCGGTGATCGGCGCGTTGAGCTGAACAGGGCGGTGTAACGCGGACTCCCCAAGCACGATCATGGGGCGTGGGAGGACAACGGTGATCCGGCGGCCCCGGTTGGAGGGGCTGCTCTGCACGACGAGGCTCACGACGCTCGTCGCACCTGCCGGTTACGGCAAAACAACTCTGTTGACGCAAGCGCACATCGACCGTCCGGTCGTGTGGCACACCTGCCAGGAAGGCCATCGGTTGTTGCAGCCGATGGCCAACGCGTTGGCGGCCAACTGGACCAGCGTGCCGGCGGTGTCCGGTGAGGACGAAGCCGGGCGGGCTCATGCCATCGCCGGGTTGCTGGCGGACGCGTGGCCGGAAGACGCGCTGATCGTGCTGGACGACATACATGTGCTGAGACAAGGAGATCCGGCCGCGCTGCTGCTGGAGGCGCTCTGCCTCCAGCTTCCGGCGTCCGCGCGACTCGTCCTGTCGGGACGCACGCCCGCGCCGGTGAAGTTGCGGCGTTTCAAGGTCGACGGGGAGCTGACGGAGATCAACGCGGGCCAGCTGGCGTTCACGGCCGAGGAGACCGCTGTGGTCGCGGGTCACGACGTGCACGACGTCACGGGTGGGTGGCCGATCGCGGTGCGGCTGGTGGCCGAGACCGGGACGGTCGAGGAGCTCGCCGACCTGGTGGACGAAGTCGTTGGCAGAGAACCGGAACAGACCCGCCGGCTGCTCAAGTCGGCTGCCGCGTTCGACCGGTTCACGGCCGATCTGCTCGTGGAGCTCGGGCACGCGGAGGCCGGCACCGTCCTGCCGGACCTGGCCAGGCGCGGGCTGTTCGTCGAGCACGTCCGAGCGGAACCGGGTTGGTTCGCGTTGGTGCCGTTGGCGCGGGAGTTCCTGCAACGGGACGAGAGCGTGCACGCGGCGGCCGCGCGGTGGTTCGCGGAGCGCGGTGAGTACGTCCGTGCGGTCGATTCCCTTGCCGCGCTGGAGGATTGGAGCGGCATCACGGCGTTGCTGCCGGACGTGTTGCGGACCAGCGGCGCGGATGCCGTGCTGAACGCCACGCAGAAGGTACCGGAAGACGAACGCACGGCTGAGGTGTGGCAGCTCGAAGGTGTGGCGCACCAGCTGCGGGGTGAGTGGCGGCAGGCGGCGGACCGCTTCACTCAGGCCACGTCTGCTGGTCTCACCGCGGAGCTCGCCTGGCGAATGGCGTGGATCCAGCATCTGCGGGGCGGACCGCAGGACGCGTTGAAGATCTGCGACGACTACGTGCCGGACGGTTCCGATCCGACTGCCGAGTCGATGCTGTTGAGCACGGCGGCAAGTGCGCATTGGGCGCTGGGTGACATCGACGAAGCAGCAGCCAAGGCGACCGAGGCACTGGAGACGACGAGCGCCTGCGCGATCGCCACTGCGCACACGGTGCTGGCGATGGTTGCTGCGGCACAAGGAAAGCGCGATGAACTGACCGAGCATTACGACATCGCGCTCGACCACGCGCAGAAGGCCGGCGACGTGCTCGGGGTGATCCGCATCCGGTCGAACCGGGCCTCACACCACGTCGAGGCGGGCGAGCACCGGGCGGCGTTGCAGGAGATCGAGGAGATGCTGCCGCTCGCGGACGTCACGGGATTCGCCACGTACCGGGCGATCGGTCTGCACAACCGGGGCGAGGCGTTGTTCGGGCTGGGCCGGTTGGACGAGGCGGCGGCGGATTTCCACGCCGCACAGCAGGTTTTCGAGCAGGCGGGCAGCTGGCTCGCCGCGGCGCCGTTGGTCTACCTGGGCGAGGTGCACCGGAAGCGCGGCGACCGGGCGTTGGCGGGATTCGCGCTGCACGAGGCGTTGCGGCTCGCGTCGGCAAAGAACACCGTGCCGCACATGATCCTGGCGCACGTCGGACTGGCCGAGCTGTTCTCCGACGACGACCCGGACCTGGCACGTGAGCACGCACGCAAGGCGTTGGACCTGGGTGAGAGCGTGGCGGCGCTGCTCGTGCTGGGGTGGCTCGACCACGACAAGGACCTGTGCCAGGAGGCCGCGGAGATCGCGACCCGGCGTGGCGACCGGGCGGGGTTCGCGCGGGCGTTGCGACTGCGCGGAGTGCTGGAACGCGACCCCGTGCTGCTCGACCAGGCCCTGTCGTTGTGGCGCGAGATCGGCAACCCGCTCGGTGAGGTCCGGGTGCGGACCGCCCAGGCATCGCTGATCGGTGGTGCCGCAGGCGAACAACTCGCCGTCGAGGCACGGCAGCAGGCCGCGGGTCTCGGCGCGCGGGTGCTCGCCGAGGCGGCCGCGGCGGTGGCCGAGACGTGCCGGAAGGAGAGCCGGCCGGAGCTGTTCATCCAGACGCTGGGCGGGTTCCGGGTGCTGCGCGACGGTGAACCGCTGCCGCCCGCGGCGTGGCAGTCGCGCAAGGCCAGGGACCTCGTGAAGATCCTCATCGCCCGACGCGGGCGGCCGATCACCCGTGAGGCGCTGGGAAACCTGCTGTGGCCGGACGAGGAGCCGGAGAAGGTCGCCAACCGGCTGGCGGTGGCGTTGTCGACGGCCCGCAGCGTGCTCAGAGCGGGCACGGGAATCGTGGCCGAGGGCGACGCGATCCGGATGGACCCGGACGTGCTGCCCGTCGACGTGGTCGCGTTCCTCGCCGACGCACGAGCCGGACTCGCTGCGGCACAACGGAATTCCTCCGAGGCCCAGTCGCTGCTCGCGGCCGCCGAGTCGGCCTACCACGGTGACTTCCTGGAGGAGGACCCGTACGAGGACTGGGCGGCGCGGCTTCGTGAAGAAGCCCGGTTGATCTACCTGCAGGTGGTGGCGGTGCTCGCCGCACGGGCCGAGTCCGGTGGGGAGTTCGCGCTGGCCAGCAGGTATTGCCTGCGCGTACTGGAACGCGACCCGTACGACGAGCCGGCGCACCTGATGCTGGTGCGCGTCCTCGCCGCCGGAGGTAGTCACGGCGAGGCTCGGCGGTGTTACCAGACCTACGTCACGCGAATGCGCGAGATCGAGGTCGACCCGCGACCTTTCACTGCGAGCACACGACGTAGGGCGTGATCGACCAGCGGATGGCCTGCCCCTGCGCGTCCGTCGCCTCACCGGTGACGGACGCGCCGGAGCCGACCGGCAGCACGTCGTCGATGGCCGCGCCGGCGACCGCACCACCGGCACTGACGACCTGCTCATCACCTTGACAGGCAACGGTCTTCGTCGCGGTCTTGGTCATCACGACCGAGGGGCTGCCGCCGCGCAGAACCAGCCCCGGTCGCGTTCCGCAGATCGCGTACGCCGTGACGCCCGCGTTGCCGGACGCCTCGACCACACCGCCCTTGAGGTTGCTCTTGGGCGACATCCTCGTGAGGTGCACGCCGTCGGTTTCCCCGCCGACGCCGAGCACCTTCTCGGTGCCGGAGCAGCTCGCCTCGGCGTTCCTGGTGCCGCCCTTGGAAACCAGGGTGAAGTCGCCGGGCGCGCAGTTCGCCCGCACCTTCACCGTCCACGGCTGCACGGTCCCCGCACCGTGCTCGACCGCGGCGACCTCGACGGACGACAGGTCCTCGCTGGGCCGCACCCGCGTGATCGTCGTCCGCTCACCGGTCACCGAACCACCGGCGCCGACGACCTTCGTGCCGCTCGGGCAGCTGACCGTGACGATCTTGTCCGCCGACGAGGCCGCGCTGGTGTTGGACACCTGCGCGACCTCGTCGGGCGCCGCGTTCGCCACGGCCGGAGTGGTCAAGCTCAGCACGAACAGAGCCGTGCTCATCACCTTCGCGTTCATGCCCGAAGGATGCCGAGCCCGCTTAAAGCGACCTTAAGGTCAGGGGCAGCTGACGAGCGTGTCGCCGTCGGTGGCGTCGAGGCAGGTGTCCACGCCGAGGCCGCCGTTGAGCGTGTCGTTGCCGGCCAGGCCCCAGATGAAGTCGTTCGCGCCCAGCGCCAGGATGTTGTTGACCGCCGCGCTGCCGACCAGGTGGTCGACGTAGTTGGTGCCGGTCAGGTTCTCGATGTCGCTCGCGACGTAGTCCTTGAGCGCCAACGTGTCGTAGCCGTCGTCGGTGCCGGAGCCGATGGTCACCGAGACACCCGAGTTCGGGTGCAGCGCGCTGCCGCTGTTGTAGTCGACCCGGTCCGCGCCTGCGCCGCCGTACACGAACGCGCCACCGCGCTTGGGGCGCAGCAGGTCGTTGCCCTCGCCACCGCTGATCGTGCCCCGAGCGCGGGTCTCGATCACGTCGTTGCCGGCCTCGCCGTAGATGTTGGCGGGCATCGCGTCGGCGTTGGTGTTGTCGTACGTGACGTTGACGCGGTCGTTCAGGTCGCCGGTGGTGACCCGGACGGACGTGATCAGCTTCGTGGCGCCGGACTCGTAGTTGCAGCGCACGATGTCGCCGCTGAGCGAACAGCCGGCGCCGACGGCGAGCAGGTCGCCGGAGTCGGTGACGGTGAGCCGGTGGCTCGCCGACTCCATGCCGACGACGATGTTGTTCGTCTTGCCCGCCTCGGCCTCGATGATCAGCACCTTGTCCTGCACGTACACCGTGGTGTGCGGTGCGGCGTGCGCGACGGCGGGCATGGCGACCGCGGCCAGAGCGGCGGCGCTGAGACCGATGAGCATCCTCATGCTGTTTCTCCCCTTGGTGGTTGTTGCGTTGCGGGGAACAGCCTGCTCAGAGCTCTTTCGGCCACCTTTGGGTGGTTTTAGGGCGGTCTTTCTGCTGACAGCAGAACGGCCCTTTGCGGTGGTCGCGGTGCTGTCACCATGACGACATGGCGGAGATCCTGGACTTCAAGCGCGCTCCCGAACCGTTGTGGCGTGAGGCCCTGGGCCGGAAGCTGCGCGAGACCAGAGAGGCGCGCGGCGACCGGCTGGTCGACGTCGCCGACCGGGCCGGCATCTCGGTGCAGTACCTGTCCGAGATCGAACGCGGCCGCAAGGAGCCGTCGAGCGAGATGATCGCGGCGGTCGCCGGCGCTTTGGGTGTCGACCTGGCCGACCTCTTGATCGGTGTCGCCGGCCAGGTCCGTCTCTTCCAGACGAGCCACTTCCACACGTCACGTCCGACCGGACGCCCCTCGGGCCCGGTGGCCATGGTCATGTCGATGGTTGCTTAGCGTTCTTCGAGCACCATGTCAGCGAGGCCGTATGCGACGGCGCCCGACGCGTCGAACACGCGGTCCCGGTCCGTGTCGTGCCGCAGTTCCGACACGCTCCGGCCGGTGTGCCTGGCCAGGATCTCCTCCAGCTGGGTGCGCACCCGGACCACCTCGTCCGCCGCGAGGATCAGGTCCGGGATCGTGCCGCGCCCCTGCGCCGCGGGCTGGTGCAGCACGACCCTGGCGTGGGGCAGCAAGGCCCTGCGTCCCTCCGCCCCGGCCGCCAGCAGCACCGCACCGGCCGCGACCGCCTGGCCCACGCACGTCGTCGCGACCGGCGCCCTGATGTAGCGCATGGTGTCGTACAGGGCGAGCATCGCGGACGGGTCGCCGCCCTCGCAGTTGATGTAGAGGTTGATCTCCAGCTCCGGGTTGTCCGCCTCCAGGTGCAGCAACTGCGCGATCAACGCGTTGGCGACACCGGAGTCGATCCCGGTGCCGAGGTAGACGATCCGCTCGGACAGCAGGTGCGAGTAGACGTCCATGACGCGCTCGCCGCGGGCGTCGCGGGTGATGACGTTGGGGATCGTGTAGGTGCTCATGCGACGGCTCCCGAGTGCAGGCCCAACTGGTGTGTGCGGACAGGGACGACCTGGCCGAGATCGCTGACGATGTGGTCGATGAACCCGTACTCACGCGCCTGCTCGGTGGTGAACCACCGGTCGTGCAGCGAGTCGGTGAAGATCCGGTCGAACGGCTGTCCGGTGTCCTCGGCGATCAGGCCGAGCACGGTGTCCCTGGTGTGCCGCAGGTCGTCCGCCTGCACCTCCACCTCGACCGCCGAGCCGCCGATGCCCGCACTCCCCTGGTGCATCAGGATGCGCGCGTGCGGCAGGGCGAACCGCTTTCCCTTGGTACCGGCGGAAAGCAGGAACTGGCCCGCGCTGCACGCAAGACCCAGCGCCAGCGTCGCCACGTCGCACGGGATCAGCCGCATCACGTCGCGGATCGCCAGCATCGACGGCACCGAGCCGCCCGGTGAGTGGATCCACAGCGCGATGTCCTGCCGCGGGTCCTCGCTCGCCAGCGACAGCATCTGGGTGGCGAGCACGGTTCCGTTGTCGTCGTCGAGCGCGCCGTCGAGAATCAGCACCCGCTGACCGAAGAACCGATCGCGCAGCCCAGGGCTGAACATCTTCTCGTTGTTGGTCATGCCACTGACGATGCCGACTGCGTGGCACCGTTCGCTTGTTTCTCTGCTGTGGGCAGATCAGCTGTCAGCAGGCACGAACGCGTTCGCCGGCCGGCCGGGGATGTTGACGTCGGTGGCGAACAACGCGCCGTCGTGCAGAGTCGGACGACGCAGGCCGTACTTGGCGGTGGTGATGAACAACCTGGCCATGTCCGGGCCGCCCAGGCAGACGCTGGTCGGTTGCCTGGCGGGCAGGCGGACCTCCTGGTCGAGCCGGCCGTCCGGGCGGTACCGGCGCACGACCGACGAGCCCCAGAACGCGATCCACACGTTGCCCGCGACGTCGGTGGTCATGCCGTCCGGGATGCTGTGCGGGGTGTGCAGGAACACCCGGCGCGCACCGATCTCACCGTCCTGCACGTCGAACCGGTGCACGATCCCGCGGGCGCTGTCCGCGAGGTACATCAGCCTGCCGTCCGGGGAGAACGCCGGGCCGTTCGGGATCGTCAGTCCTTTGAGGACAGGAGACGGGGACCCGACGCGGTGCAACGCGCCGGTGCCGGGCTCGGTGTTGTAGGCCATCGTCGTGACCCAGAACCGCCCGGCCGGGTCCGCCACCGCGTCGTTCACGCGCATGTCCTCGCCCGCGAAGGTCTCGGCCTGAGGGCCGTCGAGCAGTCCCGCGCCGGTTCCCTTCGCGGCCATCAGGTCGTCGCTGTCCTTGATCGGCGCGACGGCACCGACGGGCACAGGAAGCTTCGCGATCTCCTGGAACGGCGCGGGAACGTCCCCTCTCGTCGCGAGCACCCGGCCCGCCAGCAGGTCGACCACGACCAGCCTGCCGTCGATCCAGCGCGCGCCCTCACCGAGCTCCAGCTGCTCGAAGTTCCACTGCGTCAACGTCATCGCACGGTGCTCCCTGAGTCCAGGTCCAGCAGGTCGAGGTCGGTCCGGGTGGGCAGGCCCTGCCAGTCACCGGGCGTCGCGACGGCGAACGCGGCCACGGCGTTCCCGCGCCGCAACCGATCGGCCGGGGTGAGCCCGTCGAGCAGGCCGGAGAGATAGCCCGCGACGAACGCGTCCCCCGCGCCCGTGGTGTCGACCGCCGTGACTTCGTGCGCCGGCACGGAAACCCCGCCCACCGTGGCTCCCTTGTCACCGTGCTTGACGACGACTTCGGGCACCTTGTGGTCACCCGTGATCGGCAGCTCGTCGTCGGACGCGATCAGCACGTCGACCTGCTTGAGCAACGGCCGGATGACTTCGCCCGCCTGCTGCGCCGACCACAGCTTGGCGCGGAAGTTCACGTCGAAGCTGACCGTGCTGCCCGCCTCCCTGCCCAGGTGGATCGCCTCGGTGACGGCGGCGAGCGCGGTCTCGCTCAACGCACAGGTGATGCCGGTGACGTGCACGATCCTGGGCGTGCCGGCGTCGAACGCCCTGCGCACGTCCTCAATGGACAGTTGCGATCCGGCGGACCCGGCGCGGTAGTAGAGAACGCGGGTGATGTCGGCGGTGCGAGGCTCGAAGAGGATCAGCCCGGTCGCGGCTTCAACGGCTCGGGTCGTCAGGTCCACCTGTTCGGCGAGCAACGTGCGACGGATCAGCGCACCGATCTCGTCCACACCCGTGACCCCGGCCCACCGCACCGCGTGCCCGAGCCGCGCCAGGCCGATGGCGACGTTGGACTCGGCGCCCGCGACGGTGAGCTCCGCCGCGCCCCCGAGCCGGAACGGGCCGGCCGCGCGGAACGCCCCCATCGTCTCGCCCAGCGTCAGCACGTCGGTCATGCCGTTCCTCCCGCGATCGTCAGCCGCCATCGGACCGTTCCTCCCGCGGGCACAACGGCGACCGGACGCGTCGTGTCGTCGCGGTCGAAGGTGCGGCCGAGCATGGGTTCGACACCGACGCTGCGGTACGGCTCGCCCTCCGGCCAACCCTTGAGGTTGCGCCACAACGCGATGGACACCGGCTGTTCGACGCATTCGACGCTCAGGTCGAGCCAGTGATCTCCGTCCACCACCCGGATCTGGCCGCGTTCGAGCACCGCGCCGACGGCAGTGCCGTCGTCCGGCCCGAGCCTGTCGAGCCCCGCCGGCCACGCCTGGAGCTCCGGCTCCGGATCCGTGATCAACACTGGTGTGCCCGCTGGAGCTTGAAGACAGGCCGCTGGGCTGACGTCGAGCAACGCGTGTGCCGCCCACACGAACCGATAGCCCGCCTCAGCCGTCAGCTCGTAGTCCACGACCACGGCGCCGTCACGTTGGCTGAAGCTGCGGCGGAGTTCGAAGTCAGGACAGTCCACACCGGTCTTGTGCCACGGCCTGCTCCACGCGTCGCCGTGATCCGGCATCCCGCGCACGGTCGGTACGCACTCCTCCAGCCCGCCCGCATCCACGAACGGATCGCCCGGCGTCACGCACGCACGAGCCGGATCAGCGCGATGCCACAGCCACTCGCGGCCGGCGGTGCGCAGCGAGGCCCAACGCCCGCCGAGAGAATGGTCCACCTCGACGTGCACAGCCCTGTTGACCTGCACGGTTTCGTCCTGACATGATCAATCAGTAGTTAATTACTAATTTATCCTGCCATGAGTTCAGCCCGTCGTACAGGCCGCACCGTTGAGCGTGAACGCCGCCGGCGCCGAGTTCGCCCGCCCGTACGACCCGAGGAACCCGATCGACACCTCACCATTGGGCGCGATCGTGGCCGTGTAGTGGACGTTGGTCGCACTCACGGCCGCGCCCCGTTGCGAAGAAGAGGCGTTCCACATCTGCCGAACGGTCTGACCGTCGCCAAAGGACCACCGCAACGTCCATCCGTTGACCGCCGCCTTGCCTGTGTTCCTGATCGTCACGTTCGCTTGAAACCCACCCGGCCACTGCCCGCTGATCCGATAGGACACCTTGCACGGCGGCGTCGGAGGAGCCGTCGTGGTCGGTGGTGGTGGTGGTGGTGGCGTGGTCGTAGTGGTCGGCTTCGGCGGCACGAGCCGCTTGGTCGTCGTAGGGGTCACCCGGTTCGGCACGGCATCCATGCCGTTGCACGGCAGCCCCCACAGCCCGCGGTTCTCACGCGCCGCAAGGGCTTCCGCCTCCGCCAGCCGCCCAGCCGCACCCTGCGCCCGCAGCACACCCTCTCGCACCGCAAGCAATGCGTAGTCCGTGCCGTCCTCGAGCCACAGATTCACCTCGCCGGGAATGACGGTCGTGACCCTCACCGCACCCATCAGCAACGTCTTGCGCGCGAACGCAACCGCGGCCGCAGCCCAGCAGTCGGCAGGCGCGGCGAGCAACGAGATCCGCACCCGTTCCCCACTGTCCAGCTCGACCGTACGAGCGTCGATCACCGCCCGCACGAACACCGGCACGTTCTCCTGCACGTCCGTGATCAGCGTTGGCGGCCGCGGCGGCACCCGCGAACGCGAAGGAGGAGCCGGGCTCTCGGCCGACGAACAGCCGCAGACGAGCGCCAGCAAGAGCACCAACAGGGATTTGCGCACTACGAGGCACTCCCACCAAGGTCGTTGAAAGTTTGACGACCGTATCCCGGTTCCTCGCGCTCTCACTCCGCCGTTCGGAGTTGATCAACTGCGCGAAAGGGAGTCCACTGTGGTCCAGACCAAAACGCTTCGGGCCGAGAAGCCTGTTGTTTCACAGACTTTCCCGGCCCGAAGGAGCATCACCCCTGAATTCAGCTACCGTGACACTCGTCCAGCAACTTCGTTCGCTGCTCACCCTTCAGCACTGGCAGCAGTTTTCGCAGTGCCGCGACCTGTGAATCCAACGCCTTCACCAACGCGTGCGTCGTCCCGGCCGACCAGACCACGTGCTGAGCGGGACCGAGACCAGCCGTCGCGTACAGGCAGGACAGCCGGGCGCTGGCGGTGTAACCGTCGACTTCACCACCGACATAGGTCAACGCCTGCCGATGCCGCTCGTCGAGAAGCACGCTGACGGTGCAGTTCGGCGCGTGGTACGCGAAGCCACCAGGCCTCACCTCCGGCCCCAGGAAGCCTTCTTGGTCGACGAGGAACCCGAAGCGTTGCCTGACCTCGTCTTCGAACGCCCGAGCGACGGACGCCGGTCGCTTGCTTCCCACTACCTCACCGCCACCCAGATCTTCTTCCCGTCAGCGACCCCTTGCTCAAAACCGAAGCCACGATTCCGCAAAAACTCTACCTCCTTCACGAATGTGTTCCCTCCCTCGTAATACGTCCTGAACGGGTCGCTGACGAGCCGGATCTCGCCGCCGGCGGCCACGGCCTCGTCGAGCCACCGCTCGTTCCTGCTCCAGCGATACTTGCCTGGTCCCTTCATCGGAAGGTCGAGCACGTTGAATCCGGGTTTCCCCCTGAAGGCCGCGACCGGTTCCTCAAGGCCGAGGATCGTGATGTCCTTGGTCGCCGCTTTCGCCGCTGGTTGGCCAATCGTGCTGCTGCCCTTGGCGGCAAGAGCGAGCTCCTTGCCGACGGCGATGGAACCGACTTCACGGCCTACGGAACTGGCACCGGCGGTGGCTCCACGGCCGACCGGGGCAGCGAGCGAGACCGCGCCGATGACAGTGAAGAGCGCGTCCCACGCTGTCGCGGGCCGGTTGCCCACCTGATAGGACCACTCGCAGAAACCAGGTCCGGGATTGCTGCTGCGACACAGGTACGTGGCCCAGTTAGCGACCGCCTGGTCGTACGTCTCCCACGGCGCCATCATCACCGGCGCCCCGAAGATCGGCCCCTTCTTCATCTCCTCTGCCGTGGGCAGTCGATGGCCGTGGATGACGGGTTGCTTGTTGGGGTCACCGGTGCCGGTCCGCACCTCGTACTCGCGCTGCTGTTGCCGCTGCACCTCCCTTTGGGAGACACCGGAACCGTCCGGACCGCACAGGCCGTTGGTCGAGTAGTGGCACCCGACCGAACTCCCCGCGTCCGAGTGGTAGCCGCCCTTGTCGGCCCAGTAGTCGCACATGTCGCAGAACAGGCCGGTCGGGTCGCTGAACGTGATCGGGCTGTTGTTGGAGTAGACGTAGGAGTTCCACTGCCGCGGATCCGCCAGGTCCATCACCGGGTCGACCGAGATGAACCGGCCCAGGGTCGGGTCGTACTCGCGAGCACCGATGTGCGTCAGCCCGGTGTTGTCGAGCGTCCCGCCGACGAATCCCTTGTCCAGCCGGGCAGGCCACGTCCCCGTGCCGCCACGCACTTCGCCGAACGGCAACGTGCGGCGAGTGCTGACGGTCTGGCTCAGCGCGTTGATCGTGTTCTGCGCCGTGCCGTTCTGGTCGGACGACATCCACGTGATGCCGGTCGACGTGCGCATCGCGACGGTCTGGCCGGCGTGCGTGTAGTAGCGGGTGCAGTTCTTCGCGCCGGACGAGGTCGTGTACCGGATTTCCTGCCCTGGCAGGTAAAGCGTCTTGCCACCGGGATCGCGGCGGATCAGCCGGCCGCCCTCGGCGTCGTAGACGTACGACGAGTCACCGGAACCGTCGACCGTCGTGGCAACGCGCCCTTCGCGGTCCCACGTCATCGTCTGCGTACCGGACGGCCCTGGCCGGGTGAGCATGTTGCCCGCCAGGTCGTAGGTGTACGCCCCGGCCCTGGTGCCCCCGGTGTCGGTGACGGAGGTGCTCGCCACGCTGTGCTTGCCCGGCGTCAGCGCGTAGTTCGTCGTCCGCTCGCCCGCACTGGTCGCCTGCTCCACCAGCTTCGTGCGGTCGCCGGCGGCGTTGTAGGTGAAGGACTGCCAGTACTTCGACGGTCCACCGAGCCCGACGACCGTCCGTTCTGCTGCGCAGTCACCCGTACCGGGCGTCCACGCCTCCGTCACGCGGCGGAGGTAGTCGGACTGGAAGCACTGCGTGTCCGAGCTGACAGAGTCCGCGACGCGGGTGATGTTGCCGGCCGCGTCGTAGTCGTACGACACGTTGGCCACGTCCGTCGGCCCGGTCTGCTTCGTCGTCCAGATCTGGCTCAGCCGCCGGGTGAACTGGTCGTAGTTGCGGGTGACGTCGACCGTGCCGCTGGTGCCGTTCTGCAGCCGATACGTGGCGAGTTCGCCGAACGACGTGTAGCCAGTGCTCTGAACGAGATCGGTCTGCGCCTTCGTGCCGTACCCGCTCTTCTGGGTGTTCAGCTGGTTCAGCGCGTCGTAGCCGAACTCGAGCGTCTCCTTCAAGAGATCACCAGCCGCCGGCATGCGGGTCGAGTAGAGCGATCCGTCGTCGTGGTAGGTGTTGACGTAGCTGTAGGTACCGCCGAGTCCGGTCTCCCCCGCCGGGATCGTGAAGTCCGTCTGGTCGGGCTGGTAGTCCCACCTGATGCCGGTGTGTTCCTTGACGTAGTCGCCGAGCTCGCCGTGCCGCACCGACTTGACCAGGTGACCTCGTACCACGGTGCCGTTGGCGAGCGTGTCGTAGAACCACTCCGCGCGAACCGCGCCGGTGACCGAGTCGTCGCGCATGCTCGTCTTGCGCTGCAACGCGTCGTAGGTGTACGCCAGCACCTGGCCCCGACCGTCCGTTGTGGACAGGATCTCGTCGGCGTCACCGAACACCGTGGTCGTGGTGCCCTTGTCCGGGTCGACCACGCGGACCTTCCGGCCCCGGATGTCGTAGGAGTACTCCCACTTCTTCCCGGACGGGTGCGCGACCTCGGCCAGCTGGTCCTTGCGGTCGTAGCTGTACTTCGTCGCGTCGAAGCCCGATGCGCTGCCCGCCGCGAAACCCGAGCGGTACTGCCGCAGTTCCGACTTGCGGCCCTGGACGTCGACCAGCGTCGAAGTGACCACGCCACCAGCGGGCGGTGTCACGTCGGTCCGGTCACCCGCGTAGTACGTGGTGGTGCGGGTCAGCTCCTCGCCACCGGGGCTGGCGACCGGCAGGTTCTTCTTGAGCGCACTCACCGTCTCGCGGCCCGCGCCGTCGAAGGTCGTCACCACCCCCGACGGGATGGTGTCCGTCGGCACGAACCGCTCGGTGCCCGGCGTGACGTTGGCGAGGTAGGCGTTGTTCGCGCGGACGGCGCGACCTGCCGAGTCGTAGTAGGTGTCCGTGACAACCGACTTCGTCGATCCGGCCACCGCGTCCGGCACCTGAGTCTGACGCGACCGGAGCAACCCGTCGAACAGCTCGTACGAGGTCACGTACCCACCGCTGGAGTTCCGCGTGCTCGACGTGACGACGACGGGCCCGTTGTCCCGGTCCAGGTAGGAGAACTTCTTGTCGGCCGGCCCGGTCGTGTCGAGTTTGTTGAGCCACACCGCGGTGGTGCGGCCGAGGCCGTCGTAGGTGAGGTGGGTCTTGCGGTCGTTGGGGTCCACGATGATCAGCGCCGAGCCCCACGCGGGCTGCTGAACGGTCTTCGTGACCCAGCCCAGCCCGTTGGTCACGGCGACCTCGGTGACCGGTCCGCCCGCCGCCGGGGTGTACGTGGTGGTCGAGGTTCCCTTGGGAGTGGTGGTCTTCGTGAGACGGCCGTAGCTGTCGTACTCCGTGGCCGTGTCGGTCAGGTGAGCCGCGGTGCCGTTGACGTACGACTTGAGGGTCTCGGCCTTGGTGATCTCGCCCTTGGTCGGCGCGACACCGTGAGCCTGGCCGTCGAAGTACGTCCTGCTGTCACCGGCGATGTCCGCGTCCTGCAGACCGGTGCCCGCGTTCGCTTTGGCGCAGTCGACCAGGAAGTCGCGCTTGCGCGACACCGCGCCGATCAGCCACGCCGACGTGTTGCGCGCGTAGTCGACCAACGAGCACTTCTCGTCACCGGTGACCGCGTCGTCGCCGCGGTCCTCGGACTGCGTGGCCATGCCGTAGGTCTGGTCGAACTCGTTGACGGAGCTGGTCGTCCGGTAGCCACGTCCGGCGTCGAGCGCGACGCGTGAGTGCTTGCTCTTGGTCGAGGCGTAACGAGCGTGGACCGTGACGCCGTTGATCGTGCGGCTCGCCTTGGCTTCCGACTGCCACGGCACGGTGACCGACGCGGACACCTCGGCGGCGCCGTTGTACGTGATCTGTTCACGGACCATGCCGGCGAAGGCGTCCTCGTCGTTCACCGCGGGAACGTCGCCGACCGCGATCGCGGGCAGCTGTACGTTTCTCGTACCGGACGGCAGCTTGTCGCCGTGCATGCCGCGGAAGAACCGGGTCTCGGTCAGCGTCTGCTCGCCGGGATCGCCCTTGCGCGCCTTGACCGCGCCGTAGCCGCGCCACACCGACCAGGTCTTGTTGTCGGCCTTGATGAAGCCGTCGTCGTCGCTGTAGTGCCAGGCCGGATCGCCCACGTACTCGTACGCCGTGACCACCCGGACCGAGCCACCCGTGGTGTCGGTCTCGGTCACGTGGTTCACGACGTACTTGTGGAAGTAGTCCCAGATCGGCTCGATGTTGCCCTGCGGGGTCCAGCGCACCGGGTAGCAGCGCAGGTTGTTGTCCTGCAAGGCGTTCTGGTTCGGCATCCGCGACCCGGCCACGCAGTCGGGGTCGGAGTAGGTGACGTCGATTCGGCCACCGGTGTCGGTGTGGATCGTCTTGAGGCGCCACCACTTCATCGCGGCGAGCTGGTCGGAGTGCGTGTCGACGCGGTTGCTGAGCTGGATGCCGGCGAACCTGACGTCCGGCACGTTGATCTGCTGACCGACGAGCCCGGAGTGCGAGATCTTGTCCAGCCACAGGCCCGCCCGCGTGCCGTCACCGGGATCGGGGAACGAGTGCCCCAGCGTCCACTTCTCGACCGCGCTGCCGCCCACCTTCGTGGTCACCGAGGCGAGCCGCTTGGTCTCCCAGAACGTCGGGGAACCGTTGAGACACGGGCTGGTCGTGCACTCCTGGTCCCACGGCACGTCCGGCCAGTGCGCGGCGTCCTTCGTGCCGCAGTCAGCCAGACAACGGTCCGCCGACTCGAAGACCACCTGCATCGGCGCGGTCTCAGAGCGGTCCGTGCGCGTGCCGTAGTCGATCTGCTTCAACACCAACGCGCGGTCGTACTCCGCCAAGTCACTCGTCGAGTTGTTGCGCGCGTACTTGTTCGTTTCCTTGTCGTAGCTGTACGTCATCGTGTTGCCGTGCAAGTCCACGACGTACTCAAGGGTCCACCGATACGCCTGCGCGCAGAACGAGTCCTTGAACAGCGTCGCCGCACACGGCTCGCCCGCGTGGTTGCCCGCCACCGGCACGTTCTGCACGGACTGCCTGCTGCGACCGAACCAGTGCTGCGTGCCACCAGACGTCGTGACGACCCAGTGCTCACCGTTGCGCGCACCGTTGTCGATACCGGTGTGCAGCTCGACGCGGGTGCCGTCGTCGTTGCGCAACCGCCAGCGGTTCCCGCTCTCCTTGATCAGCTCGCCCGCGTGCCCGGCCATCGACAACGACGCGTTCTCGTTGCGCCAACACAAATCGCCGGTTTTGACGGTGTTGCGCGCACCATCGGCCATGTCCTCGGAACAGCCGATGTACTTGCGCTCGATGAAGTTCGCGCCGAAGTCGAACCCCTCACCGATCCACGACGGCTGGTTGTTCGACGCCGCCATCCGCCCGTCCACGCTCGCCGACGAGTACGACAACGCCAACGACGGCGCCGGCCCACCCAGCGACGGCGGCACGCGCAACGGGTAGTTCCACGTGAAAGCACCGGTGTTCGAACCGGCCGACCAGGTGGCCGACGGTGAAAGGCTCGTGGCCTTGTAACTACCCGACCCGCTCGACGTCCCCGCAGCCAACGCCATCAACGCGCCACCGGACGGCGACGCCTCAGTGGCGGTCACCGTCCTCTTGGCCACGTCGTTGCGCGACGGCACCGGCTTGACCGCGCACTCCGGCTTCCCCGGCGTGGTCAGGGCACACTCCGGCAGCTGCACGAGCCGCAACCGCGAAGCCCAGTCCCCGCCGTACGCGAACCGGAACGACGAGTAGTTCACCTCGACCTTCGCCGCCCCACCGGAAACCCGGAAGAGCAACCCGTCCACTCCGGCCTTGCGCGCCCGTTCCCGGTCGAACACGTCGACCTTCGCCGAACTCCCGCCAGCCACCGAAACGGCAGGGTCGGTCGCCTTGGGCCACACCGGCGCACTGCCCTTGAAAGCTTGCCCGGTCCGAAGGTCAACGCTCTTGCCCAGACCAGCTTTCTGGCCCGCAACAACACGTTCCTTCTGCGGCACCGGAGGCCGATAGGGCGCCGCACCAGAAGGCGGCACCGTTAACACCGTGGACACCAGAACAGCGGCAAGCGCCGCGACTACTGCGCGTGACAAGTGAGCCCCCAGGCCATCCGCGCATGCCCCCCGACAACACGCGAATTCTCTTGTGGCCAGGAAGTCTGCCCCGCAGCCTAACGTTTCACAATGAGTCCATAAGGGTGAAGATCACTCCAAGTGATCATCAACGCCCTCGTGCGCGCACTCCAGCTCGTCCTCGTAAGCCTCACCCCGCGGCACCCAGGCCCCAGCCATCAACGCCGCAGCCCGAAGCACAGCCTCGCGATCCCATCCGCCGTCCGACGTCATCCCGCCAGCCAACGCCCGCCGGCGTTGTCATCACGTATGAGCTTTCAGATACGCCACCGAAATCGAATCCAAAGTGGATGCACGTGACCGGTGCCGAGCTGCTCGCGTCGACGTTCAACGGAGTCATCGCCACCCACCGTCCTCCCGGTACGACCAACCCGCGAACCGCAGCGGCACGGACTCGCCGAGCCCGTGCCGCTGCACCCCCGG
>NZ_JAJAEG010000008.1:300287-338694 GCF_047445655.1 Lentzea alba
CGTGCCGCTGCACCCCCGGATCCCCAGGCTGCCCGGAGCTTGTATCCGTTCGATATCCACGCACGGGGACGGGCGGATAGCGGGGGTGGACAATTCGGGTGTGAACGAGGTCGGCATCGGTGTACTCGGGCCTCTTGAGGTGCTGGTCGACGGCGCTCCTCGCACGCTCGCCGGACATCGTCAGAAGCGGCTGCTGGCGTTGCTCCTGCTCCGCGCGAACACGGCCATGTCGCCCGACCAGGTGATCGACGCGCTCTGGGACGACGAGCCGCCCGCGACGGCTCGGAGCCAGGTGCGCAACGCCGTCGCCAGGCTCCGGCGCGACCTCGGCAGCGCCGGTGCCGCTGTGGTGACCGACTCCGGCAACTACCGCCTGTGCGTCGACGACGACCAGGCCGACGTCCTGCGGTTCTCCCGCGCGGTGAAGCGCGCCCGCGAACTGGCCCGTGCCGGGGCGAACGACGACGCCGTCGAGGCCGTGCGCGCGGGCCTGTCGCTGTGGCGGGGTACCGCGTTCGCCGGGCTGGAGGGCCGGGTGTTCGAGGCTGCGGCGGTGTCTCTGGCCGAGCAACGGCTCGCCGCCCAGGAACTGCTGATCCACCTGAGGGTGGCGACCGGCGACACGGCCGGCCTGGCCGCAGAACTGTCCGTGCTCACCGCCGAGCACCCGACCAGCGAGCCGTTGGTCGCGCAGCTGATGACGGCGCTGTGCCGTGAGGGCAAGCAGGCAGACGCGCTGCGGGCGTACGAACGGCTCCGGGGCCGCCTGGCCGACGAGCTCGGGATCGACCCCGGCCGCGAGCTGCGCGACCTGCACGAACGCGTGCTGCGCAGCGACATCGCGCTCACGACGCCTGTCGCCGACCCCGTGAAACCTCGATCCCTGCCACGCGATCTCCCGGACTTCACCGGCCGCGACGAAGAAGTCAGCAACCTCGTCGCGCTGGTGGAGAAGGCCTCCGACACCGCCGTGATCATCTCGGCGATCGACGGGATGCCCGGTATCGGGAAGACCACCCTGGCCGTGCGGATCGGCCACCTGACCCGGAGCCGGTTCCCGCAGGGGCAGCTGTTCGTCGACCTGCACGGCCACACACCTGGGCGGCGGCCGTTGGCACCGGACGCCGCACTCGACTTGCTGCTGCGAGGTGTCGGCGTACTGCCCGAACAGATCCCGGAGGGCCTCGACCGCCGCGCGGGCCTGTGGCGCTCGGTGATGGCCGACCGGCGGATGCTCGTCGTACTCGACAACGCAGCCGACACCGCACAGGTACGTCCGCTGCTCCCGGCCTCACCCCGTGCGCGGGTGCTGGTGACGAGCAGGCGCCGGCTCACCATGCTGGAGGGTGCGTCATCGTTCTCGATCGACGTGATGCCGCCGGACGACGCCGCCCAGCTCTTCTGCCGGGTCGCGGCCGTGCACCCTGCCGACGGGCGGGTCGCCGACGTGGTGGCGCTGTGCGGCCACCTGCCGCTCGCCATCAGGATCGCCGCGTCGCGGTTGCGCAGCAGGCCGCGGTGGACGGTCTCGGACCTCGCGGACCTTCTGCACAACGAAAGCCACAGGCTGACCGAGCTGTCCGCAGAGGACCGCAGCGTCCGCTCGGCGTTCACCGTTTCCTACAACAACCTTTCCGCTTCGACGCAGCGATCCTTCCGGCTCCTGGGCCTGTTGCCCGGAGGTGACTTCGGTGCGCACGCCGCCGGCGCCGCCATGGCCGTGGAGCTGCCCGACGCACGCCGGACGCTGGAAGAACTGGTCGACATCAACCTGCTCGTCAACCGCGCTCCGGGCCGCTACGTGTTCCACGACCTGCTGCGCCAGTTCGCCCGCTCGCTCTGCGCCGAAGACGAACGCGCTGAAGCGATCGGCCGCGTCGTGGAGTACTACCTCGACCTCGGCCACACCGCCGAACAGGTGGCACACCCGGTAGGGAACCAGGACAGGACAAGGGGCAATCACCCGCTGCCGGACCTGCGCACGGCACACGAAGTGCGATCGGTGATCGACACCGAACACCGCGCCATCGCCGAGCTGATCGATCTGGCCAGCGAGCACGGGCTGCCGGAAGAAACCGCCGAGCTGGCATCGGTGTTCGGGCCGGTCCTGCAGCGCCAGGGTTATGTGGACGAGGCGTTGGCCGCCTACGACTCCGGCCTCGCGGTCGGAGTTTCCCCTGAGGTAAAAGCGAACCTGTACCGGGGCCTCGGAAAATCTCTGAGCACCGCTCGTCGCTTGGCCGCCGCACTGCGGGCGCTGCACACGGGACTGGCGATCGAACAGGAGCTGGGCAACGTCCGCGGCACCGGCCGCGCGCACGTCAACCTGGGGATCGCGCACTACCGCCTGGGCCGTTACCTCCAGGCGCGCACCAGCTTCCTTCAGGCAGGCACGCTGTTCAACGAGGCCGGGACGCCGTTCGACAAGGCCGCGGCCCTGATCAACCTAGCCGCCACGCACACCGGTCTCGGCAACTACGCCGACGCCATCTCCGCCGCCACGACGGTGCTGGCGCAGTCCGCTGTTCTGGACAACCCGCACGTCGACGCGGTGGCCTTCTACAACCTCGGCCTCGCCCTGCTCTGCCGTGGAGAAACCGCCGCCGCGCTGGAGAACCTCGAGAAGTCGAAGGCGATCAGCCATCAGATCGGCGCGATCGAGATCGAGGGCCGCGCCCTCTACACCATCGCGGACGCCCACCGACAACAACGCAACTTCACCGCCGCCCTGGACGGAGCCCGCGAGGCACTCACCCTCGCCCGCCGCACAGGCAACCGCGACATCCAGAGCCACGCGCAAGTGATCCTCGGCCGAACCCACCTGGACCTGGAAGCCCCGGCCCTGGCCTCAGAATGCTTCCACGAGTCGCTGCGACTGACCGCCCCCGACGGCGACAACTACACCGAAGCCAAAGCCCACGAAGGCCTGGCCCGCATCGCCCACGCCAACCACGACGTCCCCAGCGCAAAACACCATTGGCAAGAAGCATTGACCCGAGCCCGAGCCGGCGGCCTACCAACCCGCGAACACTACGAACAAAACTTGACCAACCTCACCACCACACCCACCCCCCACCCAAAATCCTGACCAACCACCACAATCCCGGCTCACAAGCCCAGGAATTGGCCCACTTCACCATCAAGAGACCGGTCATTCCACAACAGTCCACTGTGGCCATTCGGAAGTCACGCCAGCCCGACATGCCGCTAAGGACGGGTCGAGCGAAGCGACGACCCGAAGCGGGGGTCCGGGGGCGCAGCCTCCCGGCTGGGGTCTGGGGGCTCGGCCCCCAGAAAACACTCGAAGGGCGAGGTGGTCCGCGCTTTTTGCGGACACACCTCGCCCTTCGACCTTCGATGCCCCCGGTGCGGCTCCGACAGGAAGCACACGGTCGCGCGACCTGCAGAAGCAGGCGCTACCAGCCGAAAAAAGCTGCCAAGACCGCTGGTCATCGCCATCCGGGTACCACTCGTGATGGAGCGCAGGGCGACAACCGCAGCCGCAACTGACCACCATGGCCTGGTGTGATGTTGCCCGAGATTGCACGCCCTGACGCTGACACCCGCCAGGCAGCCAGTTGGACCAGACCGACCGCGCCCGTTCAGCCGACGCCGAGCGATGCAGCGGCAACAATCTCCCGGTCGGCGCAATCACGCGTGTGCCCGACGCGCGATGCATGGGGTTTGTCCGCGACATGCGCAGCGTGGGCGTCCAGTCAGACGGCATCACCAAGGCGTAAGCAAGCGAAGGTCCCGCAGACACCAATCAGCCGGATGGCTGGTGCCACCAGCATCTACCGAGATAGAACCCAAGATCGCCCGCCAACCTGATACCCGCAGGTCAGCGAAAGGTTTGACAACAGACTCGGCCGACGGCTTCTCCGATCGGCCGCTTACATCACTTACGAGGACATCATCCAGGAAACTCACCTCGCGCTTACGGTCCTCGACACAAGCAACATTGAGGTTCAGCTCATGATTCGACTCATATTGACTATATCGCTCTCGACGTGATACCGAAGTTTGTATCGACGCCACATACACCCGACCAAGGGGCATAGATTCGCGCCCAAAGAGCTCCTGAAGCGGCGCCTGACTTGACCACTCGCGCCCAGATCTGACTCGATAGCATCGACGATTTCCACCCCTTGAAGCGATTGAGCCCAGCGCCGTCGCCGCGTCTAGGAGCATGAGACTTGACAACCTTCAACTCAACAGACATGAAACTTGACAAGAAGGCACAAGACCTCCTGTTCCGACATGCGCGTACTGCGACTGTTTTTCAAGACACATCGGTGCCGGAAGAGCAGATTCAAGCGATCTACGATCTGGTCAAACATGGCCCGACCTCAATGAACCAGCAGCCTCTGCGCGCTGTTCTGGTGCGTTCGACCGAGGCGCGCGAACGGCTTGTCAGGCACATGTTCGACAACAACAAGCCGAAGACCCTTGCCGCGCCCCTGTCGATCATTCTGGCTGCCGACCTCGAGTTCCATCAGAAGCTGCCAGAGCTCTTCCCAGCAGTACCTCATGCCAAGGAGATGTTCTCCGAGCCAGCCATCCGCACCGCCTCCGCGACGATGAACACGGCTATTCAGCTCGGATATTTTATCGTGGGCGTGCGCGCCGCAGGACTCGCAGCAGCGCCGATGTCCGGTTTCGACCCCAAGACCCTGAACGCGGAGTTCTTTCCGGACGGTCGGCTGGCGGCGGTCGCGGTCATGAACGTCGGTATTCCCGCCGATGGATCTCCAGCTCACCCCCGGTTGCCCCGGCTCGCTTACGAAGACGTCTTCACGACAGTCTGATCTCGAGATGAACCTCTCCACTGAAACAGCTGTCGAGCCCATAGCCGTAGTGAGCGCGGCATGTCGTTATCCAGGTGGCGTCGAGTCACCCGCGGACCTGTGGAAAGTGGTGCAAAACGAGATCTGCACAACTTCGGCGATGCCCACGGACCGCGGCTGGGATTTCAACGCCCTGTTCGCGGATAACGTCAAGCAGTCAGGAACCAGCAGCACGAAGTTCGGCCACTTCGTCGAGAACGGCGCTCACTTCGACGCCGAGTTCTTCGGCATGTCCGAGCGCGAAGCGAAAGCGATGCACCCCGCGCATCGGCTGGCCATGACTGTCGCCTGGGAAGCCGTAGAGCGGATGGGGGTCGATCCGCTCTCACTTCGCGGCCATGATGTCGGAGTCTTCGTGGGCGCTGCGAGTCCCGAGTACGCCATGCGGTGGCACGAGGCTCCCAACGATGTCCGCGGACGAGTGATGACCGGCACGACCTCCAGCGTCATGTCAGGCCGATTGTCCTACTTCTTCGGCTTCACCGGTCCATCCCTCACGGTCGACACCGCCTGCTCGGCGTCTTCGGTCGCGATCCACCTGGCGTGCCAGTCACTTCGCACCGGCGAGTCTGTTCTCGCGTTGGCAGGTGGTGCGTCCTACCACAGTCAACCGGGCACTTTCACCGAGTTCACCAAGCAGCGCGGCCTCTCACCAGACGGCACCTGCAAGGCATTCGCAGAAGCCGCCGATGGAACGGCGTGGGGAGAAGGGGCCGGCATGGTGGTCCTGGCCCGGCTGTCCGACGCGATCAGGATGAACTACCCGGTCCTCGCGGTGATTCGAGGAAGCGCGGTCAACTCCGATGGAGCAAGCAGCACCCTCACAGCTCCGAACGGCACCGCCCAGGAGCAGGTGATCAGGCGTGCGTTGACACAAGCCGGGTTGACCGCTGGTGACATCGACGCCGTCGAGGCCCACGGCACTGGCACCAAGCTGGGCGATCCGATCGAAGCCAAGGCTTTGATGGCGGTCTACGGCGAACGGGATGCGGCGGACCCGCTCTGGCTTGGATCGCTCAAGTCCAACATCGGCCACACCATCGCGGCAGCGGGCATTGGTGGCTTGTTAAAGATGATCATGGCGATCCGGGCAGGAGTGCTGCCGCGGACTCTGCACGTAGACAAACCGACCAGCAGGATGGACTGGTCCGCGGGCACGATCAGGGTGCTGCAGAAACAGCAGCCATGGCCACGAGTGGGACGCCCGCGCCGGGCGGCGGTGTCGGCGTTCGGCATCAGCGGTACGAACTCTCACATCATCCTCGAAGAAGCACCGGACCGCCATCAGGCCGTGGCGCACGATTCCTGCGAACCACTGCCGTGGGTGCTTTCGGGCCGGACGCCTGGTGCCCTGCGCCAGCAGGCAGCCCGGCTGTCAGCGTTGCTGACCGACCAACCAGACATGTCGCTACGAGACATCGGCTTCTCGCTGGCGACCGGCCGGACTCACTTCGATCACCGCGCCGCAGTGATCGGTACCACACCCGAGGACTTCCAGCGCGGCCTGGAAACCATCGTCCAGGAGAACCAGCACGACAATGACGAGCCCGGCACCACTGCTGTCGTGATGGGAGCTGAAGACCATCACGACGGTGTCGTGCTGGTCTTCCCTGGCCAGGGATCGCAGTGGACCGGTATGGCGGTCGAGCTGGCTGACGCATCGGAAATCTTCGCCGCACACCTGCGTGAGTGTGCCGACGCGCTCGCTCCGCACTGCGAGTGGTCACTGATGAACGTGCTGCGCCAGGAAGAAGGCGCGCCGTCGCTGAACCGAGTCGATGTCGTCCAGCCCGCGCTCTTCGCAGTCATGATCGCGTTGGCGCGCTTTTGGCAGTCGTGCGGTGTGCGGATCGCAACGGTCGTCGGGCACTCACAAGGTGAGATCGCCGCCGCTTGCGTCGCGGGCGCGCTGTCGGTCGAGGATGGCGCACGGATCGTCGTGACGCGCAGCAAGGTGTTGACAGCTCTGGACAACACCCATGGGATGGCTGCGGTGGCACTCTCCGCGGCCGAGACCGGACACGCGCTCAAAGAACACGTCGGGCTCGATGTCGCCGTCATCAACGGGCCCACCGCATGTGTGGTGGGCGGCCCCACCGCGGCGTTGGCCGCTCTGGTGGCAGAGCTTGACGAGAAGGACATCCCTGCTCGCGTTCTTCCTGTTGACTACGCAAGCCACACTGCGCAGGTCGAGCAGATCGAGTCTCTGCTGCTCGCTTCTTTCCCCGACCTCTCTCCTTCAACCTCAACGGTGCCGTTCTGCTCGACTGTCACCGGCGAGATCATCGACACAGCGTGCCTGACCTCGGAGTACTGGTACCGCAATCTCCGTAAGACGGTGCGATTCGACGAAGCTGTGCGCACGGTGCTCGACGGAGGTCATCGTGTGTTCGTGGAAGCGAGTCCGCATCCCACACTGGTACGTCAGATCATGGAGATCGCCAGAGACAACGGGGTCGACGACTGCGTCGTCATCGACTCTCTGCACAAGGAAGACGGCGGATACGGCAGCTACCTGCGCTCGTTGTGTCAGGCTCATGTGCACGGCATCCCTGTCGACTGGTCCGTGGTGTTCGCGAGTGGAGGCAATCGCGTCGAGCTACCGACGTATCCCTTCCAGAACCAACGGCTGTGGTTGGACGATCTGGACTCGCGCGGAGCATCCTCCGCAGGGCTGGACGGCACGGGTCACCCCTGGCTGAGTTCGGCGGTCACGCTCGCCGACGGCAGTGGTCATCTGGCCACCGGTCGCATTTCTCTGACCACCTCACCATGGCTCGCAGATCACACAGTGCACAGGCGGGCAGTACTACCGGGAGCGGCGATCGCGGAGATGATGATCACCGCTGGTCGGGCGCTCGACTGCGCCACACTCAACACGTTGATGCTGAGCCGACCGCTGGTCCTGCCTGACGAGGGCGCGCTGCGCATCCAGCTCCTCATCGGACAGACAACGGCGGAGGGACGGACAGCTCGGTTGTTCTCCCGCGCGGACGATGCTGCTGACGACGTACCGTGGAACGAGCACGCCACTGCGGTTCTCACCGTCGGCGACGCTGTGCGAGCGGACGAGCTCGCACTGCCTGACGGCGCCGAACGCGTTGACTCGGCGACGCTGTACTCAGGCCTTGCCGACTCTGGGATTGACTACGGACTGTCGTTCCGGCGGGTCGTCTCAGCACACCGGGCAGGCAATACCGTCTACGCCGACGTCTCGTTGCCCACCGAGCTACGCGGTGATCACACGCGCTTCAGCCTGCACCCGGTCCTCTTCGACGCCGCGTTGCATGCGGTTGGCTTTGCTGTGGACAACGAAGGTGATGGCACCGCCCTGTTGCCATTCGAGTGGTCGGGTATTCGCCTGAAGGCATCGGACACGATGCGACTGCGGGTACGGGTGGACGTGCTGGATGGTCGTTCATGTCGTGTGGTAGCCGCGGACTCGGCAGGAGTACCCGTGCTGTCCGTGGACTCGCTGACGGTGGCACCCTCGTCTGGTTTGCGTCTGGGCAGCGCGTCCGACTCGCTGCTGGTACCTCGCTGGCGTCCGATCGTCACCACAAGCCGGGAGAATTGCGAGTGGGTCGCGGTTGGCGCGGCTCCAGCTTCAGACCTCACCAGCTACCAAAACCTGGCGGAGGTGCGGGACGCCGTACCCGACGGATGTACCGCACCTGAGGTTGTGATCTTTCGGGTGGCCGCAGGCGACGATCACCGCGCCCCTGTGCTGACAGTGCTCAGTGTGCTGCGTGAGTGGCTGAACGACGAGCTTTTCGGCGACAGCAGGCTGATCGTGCTGACCAGCGGCGCAGTGGCAGCTCTGCCTCAGGACGTACCCGATCCGGGTCTAGCGGCGGTATGGGGTCTGGTCCGATCCGCGCAGTCGGAGAGTCCAGGGCGGTTCGTGCTCATCGACCACGATGGTCTCGGCGACACCACCGAACTGCTGCGCGAGGCTCTAGGTGCCGGAGAACCCCAGCTGGCGATCCGTGCGAGTGAAGTGCTTGCCTTCCGCCTGGAACGAGGCGGCGCAGCGGAAGGCGACGCCGCAGCTCGTTCAGCCTCGGGTACGGTCTTGATCACCGGCGGAACCGGAACACTCGGCGGGACGATCGCGAAGCATCTCGTCGCGCGGCACGGCGTCCGCAAGCTCGTGCTGACCAGCCGCAGCGGCCGTCAAGCCAACGGAGCCGACCATCTCGTCGCGGACCTGACCGCCGCCGGTGCCACCGTCGAGGTGATCTCCTGTGACCTCGCGCGGCGCGACCAGACCGAAGCCCTGCTGCGCTCGTTGTCCGCAAACCACGAGCTAACGGCAGTTGTGCACTGTGCGGGAGTGCTGGCGGACAGCCTGGTGGAATCGCTGACGGCTGACAAGATCGAGACCGTCATGGCGCCGAAAGCCGACGCGGCACGCCATCTCGACGAACTGACCAGGGACGCCGGACTCGGTGCGTTCGTCCTGTTCTCCTCGGCCGCAGGTGTTTTCGGCAGCGTGGGTCAGGGCAACTACGCGGCGGCGAACGCCTACCTGGACGCCCTGGCGCAGCGACGGCGCGCGGAGGGGTTCGTGGCGACGTCGCTGGCGTGGGGACTTTGGGAGCAGCGCAGTGCGCTGACCGCGAACGTCAGTCTTGATTCCCTCAGCAAGCTCGCGCCTGGCGTGCACATCGCGCCGCTCGTCACCGAGGACGCCCTGGAACTGTTCGATTCCGCTTGGTGCTCGGACGAAGCGGTGCTGGTGCCGGTGCGGTTGCAGGAGTCCCGCGAGCAGGAAGTCGCGGCTTCGATCCGAGGACTGGTGCGGAAAGAGAGCCGCAACGCTGTACCGGCGGAATCTTCCTCGCGGGTCTCGGAAGCGGTGTCATTGGAGCACATGGCCGGGCTCACCGACGCCGAGCGCGAAACCACGTTGCTCAACCTGGTGCTCGAGACCGCGGCAGCTGTGCTCGGCAAGGCCTCGATCACTCAGGTGGCTGCACGGAGGCCATTCCGTGAGCTGGGTATGGACTCGTTGAGCGCGGTGGAGCTGCGCAACCGGCTGAGCACCACGATCGGCAAACACCTTCCGGCAGCCGTGATCTTTGATCATCCCTCTGCCGCCAAGCTGGCCGGTTACCTCAACGGTCTTCTGGCGGGGCGTTCGGCTCCGAGATCAGACGCACCAGAGCCGAGCGGGCAATCATCCACCTCGAAGGCAACGAACGTGGAGGTCGACGAGCTGGACGTCGACGAGCTGATCGCCCTCTCCATGCGCACAGTCGAGAGCACGGAGGGCAATCGATGACTGCGGATCCAGCAGTGGTCGCCGCGCTGCGAAAAGCGTTGAAACACAACCAAAGACTGACCCGCGAAATCTCCGAACTGCGTGCACGAGAGGCTGAGCCGATCGCCATCGTCGGCATGGCGTGCCGTATGCCGGGTGGCGTGCGTTCACCGGAGGCTTTCTGGAGAGTCATCGCCGAAGGCACCAGCGCGATCGGCCCGCTGCCGACAGATCGCGGCTGGGACCTCGACACGCTGTACGACCCGATCCCCGGCACGCCACGGCACAGCTACGTCCGGTCAGGGGGGTTTCTCGACAACGCGGGGAGCTTCGACCCTGCTCTCTTCGGTATCACTCCCAAGGAGGCGACCGCAATCGACCCCCAGCAGCGGCTGCTGCTCGAAACCGCCTGGGAAGCCCTCGAGAACGCGGGCATCGTCCCAGCTTCGCTGAACGGCACGGCGACCGGTGTCTTCGTCGGTGTGCTCAACTCCGACTACTACGCGGCCACGAAAGGTGTGCCGGACGGTTTCGCCGGTTACTACATGACAGGCGGCGCGACGAGCGTCGCATCGGGACGGATCTCCTACACCCTCGGTCTGGAAGGTCCCGCCGTCACGATCGACACGGCCTGTTCGTCCTCGCTGGTGTGCACACACCTCGCCGCCCAGGCGCTGCGCCGCGGTGACTGCCGGCTTGCACTGGTCGGTGGCGCCACCATCATGTCCACACCCGAAACTCTCATCGAGTTCAGCGTCCAGCGCGGGCTGGCGGCCGACGGGCGCTGCAAAGCGTTCTCCGCGGACGCCGACGGCACAGTGCTCGGCGAAGGCGCCGGCATGCTCGTTCTGGCCACAGAATCCTATGCGACGGAACAGGGATATCCGATTCTCGCGCTGGTGCGCGGATCCGCGATCAACCAGGACGGCGCGAGCAACGGTCTGACCGCACCGAACGGCACCGCACAACGCAGGTTGATTCAGGCAGCACTCGATGATGCCGGACTCGATGCTCTGGATGTCGACGTCGTGGAGGCTCACGGAACCGGCACCACGCTCGGTGACCCGATCGAGGCAGGTGCGCTGCTGGACACATACGGCCAGGGCCGCCCGGAAGACCGGCCGCTGTGGGTCGGCACCCTGAAATCGAACTTCGGGCACCCGCAGGCCGCCGCGGGTGTAGCCGGGATGATCAAGATGGTGCTGGCCATGCGGACCGGGACCATGCCCGAGACGTTGCACGCGAGCGTTCCTACCGATGAGGTCGACTGGGACTCGGGAGCAGTGAGGCTGCTCGACCGAGCGCGTGAATGGCCAGCGGCGGACGGACGCCCCCGCCGAGCAGGTGTGTCATCCTTCGGCATCAGCGGAACCAACGCTCACGTTCTGCTGGAAGCGGCTTCCGATCCTGTCGAGAACCGAGAACCGATCACGTCCCCAGCCGTTCCGCTGGTCTTTCCTCTGTCCGCTGTCGACAGTGACGCCTTGCGAGGACAGGCGGCACGCCTGTGCGTTCACGTTGAGGAACACTCCGAACTTCCCCTCGGCGATGTGGCCCATTCGCTCGCCACCGCGAGGACCAGATTCGACGTGCGAGCCGCGGTGGTGACACAGGACAAAGCCGGGCTGGTGCGCGGCCTCACCGCTCTGGCAGAAGGCCTGCCGCGTGCGGACGTCGTCACCGGAAAGGCAGATGTCGGCGAGACAGCATTTGTCTATTCAGGACAGGGGTCTCAGCATCCCGGCATGGGAACGCAGCTGTACGAGCAGTTCCCGGCCTTCGCGAGCTCGCTGGATGCCGTGTGCGCGGAGTTGGGCAAGCACATGTCGCACGACCTGCGGAAGCTGATGTTCGACGCGGAGTCCGACCTGGTGCATGACACCGCTTGCACACAGCCTGCCTTGTTCGCCTTTGAGGTGGCGCTCACCAGGTTGTTCGAGTCCTGGGGTGTGCGCCCCGGCTATTTGGTCGGGCATTCCGTGGGTGAACTGACCGCTGCGCACATCGCCGGCGTCTGGTCGCTGCCCGACGCCTGCACGGTGGTGGCTGCTCGCGCTCGGCTCATGGGGGCACTTCCCGCGGGCGGCGCGATGGCCTCGATCCAGGCCGGCGAGGACGAGGTTCGCGACGAGCTGGCCCGTTCCAGCTCCTCCGCGGTGGTGGCTGCCGTCAACGGCCCGGCATCAGTCGTCGTGTCCGGCGCCGTCGAAGCCGTCGAAGCTGCGGTGGCCAGTTGGAAATCGCTGGGGCGGAGAGCAAAGCGCCTGCGAGTCAGTCATGCGTTCCACTCTCCTCTCCTCGAACCGATGCTCGCCGAGTTCCGCTCGGTGGTCGCCGGAGTCAAGTCCAGCTCACCACGTGTCCCGGTGTTGTCGAACCTGACCGGTGATATCGCCGACGAACTCGGGTCACCGGACTATTGGGTGCGCCACGCACGCGAGACCGTGCGGTTCGCCGACTCGATCCGCCGACTGGCTCACCAACCGATCAGCGTGCTGCTCGACCTCGGTCCCAACGGTTCGGCCGCGGCGATGGCCGCGCAGAGCCTCGGCACCGACGGCGCACGGGTGATCCCCGCAATGCGTGGGACTGACTCCGCACCCGAATCGGTCGTGGCCGCGCTCGCACAGGCCCATGTCGCCGGCATCGAGCCGGACTGGCACGCGCTCTTCTCACCACTCAAACCAAGAACCGTGCCGCTCCCGACGTTCGCGCTTCGCACCGATCGTTACTGGTGGGACCACGCTGCGCTGGCCTTGGGCGAGCGGCCGCCCACCGGTGAGTCGATCACCGCGACCGAGCCTGTCCCCGAGACCGGCATGAGCACGGAACAGGTGGAGGCAATCCTCCTCGGGATCGTCGCCTCGGTAACCGGACACGGCGACCCGACCGAACTGAACCCGGAGGCTTCGTTCAACGAGATCGGCATCACCTCCGGCGGACTGATCGAGCTGCAGGGCAGACTGCGCGACTCACTCGGCCTGTCCTTGCCCACCGCACTCGTGTTCGAGCACGCCACGCCCGCAGCGCTGGCCAGGCACCTGGCATCCACCGCCGGGACCACGAAGCCGCCGGAGAGCACGCATGCTGAGTCGGTCCAGCTCATCGACGACGATGAGATCGCCATTGTCGGTATGGCGTGCCGCTACCCCGGCGGTATTGCTTCTCCGGACGATCTGTGGGATGTCGTGCGGAACAAGGTGGACGCGGTGTCGCACTTCCCGACCGACCGCGGATGGCCAGCTGAGGTGTATCCCGCCAGCATCAACGGCTCAGGCTCGTCATACACGAGAGAAGGCGGTTTCCTCGCCGAAGCAGCCGACTTCGATCCGTCCTTCTTCAGCATCTCGGAGCCGGAAGCGATGGCGATGGACCCGCAACAGCGACTGTTGCTGGAAACGTCGTGGGAAGCGTTGGAGCGCGCAGGCATCGACCCTCAGACGCTGTCCGGCAGCGCAACCGGTGTGTACATGGGAATCGCCATGCAGGACTACCAGCCGGAGGACGCGGCGGGTTATCGGGTGACCGGGCTGGCAACGAGCGTTGTGTCCGGCCGGATTTCCTACCTGCTCGGCACGCGAGGGCCAGCCATGACCGTGGACACCGCATGCTCGTCGTCGTTGACTGCGCTGCACCTGGCTGTTCGATCGTTGCGCAGCGGCGAGACGTCGATGGCTCTCGCTGGAGGTGCGACTGTGCTGGCGACCCCGGAGGTGTTCACCGAGTTCAGCCGGCAGGGCGGCTTGTCGTCGAACGGCCGATGCAAGGCGTTCGGCGCGGCCGCGGACGGCACCGGATGGGCAGAAGGTGCCGGGGTGCTCGTGCTGGAAACAGTCGGTGCCGCTCGACGAGCAGGTCATCCGGTGCTCGCGGTCGTCCGTGGCAGCGCTGTGAATCAGGACGGGGCGAGCAACGGACTGACCGCACCGAACGGCCTTGCGCAACAGGATGTGATCCGGCAGGCGTTGTCCGACGCCCGGCTCTGCGCGCGTGACGTTGACCTGGTCGAGGCGCATGGCACGGGAACGCGCCTGGGCGACCCTGTCGAGGCCAACGCTGTCATCGCGACGTACGGAGCGGAGAGAGACGAATCCAGGCCGGTGTGGCTGGGTTCACTCAAGTCGAACATCGGGCACAGCCTGGCCGCCGCAGGCGTAGGCGGGGTCATCAAAGCGGTGCAGGCGCTCCGTCACGCGACGTTACCGCCGACGTTGCACGCAGAGCAGCCGACGACGCAGGTCGACTGGTCGTCCGGCACCGTGCGGCTGCTCACCGAGAGCAAACCGTGGACCACGCGTTCCCAGCCGCGCCGCGCAGCGGTCTCGGCGTTCGGCATGAGTGGAACCAACGCTCATGTGATCATCGAAGAGGGAGACCCGGCCAACGCAGCGAGCGGCCACACCACTGGCCAGGTTGCAGAGGTCTCGTGGCCGATCTCCGGACACACCGAGGCTGCGCTGCGAAGCCAGGCTCGGAACCTCCACGACCACATCGACGCGCATCCCGAGCTGGACATCGCCGACATCGCTTGGACGCTGGCACGCAGGTCGCTGCACAAGCACAGGGCCGTTGTCTCCGGACATGATCGTGCAGCCCTCCTTGACGGGATGCTCGCGGTCGCAGATGGTCGCGCTGCGGAGCAGGTTGTGTCCGGTGTCGCGCGTAGGCGAAACTCGATCTTCGTCGGCCGCGGTTCGCCGGATCGGCTGCGGGTCTGGTCAAACCACGGCATCAGGCCTCGACCGCTGCTGACGAGCTCAGCCGATTCCGAGTTCGCCGGTGCGATCGGCCGCAAGGACGCGTTCGTCGTTCTGCTCACCGGGGATCAGCCGGTCGAGCGAGAGTTGAAGAGCCGCGACGTTGCGTTCGTCGTGGACGTCGATGGCTCGCGCGCGTTGGCGCGAGCCCACGTCATGGGCGTCGATGTCGACTGGCGAGCAGGCTCAGACCTGGGATCGCTCGTCGACCTTCCCTCCTACCGCTTCGAGCGCAAGCGGTACTGGGCCATGCGAGCTCACAGCAGCTCCGAGCAGCCTGCACCTGTTGCCGAGCCGGTGCAGGCGACTGTCCCGCCCACTGTCCATCCAGGACGGGCGAGCTGGACCCTCGACGACCTGACGTCCGTCGTGCTCGGTCACACCGCGCGACTGCTCGAGGTCGACGTCGCAGACGTAGATCCCACCGAAGGCTTCTTCCAGTTGGGTATGGACTCGCTGTCCGCCACGGCGTTGCGTCGCGCGCTGGAGTCCGATCTCGGCACCGACCTGCCGGCGACAATGCTTTTCGACCAGCCCAACGTCGAGGCGCTGACCTCCGCGTTGATGGACGTGCTGGCGGCCCCGAAAGACCAGCTCATCACCGCTCCCATCGGCACCCCCATAGCGACAGAGGTGGCGAGCGAACCCGCAACGCTGCCACCGATGAGCGATCTCACGGAGAACGACCTGTTGATCATGTTGACCGCCGAGATCGACCGCTCGGCGTCACTCAGGAAGAGGGTGTCCGAGTTCTATGGCTGACCTGACACAGGACGTCCTCGTCAAAGCCCTGACCGAGATCCACCAGCTTCGCGGCGCTCTCGAGGTGAGCGAACGTGCTCGTACGGAACCCATCGCCGTGATCGGGATGGCATGTCGCGTACCGGGTGCGGACACTCCCGAGAAGTACTGGGAGCTGCTGAACTCAGGAACCAATGTCGCATCGGAACCACCTGTCGGTCGCCAAGACGCCGCCACGAACCAGTGGCGAGGCGGGTTCGTCGATGACATCGACAAGTTCGACGCGGCACACTTCGGCATCTCACCGCGCGAAGCAGCGCACATGGATCCGCAGCAGCGCATGTTCCTGGAGGTCGCCTGGCAGGCAATGGAAGATGCCGGTATCGCGGCGGAATCGTTGTCCGGGAGCAGGACCGGCGTGTTCGTGGGCGTCACCGGGTTCGATTACACCCATCTCGCAATGGGTGGCCTCAATCCGTCCGATCTTGACGGTTACGTGCTCACCGGGACGGCATCGACGTTCACCGCGGGGCGACTGGCCTACTGGCTGGGTCTGCGGGGACCGGCGTTCTCGGTCGACACCGCCTGCTCGTCCTCACTGGTGTCGGTTCATCTCGCCTGTCAGAGCCTGCGGGCAGGGGAATGCACCACAGCGCTCGCCGGTGGAGTCAACGCACTCCTGGCGCCAGAGGCCTTCGCCGTGCTCGACAAGGCGAACATGC
Source organism: Lentzea alba (assembly GCF_047445655.1). GTDB lineage: Bacteria > Actinomycetota > Actinomycetes > Mycobacteriales > Pseudonocardiaceae > Lentzea > Lentzea alba_A. The sequence goes on from NZ_JAJAEG010000008.1 coordinate 316,621, forward strand.
TCGCGGCCGACGGCAGGTGCAAAACGTTCGACAGCGCCGCCGATGGATATGGCCGATCCGAGGGATGCGGGGTGGTCGTGCTCAAGCGGCTCTCCGCCGCACTCGCCGATGACGACCGGATCCTCGCCGTCATCCGCGGCTCCGCGGTCAACCAGGACGGACGTAGCAGCGGTATTACCGTGCCCAACGGGCACGCTCAGCAGGACGTCATCCGCAGGGCGTTGGCAGCAGCTGATGTCCCGGGCTCCCGCGTTGGGTACGTCGAGACTCACGGCACAGGAACCGCTCTCGGTGATCCCATCGAGGTCAACTCCATCAACGCGGTGCTCGGGCAGGACCGTCCACAGGACAAACCTGTCCTGCTCGGCGCCGCGAAGGCCGTCGTCGGGCATCTGGAGTCGGCGGCCGGCATCGCGGGCCTGATCAAGACAGTGCTCGTGCTGGGCAAGCAAACGATCCCGCCGCTCTCGCATCTGCGCGAGGTCAACCCGGAGATCGGACTCGACCGTCTCGCGGTCGAGCTCCCCACCACCGCTGTCGAATGGCGACGACACGACGCCCCGTTGATCGCGGGCGTCAGCTCTTTCGGCGCAAGCGGAACGAACTGCCACATGATTCTGGAGGAGGCACCTGAGCCTCCTGAGCGAGAGCGGACGACAGATCGATCCGAACACCTCGTCGTGCTGTCGGCGCGTACCGGCGAAGCGCTCATGGAACAGGCGCGGCGGCTTAACGGTTTCGTGACCGGGAACCGCGTGGACCTGGGCGATCTCGCGTTCACCTTGAACACCGGCCGCTCCCGGTTCGGCAAACGGCTCGCTGTTCGCGCGGCAACCCTCGAGGACCTCTCGAAACGCCTCGCGCAGTACCTTGACGGCGAGCAGTCACCAGGCCTGTGCACGGGAACCGTTAAGCCAGGAGTGCAGCCGAAGATCGCCTTCTTGTTCACCGGGCAGGGTGCCCAGTACACGGGGATGGCTAAAGAGCTGTACGCCACGGAGCCAGGTTTCCGCGCCGATCTCGACCACTGCGACGCGGTACTGCACGACCACCTCGGAGGATCGCTGCTGGAAATCATGTTCGGCTCCGATGAGGAGCTCCTCACCCGTACTCGCTACACGCAACCCGCGTTGTTCGCGACCCAGTACGCGCTCGCCCGCCTGTGGCGCCGCTGGGGCGTGCGGCCGGCGGTTGTGCTGGGTCACAGTGTCGGCGAGTACGCTGCGGCCTGCGCCGCGGGAATCTTCACCGTCGAGGACGGACTCGCTGTCATCGCGGAACGCGCCCGGTTGATGGACGCACTACCTTCCGGTGGCGCGATGGCGTCCGTGTTCGCTTCTCCCGAGCAGGTGGCCGAGGCCATCCGAGGGCGCGAGCACGAGCTGGTGGTCGCCGCGATCAACGGCCCTCGCCAGGTGGTGTTGTCCGGCACCGAGGCCGCGCTGGCCGAGGTGTCGGCTCAGCTCGAACAGGATGGAGTGCGTGTCAAACGCCTCGCGGTGTCGCACGCGTTCCACTCGCCGTTGCTCGCGCCGATGCTGAACGACTTCGAGAAGTACGCGGCCGGTATCAACTACCAAGCGCCCACGACCACCCTCGTGTCGAACGTGACAGCCGAGGTTGTTCCGGACAACATGGTCGACGCGTCTTACCTGCGTGAGCATGCTCTGCGGCCGGTTCGGTTCGCGGACTCCGTCGCCACCGCGATCGGTCTGGGCTGCCAGGTGCTGATCGAGATCGGTCCCTCGCCGCACCTCATCGGCATGGTGCAGGACCACCTCGGCGATGCCGGGCCCCGCCTGGTCCCGTCGCTGCGTCGGGGTCGTGGCGACTGGCGAACGCTCCTGCGCGCACTCGGTGAGGTCGTCACCGCCGGTGCGAACGTCGACTGGAACGCGTTCGACGCTCCATTCGCACGCCGCCGGATCTCGTTGCCGACCTACCCGTTCGAACGTAAGCGACATTGGTTCACACCCACCAGCCGGGACACGGTCCCGCCGCCGGCTGCCACCGACAGGACTCTCATCGGGATGAGGCTGTCGTCCCCGCTTCCGATCGAGCAGTTCCACGCCGAGCTGAGCACCGAGGTCCACCCCGCGCTGGCGGACTGCGTGTCCGGCGATACCACCATCGTCAACGCGGGCTTCTTCCTCGAAGCCGTGGTACAGGCAACACAACAGCTGCACGGGACTTCGTCGGTCGTCGTCACGAACTTCGTCGTGCCCCAGGCTATTCTGGTGCCGCAAGATGGCCGGCTCACCACGCAGCTGGTGATAACGCCAGAACCCACCGGCGGAGCTTTCACCTACTGCAGCAGGAAGAACGACGAGTGGACGACCCACGCCCAGGGCTCCTACATCCTTGAAGGCCCACGTCGGCACGACCTTCGATCTGCGGAAATCGACACGATCATCGGTCGTTGCCCGGACACGATCAGCGGGCAGGCCTTCTACCGCGGGTTGTGGCGACGACACGTACAGCTCGGCCCTTCAGCGCAATGGCTTTCTCGTGCTGTGCGCCGCGACGGCGAGGTGCTGGCGTGGTTGCGGAAGGCGGACGACACCGAGCTTCAGAACGGATACCTCCTGCACCCCGGTATCGTCGACACCGCCTTTCAGTCGGTGTTCGCGTGCATGCCTACCGAATGGCCGCGAGAAAACGTACTGCTGTTGCTCGAGATCGAACACTACGAGTATCACGGCTGCAGCACCGCTGGAGTTGAGCTGCTGTGCCACACCGTGGTGCGCGACCTCAGCGTCACGTCCGGAACCCTCGTCGTCGACATCGCTCTGTTCGAGCAGAACGGCCGGTCCGTAGCCAGCTTCCGGGGCGTGCACCTGGCGACCACCGACCACACGACCATGCTCCAGGCGGTCACGTCCGCGAAGAGGCGGTTCCCGTCAGCACCAGTCGTGCCGTCGCCGGCTGGTAGCTCTTCGGCGGTCGCCGAGCTTCTCAAGGCGAATGACGAGGCAGGCGCGCGCACAGCCGCTCGCAAAGTGCTGGTCGAGAAGGTGTCCACAGTGCTCGGTATGCCGACTGACGAGATCGGCACCGACGTGGGTCTGCAGGACCTCGGTGTCGACTCGTTGCTCGCCGTCGAACTCAAGAACGCAACCTCGGCGGCGATCGGAACAGCGGTTCCGACATCGTGGTTTCTCGGCTCACCGACTCTGGCCGAGATCGAGGATCGCGTCATGGAGACGTTGCGAGCTCCTCGCGGTACCAATCCTGCAGTGGTCCGGCGCATCGGGCCTCGCGGCGTGCGAGTCGAGGAGCACGGCAGCGGTGTACCAGTCGTTCTGGTGCACGGCGGCGCGTTCGGCGGCCCGGAGTCCTGGCAAACGCAGCTCTCGCTCGCAGACAGGTGGCGCCTGATCATCGTGTCCCGTCCAGGCTATGACGGAAGCCCGGCGGAAGCAGGCGAGAACTACCTCGAGGATGCCGAGATCATCGCCGAGTTGCTGGAAGACGGAGCACATCTCGTGGCGCAGTCGTACGGAACTCTCGGTGCCATGCACGCGGCGGCGCGTCGTCCGGATGCGGTCCGTTCGCTCACGCTGGTCGAAAGTGCTGCGAGCGCGGTGGCGCGTGGACAGCGGGTTGTGGACGACTACGAACAACAGATGCGGGATCTCGTTGCAACGCAACGAGATCCCGAGAAGTTCTTTCGAACGATGTTCTCCATCATCGAGCCGGGTATGCGTTATCCCGATCCCCTGCCCGAACAGTTGGTGAGCTACGCGGCGCGCTCGTTGAGAGGATCGCTGTGGCCGTGGGAGGCCGAGGTGCCCTTGAGCGTGCTGCTCGCCTCCCCCTACCGAAAGGCGGTCATCAGCGGCGGCGAGCGTCCGTTGTTCGAAGCGGTGAGTGACGCGCTGGCAGACGCGATCAGTGGTGAGCGGATCGTGGTCCCCGGTGGGCACGGCACACAGAACACGGGCGCACCGTTCAACGAGATGCTCACCAAGTTCTTCACTGGCGCGGAGGAACAGCAGTGAACACCTGTGAACTTCCTTCCAGCACAACGGTCGTTATCGTGGGTGGTGGTCCGGTGGGGCTTGCAACCGCCGTGGAACTGGGAACGAGAAATGTCGAGTGCGTCGTGCTGGAGCCCCGGACGGAGGTAAGCCCGCTCCGCCCGCGCGCCAAGACGTCCAGCGTGCGCACGATGGAGCACTTCCGCCGTTGGGGAATCGCCGACACGGTGCGAAACCGCGCCTCGCTGCCAGTGCGCTGGTCTCAGGACGCCGCGGTGTGCGCTACCCTTCTGGGCCCCGAGATCACGAGGTTCACGGACTGCTTCGGACTGATGCCCGAGCCGCACCCGGACTTCGCGGAATCAGGACAGCAGGTCGCGCAACCGGTCGTGGAACAGGTGCTCCGGGAGAAACTGACCGAACTGCCCTCCGTCACCTTTGCCGCAGGCTGGTCATTGCGTTCGCTGGACGAACACAGCGACGCTGTGGTGGTCGATGCGGTAAGCGCTGATTCAACGATCCACCGCATCACGGCTCAGCACGTCGTCGGCTGCGACGGCCCGACCAGCCCGACGCGCAACGCGATCGGAGCGCGGCTGACCGGTTCCATCGACGGCAAGACCAACGTCACGATCGTCTTTCGGGCACGCGGCCTGGCACAGCGGGTTCCCCACCAGCCCGCCGTCCATTACTGGATCTTCGCTCCCGGGATTGCCGGAGTGCTCGGCAGGTTCGACCTGGAAGACACGTGGTGGGCAGGCACCAGCGGCGCTTCGCAGGCTGAACCCGCGCGACTGGTGCAAGAACTGCTAGGTGAGCCGACCGACATCGAAGTGTTGTGTGTGGACTCCTGGCAGGCGCGGATGCAGCTGGCAACCTCGTTCCAGACCGGACGAGTGCATCTGGCAGGGGACGCCGCGCATCTGAATCCGCCTTGGGGCGGGCACGGGTACAACACCGGCATCGGCGACGCGGTGAACATCGGATGGAAACTGGCGGCCGTGACGCAAGGCTGGGGCGGCCCTGATCTCCTGCAGAGCTACGAATCGGAGAGACGCAGGGTCGCCCAGCGCACAATTGAGGCGACGACACGCAACATGCGCGCGATGCTGGGCCTGCGAGCCAGCGCAACCGAGCAGAAGGCAGACACGCACACCGCGTTGGCGGTCGCAGTGCAGCACGCGATGAGGACCGAGTTCCACAGCCTGGGCTTGGTGCTCGGCAACGACTACTCCAATTCGCCCATCGTGTTTGCCGACGACACTGCACCGCAACGTGCAGACGAGGACATCACCACGCATGTCGCGTCGACGCGGGCAGGCAGGCGCCTGCCTCACGTTTGGCTCCCTAGTGGACAGTCTGCATACGACCTGCTCGGCGCAGGACTGACACTCCTTCACCGTTCTTCGAGGTTCGGCGCCTTCGTGGACCATGCTCGTGAGCGGGGTATTCCAATCGCCGAGGCCGAGCTACCGCCGGCGGCCGTGTATGACGATGTGGAAGCGCTTCTTGTGCGCCCCGACCAATACATTGCGTGGCGGGCACAGGAAGGCGACAACTCCGACCATCACCCTAAGGTGGTTCTCGATCGAGTTCTCGGCCACAGGGATTCGTGAACACCAGAGCATGGGATGTCGGCACGCGAGTTCGGCCGCTGCCCGATCTACCCCGAGCCTGCTCGTGGGACTCGGCGACGCCGAGCTCCACGGCCTCGAGGATGGGTGCCGTGTAGATCCCGTTCATGGCTATGGCGATCTTCTTGCGGTCGCCGTTGGCACACGTTCCACGTCGCGTTGTAGATGACGTGGGCGACGCAGGTATTGGCGACGGTGTCGGGGGAAGACCGCGTGAATCGTCGGGTAGTCCGGTCAGGCCTGTTCTGACGCTGGCGGTCGCCACCCTAGTGAGTCACCCAGCCGCTTGGCGGCCTGCACACATCGGCGAACGGCCTTTGGCGTCCAACCTGGCCGGCCAGGTCACCTCAGCAGCGAGCGCCCCAGCCGGACTGAAATATCACCCTTGCTCGGAACGGCGCTGGGTGCCGGCGTTGTGCAGGCCCCGCTCGACCACCTCGCTGCGCACACGGTCGGCTGAAGCCCGGCTGACCGCGTGCGCACCGAGCGCCGAGGTCGATCACGGTGGCCAGGTACAGCCCTTTCCAGGTCTTGATGTAGGTGATGTCCCTGCGCCACCTGCTGTTGGTCTATGTTGCATTGCAGGAGAATTCCCGATTGATCCGGTCGCCAGGTGGTCGCGGCCGAGTCAGGGGTCCTGGGGGTGCGCCACCGTTTCGGCGCTCGTCCCGCCCGGTCGGCTTCGCGCAGGAGCCGGGCCATGCGCTTATGGGGGTGCGGATGCCCTTGGTCGGTGAGCTCAGGCCGGATCCACGGCATCCCATAGGTGCCGTTCGACTCGTCATGGACCTCGATGATCTTCTCGGTCGACACGGCATCGGCCCGCGCACGCCCGGACGGCCTGCGGTGCGCTGGTTGTAGCAGACGTCTCGGGGAGACCTTGAGCAGTTCGCACGCACGCCCGACGTTGCCGCTACCGCCAGGGTTCTCGGTCTCCATTAACAGTAGACCTTCACCGCTGCCTCGGCGCGAAGAAAGCCGTCCCGTTTGAGGATCTCCCCCGTCCTCACGCAGCCGCCGGTTCTCCCACCGCAGTGCGGCCAGCTCAGCGTCCTCGTCACTACTCCGCTCCCGTCGTCGCGCGCGGCCTGCCTGGCCTTCTCGCAGACAGCGTTCTCATTCAAGTCGAAGTCCTTCGAGACTTGGGTGATCGAGCGGTCACCACGCTGGCACTGCTCGACGATCTCCGCCTTGAACTCCCTGGCAAAGCTCCTGATCTCAGGTGTCCATCAAAATGGGCCAGACCCAGAGCACAGGAGGAGAAGCAACGCCGAGCTATCGACCGTTCCCGGCGAGTCATGAGCAGAATCTCGACTCATGGCTGGGGCACACTAATCCTGACCTGCGAAAACGCTTGATCAACGTGGTGCCCCCGGTGCGGCTCCGACAGGAAGCACACGGTCGCGCGACCTGCAGAAACGGGCGCTGCCAGTCAACAAACACACGTACGACCGCTGGTCGTCACGGCCCGAGTACCGCTCGTGATGAAGCGCAGGGCGACCACCACGGCCACGAATTGACGGCATCGGGGAGCGGCTGACACTCGAAGACTCTTANACGGGCGCTGCCAGTCAACAAACACACGTACGACCGCTGGTCGTCACGGCCCGAGTACCGCTCGTGATGAAGCGCAGGGCGACCACCACGGCCACGAATTGACGGCATCGGGGAGCGGCTGACACTCGAAGACTCTTACTGCACCGCTCGATCGGTGACCGCATGAGGTGGGCCGTGTCGGCGGCCCCGTTCAAGACCGCTTGCGAAAGGAGCTGTCGACGAGGTCGCCCTTGAGAGGCGCTTGACCAGGAGCACTGTCGACACGTGGCAGTGCTCCCAATGGTCGCTCTTGCACAAGTAACCGTCCGGATCGCGACGAGGGCGTCCAGTGGGTCTCGCCGCCAGGGTCAGTGCCGTTCAGCAAGCCTCGGTACCGTCAAGTTCGTTCTTCACGTCGTAGTCATCTGTGGTGATGCTGCACAACACAACCGCGACGACGAACAGAGCACCGAGCGGCCCGCATGCGGATTCCTTGTCGCGCATCGAGAAGGCATGTCCGCCACCGGGGATCCCACACGGTCTCACGCCCTCCTTCCCACGTGCCTCGGACTACTTCGGGAGCTCATGGAACTGGATCCGCCGCCCTTCTGCCTCGTAAGCCATACCCGGGTAGGCGCAGCGGCTGCTCCCGCGGTCCCTGGAGGAGCTTCGGGTTCAGCTCCCGCAGCCATTTCTCCAATGTTGAGCGCTATGGTGCCCACGCCGCCGAACGGGCGCGGTCAACGGCGACCGCCGGGCTGGTCTCAGCGGGTTTCACCTGCCGTCCCTCGTCATGGATATCTCCGCTGGAGACCGGCAGCCAGGTCATGACAATCACGCACTTCACCACAACCCGAACGGCAGACAAGCGGGTTCGTCAGACGCTGGCATCGAGGATCTCCTCGTGCCAGGTCCGCAGCACCCGCTGACGGTTTTCCGGCGCGACTTTGAGGGACAGCGCGCCACGTAACTACGCGCCGACGAGGCGAGCACTTCCCGCGCCGGTCCCTCGGGCAGCGACTCCAGCGCCCGCTCGGCTTGTGTCAGGTAGTCCGCGATGAGGAGCAGCGTGGGCTGGACATGCGCGGATCGCCCGCAGCCGCGCACCAGGGCCATTTCCAGCCTGGCTCCGGTCGCCTACTCCTGCACCAGCACCGGATAGCCGGGACGGACACCGTCTGGAGCTCGTGGTGGTCCTGGACCAGCGCGCCCGATAGCCGTCGGCCGTGCGCTCGCGCGCCGGGCTCCCCGGTCCGTTGCCAAGACCTGGTCGGTTTGATCACCACCGGAAAGCCGAGCTCGACCGCGTAAGAGGAGATCTCACCGGGGTCGGACAGTACGCGCCCTGTCGGCACCGCGACTCCGAGAGCTCTCGCAACCGACAGGGTGACGCCCTTGTCCTCCGCCGCTTCGAACGCGGTCCTGCCGGGGAGCGCGACCGTGACGTCCACGGGCAGTTCGTCCCGCAAGGCGTTCATCGCGGCCGCGCCGCCGTCGGAGAAGCACATGAACGCCTCGGGACGGCGGCGGTTCAGCATGGCGAGCAGCCAGGCGCGGTACTCCGCGACCGGAGCACTGTCGGCGCAGGGAAGTGTGCCCCTCTCCGTCAGGTGACAAGAGGAGAAGGCAAGGCTGCCGGGCGGACCCGCCACGGCGATGGCCAGGTCCGTGCCTCCCACCCGCACTCGACTCCGCCACCTGCGCCCCGAAGGCCCGAAGGCCCGAAGCGACGATCTACTGGCAACAACGCATCTAAACGTGCGCAGATCTGTGTGCTGCCGCAGCCGGCACAGCCGACCGGCGAACGATGATTCAGGCGCCGTCACTCAAACTGCTCGCAGCTCCCGAAAGATCACCAAAAAACATGAGATTCACCGGCCATCGACTCTGCGCCGGAAGGCTCATCACCGAGTGCCGATTCATGCCTCGGCGTCCATCAGAAACTTCGGCTGTCCATGGCGGTCGGCCCCCATGCCATCACGCGCCGGACAGGAGCACCTTGGCAGTGGAACCTGTCTGACGCATCGTCCGCAAGCGCCTCACGACGACCCTGCGATTCGGCTCGATCCAGAAGCTCCTCAGGCGGCAACGCGACGAAATGGGCACAAAAGAGCGCCCGCAAGTGCATGTCATGCATGTCGCCCTTGCCATCAAGCTCGCCGGTCATGACATTTCCTGTACAACAAGCCCGGATCGAGCACGTCGTGCAGCCCGCTGCTCCTTGAGGAGCTTACGTCTCTTTCCCGTACCCCAAGGAAGCTTGAACCATGTCGTCAATCTCAGGCCAGCCCTTGAGGCAGCGTCCGATCTCGCCCTGCCGCGAGGACTTGTACGACTTGTTCAACTCTGGAAACTTTCTGTTCAGGACCAATATTCCCGAGCTTCTGGATGCGAAGGCCATCGACGCGTTACTCGATGATCGAACCCGGCTTATCGAGCACGGCGGGCTGCTCGCGGGCATGTGGTCGTTCCGCAGCCTCGACCCCCACAACTGGGGAATATCGCATTTCAGTGGATTCTACCAACTGGCCTACCGACTTCGAGATGATCTGCCGATCACCAGTTGGATCGAGGGCTACAACGCCATTCTCGGGTACCTGTCGAGCAAGAATGATGTCATCCGAGTAGCGTTTCCCGTGCTCGATTTCGATGAACTCGGCAACCGAGCAGCCATGTCAATGGGGTTTACCCGCGAAGGCACCATCGAAGAGACTGCCGAGGTCGGCACCAGAGTGCGAGGAACGATCGTGTATTCACGAACATATTCGCCGGATGTCTACGTACGGCCGCATGCGGCATGACCGAGCAAGCGCTCTCTCCACTCACTGGTTACCGACATCGAGTGGACGAGTTTCACGATGGCCGGTGGTTGCACCGCGAGATGGTGTCGTTTCGCGATGACCGGCGCGTGCCGCTCTTCCACGACGCGCTTCCGCCTGAACGGACGATGACACACCAGGTGGTTTCATCTGGGTACGCATTGGTGTCCTTCGCCGACATCGACTGGGTTGACGGCCGCAGTCGACTGGAGGTGCGTCTGCTGGACGACTCACCGTCCTCCCGGCTGCATGATCTGCTCGCAGACGTGATCAGGATCGGGTTCGAGCGATTCAACCTGACTCGTTTGGAGGGCTGGGTAACGCCTGTTCACTATGACATCGAATCTCTTCTGCGTCACCGCGGGTTCGCGCTGGAGGCCGTCGTGCCGCACGGTGCGCGAGTCGACGGCAGCCCGGTCGACCGGCAGATCTGGGGTCTGGTGCGCGAGCGATGAGCAATTCGCGAACAGACATGATCGCCAGGAGCAGCGACCTCGACATCGCAGGCGAACTGTGCCGAGCCGGTGGCGAGTTCTTCGGTGTTCAGGTCGCACGTTACAGCCCGGCGGCGCTTATCGCTCGACTGAACGAACAGGACGTTAGCCTGGTCGCGGCCGTGGTGGACGGCAGCACCATCGGCTTCGCCGGGTACGCGGTCAACCCGATGAACCGCCGCCAGGCGACGGTGTCCGTCAGCGCGCGCAGCGACATGCACGCCAGGCTGATCTTGGCTGCACATCTGGATCTGCTGAGCACTGCCGCCAGAATCGGGTCGTTCGTCAGCGTGCTGCGAGCGGACTCCAGTTTTGTGGACATATATCGTGCGGCCGGGTTCACCGAGGTCGGCAGACTCCGGGCACGGCGCTACTGCGATCACCTTCACCACGACGAAGTGGTGCTTCACCACAGCTTCGGCGAGAAGAGTGGTGTTCGCTCATGACGAGCAGACGGTCGCTGATCGACTTGCTGGAGCTGCGGCACCTCAAACACTCCGATATTCCAGGACGTGTGGCCGCTATGGCTGACGCCGAGGTGCGTCGCAACATCAGCAGTCTGCCCGCCCTTTACGACGAGGGCGCGCTCACCGCGTACTTCACAGACGTCGTGGAGGGGCGCAATCCACATCGGATCGAGCTCGTGCTGACCAGACCGGACGGTGAAACGGTCGCGTACAACTACTTGCTCGGTGTCGACTGGGCGAACCGCACCTGTGAGATCGGCATGATCACGTTGCCGAGTTACCGGTTCGGGTTCGGTCTGATAGCGATGCTCAAGACCTACGAGCACGCGTTCGGAACGCTGAACATGCGCAGTGTTCTGAACGAGGTCTACAGCGGGAACGAAATGATGTCGACGGGTGCCACGATCACCGACCGGGCGCAGGTCGTCGCGTCAAGCGCCCAGTTCACCGAGGGGCAGATTCGCGACACGTACTTCTGGACCGAGACGCGGGCAGAGTTCCCAGTCCGCTTCGGACGTTACTTCGCGCAGAGGCCGGCCGCGCCGAGCGCACCTGAAACGAGCGGATGTTCGGAGGGCCAGGATGAGATCAAGTGATCGGCTCAAACTGGCCTTGGTCGGAGACCTCGAAGCCCGTTTCGTGTATCTGGGCAACTTCGAGGTCGAGCGTGACTGGGCGGAAGGGCGGCCTCGGCTTCCTGGTGCCAATGTGAACTTCACCGCGGCGACCGTGAACCGCATGGAGGAACTGGGGTTCTTCCTGGCTGACGCGGGAGACGCCCTGATCCTGAAGGAACAGCTCGCCCCGGACTACCGGGCGTACCTGGCCGCACTCGGGGTCGTGGGCGCGCCGATCTTGTGTCCGGAGAACTCCGAGCCCGCCCGGCGGGTGACCGAAGACGTTCTGGCGTCACCTCGCCTGATGAATGAGCTCCGCGCTTTGGCAGACGGAAGAACCTACCTGCTGCCGCTCGGCGTTTCGAAGCACGAACAGCTCCTCTCCGAGCGTGTGGGACTGCCGCTCGCCGTTCCTGGCGCCGACGTCTGTGCGGCGGTCAACAGCAAGGTGTTCGGCAGAGAACTAGTGGCACGCGTTGGCCTTCGCCAGGTTCCTGGAGCGTCGTGTTCCGACGTCGACCAGGTGGAGGCGGCGATCCGGACCTTCCTGCTCCCAGGAGGACGTGTCGTCCTCAAGGAGGCATTGGGCGTCTCGGGCAGAGGTATGGCGGTTTTCGACGACGAATCTCGCGCCCAACGGTTCGTCACGATGTTGCGCAAGCGCGGCGGCGCGGTTGATCTCGTGGTCGAACAGTGGGTGGACAAGGTCACCGATCTGAACTACCAGTTCGTGATCAGCCGGGACGGCGCGATCGCCTTCGAGACCATCAAAGCCGCCGTGGTGGATTCCGGGGTCCATCGAGGTCATCAGTTTCCGGTCGCGTTGCCCGACGAGGTTTCCGGTGAGATCCACCGGGCGGCCGATCTCATCGGCGCGGATCTGTTCGCGCACGGCTACTTCGGTGTGGTCGGGGTCGACGCCATGCTCTCGGCCGATGGCACGCTGCATCCCTGCCTGGAGATCAACGCCCGTTTGAACATGGCGAACTACCAGAACGCCATCGCCGAACGGCTCCTGCCCGCGGACGCGGCGGCCGAGGCAGGCGCGATCGACGTCACCTTCGACAGTCCGAGGACTTTCACCGACTTCACCTGGCCGGTCAGGGACCTGCTGATGTCCGCTGGCGACCGCAGGGGCGTAGTGATCACCAACTTCGCGACTGTCAACGCCGGGGCAACCGAGGGTGAGACCTTCCGCGGCCGGGTGGGAGTCCTGTGCATCGGTGCGGACGCGGCCGACGCGGCCACGTTGCGCGCGGAGTTCGCCAAGCGCCTTGCCCTAGGCGCGGTGCGCACATGAGCCTCGACTTTCACGCACTGGCCGCCGAGTTCGGCACTCCGTTGTACGTCTACGACGGTGACGTGCTGCTGGACGACTTCAGCACGTTGCGCGCACTGGCACCGGAACCGCTGGAGATCTTTTACTCCCTCAAGGCGAACCCGAACATCACCGTGTTCGACCTGCTGCGCCGGGCCGGTGCGCGGGCGGAGGTGTCCTCGCTGGCCGAGCTGCGAACGGTGCTGAAAGCAGGCGCCGCCCCGGAGAACATCATCTTCCTGGGACCGGGCAAGAACGAGGCCGAGCTGACGGCCTGCCTCGATGCCGGGGTGTACGCCATCGTTGCGGAGTCGTTCGAGGAACTGGAGCTGATCGACGAGCTGACTGAGGAAAGCGGGCGCCGCCAACGTGTTCTATTGCGGATCAATCCCGCTCGCCCACCGTCCGCGGCGCGCCTCACGATGGGTGGCAAACCCCGCCAATTCGGGGTTGACGAGGAACTGGTACTGAGTTCCGGATCACGGCTCAGGGAATTCACCCACGCCTGCGTGCGTGGCGTCCACGCGTACCTCGGCACCCGGATACTCGACGCGAAGGCCGTTGCGGACAACACTCGGTACGTTCTCGACCTCGCGCTGAGAGTGGCCGAATCGACGGGGATTCCGCTGGACGCGGTCGACATCGGCGGCGGACTCGGTGTCCCCTACTTCGAGAACGAGACCGAACTCGACGTAGAGCAGCTCGGGGTTGAGCTCGACCAGGCGGTCGACACGTTCCGATCGATGCGTCCGAACACCAGACTGATCATGGAAGCCGGCCGGTTCCCCACCGCTCGCTGCGGCACGTACCTCGTCTCAGTCCGTTCGGTGAAGCGGTCACTGGGTGAGGACTTCGCCATCACCGACGGCGGGACACATCAGCACATGGCAGCTGTTGGCGTCGGTTCATTCGTCAAGCGCAACTTCCCCGTCGCGCTGCTGAGCCGGGAAACCGACGAGCCCACCGGCCCATGGCACCTCACCGGCCCACTGTGCACACCGAACGACGTGATCGCGAAGAACGCCCAACTCCCGCCGCTTCGCAAGGGTGATCTGGTCGGGGTGCTGATGTCCGGTGCCTACGGCCCAACGGCCTCGCCTGGGCTGTTCCTCGGGCACGGCCACCCGGCAGAGGTCGTGGTCCTCGGCGGTGTGCCTCGGCTCGTCCGCGACCGCGACACCGTCGACGACGTGCTTGCCCGCCAGATCCTCTGCGAGTTCCCCGACACCACCCCGAACGGAAAGTGATTCCATGTCGCGCAGCACCGCTCTCCAGCACGTCCAGAACGCCCTCGCCGCGGTGACGAAGAGGGAGTCACGTTCACTGGGCGAGGACGCTCGTCTCTTCGAGGACCTGGCGCTGGACTCCACGACGATCATCGAGCTGCTGCTCGCGCTGGAGGACGAGGTCGCCATCGACATCGAACCCGACGAGCTGGGGGCGGGTGTATTCGAGAGCGTGGGCAGCCTGACCGACTACGTTGAGTCGAAGCTCGTCCCGGACCCTGCACCATGACCGGCATCGGCTTGTCCCGGCTCGCGATCTCCGTGCCAGACACCGTGGACTCGGTGGAGGAGGTGTTGCGCGCAAGCGGCAGCAGCGCCTCCGAGATCAAGGTGTTCACCAGGATGTTCAAGTTGCGGGACTCACCTTCGTGGCCGCTCGATCAGCAGATGGACGACCTGCTGGTGGAGGCCGGCCGCCGTGCACTCGCCGACGGAGGAGGAGCCGATCTGGTCCTTTATGGACATTCACTGATGACACAGGAGGTCAGCCTCAGGCCGGGATTCGCCCAGCGGGTGCTCAAGCAACTGGATCTTGAGGCGACGCCGTTCTTCGGTATCTCCGGGGTAGCTTGCACCGCACCATTGCGGGCAGTCGACCTCGCACGCGACTACGTGCGGAAGTTTCCGGAGCGGAAGGTGCTGGTGCTGGCGGGCGACCTCGGTGCCACCACGAGCGTCGCGCGGGTCATCCCCCGCCTGACCGTTCTCGGCGACGCGTTGGGGGCGTTCACCGTCGCACGGGAAGGAGTCCGCTACAGACATGTGGCTTCCGCGTCCCGCACGGACCCGCGTTTCCGCCGAGGGATGCGGATGGACGCCGACGATCTCAGGCTCTTCGGCCGCGCCTGTGCAGAGCTGGTGCTCGACGTGCTGGCAGAAGCGGCGAACACCGCGGGCATCGCGATCAAAGATGTCGACTGGGTGATGCCGCACCTGGTGAACGCGTTGGCATGGAAGGTGTTCAGCGAACAGGTCGGCATCCCGCACGAGCGGTTCCTCCTCGACCTGCTGCCGTCGCAAGGGCACGTCTACGGACTGGACGCGCTGACGTCGCTGGAGTACGCCGACCGCCTGGGAAAGCTTCGCCCCGGCGACCTGTGCGCGCTGCTGTCGGTGGGGCAGGGCGCGTACTTCCACGCACTCATCGTCGAGGTGGTGGAGGAAGAGTGACACGCGAAGCGGTCGAGCTGTGCGCGCGGACAGCCGAGGAACGGGGTCTCGCGGCGGGGTTGGAGGCGGCGCTGGACCGTGTCGACGTCGTGGCCGCCGCGCCCGGCCGGGTCGCTGCGGTTCCCCTTGCCTGGGCGGAAAGCTCTCCGTTCGAGGCGGTGCCGCACCCCCACGCTGAGGCCGAGGGCATCGCCTTCGTTCGCGTCCCTGGGGCTGGCCCCGTACACACCCTCTCGTTGGCCGGACGACTCGCCGGATCAAGACTGGGCCTGTCCGCAGCTGCACTGTCCGCAGCTGCCCGCCGGCTGTCCGGGCGGAAATCGGCAGGCGAACCTCTGATCCGCGCCCAGCTCGTCACCGGCAGTGTCGCAGACACTGTGGTGGAGATCGATCTGCTGCGCCACAGGGCGTTTCTGCTCGATCGGTCACCGACTCCGGAGTTCGCCGCGATCGTGCACAGCGAGATCGACCGGCTCGACTGGTCGATCTCGATGTTGTTCGGCGCAAGCGGCTACACCACTGACCGTTGGGGCGCCGCCCTCCTGGTTTCCGCCTTGACGGCCAACAGCTGGGTTCCCGGGACGGAGGTCCGGATGTGGAGCTGACTTCGCAACTGCGCCGCATCGAGGACATGTGCGCGGAAGCGTCCACCGACTTGCGGGCGCGCGCACTCGCCATCGATACCGCACCTGGCGATGTGGACAGGCACCTGGGTTCCACGGCGTTCGCGCTGAATCGCGTGTTCTGCACGCCGGAGCAGTTCCGCGCGGACGGACTGAAACTTCCCTTCGACATCGGGCGCACCTGTCTCGAGCGCATCGTGTCGATCACCGCGTTGTCCAGGGGCGATGCGGCCGGCGTGCTCGCGTGCCCCGGCCCTGCGCTCGCGGGACTGGTCGTCGACCTGTTGGGCAGTGACGAACAACAAGAGCGATTCTACCGCCGCATTTCGGACGGCAGAACCTGGACCTTCTTCGCCATGACCGAACCGGGGGCGGGTAGTGACGCGGCGAATCTGACGACTCGCCTCTCCCTCGGAGAAGACGGCGATCACCTCGTCCTCATCGGCGAGAAACGCTACATCGGCAACGGCGACCGGGGTGGCATCGGCGTCGTGTTCGCGCGCACCAGCGACTCGGTACTGGGCATACGGGCCGTTGTGCTGGAGCTCCCCTCCGAGGGCGTCACAACGCGCTCAATGCCCATGCTGGGCCTGCGCGGTGCGGACCTGAGCGAGATGACGTTCGACCAGGTGCAGGTATGCCGGTCGAACATGCTCGGCGAGCACCTCCGCACGCCCCAGCGCGGGTTGTGGGGCGCGCTGCGCACGTTCCACCAGGTGCGCACGCAGATTGGCGCGATGGCGGTGGGCACGGCGATGGCACTGCACGACACCATCATGGCCGAGTTCCCACGCACTCCGGCCCTCGCCGAGGTGGGGCTCGCGATCGAGGCCGCCAAGTGGACGGTCTTCGACGCGGCGTCGGCGCTCGACTCGGATCCGCTCCGCTCACACGTGTCGTCGATCGCCAAGCTGTCCGGCACCAGGCTGGTCACCGACGTGGCGGCATGGGCCGTGCGCGCGGCGGGGCCCGGTGGCTGGGCCGACCACCCGCTGCTCGAGAAATGGGCCCGCGACGCGCGCGGATTCGAGTTCATGGACGGAACCGCGAACATGCAGCGGCTGGCCGTGGCACGTGGCTATCTGCAGGAGACCGTTCATGGATGAGCTACGCGTCGAAGCCATCACGAGCGTGATCCGGTCTGATCCGAGCTACCACCCGGCCGATGCCTTCGCAGACGACCGGTACCTGGCCGGATTGATCTCTGATGTCGAGAACATCGCCGACCGGCTGGGTGTGTCGGCGACTGACCTGCGCTATCTGCGGTTGGACCAGGATGGCTCCGTCGCGGACCGAGCTCTCAGCCGCGTAACAGCCGTCGCAGATCCACAACCGCTCTACGTGGCGCGATCCGGCATCGAGACCGACCCGTTCGTCGCCTTCCTGCCGACGTTGGTGCACGACCACCCGTCGGTCACCGACGCGCTGGTGCTGACCCACCTGGAAGCCCTGTCGGGTAGTGCGATCTTCGAGTTTCTCAGCTGGTCCATGTCCCCGGCTGGAGCCGCCCTCCTGTTGGTGGACGAGCAGGTGGTGACGACCGAGAGCGCGCTGCCTCCAAAGCTGTCCGCCGTGGCCATGCGGGTCCACCCCGGTCCTGGTGGCACGCAGGTGTCGGCGTGGGGAACCGGCTCGCCACCCACTTCGAAGGGATCCGTTCACATAACAGGAAGGCGCAGTTGCGACGCGTGGCTGGGGTTCACAAGAGCCGTGGCCTCGGACGATGTCCGCGCTGGGGACGTGGTGGTCCTGCACACGCGCGACGACGCGCAGGAAGGTTGGGTCCAGTTGCAGGTTGACGCTCTGCCGGTGTTGCTGCCATGAGCGCCCTGTTCTCGCGGGCCGAACGAGATTCAGTCGCCCGCTCCGGCATCACCCTGACGGTGCAGAACCTCCTGCTGTCGAGTGCGCCGATCCTCACGGTCGCACTGGTCGGCAGGATGTCTGGTGACAGTCTCCACGTACGTGGTCTCTACCAACCCGCGGCGTTCGCACTGCTCGCAGTGATCATCGGACTTGGTACTTCCGCACAGGTCGCGACGGCTCGTGCGCTCGGGGCCGGCAAGCCGTCGCAGGTGCGCGGGTTTCTGGTGCGGTTGTTCGGCCTGGGGAGCGCTGTCACGGCCGTCCTGGTAGGAGGATGCGTGTTCCTCACGTCTGTGCTGGATCCTCCCCTGGCGTTCCTCCTCCTGTCGATGGTTCTCGCGTTGCCGTTCGCCATCGCAGGCGAACTGGTGTCGGCGGCTCTCCGCGGTGCGGGCGCCGTTGGGGCGAGCACTGCGCTCACCGCCGGCCACGTCCTTGTCAACACCGGCACCGTCGGTGCGCTGGGCCTCACCGCGGGACTAGGTCTGGCTGCGTTGCCCATCGCGACCGTGATCGCGGGCGGTGCCGAGTTCGTGCTCGGTGCGGTACTGCTGTACCGGAGAGGACTGCTCAACCAGAATCAGGCGGGCGACCCTGTCACGCGGGTGCTTCCTGTGTTTCTCGGCATCGGCCTTCCCACGGCAGGAGTGTCGATCCTGCTGTTCCTCGTCACTCTGGCACTCGTGTCGATCGCGACTCCATTCGGGCCGTACGCGGTCACGGCGGTGGCGCTCGGCACGGTGCTGGAGGGGCTGGCACTGGCTCCCGCGTTCGGCTACGGGATCACGATGGGCACCCTGATGAACCGTGCGCTCGAGGCTGGGGACGGGGATAGGGCCAGGTCGGTCTTCCGACGCGGAACGACGCAGGCGGCCATCGGCTACGGGCTGCTCACACTGTTGATGTTGGTCGCTGGACCACCAATCGCAGCACTCCTCACGACCGACACCGCCTCCCGCACGGCAGTCGCGGAGTACTTGGACATCGTCGGTCCTGCCTTCGGCGCCACCGGCATCGTGGTCACCGCGTTCACCGTCGTGCAGCAGCTCGGCTTCGGGGTGTTCACGCTGCTGCTCAACGTCGGGTACTTCGCCGCCGTGTTGACCATCGGCACGGTGGTGACCGCGAACGGACCGCTCGAGTTCCTGTACTGGACGCTGTCGCTGGCTGCAGCGACGAGCGCGGTTACCGGTTTCCCTCTCGCCTGCTGGATCAGCACGCGCGCCACCCGTCCTACTTCCCGAGCCGTCAACAGGAAAACCACGACATGACCACCTCGAAAGCCCGGACCCGATCACTGGCCGACTGGTTCCTGCTCGGATACACCGCCAACCCCGACGGGATCGCGTTGCGAGTGGGCACAGTTGAACTGAGCTACCAGCACCTGCACGACCGTGCTCGGCGAGCCGCAGCCGGAATCCTCGCTGTCACAGGCCCCGTGAGGCCACGCGTCGGCGTGCTCGCCCGACGGTCCGCAGAAGGCTACGTCGGAGTGCTGGCGGCAGCGTTGTGCGGTGGCGCGGCGGTGCCGCTGAACCCTGACTTCCCCGCGCCGCGTTTGCGGCAAATGGTTGCTGCCGCCGGCGTTTCCGTACTGGTGGCCGACGAATCCGGACTGGCCATGTTGCAGTCGGCCCCAGAGGTGTTGCGAGATCTGCCGGTGGCAGTCGGCATGGACGGCCCGGCAGACCTCGGCCCTGAGAGCTGGTCCGATCCGGCAGCGGTGGCCTATGTGCTGTTCACGTCCGGCAGCACTGGTGCACCGAAAGGCGTGCCCGTGACCAACTCCCAGGTGGACCACTACCTGCACGTCGTGCATGAGCGGTACTCCTTCCAGCCTACCGATGTCTTCTCCCAGAACTTCGATCTCACCTTCGACCTGGCGATGTTCGACATGTTCGCCGCCTGGGGGTGCGGCGGCACTCTCGTGACCATCCCGTCCACCGCTATGGCGTCACTGCCGCGCTACCTAGAGCGGCACGGTGTCACGGTCTGGTTCTCGGCTCCCAGTGCCATCGCGCTGGCGCGACGGTGGAAGCGGCTCGAGCCGGGCGCGTTCCCCACGCTGCGCTGGAGTCTGTTCTGCGGTGAGCCTCTGCTCGCCGTTGACGCAGCGGACTGGCAGGCCGCCGCCCCATTGTCCACCGTGGAGAATCTGTACGGTCCGACTGAGCTGACGATCTCTTGCAGTGCTCACCGATGGGATCCCGAAGCGTCCCCGGCGCAGAGCGTGAACGGAATCGTGTCGATCGGCGCTCTGCACCGCGGCCTCGAGTTCGTTCTGCTGGACCACAGCGGCACGGTCACCGAGGGAACGGGTGAGCTGTGCGTAGCGGGTCCGCAGACGTTCTCGGGCTATCTGGATCCGCGTCACGATGAAGGCCGCTTCGTAGAGCACGCGGGCACACGCTGGTACCGGACCGGGGACCTGGTGCGGGTCAATGCGCAGGGAGAGCTCAACTTCCTCGGCCGTCACGACCGCCAGGTCCAGGTACGGGGAGTTCGCATCGAGCTCGCTGAGGTCGACCACGCGGTCTCCTCGTGCGACGGAGTGGTACAGGCGGTCACACTGCAGGCGGCCGACGGCGAGCTGGTCGCCTTTTACACAGGAGAGGTTCGCGACTCCGCAGCGTTGATCCGCGAACTGGCCTGTGTGCTCCCCCGCACCGCTATCCCAGGCGAGTTGCGCCACCTCGACGCGTTCCCGCTCAACTCCAACGGGAAGATCGACCAGGCCGCACTGCGTACCAAAGCCGCAACACCGCAGCGCAGCGCGACTGTGATGACCGCGCTGCCTGGACCCGAGTCACGCCGCCTTCTCGACCGCCAGGCGTCGCGTGAGTCTTCCGCCCGCGCGTACCCCGTGCACTCCCCCATCGCGATCGCGGGTGGTGAAGGTTCCTACCTCCGTGACGCGGACGGCAACGTCTTCCTCGACTTCCTCACCGGAGCGGGGGTCTTGGCCTTGGGCCACAATCACCCGGACCTCGTCGCGGCAGCGCACGCACAGCTGGACGTCCACACGCACTTGCTGGACTTCCCGTCCGAGGCGAAGGACACCTTCACGGACCTCATCCTCGGCACACTCCCGCCAGCTATGCGCGGCAGGTACAAAATCCACTTCTGCGGTCCGACCGGCGCTGACGGCGTCGATGCCGCGATCAAGCTCTGCAAGACCCACACAGGCCGCGGCGAGGTGATCGCGTTCCAGGGAGGCTTCCACGGCAGCACGCAGAGCACCCTCGCGGTCAGCGGACTCGTGGGCCCGAAGGAGCCAGTCCAGAACATGCTGCCAGGGGTCGCCTTCTTCCCCTACTCGTCGTGCTTCGCCTGCCCACTCGGACTCAAACCCGACAGCTGTTCGGTGAACTGCGTGCAATACCTGGAGAACGCGCTCGATGACGTCAACGGAGGACTGCGCAGACCGGCCGCCGTCCTGCTCGAACTCGTCCAGGGTGAGGGCGGGGTCGTGCCTGCGCGCAAGGAGTTCGCGCAACGGGTACGAGACCTGACCCGCCGACTGGGCATACCATTGGTGGTGGATGAGGTACAGAGCGGCTGCGGCCGCACAGGCACCTGGTTCGCCTTCGAGCAGTACGGGATCGAGCCGGACGTCGTGGTGCTCTCAAAGGCGTTGGGCGGCGGACACCCCGTGTCCGTGATTCTCTACCACGAGCGGCTGGACAGATGGGAATCAGGCGCGCACACCGGCACGTTCCGCGGCAACCAACTGGCGTTCGCAGCGGGCGCCGAACTGATGAGGGTGTTCGAACGAGATCGTGTACTCGACAACGTGCGCGAGATCAGTTCGCGACTTCTCAACGGGCTCTACGAGTTGGCAAGCGAGCACGAGTTCATCGGCGATGTTCGCGGCCTGGGCATGATGCTGGGGGCCGAGGTCATCTCCCATCAAGGACACAGCGCTCACGAGATCGCTGCCTTGTTGCACAGCACCTGCCTGCGACGAGGACTGCTCTTCGAACTGGCAGGCCGCAACGACAACGTTCTCCGCTTCCTGCCGCCACTGAACCTGACGGCGCGAGAGGCACACGAGGCACTCGACATCCTCCGCGCCACCTTCACCGAAGTCGGCGCCGATCTGAAGCCGCGTGAAATCAAGCGCTGAGGACCACACCTAAAGGTTGTCCCGTAATGATCAAGAGTGTCGGCGGGGACGGGTGACAGCGGCACCGCCTGCGGCCAATGGCCGTTCAGGCGGTCATGGTCAGGTTGCGCATCTGGGCGATGCCTCGGGTGGCGTGCC